>CP070276.1:0-611270 GCA_016916535.1 Dysgonomonadaceae bacterium zrk40
TGGGATCTGGATGTCGATGTATTTGCGGTGGGTCTCCAGACGTGCTTCTGCTTCCGGCTTCAGTTGTGTTTCAACGATGGATGCCTTCAGCAGATTGCCTTCAATCTCGGTAGTCCCTGTTGGCGCTCCTTCTAAGTCGAGCTTGTTGATGTACTCAAAAGCCTTTTCAAACAATGGATGCAGGTCAAAATAGTTGGCGGCATTTGCCAGGTTGTCAATGATCATAGTTTTCTGGTTTTTTGTGAGATCGGATTGGACAAAGATAACTAAAATATGGGTTTGTGAAAAATAATTTCACCCAGCTGAAACCGCTTCTGTTGCTGTCGGGTAAAGCATTGGGTATAGCATTGGGTAAAGCAAGTGAAAAGTAAAGAAATCTCTCGTTTTAATTTTAGAGCAATCAAGCGTTTTGTTCTTCCGTATCTCTTTAGGGGAAAAGTGAAAAAAAACGTATATTTGTGATTTGTAAATCATTTATGACCAAGTACAATGAAACGATTGACAACTATACTATTGATTTTGATTGCCTTTTTTGGAACTGTAACGGCCCAGGAAAGTGAGTCGACCTGTACGCTCGGTTTTGTATTTGAGATCAGCAACGACAAGAGCTGGGGATACATGGAACCGGTTGTAGTGCACATCACTCCCGGATCGCCGGCAGATAGGGCAGGGTTGAAGTTGAATGATATTCTTCTCTCCGTAAATGGACATGGTACTTACCGACAGTCGTTTCAGACATTGAGATCCTGGTTTGCTGAGAACGATGATGAGGTAACCCTTGCCATTCGTAATTTCAACCATGCCTTCAGGGAGATAAATTTCAGGAAGGAGTGCCGTCATCCCAATGCCATCAGCGAGGCACAACTGGCACCGGTGTTTGCTTTTTACAGCCTTGAAGATGTGCAGGACCGACGCTTTCTTATTCCGGTGAAGACACGGAAAAATGAGGAGGCACTCTTTTACAGTTACCGAACCTTTGCTTTTGCTCCCGCAGATGAAGCGACCCGGGAGTTGGATGAGCGAATCAATGCCATCTTCATCCGAGCCCTTACGGAAAAGGGGCTGACCTATGATCCGGTGGATCCCGATTTTATCATTCAAACCTTTTACAGCTATCAGAGCAATTCGCTCTTTAAACCGCAATCCCCCACGCTGGGCAGTTATCAGCCTGTATGGCGCTTCGATACGCGTAGCCACCGGACCATGCGTTTGCCGGTTTATGATCCTTCCGAAGCTGTAAGAATAGAGGACATCGCCTTCAACCTTGAGTTTGGGTATCGTTTCTTCGACCGTAAGTTTATAGCCCCGGGTGAAATGAGCCTGATATGGGAGGGTGAAGTTAAGGAGCGCCTCACGGAGCATTACCCGTTGACCGATTATCTGGAACTGAACCTGCCGTTGATGCTGCTCAAGTTCCCTTATCCCGGCAATCAGAGTTATGCCACATTTGAGGTCAAATACCTTAAGTATCATTATACAGGTATCAGTTATGATATGAATGACCTGAAGAGTGTGGTATCAGTTGATCCGGGTTCACCCGCTCAATTGGCGGGAATCCTACCGGGTGACGTGGTGACCCATATACAGGGACAGCCGTTCTCGCACAATTCTTCACGGCCACTCACCGAGGGTTACCGTCGTTTTCTCTCGGAGACAATGCACCTGCGCGACAAGAAAACGCGTTATACCGATTCGAACGGTTTTCGTGATTGCATGTTTTGGGATGTTGCCAACTATCACGCCGTTTCAGAAGCATTGGCAGACAGCAGGCGCTACAAGGCTGCTTTCTCCTACCTTTTTGGATTTAATCAGTATGTCGAATGGCAAACACCTCTTACCATTAATATTGGTATAGAGCGCAACGGTCAGCCGATGAGTTTTGCCGTCACACCTGAAGTGCTTACCAGTTCTCATATTCTAGCCGAATGATTATAGGGTTGGATATGAATTTATTACCTTCAGATGCCAGTTTGAAGGAATAAGAAACAGAAAATATTTCTTGAATTTACTGCACAATTATTTGGAGGATATCAATAATCTTTACTATCTTTGTAGCCCTTTCGCTTAAAAAGGAAATGGCGCGGAAACGTTGTAGCGACAACGGATAGAGCCAAACAGATTGATTTCCAATTTGGTTTCCGGAAAGGAAAAGAAAAATGAAAAAAACTTTGCAAAAAGTTTTGGGGTTTGAAAAATAGTCCCTATCTTTGCACCCGCTTTTGAGAGGAACGCCTCAGAGAAAAGCGAGCAAGAAGCGATCTTTAGGTATTTACATACACATTTTGATAAGACATAAAGCAGAGTATACAAGGGTCTGTTTAGGTTGAGCCGGCGAGTAATTACCGGTAAGAGATAAACAGACAGATTGGTACCCGTTCAATTTAAACAGGAATATAAATCGTGAATCCGGGAGTTATTTTGAAGGGATCGACAAGAGCTCATAGACGTTGAGGTATAGATTTGGCAGATTTGCGACCGTGAAGTAGCCCTTCACTTGAAGGTTGTTTCAAGGAAACAAAAAAACAAATTTACAACGAAGAGTTTGATCCTGGCTCAGGATGAACGCTAGCGATAGGCCTAACACATGCAAGTCGAGGGGCAGCACATGAAGTAGCAATACTGATGGTGGCGACCGGCGCACGGGTGAGTAACGCGTATGCAACCTACCTACAACAGGGGAATAACCCGTTGAAAGACGGACTAATACCCCATAATACAGGGATCCCGCATGGGAATATTTGTTAAAGATTTATCGGTTGTAGATGGGCATGCGTTCCATTAGCTAGTTGGTGAGGTAACGGCTCACCAAGGCAGCGATGGATAGGGGAACTGAGAGGTTTATCCCCCACACTGGTACTGAGACACGGACCAGACTCCTACGGGAGGCAGCAGTGAGGAATATTGGTCAATGGACGCAAGTCTGAACCAGCCACGTCGCGTGAAGGAAGACGGCCCTACGGGTTGTAAACTTCTTTTGTAAGGGAATAAAGTGAGCCACGTGTGGCTTTTTGCATGTACCTTACGAATAAGGATCGGCTAACTCCGTGCCAGCAGCCGCGGTAATACGGAGGATCCGAGCGTTATCCGGATTTATTGGGTTTAAAGGGTGCGCAGGCGGGAGATTAAGTCGGCGGTGAAATTTTGCAGCTCAACTGTAAAAGTGCCTTCGAAACTGGTTTCCTTGAGTGTAGATGAAGTAGGCGGAATTTGTGGTGTAGCGGTGAAATGCATAGATATCACGAGGAACTCCGATTGCGCAGGCAGCTTACTAAACTACTACTGACGCTCAGGCACGAAGGCGTGGGGATCAAACAGGATTAGATACCCTGGTAGTCCACGCAGTAAACGATGATTACTAGCTGTTTGCGATACAATGTAAGCGGCTGAGCGAAAGCGTTAAGTAATCCACCTGGGGAGTACGTTCGCAAGAATGAAACTCAAAGGAATTGACGGGGGCCCGCACAAGCGGAGGAACATGTGGTTTAATTCGATGATACGCGAGGAACCTTACCCGGGCTTGAAATGCATCTGACCGGCCTTGAAAGAGGCTTTCCCTTCGGGGCAGATGTGTAGGTGCTGCATGGTTGTCGTCAGCTCGTGCCGTGAGGTGTCGGCTTAAGTGCCATAACGAGCGCAACCCTCATCATTAGTTACCATCAGGTCAAGCTGGGGACTCTAATGAGACTGCCATCGTAAGATGTGAGGAAGGTGGGGATGACGTCAAATCAGCACGGCCCTTACGTCCGGGGCGACACACGTGTTACAATGGGTGGTACAAAGGGCAGCTACCTGGCGACAGGATGCTAATCTCCAAAACCACTCTCAGTTCGGATCGGAGTCTGCAACTCGACTCCGTGAAGCTGGATTCGCTAGTAATCGCGCATCAGCCACGGCGCGGTGAATACGTTCCCGGGCCTTGTACACACCGCCCGTCAAGCCATGGAAGCTGGGGGTACCTGAAGTTCGTAACCGTTAAGGAGCGACCTAGGGTAAAACTAGTGACTGGGGCTAAGTCGTAACAAGGTAGCCGTACCGGAAGGTGCGGCTGGAACACCTCCTTTCTGGAGAGACGCCTTAACGACAGGTGATAGGTGAAGGTCACAATACAAGCCAAACCGTTTGAAGTACCGATACGGGAAGAGATTCGAGAGATCATCTTCAGGGTGTACTTCCGGTTCACGATTTTTTTTACTATTTGAAATTGAAAAACGGAGTATCAATTAAATTGTTATATTTAGCAGGATGTCAGATGTCAAAAGTGTGTATTAAATGATATAACCCGCCCATCAGGCGGGGAGGGAGAATCCCGGTGAGGTATCAGCGCAAGCTTACCGGCCCGGGAGGTACCGCCAGACATCCCGTTTTGGGTCAGAGGCAGATGCTTATTTTCTGTATCTGGGTTAACCAGGAAAGCCAGGGATGCCGACAGCAAACCAGCCAGTCCTATAGCTCAGTTGGTTAGAGCGCTACACTGATAATGTAGAGGTCGGCAGTTCAACTCTGCCTGGGACTACAAGAAGAAAAAACGGGGGATTAGCTCAGCTGGCTAGAGCACCTGCCTTGCACGCAGGGGGTCAACGGTTCGAATCCGTTATTCTCCACCCAAGAACAAGACAAGCGAGTCTGTTCGAGAAGAAAAAATGAGTATTGATGTTTGAAAGCCGGACGGCGGCGAGAAAAGAAGAACGGTTCGATTCCGTATCAGACAGCTATCGATCAGCGGAACCCTTTTTAGGGGCGAGGCAGCGATTGAAGCGATCTTTGACATGATGAAATAAAAACAAGAGCAAATAACAAAGTAAATAAAGTTCATTTTAAAGAACATTAGACGCTAGTATTTATCAAGCCCGGCTGCAAGAGGAGCAATCCTTGTGTAGAACCGGACGGCGAAAAGAAAGTGAATAAGGGCACATGGGGGATGCCTAGGCTCTGGAAGGCGAAGAAGGACGTGATAAGCTGCGAAAAGCCGCGGGGATTGGCAAATACGAATCGATCCGCGGATATCCGAATGGGGCAACCCGGTACGAGAAGATTGTACCATTCCATGTAAGTGGAAGGCGAACGTGGGGAACTGAAACATCTAAGTACCCATAGGAGAAGAAAACAAAAGTGATTCCCGAAGTAGTGGCGAGCGAAACGGGAATAGCCCAAACCGGTGTTGTTTCGGCAACAGCGGGGTTGTAGGACTGAGACGTGGCAAGAAATCAGGGAAGCGGAACCGCCTGGAAAGGTGGATCACAGAGGGTGATAATCCCGTACGCGACTCCCTGGCGAAGCCTATCAGTATCCTGAGTAACGCGGGACACGAGAAATCTTGCGTGAATCTGGCGGGACCATCCGCCAAGGCTAAATACTCTCCAGAGACCGATAGTGAACCAGTACCGTGAGGGAAAGGTGAAAAGAACCTCGAACAGAGGAGTGAAATAGACCCTGAAACCATGTGCCTGCAAGCGGTCGGAGCCCTTTAGGGGGTGACGGCGTGCCTTTTGCATAATGAACCTACGAGTTACTCTTGCCTGGCAAGGTTAAGCATTTAAGGTGCCGAGCCGCAGCGAAAGCGAGTCTGAACAGGGCGCATAGTCAGCAGGAGTAGACGCGAAACCAAGTGATCTACCCTTGGGCAGGTTGAAGTTTTGGTAACACAAAATGGAGGACCGAACCGGTAAACGTTGAAAAGTTTTCGGATGACCTGAGGGTAGGGGTGAAAGGCTAATCAAACTTGGAGATAGCTCGTACTCCCCGAAATGCATTTAGGTGCAGCCTCGGATAATGAGCTTGCATGAGGTAGAGCTACTGATTGGATGCGAGGGCTTCGCCGCCTATCAAGTCCAGACAAACTCCGAATGCGTGCAAGTGATCTCCGGGAGTGAGGGCGCGGGTGCTAAGGTCCGTGTCCGAGAGAGGAACAACTCAGACCATCAGCTAAGGTCCCGAAATATATGCTAAGTTGCATTTAACGAAGTTTTGCCGCTATAACAGCTAGGATGTTGGCTTGGAAGCAGCCATTCATTTAAAGAGTGCGTAACAGCTCACTAGTCGAGTGGCGAAGCGTGGATAATAATCGGGCATAAGCATATTACCGAAGCTATGGAATTCTTATGAATTGGTAGGGGAGCATTCCAGTCTGCGTTGAAGGCGTACCGTAAGGTATTCTGGAGCGTCTGGAAAAGCAAATGTAGGTATGAGTAACGACAAAGGGGGTGAGAAACCCCCTCGCCGAAAGACCAAGGTTTCCTGATCAACGCTAATCGGATCAGGGTTAGTCGGGGCCTAAGGATAAGCCTAATGGCGATTCCGATGGAAGAAACGGTTAATATTCCGTTACTAAGATGATAAGTTACGCGGGGACGCAGGAGTGACACCACTGCCTACTGACGGAATAGTAGGTTGAAGGGGGTAGGCGTTGATGGGTGTAGGCAAATCCGCACCTTGAGCTGAACCTGAAAGTATGGCAAGTCTTCGGATGAGCCAATAATGTGGGTAAGCAGACTGCCGAGAAAAGCCGCTACACGTTAATTATCATATTACCCGTACCGTAAACCGACACAGGTAGTTGGGTTGAGAATACTAAGGCGCTCGAGTGATTCACGGTTAAGGAACTAGGCAAAATAGTCCTGTAACTTCGGGAGAAAGGACGCCCACAGCAATGTGGGCCGCAGAGAAATGATTCAGGCGACTGTTTAACAAAAACACATGGCTATGCGAATTCGAAAGAAGCGGTATATAGCCTGACACCTGCCCGGTGCTGGAAGGTTAAGAGGAGATGTCATCGCAAGAGAAGCATTGAATTGAAGCCCCAGTAAACGGCGGCCGTAACTATAACGGTCCTAAGGTAGCGAAATTCCTTGTCGGGTAAGTTCCGACCTGCACGAATGGTGTAACGATCTGAATACTGTCTCAACCGTGAGCTCGGTGAAATTGTAGTATCGGTGAAGATGCCGATTACCCGCGATGGGACGAAAAGACCCCGTGAACCTTTACTATAGCTTTACATTGAATTTGGGCATCCGATGTGTAGGATAGGCCGGAGGCTATGAAGCGGTGACGCTAGTCATCGTGGAGCCGACGTTGAAATACGGCCCTTCGGATGTTTGACTTCTAACTCCCTTGTGGGAGGACACTGTATGGTGGGTAGTTTGACTGGGGTGGTCGCCTCCAAAAGAGTAACGGAGGCTTCTAAAGGTGCGCTCGGGACGATTGGTAACCGTCCTTTAAGAGTATAATGGCATAAGCGCGCTTGACTGAGAGACCTACAAGTCGATCAGGTAGGAAACTAGAGCATAGTGATCCGGTGGTTTCAGTATGGAATGGCCATCGCTCAAAGGATAAAAGGTACTCCGGGGATAACAGGCTGATCATTCCCAAGAGCTCATATCGACGGAATGGTTTGGCACCTCGATGTCGGCTCGTCACATCCTGGGGCTGGAGAAGGTCCCAAGGGTTGGGCTGTTCGCCCATTAAAGTGGCACGCGAGCTGGGTTCAGAACGTCGTGAGACAGTTCGGTCTCTATCTATCGTGGGCGTTAGAGATTTGCGAGGCTCCGACACTAGTACGAGAGGACCGTGTTGGACAGACCGCTGGTTTACCGGTTGTGCCGCCAGGTGCATTGCCGGGTAGCTAAGTCTGGGCAGGGATAAGTGCTGAAAGCATCTAAGCACGAAGCCTACCTCAAGATGAGATCTCTTTTAAGGGTGGTTGTAGACGACGACCTTGATAGGCTGCAGGTGTAAAGGCGGTAACGTCAAAGCCGAGCAGTACTAATTGCCCGTAAGCTTTTTTTCGACGAATCAAACCGGGAGAAAAAGGCTTGACAAATACATCGTGTCTGATGGTTCTACATTGAAGTAGACGGAAGTTTACGCTTGTTACTTTGCCTCTTGTTTTCATCATGTCATTTCTTATAAGCACTCAAGTTGCGAGCCGTAAGGTTCCAGTCAACAGCGAAAATCATTAAGGTGGTTATAGCGTTGGGGTTCCACCTCTTCCCATTCCGAACAGAGAAGTTAAGCCCAATAGCGCCGATGGTACTGCACACAAGTGGGAGAGTAGGTAGCCGCCGTTCTTTACAGAAGCCCCCGGGAGAAATCCCGGGGGCTTTTTTGTTGTGGGTGACTTGAACGTAAAAGTGTAATCTTGGTTAAATCAGTACTATTTTTGCTTGACTTATTCTGCTACTTTTGTTCACAGGGATTTGATAATCCTATTGCTCACTGAGCAGAGATGTTTACTCTTCTTGCTCTGTGGCGTGTTTTTGTACTAATCTGATCATTTAAACACAAAAGTATTACTCATATGAAAATAAAGCCAATCCTTTTACTCACACTGCTCATCTCCTTATCAGTAAATGCCGGTGATCATGAACTGCTTGTTTCAACCAAAAATAGTTCAATGCTTCTGTCTGCAAAGCCGGGTGAGGAGCTTAAAATCCTTTATTACGGTGCACCGATTGCATCCGGACAAATTTCACAACTTCATGAGGCAGGAGTCACTTTCAGCATGCCGGCATATCCTGTGTTTGGTATAGAAAGCAAATCGGAGGCCGCCCTGCAGGTACAACACAGCGACGGCAACCTCTCACTCGACATGGTTGTAACAGCTGTAACGCAGCGAGTCGATGATGCTGCAACATATCTTGAGATTACACAGAAAGACAAGGTCTATCCCTTTACAGTAAAATCTGTCTACAAGGCATACAATGAGAGTGATGTGATTGAGGTGTGGAATGAGATTTCACATCAGGAGCCGGGAGATGTGCGCCTGCAGCAGTTTGCATCATCGTTCCTGCCTGTACGGAAGAATGATGTCTGGATCTCCTACCTCAATGGTACCTGGGCGAACGAAAGCAAGCTGTTTACAGAGCCGTTGATGCCGGGGATGAAGGTGATCAAGAACAAGGATGGGGTGCGTAACTCACATACCGACCATGCGGAGGTGATGATCTCCCTTGACGGGAAACCGCACGAGCAAAATGGAAGGGCGATTGGTGCAGCCCTCTGCTGGAGCGGAAACTACCGTTTGCGCTTCGATACGGGAGACACCAACTGGCACTCCTTCTTTGCAGGGATCAACGAAGATGCCTCTGACTACCTGTTGGCACCCGGTGAGATCTTTGTCACACCCGAGGTAGCCTACACATACAGCAATGAGGGATTGGGAGGAGTGAGCCGCTCTTTCCACCGTTGGGCCCGAAACGGTAAGATACATGGAGGGAAGAAGCAACGTGACATCCTGCTCAACAGCTGGGAAGGTGTCTACTTCGACATCAATCAGGAGGGAATGGAACAGATGATGAGCGATATCGCCGACTTGGGTGGCGAGCTCTTCGTGATGGACGATGGTTGGTTTGGCGATAAGTATCAGCGGAACACCGATAACTCATCACTGGGCGACTGGGTGGTGGACCGCCGTAAACTACCCCTGGGCATTGAGGGGTTGACCGCGGCAGCAGAAAGAGAAGGGATCAAGTTTGGGATCTGGCTTGAGCCGGAGATGACCAACAGCGTGAGTGAGCTATACGAGAAGCATCCCCACTGGGTGATCGGTCAGCCCAACCGTGAGCTTCGTCACGGCAGGGGAGGTACTCAGCTGGTGCTTGACCTCTCCAATCCCGAGGTGCAGGAGTTCATCTACAAACTAATTGACGATCTGCTCACCAGACATCCTCAAATTGCCTATATCAAGTGGGATGCCAACATGAACATCAACAACTATGGCTCCCATCATCTGCCGGCAGAGCGTCAGTCGCACCTCTACATCGACTATCACCGCGGATTCGCAAAGGTGATGCAACGAATCCGCGACAAATACCCCGACATGGTGATCCAGGCATGTGCCAGCGGCGGGGGCAGGGCCAACTATGGCGTGCTGCCCTACTTCGATGAGTTTTGGGTCAGCGACAACACCGAGGCCCTCCAGCGCATCTACATGCAATGGGGGATCTCCTACTTCTTCCCGGCTGTTGCCATGGCAGCACACGTGGGCTCATCACCCAACCACCAGACAGGAAGGGTGATGCCGCTCAAGTTACGCTTCGATGTGGCCATGACAGGCCGTCTCGGCATGGAGATGCAGCCACGCAACATGACCGACGAGGAGAGAGCCTTCTCGCGCAAAGCAATCAGCAACTACAAGGAGATTCGTGAGGTGGTGCAGCAGGGTGATCTCTACCGGCTGGTTTCACCCTACGACGACAAAGGGGTTGCCTCCCTGCTTTATTCAGCTCCGGGAAAGGAGAAGGCCGTTTTCTTCATCTTCAAGACAGAGCACTTTCACGGACAGGTGCTTCCCCCTCTCAGGATGGCCGGACTGGCCCCCGGGAAGAACTACCGGATCAGGGAGCTGAACCGATCGGATAGTGAGTATCTCCCGGTTGAAGGAAAGGTGATCAGCGGTGCCTTGCTGATGAACAGCGGTCTGGAACTGCCACTGGAAAAAGAGTATGCCAGTCGCGTGCTGCTGCTCACCGAAGATGATGGAGTGAATTAAGAAAATCTCATCCATTGGTACTTCCGGTTTAGAGGGTGTGTCAATAATGCGCTTTTATTGTTTTTTAAAGTTATCAGGGCGTGGTGAGCAATCCAAAACCCTACATTTGTTGTTATAGCAATGAGAAGCAATGAAACAAACCAATAAAAAACCAGAGTTATGAAAAAATGGATAACCCTTTTAGCTGTGTTGACCCTCATGGTGGGAGTCACTGCCTGTGGCAGCGACAAGCCCGATGACCTGCCCGAATCAGAGAGCGCCTCGGCCACCAAGTCCTTCACGCTGATTGCCTCTGCCGGTGCAGCATCAAGGAGTGAAATCACCTTTTCGTTGAGTGACTTCGCAGCCATCAGCGAATATGTGAAGTATGTCAGCAATGCCATCATTCAAACGACCTCTTATGTGGAAGTGAGGGGTATCACTGCAGCACAGACAGTAGAGCTGCAGAATGTAACCCTCTCGTTGAAGAGTGATTCCAAGAAAAAGATTGTGTTGCCCGTGATTGACTCCAACGAGAAATTTATGGAACTGACACAACTCACCTTCCTGCAGGAGATCATGAACGAGATCTACCGGAGAGGTTCTTCTACGGTGGTGCTTACATACACCTCTACACACAACCTCACCTCACCGGTTACATTGGCCATCAAACTCGATGGTAAGTTTACATTCAATTGATCGTCAATTCCCATACACACAAAAAAAGGTTGCCTTTCGGGGCAACCTTTTTTTAATTCAATTACTGAATAAGGATTTCAAAGGGCGTTACACCACCGGTTCGAGGTACTGCGCATAGCAATAGCCCTCTTCACCGTCCACGTCGCGTACCAGCCACCAGAGATCGTTGCTCTTGCTGATCAGGGTGATGATTTCACCCTTCTCTGCCTTGCCAACAATAGGTTGGTCGGTACCGGGACCCTTGCGGATGTTAAGTCTGCTTTCTCTGGTAACCACCCGTACCTTGCCACCGTCTGTAACGGCAGCCTTCACGTTCAGCAGCACATCATTGCTTCTGAACTGCGGGTCGAGGCGTTGGTAAATATCCCACATCTTATTTTTGATGTCCGCTGTGGGCACCGTTCCATCGATCTTCAGCACGTTACCTGCATCATTCACAATCAGGTTGTTAGTGCGGGCCAGATCAATAAGTTCCTTGTACTTTTCTGTCAATGCCATGATTTTGTTATTTTACGGTAAGGTTGTTCACGATTTGCACCGGGTTCAGTGCGTTCAGCTTCTGCATCAGAGTGGGAAGATCTCTTTCCCTTATCTCACCGGTAAGGGTGATCACGCCATTCTCTACGGCGGCAGTCACAGTTGCATGATCTTTCATCGCATCAGCCAAAGCCGCGTTGATGGCAGCATCAAGTTCAGAATAGTCCGGTGCGGGAGGAACCACTTCAATATTGTTTACCACCGACTTCACATTTTCCACTGCAGCAACAGCGCTTTCGGCAGCAGCCTTTGCAACATCATCATCAACAATCCCTGTCAGGGTAGCTACCTGTTCCTGTACGGTTACTACAACTCCGGCAAGAGCGGGATCAGCCATCAATACTTCCTGTGCAGCTTTCTGCACTTCAGCGTCGTTTACTTTTTTACACGAGGCAACACTCATACCGAGTGCCAGGATCAGTGTAATTGCTGTCATGAATCTAAATGCTTTCATTGTTTTCTTTTTTAAATTAAACGTTTCTGTTTCATGTTTTTTCACACTTACATATGAATAAAACACACAAGCAATCGAAAAGTTTTGGCAACACCCTTAAAAAAAAGATTCCTCTATCCTTTTATACTCAGAATATTCGAGTGTACTTGTGGCAGTAGGGGTTAGTCCCCTTGTGTTCGTAGTACTGCTGATGATAGTTTTCCGCCTTCCAGAAGCGAGAAGCAGGTTTGAGCATCGTGGCCACCCTATATCCCTTTTCGGTCAACAGGCTGATGTACTTCTCAGCGAT
Organism: Dysgonomonadaceae bacterium zrk40; assembly: GCA_016916535.1. Classification (NCBI taxonomy): domain Bacteria; kingdom Pseudomonadati; phylum Bacteroidota; class Bacteroidia; order Bacteroidales; family Dysgonomonadaceae; species Dysgonomonadaceae bacterium zrk40. Next base: position 12,445 of record CP070276.1, read on the forward strand.
CGCCTTTTCCGTCTCATCATTGTAGAAGATGCAGGAGAGGTATTGCGGACCGATGTCGGGACCCTGACCGTTTGTCTGTGTAAAGTCGTGCGTCTCGAAAAAGAGCTTCACCATCGCCTCATAGGAGGTCTCAGAAGCGTTGTATACCACTTCGGTGGTCTCCAGGTGGCCGGTGTTCTTCTCGCACACCTGTGCGTATGAGGGATTCTCCACATGGCCTCCCATGAAGCCCACATTGGTCTCCTTCACACCGGGAGCTTTCATGAAGAAGTACTCCGTACCCCAGAAGCAACCGGAGGCGAAATAGCTTTTTTTCAGGTTTGCGTTTTCAGCAGGCATGAATTTCAGCGATACCGAGTTCACGCAATGGCGCGTCTGCTTCGCTGTGAATCCCTCACCGAGGAACACGTGCCCCAGGTGCGCTCCGCAGTTGTTGCAGAGAATCTCCGTGCGACGTCCGTCGGCATCGAGCACCCGTTTCACGGCACCCTCAATTTCATCGTCGAACGAGGGCCAGCCACAGTGGGCGTCGAATTTGTCGTGCGACCGGTAGAGTGGGGCATCGCATCGTTTGCAGAGGTAAAGACCCTCGCTCTTGTTGTTCAGTAACTCGCCTGTGAAAGGCCTTTCCGTTCCTTTGTGAACGATCACTCGCTCCTCTTCGGGAGTCAATGGGTTCCAGTTCATATTGCTTGTTTGGTTTGTATTTGTTTTTTGTGATTGTCCCTGCGCACACATCGTGAGCAACAGAAGTGCAAAGAAAATGATTCCTGTGATTCTTTTCATTGTTGCTGATTGTTTTTTATCTGTTTCCACTCCTCAGAAAGCGGAGAAAGGCAAACCTGCGTCGTCTGGTCAGGTAGTTTTTGTCCCAGTCGTAGGCGTAGGCTTCACGTTCGAATGAAATCTCTCGGTAGGCTGCAAACCAACTCCCGTAGCGAATCCAGTTGACAAGCCACTCACCGGTATACCAGAGATAGAAGCCGATGCCCCAGAGCTCCCTGAGCTGTCGACTGTGAATGGCTTCGTGTTGCATCACCCGTTCTTCAAGAGCCCCATGTTCCTTTCTGGCGACGATGATCCCGAACAAGTTGATCGCCCTGAACCCCTTCACCGGTAAATAGTTCGAATAGAAGACCCTCATCTTTTTAACCCTGTTTCACACGCTTTATACCAATCAAAGATAGAAACAATCCCCGAAATTCGTACCTTTGCATTCTTAAAAATCGATAAATCAAAACTGAAGGAATATGGACCACAATTTTTCTGCCGACCTGCCCTATAAGGTGGCTGACATCAACCTGGCCGACTTTGGCCGCAAGGAGATTGAAATCGCTGAGCATGAGATGCCCGGCCTGATGGCCATCCGCAGGAAGTATGCCGCGGAGAAGCCGCTGCAGGGTGCCCGCGTGATGGGATCGCTGCACATGACCATACAGACGGCTGTGCTGATCGAGACACTGGTGGAGCTGGGAGCCGATGTGCGGTGGGCCAGCTGCAACATCTTCTCCACGCAGGATCATGCCGCCGCCGCCATCGCTGCCGCGGGTGTCCCGGTCTATGCCTGGAAGGGTGAGACGCTCGAAGAGTACTGGTGGTGTACCGAGATGGCGCTTCGCTTCCCCGGCGGCAAGGGGCCTCATATGATCGTGGATGACGGTGGTGACGCCTCACTGCTGGTGCACATGGGCTACCAGGCCGAAAACGACGCCTCCACCATCGACCGCAAGGGATCGAACCGCGAGGAGCAGGCCATCCTGGACACGCTGCACCGCATCCTTAAGGAAGATGATCAGCGTTGGCACCGCACCATTGCAGAGATGAAGGGAATCTCTGAGGAGACCACCACCGGTGTGCACCGCCTCTACCAGATGATGGAGCGTGGAGAGCTGCTGGTGCCGGCCATCAACGTCAACGACTCGGTGACCAAGTCGAAGTTCGACAACCTCTACGGCTGTCGCGAGTCCCTCGCCGACGGCATCAAGCGCGCCACCGATGTGATGATTGCCGGTAAGGTGGTGGTGGTGCTGGGTTACGGTGATGTGGGCAAGGGCTGTGCCAAGTCGATGCGCTCCTACGGTGCACGGGTCATCGTCACCGAGATCGACCCCATCTGTGCGCTGCAGGCAGCCATGGAGGGATTCCAGGTGACCACCATTGAAGAAGCTCTCCCGGAAGGCAACATCTATGTTACCACCACCGGCAACCGTGACGTGATCACCATCGATCATATGCAGCAGATGAAAGATCAGGCCATCGTCTGCAACATCGGCCACTTCGACAACGAGATACAGGTGGACAAGCTGACCACCTTCCCGGGCATCGTGCACACCAACATCAAGCCGCAGGTAGATAAGTACACCTTCCCCGGGGGCAACTCCCTCTTCCTGCTGGCCGAAGGGCGCCTGGTGAACCTGGGATGCGCTACGGGGCACCCCTCCTTCGTGATGAGCAACTCCTTCGCCAACCAGACCCTGGCGCAGCTCGACCTTTGGCAGCACGATTATGCGCCTGGTGTCTATCGTCTGCCCAAGGCACTCGACGAAGAGGTGGCGCGGCTGCACCTGGAGCAGATCGGTGTGAAGCTGACCACGCTCACTGAAAAGCAGGCCAATTATATCGGTGTTGCGGTAGAGGGACCGTTCAAGCCGGAGCATTATAGATATTAGCTTTTAGCTTTTAGCTGATAGCTTTGTTGGTGGAAGTTTGAAGGGAGCAGCGGTTTGTGTTTGGTTTTCAGCCGATGGCTTTCAACCGGGAAAAAATGGGCAAAATGTTGCTTTAACAGTTGCAAAACTGAAATAAACGTTTTATCTTTGCACTCGCTTTTGAAAGAAAGCACCAGGTCGATTCGCTAGCTCAGCTGGTAGAGCACATCCCTTTTAAGGATGGGGTCCTGGGTTCGAACCCCAGGCGAATCACTTCAAAAAAACCTCAACAACACTGTTGAGGTTTTTTTGTGACGCTGCAACGATCGTCACTGTGCAGGGTGATCCAATCATATGTTGCGTCTGATAATATATAATGTTTGACATGTCACAACTTCACAACCGTATCTCCAACAAGGAGCTGAAGGAGCGTATGCTGCAGGAAACAGAACCCCGCATCACCCTCTCCTTCTACAAATATTTCACGATCAATGATCCCCGGCAGTTTCGCGACCACCTTTACATCCGCTTCAACGAGATCGGTGTGTTCGGTCGCGTCTACATTGCACGGGAGGGGATCAACGGACAGATCTCTGTGCCGGAGGGCAACCTTGAACTGTTTCGCGAGATCCTCTACGCTGCCGACCCGGCACTGAACGGCATCCGCCTTAACATCGCTGTGGATGACGATGGAAAATCGTTCTGGGTACTGCGCATGAAGGTGCGCCACAAGGTTGTGGCCGACGGCATCGAGGATCCCGATTTCGATCCTTCCAAAACGGGGAAATACCTTAAGGCGCGGGAATACAACGAGCTCACACAGCGGCCAGATACCATCGTGGTGGATATGCGCAACCACTACGAGTATGAGGTAGGTCATTTCGAGAACGCCATCGAGGTGCCCTCCGATACCTTCCGGGAGCAGCTGCCCATGGCGGTGGAGATGCTGCAGGAGCACAAGGAGAAGAACATCGTGATGTACTGCACCGGCGGCATCCGATGCGAGAAGGCCAGTGCCTACCTACGCCACAATGGGTTCAAGAATGTCTATCACGTGGAGGGCGGTGTACTGGAATATGTGCGCAAGGTACGGGAGCAGCAGTTGCCGTTAAAGTTCATCGGCAAGAACTTCGTGTTCGATGAACGGCTGGGAGAGCGGATCACCGACGATGTGATTGCCCGCTGCCACCAGTGCGGTGCACCCGGCGACAGCCATACCAACTGCCGCAACGAGGGATGTCACCTGCTCTTCATCCAGTGTGCGCAGTGTGCCGCGGAGATGGAGGGGTGTTGTTCCGATCACTGCCGGGAGCTGCTCCATCTTCCTGAAGAAGAGCGGAAGCGTTTGCGAAAGGGAGCCAATAAGGGTCAGATGATCTTCAACAAGTCGCGCAACAACCCGCTGCTGCGCAACAGGAGGGTTGCGGGCAGTTAACCCGCACTACTTCCGCTCAATCTCCCGCAGGTTCTCCATCCGCTTCCTGGCCAGGAATCCGTTGATGTCCTCCAGGTGCTCAGTCACCTTGCGGTTGCCGAACTCATACACCTTTTTTGCCAGCCCGTCGAGGAAGTCACGGTCGTGCGACACCAGGATCAGCGTGCCGTCGAACTCAATCAGTGCCTGTTTCAGGATATCCTTTGTCTTGAGGTCCAGGTGATTGGTAGGCTCGTCGAGGATCAGCAGGTTCACCGGTTCCAGCAGCAGCTTGATCATGGCCAGGCGGGTGCGCTCACCGCCCGAGAGCACCTTCACTTTCTTGTCGATATCCTCCCGGCCAAACATGAAGGCTCCCAGGATATCCCGTATCTTCGTACGGATGTCACCCACCGCAATGTCGTCGATGGTCTGAAAGACCGTCAGCTCCTCCTCCAGCAGCGATGCCTGGTTCTGTGCGAAGTAACCGATCTTCACATTGTGGCCCAGTTGCAGGTTGCCATTGAAAGCGGTCTCCCCCATGATGCATTTGACAAGGGTCGATTTCCCCTCACCGTTGCGGCCCACGAAGGCCACCTTCTCACCCCGTTCAATCATGAAGTTGACATCGCTGAAGATCAGCTTCTCATCGTACGACTTGTGGAGACCCTCCGCCGCCACCGGATAGCTGCCTGAGCGTGGGGCAGGAGGGAAGCGCAGCTTCAGTGCCGAGGTGTCCACCTCATCCACCTCCACCAGCTCCAGCTTCTCCAGCATCTTTACGCGCGACTGCACCTGGAGTGTCTTGGAGTAAGTTCCTTTGAACCGCTCGATGAACTCCCTGGTCTCGGCAATCATCTTCTGCTGGTCGTCATATTGCTTCTGCTGCTGCTCACGGCGCTCGCGGCGAAGCTCCATGTAGTGCGAGTAGGTAGCCTTGTAATCGTAGATCCTTCCCATGGTCACCTCGATGGTGCGGTTGGTGATGTGGTCCACGAAGGCCCGGTCGTGTGAGATCACCACCACCGCCCTGGCGCTGTTGATCAGGAACTCCTCGAACCACTCCACCGAGTCGATGTCGAGGTGTTTGGTAGGCTCGTCCAGCAGGATCAGGTCGGGGTCCTGCAGCAGGATCTTGGCCAGCTCGATGCGCATGCGCCAGCCGCCGCTGAATTGGGAGGTCTGCCGGTCGAAGTCGCTCCGTGCGAACCCCAGTCCCAGGAGCGTCTTCTCCACCGCGGCGTCGTAGTTGATCTCCTCGATGCCGTAGAACTTCTCGCTGAGAGCCGATACCTGCTCTATGAGCTGCATGTACTCGTCCGACTCATAGTCGGTACGCACCGTCAGTTCATGGTTGATGCGTTCCATCTCCTCCTCCAGCTGGTGGATGTGTGAAAAAGCCTGTGCCGTCTCCTCGAAGAGGGTACGTCCATCCTCTATCATCAGGTGCTGCGGCAGGTAAGCCACCGTGAAATCCTTCGGCATGGAGACCCTCCCCCGGGTAGGCTGCCGCACCCCTGCCAGTATCTTCAGCAGGGTCGATTTGCCCGCCCCGTTCTTGCCCATCAACGCAATCCGGTCGTTGGGATTTATGGCGAAGGAGATATCCGAAAACAATGCAGCTCCCCCAAACTCAACCGTCAATCCGTCCACTAAAAACGTGAGTTCGGGATAACATATTATCCCCAAATGGTTAATTGACTTGACTTTTCCACTTCAAATTTGATTGAAGGCTTTTTGGGAAAGAAACAATATGCCACCAATGCAGCAATTATGTTCATGATGAAATTATGTGTGGAACGATGCCTTGAATGTTCTATCTGGCAGATATTCTTCAGTTCATCATTGATGGACTCAATTACAGATCTTTTGCGTAAGAGAATCTTGTCGCGGAATGACATCAGGGAATTTTTCATATTTGAGCGTATACCGGTCACTAAATGAACACCCTGGTCAAACAGCATCTCGAAGAGCTTTGTGCTGATGTAACCCTTGTCTGCATATAGTTTACCGAAAAGATCTTTGGTAAGAACATTGATTACGTCAGGGTTTCTATCGTCGACATTGCCTTTTGTGAGAGAGAAATTCAGCAATTCACCCTTTTCGTTACAGACCAGATGAAGCTTGAATCCAAAAAACCAGCCCATCGTACTTTTCCCTCTTTGTGCCAGATCCCTGAATACTTTATTCGAGTGTATACGCTTGTTATGACATACTTTAATGGGAGTGCTATCCACATATGTAATGCCTGTGCATTCACCAAATCCAAAGAGTTTGAGCAAGAGCATGAAAGGTACAATCACCCTGGGTTGCAACTCGACAAAACGGTTGTAGGAAACGGCATTTGGAAAATAGCTCTTCATGTGTTTGCAAATATAAAACAGGTAATAATTCTTGAAATTATGGAAGGTTCCGCAGTGGAAACAGACCATCACGGCAATAATCTCGCTCTGGGACATTTGCGTTTTCCTGTTTCTCCTTTTAGTTGTACCCCCGGCTTGAAGTTGATGATTCTGAATTTCATTCTCATATTCTGCACAAAAATCGTCGGCAATACAAAATATTTCAATAACTTTGTCTGTTGTGATCATAGGGCTGATGTTTGTTATTTGTTTGATTATCAGCTATAAATATACAAATAATCTCCCTATATCACAACTTTTTTTATGCTTTTCTTATCCCGAACTCACGTTAATACCATATCATTTTTTTAAGGCTGCAAAGATACAGCTAGAAATCGGGTTGGGAAAATCAAAAGATCGATTTCAATGACTTAAGGACCATGAATTATTTTGCAGTTCACCAATTAATTCTTATCTTTGCACCCGCAATTACAGTTTATACTCATTTTACAAGAACTACTAAATGGCAACAAAATTACGTTTACAGAGAAGAGGACGGAAGAACTATCCTTTTTATCAGATCATTGTTGCAGATAGCAGAGCTCCACGGGATGGAAAGTATATTGAAAGGATTGGTTCCTACAATCCGAATACACATCCTGCTACGATCACTTTAGATTTCGACAGAGCTTTGTATTGGCTGCAGACAGGGGCACAGCCCTCTGACACCGTACGCAACATCCTTTCCGAGGAAGGGGTGCTGATGAAGAAGCATCTCCTGGGTGGAGTCACCAAGGGTGCATTTGATGCCGCTGAAGCGGAAAGACGTTTCGAGGCATGGAAGAACAACAAGCAACAGGCTAACCACTCTCTCAAGCTGAAAGATGAAGAGAAAGAGCGTGCAGATGCAAAGGCTCGTCTCGATGCAGAGAAAGAGGTGAACAAGGCAAGAGCTGAAGTGTTGGCGCTGAAGAAAGCCGAAGAGGAGGCTGCCAATGCTCCGGTTGTGGAGGAAGCACCTGCAGTTGAAGAGCCCAAGGCCGAGGAAGCACCCGCGGTTGAAGAAGCACCTGTGGTTGAAGAAGCACCCGCAGTTGAGGAACCCAAGGCCGAAGAAGCTCCTGCAGTTGAAGAACCTAAGGTTGAGGAAGCACCCGTTGCTGAAGAGCCCAAGGCTGAAGAAGCACCCGCTGCTGAAGAGCCCAAAGCTGAAGAAACTCCTTCTTCCGAAGAGAAGAAAGAGAGTGCAGAATAATTCAATCAAACATACTATACTAAAAAAACCGGTGTCCATGTGGCACCGGTTTTTTTGTTGTAAAGTGAGCGTCGTACCTCATTCGGTCAGGTAGTGCCAGAAGCTTTTTGGCAGGAAGATATTTGGTACTTCTTGAGCATTTGTAAAAAGAGGTGCAATCTCTGAGTCATGGAAGCCTGCGATGCCACAACCTACGCGCGTCACCAGAAAGGTGAGATCGGGATTGAGGCGTGCAAAATCGATGAATTCCTCCACGTAGGGTCGTATCTCCTCGGGTCCCCCATGCATTGTGGGGATGCCGTAGGACTGTCCCTGAAGTCCAACTCCCTGTCCCCATATCGCTCCAAACCGGTTGTGGGCCGTTTTTGCGGCACCACCTCCATGGCTCCCCTCCAGGTTACTCCCGAAAACAAAGATCTCGTTTTCCTCCAGGTCGGTGATAAAATCAGGTGTTATTCTATTGTTGTTCATTCCTGTATATTGGGTTTGTACATATCGGCCGCAGTGATGCCGCACGCCTCTTTCATCTCGATGCAATATTCCATCTTGCCGAAGTTACCGTCAGCATTGTTGGTGCCGAAGGTGAACTTGAGGCCCGCATTTTTTGCCTTCTGAATGAATGCCTGGTAGGGGATACGGTATCGGTGATTGATTTCCAGTGCTTTCCCGGTACCCTTCATGGCTGTGATTACCCTGTCCATCCGCTCTTCTGTCCAGAAGGCATCGTAGCGGTCGTTCATCACCTCCGGCAGGAAGTTGGGGTTCACATACACATCCATCGGCTCCTGCATCACCGCCACGATCTTCTCCACGATCAGATCCATGTACTCTTCTTCATCTTCGATGAACACCTCCTCCGGGATCCAGAGGCGGGTGCGGCGCCCTTTACGGTCGGTGAAGGTGAGGGCGTCGGTGAAGACGTAGTCGAACCGTTCGCGCACCTCTTCCGAGAAGGTCTCCGGCCACTCCCTTCCTTCACCCTGCATCGCCTGGATGAAGGGTTGACCCTCCATCTCCTTCAGGTATTGCAGCACCTCCTCATCGCTGGTGATGGGGAAGCCGATGCCGCAGTTGGGTGCCAGCGCATAGTTGATGCCATAGCGGCGCGATTGTGCGGCAGCCTCATCGGCGCTGATCCCCTTGAGGTGCACGTGGTAGTCGAGTACCGGGAAGTTCTCCTGATGCAGACGGATGATCTGATCGTCTGTTTCGTCAATCGCTTCTGCCAGTTGTGTGGATAGATCGGTCGCTTCCGGCAGCAGTGCGAGTGAGATCGCGCTCACTTCGATTGTCCCTGCATTGCTTTTCAGGGCGAACGTGCCTTTGGAGAGAAGTTGCGATGCATGCTCCTCGGTGCGGTAGGGTGCTGCAGGCTCGATGTACTCCACCACGGGGGTTCCGTTCAGCAGGATGGTGATCGCATTGCCCTCCACGCGGAGGATCATGTTGAACCACTCGTTGCTCTTCACCACCGATTTGGTCAGGTTGCGCACCCCCAGCAGGCTGCCGGTCTTGGTCCACCACTCCTCATCGGTCAGGTCGTTGTTGAGCGCTACCCTGTAGCCTTTTGTCATTGCTTCATCACTGTGAAAAGCAAGGAATCCCTTGCCGGTTTCTGTGAGTCGCAAGGTGAGTGACAGTTCGAAGTTGTCGTACCTCCCCTTTTTCAATAGTGCTGCTGCTCCCTCGTTGAGGGTAAGGGTCTTGTCACTGATCGTGGCATCACCCTGCAGCTCCCACAACGTTGCTGCGTTCTCCCCCAGGAGGTCTCCCGAGGGTTGAGATCCGTTGCAGGCAGTCAGCAGAAGTGCCGAGAGGATCATCACGAAAAATGTGTTTTTCTTCATCTTGTTATGTTGTTGGGTCAAAAGGCGATCACAAGTTCCACCGTAAATTTGTTCGAATCCATCTCCGGGTTCTCTGCGAAGATGGTCATGTCGTTATCTACCATATACCATTCGTAGTCGAACCGCAGAATGGATGAGTAGCCACTACGCTTAAAACCGAAACCCAGTCCCGCGGTAAGCCGATTTACATCAAATCCCTCCATGTCAAAATTCTCGTCGATCGCATCCCACCGCAGCGCAGGGATCATCTTGTCGAAAAAGCGGGCTTTGACCGGGAGATTGTAGGCGCTCTGGATGTAATAGGAGAGAAGGTCACTGAAGAAATCGGTTTTGCTCTCCCGCTTCATCACCTCGCTTTCGAGTTTCCAGTTGGAGGTTGCATAGCGGAAGTCGGCACCATAGATGAAGAACTGCTTGGTGTCATCCTTGGGGTAGTTATACATCTTGGCAGTGACGCGTGCTCCCTGCATGCCACCCAGCTCAATTCGCCCCCCGTACGATAGATTTTTTTTCCATACCGGGTCGTTGATGGCGTTGCCGTTGAAAAGTCCTCCCTCCAGCTTCACCGGCAAGCTTCCCACACGGAAGTCGTACTTGGCCAGCATCCCCAGGTCGCGGGTACTGATGAAGTATTTTCCGATAAAGGCACGGTTTGCGAACATCATGGTCGCCGGGGTGGTGATATAGGAGTTGAAGAGCGGGATCCCGGTCTGTCCCAGGGTGAAGGAGAATCCCTCAGCCGGAGAGAGTGTGCCGCTCAGGTCGAGCACCTTGAAGTCGCCATTGTCGCTCAGCTCCAGTTGTGCACGGTAGGAGGCAAAGCTGTTGATAATACCTTTCACACCGATGCGTGAATTGCGTACCGAGAAACGCGAGTTGCCGCTTTCGGTGGCGTATTCATACTTGTTCTTGAGTGTGCCGTCCACATGTATCGAGGGATAGCGGGTGCTGTCAGCTTCTTCAGCCGTCAGTCGAAATGAGATCAGTGAGAGAAGTAGAATGGTGTAATGGATGATTCTCATAAATTATCTGTTATTGTTAATTGTTGATTGAAAAGACAGGGCTGCTTCTGCTTCCAGCAACTTCACTTTTACATGCGTACCCCAGTGGTAGCCACCCATCTGTTTGTCGGAACGCAGCACGCGGTGACAGGGAATCAGGCAGGCTACCGGGTTCCGGCCTACTGCATTGCCCACCGCCCGTGATGAGGCTGGATGACCGATCTTTTGTGCGAGCGTGGCGTAACTGGTGGTCTTGCCACAAGGGATCTGCAGTAACTCCTCCCATACCGCCAATTGAAACGCTGTTCCCTTGAGATGAAGTGACAGCGTATCTTCACTATAGGGTTTCTCGATCCGGGCAAGGGCACGTCGGTGGAGTGGATCCTCACCGGAAGTGATAAGTGCTGCAGGAAAACGATCTCTCAATTCGCCGAGCAGCTGCTCTTCTTCGCCGAAACCGGTAAAAAGGATACCCCGTGTAGAGGAGGCGATCAGCAACGGTCCGTAGGAGCTGTTGTGAATTGCGTAACGGATCACCAGCTCCCTTTCTTCTGCCGGTGTCATGGGTATGATCCTGTGCTGAGCGGGGCTTGCATTCATTCCGTGTCGACTGGTTATCTCTTTCTCGCTGGTGTTCATACTCTTTTAGGGTTTGTGATGTTCCGATGGTTTTGTTAATCCGCGATAAACTGTTCGAAGCCGTCGGACTGGATGGTGCCGAACGTCCCGTCGTCGATTTCGTAGATGAAGAGGTAGTGCAACCCCGGAATCGTGGCTGCCACCTTCTTCGACTGTTCAATGCCCATCGCCATGAAAGCGGTGGCATAGGCATCGGCAGTCATGCAATCGTCGGCAATCACAGTGGCACCCAGGATATCGAGTTGTGAGGGATAGCCGCTCAACGGGTCGATGGTATGGGCATATTTCTTCCCATCCCTTATGTAGAAATTACGGTAATTGCCGGAGGTGGCCAGCGCTTTGTCGCAGAGTGAGAGGATGGTCTGCAGCTCATGTTGCATACCTGTGCTGTCGTCGATTGGCTTGTCCACACCGATGCGCCAGCATTCACCCTTGTCGTTCACCCCACGGGCGGTGATTTCGCCGCCGATCTCCACCATATAATTCTCGATGCCGTGCCGCGCCAGCATATCACCCACCACGTCGCAGGCGTACCCCTTGGCGATGGCGGAGGTGTTGAGGGTGACGCGCGGGTCGCTTTTCACGATTTTTCCTTCCGCATCGATCATGATCTTGTCATAACCCACAAACTGTTTCAAGCTGTCGATGATCTCGGGTGTCACACTCTCCATATTCGCGAAACCGAAGCCCCATGCGTTGATCAGCGGTGAGACGGTGATGTCGAACTTGCCACCGGTTCTTTGTGCGATCTCCTGTGAGCGGTTGAAGCAGTTGAGGAAGAAACTGTCCAATGCTACCGGCTCGTTTCGGTTCACCTTCGTGATGATGGCGTCATCGCGAAAGGGGTTGAGCGACCGGTCGAATCGTTCCAGCTCGGCCATGATCTCCTCCCGCAGCGAACGGCTGTAGGCATACTTGATGTGAAAGCCGGTGTGGAAGATCTCACCCTGCTCCTGATGATAGATGTAATCTTTCTTACTTCCTGAACTGTTACAGGAGAGCAACAGGAGGGAGAGCAGCAGCAGATATGTTGTTCTTTTTGACATAAACGTACCATCTATTTAACTTCGAACTTATTAACCTACAATTCTACAATTCTACAATTCTACAATTCTACAATTCTACAAACCTACTAACCTACTAACCTACTAACCTACAAACCTACCAACTTACCAACTTACCAACTTACCAACTTGCTAATTTACTAACATTTAACCGGTTTTTCTAAATCTCTTCTTCAACCCTGTAATGGTTTCGCTCCGGCGAATTCCGGGAGACCAGCTCACCCAGGAACCCGGCGAGGAAGAGCAAGGTTCCCAGTACCATCATGGTGAGGGAGATGTAGAAATAGGGGGAGTCGGTGACCAGCGTATAGGGGTTGCCATGGTGCATGTCATAGAGTTTTATCGCACCCACCAGGATCACGGCAACGAAACCGATCAGGAACATCAGGCTTCCCCAGAGACCGAAGAAGTGCATCGGCTTCCGTCCGAAGCGGTTCAGGAACCAGAGCGTCATCAGGTCGAGGTAGCCATTCACGAAGCGGCTGGCTCCAAACTTACTGCTGCCGTACTTGCGCGCCTGGTGCTGCACCACTTTCTCCGTGATCTTCCGGTAGCCGGCGTTCTTCGCCAGCACGGGAATGTAACGGTGCATGTCGTTATAGATCTCAATATCCTTCGCCAGTGCACTCTTATAGGCTTTCAGCCCGCAGTTGAAGTCATGCAGCCTGATGCCCGACACACTGCGTGCGGTGGCGTTGAACAGCTTCGATGGGAGGTTCTTGGTGATCTTGGCGTCGTATCGTTTTTTCTTCCATCCGGAGACCAGGTCATATCCCTCCTCGCTGACCATGCGGTAAAGCTCGGGGATCTCGTCGGGACTGTCCTGCAGGTCAGCATCCATGGTGATCACCACCTCCCCCTGCGCTTTTTCGAAGGCACAGTGGAGGGCAGGCGATTTGCCGTAGTTGCGTCTGAACTTGATTGCCTTCACCTTTTCCGACTCTTTGCGGAGTTGGCTGATCACCTGCCAGGAGCCATCGGTGCTGCCGTCATCCACGAAGATGATTTCGTAACTGAAACCCTGCTCCTCCATGACGCGGCGGATCCAGTCATGCAGTTCGGGAAGGGATTCTTCTTCGTTGTAGAGCGGAATTACAACTGAAATATCCATATGCTTGAGGGTCTGTTATGCTGTTTCATTTCTTTTGTATCGCATGGCGAGGGGGACGATCAGCAGCGAAAGGATCAGCCCCAGAAAGACATCGGCCATGATCACATTGCTGAAGACGTAGGTGATTGCTCCCGGCAGTGGCTGATCTGTCAGTTGGGCTGCCAACTCTTTGCCGATGGGCATTTGTGAGGCCATCTGCATCATTGCCTCGTAGATGCCGCCGATGTAAAGAGGGTCAATCCATTTCACATGCAGCAGTACCATCAGCGATTCAAGCAGGGAGGCAAAGAAGAAGAGCAGGATGGAGAACTGAATCCCCTCACCGAAGCGCATCTCACCGTTCGTTCCCTCACGGTTGTATTTCACCAGGAAGTAGAAGAGCAACAGCGGGGTGCCGATGCTCAGTATGGTTCCGATGAAGCTAAGCAGCGGATGCAGCTCACCGGTGATCACAAACAGGTACTTGAACACCCAGTATACTCCCAGTACCAATCCGGCCTGCATGGCGTAGTTCAGTATCTGATTTTTATTCGATTCCATTCTTTTCACTTTGTGATGCAAAAGTAATCAAAATAATGCATATGAAAGGAACCGGTCGGCGGTTAATCACAAAAAAGAGGGAGACCCGTTGGTACGAGTCTCCCCTTGTCGCTGATCCCTTGTAGGGGCAGCGTTTATTGTCTGTTGGCGTTGTTATCCGCCTCCTTCTCAGTTTTTGTTCGGGGGAGGATCAGGTTAAGCAGTACACCGATCACGGCAGAGAGGCCGATACCGGTCATGCTGACGGTACCCACCTGCAGTATGGCGCCGCCGATTCCGGTAGTGAGGATGAGCGATACGATGATCAGGTTGCGCGAGTTGCTCATGTCTGTTCTGTTCTGGACCATGTTGTTGACGCCAGTGGCAGCGATCATACCGAAGAGCAGGAGCATGATACCTCCCAGCACGGCACCGGGGATCGCTTTGAGCAGGGCGCTCACCTTGGCCACCATTGAGAAGATGATGCCGGTGATGGCGGCGATGCGGATCACGGCCGGGTCGGTCACCTTTGTAAGCACCATGGCACCGGTCACCTCCGAGTAGGTGGTAACGGGAGGACCGCCGATCAGTCCCGCCAGGCAGCAGGCGATACCGTCACCCAACATGGTGCGGTGCAGTCCGGGTGTCTTCACGAAGTCCTTGCCGGCCACCTGGCTCACGGTGAAGACATCGCCCACGTGCTCAATCACCGGTGCAATGGCTACGGGGATGAGGAAGAGGATCGCCTCCCATGAGAACTCCGGTTTCACGAACTGTGGCAATCCCAGCCAGGGAGCGGCCGCCACCCCGGAGAAATCGACCCGTCCCATGATGGCGGCGACGGTGAAGCCGACGATGATGCCGGCGAAGATGGGGATCAGTTTCAATAAACCCTTGGCATACATGCTCACCACGATGGCGGTGACCAGCGCGATGATGGCCAGGAGCCAGTCCTCAGAGGCCATGTTGACCCCTGTGCCGGCGAGTGAGAGGCCGATCAGCATGATCACGGGACCGATCACCACAGGCGGGAAGAGTCGTTTGATCAGGTTCACCCCCTGCCATTTCACCAGGGCGCTCATCAGGAAGTAGACCGCACCCACGGCGATCAGTCCCGAGAGGGTGCCGGGCAGTCCGTAGAGCTCGGTGGCTTTGAGGATCGGTGCGATGAAGGCGAAGCTGCTGCCCAAAAAAATAGGGACCATGCCTTTCGTTACGAGGTGAAAGATCAATGTCCCTATTCCTGCGGTAAACAGTGCGGTGGAAGGATCGAGTCCGACGAGTAGTGGTACCAAAACGGTGGCGCCGAAGGCCACAAAGAGGAATTGAACCCCGACGACCGTTTTTAACGCGGGGCTGAGTTGCTTTTTGTTTTCCATTCAGTTGTTAAAATCATGATTTGCCTGCAAAGGTAAATGATTTTAGCTTTAACGAAAAACATTTATTTAGTAAAAAAAGATGTTTTGGAGCACTTTTCCAAAACCCCTTTTCGATGGGAATCACCTCCCTTCTGTTTGTCCCATTTCGGTCACTATCGCCTCCTCAGGGAAGCATCCATGCTAGGGCGAAGAGGAGGGATGCCTGCCAGTTGATGGCGATCTCGTTGTGCGAGTAGCTCTCCTCCTCATCCACCCAGTCGGTGGCACTGTGACCGCCGCCCACCAGGTAGCCGGGCCAGGGTGCCTCCACCGTGTCGGCACCCGAGCGCCTGTCGTGCGGATGCTTGGGCGGGTTGATGCCCAGTCCGGTCACATAGGAACGGTTGTAGTAGTTTCGTCCGAAGAGGTGTGCGATCTGTGTGAGCGCCGTCTCACGGTAACTGTTTTCCGGCCGTAGCCTCTCTGCCACGTAGAGGTTGAGTGTCTGTCGTGCCAGGCTACCGTTACAACCCCAGTAGTAGCGCACCAGCGATCGTCCATAGGCATCGTTGCGGGCGCGTGTCACCATGTTGTCGGCAGCTTTCAGCGCGTTTTCCCGGATACGCTTTTCGGCAGCTTTATCCTTCCCCTCCCGTTCTGAAAGGAGGTAGGTGAACATACCCAGGTTGGCCACGTTGCCCCAGTCCCAGTCCTCATCCACCCGGTAGTTGATTGCTGCTGCCCGCTGTTCGAAGTCACGCAGGTAAGCCTCCTCGCCGGTGGTCTGCCACAGCTCGGCAGCAGCCCAGAGCCTGTCATCCGGATCGGTGGTCTGGTAGCCACCTGTCTGGAAGTCGCCCTGTATGAAGGGCTTCTCTTCGGGGTGCTTTTGCAGGTAGTCGTAGCTGAGCCTTGCCGCTGCCAGCAGCCTGTCGGTATAAGCCTGGTCGTAAGGTGCGAAGATGCGCGCCGCCTGTGCGGTCATCGCCGCGAAGGAGACGGTTGCGGCCGAACTCCATTCGGTGAAGTAGCGCTTCTCTTTGTCATCCTGTGGCATGATAAAGCCGGAGAAATTGGTTCGGGTGAGCTTGTGCGACACCCGTCCGCTGCCGTCGGCGTATTGCATCTTGAGTACCCAGTCCATCTCCCACTTCAGCTCCTGCAGGTAGGGGGGCAGACCGGGTGCGGTCTCCGGCAGCTGCAGGTCGATCTTCTCTATCTGTGGTTGGAACTGCTCCCAGGCCATTGAGAGGATGCCCATGGTGATGCCGGCATTGACAATGTACTTGCCGTGGTCGCCTGCGTCGTGCCAGCCGCCGGTGCCGTCGCGCTGCACTCCTTTCTCTCCGAGGTAGTCGAGGTAGCCATCCTCCAGGTGACACGCTTTGGTGCAGAAGTGTTCGCCATTGTGTTCACCAGCTACGGCCATGCCGCAGCGCCAGAGGTAGAAGCCCCGCATGGCGGTACGAAAAGGATCACTATGGATGATCATACCCAGGGGGAAGGTAACGGAGCGGCTTCCGTCCGGCAACTCGAGGTAGTAGCTGCCCGGGCGCTGCAGTGCGGAGAAGTCGGCCATTAACACCTCCTGCCCTGTATCCTCCTGATAGAAGGGACCGGAGGTCTTGCCGCTGAATAATGTTTCGTTTGTCTCTGCATTCTTCACTACGAAGGTGGGAACATCGGCAGTAATGGTCGCCTCTTTCTCCTGTTGTGGCAGGTAACCGAGTGAGTTGAGGCGGATGGTTCCTGCCGGCTGCTGTGCGGCGAGCAGGGTGAAGAGGGATAGGAACAAGGTTGTAAGGATCGTTTTCATGCTTATAAAGGTTTCTAGGTTAGTACGTTATTACGTTATTGAGTTTGTAAGTTCGATGTTCGATGTTTTTAGTTCATAGTTCGATGTTCCTGGCATATCATTTTTCAATCGGCAATTTGATCTCCGGCTGGTTGCGGTTGATACGGGTGTTGCCCGCGTCGGAGGAGATGGCATGCGCGCGCATCGCCTCTTCGGGGTAGGGTCGCATCAGTTGCTCCACGCTGTTGCGTTTGGTGGCAGGGTCGATCCAGGCAGCCAGACCGTCTCGTCGGCCGGGTAGATGTAGTAGGGATGCTTCTTACCGTTCTCGTGGCGCCACTCGAAGAAGCCATCCACCACCAACACGCAGCGCTGGCTGACGATCGACTGCTTGTAGGAGGGTTTCTCGTAGATGGTGTCAGCGCGCGCGTTGAGCGTCATCTTCTGTAGCTCGGTGGCCCGCTCCTCCACCGCGAAGGAGGGGATCAGTCCCCACTCCGAGAGGGTGATGGCACCCTGGCGGATCACCGGCAGGCGGGGGTGTGCGAAGCCGGAGACCAGGTAGTGCTCCTCCTCGAAGGCGAGGGGCATCTGCACGCCGGCGTGCGACTGCAGGTACTCCCTGATCGCTTCCTTCGCTTTCTTCTCTACGGAGACGGTAAAACACATATGCTGTTTCGTTAAAGCTGTATCTCTATCAGCTCGCTGAAGCTGGTGGTGTAGCCACGTGAGAGGTGCAGGCGCCGCATCTTGTGCGTCAGCTCATCCTGCGAGGCGAGGCGCACCATTGTCTTGCCATGCTTGCGGTTCAGGTGGTCCATTGTCTCCATCAACCTCTTGTGCTTCGGGTCGGAGTTGAAGAAGAGCGAGGGTTGGTAGGCGTTGGCGTCCACCAGGTCGAGCAGGATCACCCCGGCGCGCTTGTAGTGCTTGTGCTCGCGGTAGATGCTTTTCAGTCCCTCAATGGCGAAAGGCACCAGCTCGAGCGAGGAAGAGGTGGGGAAGGGAAGCTTCAGGAGCACGCTGTTGGCATAGAACTCCTCTTTGTCATTGAAGCGGTTGGTCTCGATAAAGACCACCATGCGGCGGCACAGGGAGTGCTGGCGGCGCAGCTTCTCGGCGCTGCTCATCACAAAGGTGGCAATCCTCTCATGGAGATCCTCCAGCCTGTTGTAGTCACGGTCGAACGAACGGGTGGTGGCGATGCTCTGCTTCTTCTCGGCGATCTCCATCTCCAGGGTGGGTATCCCCTGCAGGTCGCGTTGCAGGTTACGTCCCACCACGGTCATCAGTGATCGCACCAGCGACTCGGGCAGCTGCGTGAAGTCGTAGGCCGTGTTCACCCCCATGGCGCGCAGCTTGCGGGCGTAGCGTCTGCCGATGCCCCACACATCCTCGATGACGAGCCAGCGGAGTGCCTTGATCCGCATCTCCTCGCTGTCGATCACATGCACCCCCTGCAGCTCCGGGTATTTCTTCGCGATGCGGTTGGCCACCTTGGCCAGTGCCTTGGTGGGGGCGATGCCCACACTGAGGGGGATGCCGGTCCAGCGTCCCACCTGCCGCCGCATCTTCATGCCATATGCCCGCAGGTCGACCCTCATTCCGGAGAGGTCGAGGAAGCACTCGTCGATGGAGTAGACCTCGTGCGAGGGGGTGTAGGAGGCGAGGATGTTCATCACGCGGCGGCTCATGTCGCCGTAGAGCACGAAGTTGGAGGAGAAGACCTGCACGTTGTGGGTGCGGATCAGCCGCTCTATCTGGAAGGCGGGGTCGCCCATCTTGATGCCCACCGCTTTCGCCTCGTTTGAGCGTGCGATGACGCAGCCGTCGTTGTTGCTGAGCACCACGATGGGTTTGCCGTTCAACGTCGGGTTGAAGACCCGCTCGCAGGAAGCGTAGAAGTTATTGCAGTCGGCTAAGGCGTACATTGTTGTTGATGATGGAGGTGACGATGCCCCAGATATAGATTTCCGCCTCCTCGGGGCTGTACTCCAGCGTGGGGAAGTCGGGATTGAGCGGTATAAGCCTGATTTTGTCGCCGCTCTTCTCGATCCACTTGGCGGTGAACTCGCCGTCGATGAAGCAGCAGGCCAGCAGGTCGGACGACCACTCCAGAGAACGGTCGATTACCAGGATGCTGCCTGGCTGTACCAGCGGCGCCAGCGAGGTGCCGCGCGCCACGGCGTAGAAGGTGGCATCGGGGTGTTTCACCAGCAGCTTGTTCACGTCGAGGCTCTCCTGCAGGAAGTCGTCGGCCGGCGAGGGGAAACCGCAGGCGATCTCGCCCGCCAGCGGCAGCTCGAGTTCCGAGAGGCCGGGCGTGAAGAAGTCGAAATCGGATGAGGAGAATATTTTTTCCATTGATGCAAATATATGCTTTTTCGCCCAATAAAAAAAGGGAAAAAAGTCAGGCAGGCACCAGCCTGAGCAGGGTGATCTCGCTCTGGGTGCCGAAGCGGATGGGAGAGAAGAAAGTACCCAGTCCCTGGGAGACATAGATCTGCATTTCTTCGTATTTGTAGAGTCCCTTGTTGTAGCCGAACATCCACTTGGCGATGAGTGTGAAGGGGAACATCTGCCCCGCGTGGGTGTGGCCCGTGAGCAGCAGGTCGGCCCCCACCTCCGCCATGTAGGGGATGCCGTCGGGGCGGTGGTGCAGCACGATCAGCGGCCGCTCCGGGTCTATCTCCATGCTTTGCATCACGCTCTTCACCGTGGTGCTGTCGCTGTTTGCATGGATGTCGAACGAGTCACTGTCCGCCATCATGTTGTTGAGTCCCACTATCTGCAGCTCCTTGTAGTGTGCCATCCGGTTCATCAGCAGCGTCACGCCACTCGCCTCCGTTCGGTGCAGCACCTGTTTCAGTCCCACCTGTTCGTCATGGTTGCCGAACACGAAGTAATGGGGTACGCTTATCGTCTGAAAAGCGTCCAGCACATCTTCATCTCCGTTGAAGTGCGTCTTGCTGTCAAACAGGTCACCGGTGTTAAAGATGATCTCCGGACTCAGCTCCTTAGTGATGCGCACAATCCGTTCCAGCTCTTTCTTCCCACGCGAGTTGCCCAGGTGGATGTCGGTTAGGTGAACCGCCCGGATCTCCCCGGTGAGACCCCTGATGGGGATGGTCACCTCCTTCACCCTGAAGTGATAGGCATTCCAGACGCCGTAGCCGGTGAGCAACGTTGTCAGCCCCACTGTGAGCCAGCCCCGCAGGGCGGGAGAGGGTTTTAAGAAAAGGTGCAGCAGATCGGTCACCGCGAGCGACAGCAGCAGGAGGATGAAGGCCCCCAGCAGGATGGAACCCACCAGCGACCATGCCGTCACGAACGGGTTGGTGAGCTCGCTGAAGCCGATCGATCCCACGAAGGCGAATACCAGACCCAGGGAGAAGATCCAAACCCATCCCTTCATGCCGGGAGCGGGGAAGAAGAGGGTGAACCGTCTGGAGAGGTAGAATATCGCCGCGGCCACGAGGCCCAGCGTGATTACCATGAAGAGGATGGGGGTGAATTGTCTCATAAATCGATAAACAACCGAGGGCCGGTCAATGTTTAGGAAAATCAATGCCTGAAATCAAACAAACCTGTTGCAATTTTTGTATGTTTGTATATTGGTTGTGATGTAAAAAAGCACCCGAAAACGCTACATGATGAAAAAAAACATCCTACTCCTTGCACTCTTCCTTTTCCTGTTTCAGCAGTGCGATAGTAAGCCTGTGACTCCCATTGAAGAAGAGAACCCGAATGAAAGTGTGATACCCGATGAGTCTGAAGAGCCGGGTGAAACCGGTGATGCGGGAGATACCGAAGAGCCGGAGGTGCCGGGAGTCTGGGCAAGTGCGGCTGAGATCAACGCCCGCCTGGGCAGGGGAATCAACATCGGCAACACCTACGAGGCGGAACAATCGTGGCAGTCGCCTTTCGATCCTGCCGACCTGAAATGGATTGCCGACCTGGGGTTCACCCACGTGCGCCTTCCCATCCGCTGGGAACGGGGCGATCGCAGCCTGGCAACAGCTCCCTACACCCTTACACCAGCTTTCCTGCAGATCATAGAGGCAGCCGTCGATGAAGCATTGAAGCAGAAGCTGCACATCATCCTCAACATGCACCACCACGATGCGCTGATGGCCAATCCCACCGCCGAGAAGGCGCGTTTTCTCTCGCAGTGGGAGCAGATCGCCGACCACTTCAGGGAGTACCCCGACAGCCTCCTGTTCGAGATTCTGAACGAGCCGCACGACCAGCTCACGCCCTCCTTGTGGAACGACTACCTCTCCGATGCGCTGCAGGTGATCCGCACAACCAACCCGAAGCGCTGCGTGCTGATCGGTACGGCGGAGTGGGGTGGTGTAGGAGGCCTTTCAGCACTGCAGATCCCCGATGATCCCCAACTCATCCTCACCATCCACTACTACAACCCTTTCCAGTTCACACACCAGGGAGCCAGCTGGTCCGAAGGGTCCGATGCCTGGCTCGGCACCAAGTGGCGCGACACCGCGTTTGAGCGGCAGGCGGTAGAGCAGGATTTCAAGGCAGCCGTCCGTTTCTCCGAAGAAAAGCAACTCCCCATTCACATCGGTGAGTTCGGAGCCTACTCGCGTGCCGACCTCGACTCGCGGGTCCGCTGGACCCGGTTCCTCGCCCGATGGTTTGAACAGCAGTACTTCAGCTGGGCCTATTGGGAGTGGAACTCCGGCTTCGGGATCTACAACCCGCAGAGCGGACAATATGAAGAGCGGCTGGTCGACGCACTGACAAGTGATCCCATGGCCGAGCCGTATGAACCCGATTATGCGAACCTCTACAGCAGCAACTTTGCCAACGGGCAGAGCGACGGTTGGTACCTCACCAACAATGATGCCTCGGCCGCTTCCACCATGGCCGTGGCGAACAACAAGCTGACCGTCACCGTTACCAAGCCGGGAACGGTCGATTGGCACATCCAGCTCATCAAAGCCGGCGTGAGCATTGAGAAGGGAAAGACCTACCGTGTTGCCTTCAACGCCTCCTCCCCCGACAGCGACAACCGGAGTATCTCGGTCGGTGTCTCACGGAACTCCGATCCATGGACAGGCTACGGCAGACAGTCGGTCACGATCGACAAGAACCACTCCGCCTACAACCTCCTCTTCACCTCCGCCCACACCGACTCGCAGGCACGCATCCTCTTCTCCCTCGGCAAAGCCGGCAACAACCGTGTGGTGTTGTCAGACATCAAGCTGATGGAGGTGCAATTTGAATAAAGAATCGATTCGATGAAACATCTTTTTTACCTTTTGTTGATCACGCTGGTTTTAACAACCTGTCACAGATGTACAGGTTGGAATTACTAACTTAGCCGGGACACAGAGTTAAGCATAAACGCTTATTTTTGTGTAATATGAGAAAACAAAGAACACATTTTGACAAAGCATTCAAAGAGAATGCGGTCAAACTCAGTTTAGAACGCAAGAATGTTTCCGAGCTTGCACAGGAATTGGGTATTGCCCCCTTTCTTCTATATCGTTGGCGGAAAGAATACCAGCAGAAAGGTGAAGCCAGTTTTCCCGGACACGGAGTCCAGTCATTAAGTGAGGACACCAAAAGGATTGCTGAACTGGAAAAACGTCTGGGTGAAGCTGAAACGGAGCGGGACATATTAAAAAAAGCTTTGAGCATCATCTCCAAGAGAGATCGTTGATCTATCTCTTTATAAAGGAATACAACTCGAAACAATGGACGATCGAGGTGATGTGTAAAGTACTGAAAGTGCCCAGGAGCAGTTATTACCGCTGGCTTAAAGATCCGGAGGGCGCGCGTAAGCGTAAGTATATGGAGCTGGACGAAAAGATCAGGGATGCCTATTTTGCTGCCAAGGGACGCAATGGAAGCCCCCGGCTGGCGAAGGATTTGCAGGTATCCGGAACTCCTGTCTCGAGAACCACCGTAGCATGCCATATGAGGGAAATGGGCTTGCGCAGCAAACTCTCGAGACGATTCAAAGTGACGACGGATGCCTCTCACAACTATAAGGTTGCACCAAATCTGCTGAATCGCAGGTTTAATCAGAATGAGCCTGTGAAAGCATGTGTCTCTGACCTGACCTATATTCCATGTCGGGATGGGTTTCTTTATCTGACCTGTGTGCTGGATCTTTTTGATCGCAAACTGATCGGGTGGTCCATAAGCGATCATATGAATGCCTCCCATACCGTAGTCCCGGCCATAAGGATGGCCAATAGGAACAGACCTTTTGCAGAAGGAATGATATTCCATTCTGACCGGGGTATCCAGTATGCCTGCAAACAGACTGTCAACCTTTTGAAATCCTTGAAGCTGGAACAAAGTATGAGTGGAAAGGGAAATTGTTGGGATAATGCTGTGGCTGAAAGTTTTTTCAAAACTTTCAAATCTGAATTGGTCTATGGTACCAAACTCAAAACAAGAGAGCAAATGCGCTTGCAGGTATTTGAATATATTGAATCCTGGTATAATCATAAAAGGAGATTCTCAGCATTGGGTAACTTAACCATTGATGAATTTTGGAATCAGTATAATCTTAAAAAAGAATCAATTAAAAATGTCGCTTAACTTTTTGTCTCAATTAAGTTTGCAAGTCCACTTTTCTGAGGAGTTTTTCACTTCAGAATATCACTGAATTAATTAGCTTTTAAATAAGTCTGCATACGTATTACTTAAAAAAGAGAACTAAAATAATTCAAGTTTAGTATAAAATATATACTAATCCAGAGAGAAGAATTAGTTTAAAAATAAGTATCTTAAAAATAAAAGTCTATTTTACAGGACTTAATAATTCAATTCTATTCATTTGATTTTATGATAGTTCATAAACTATTTCTTCTGAGGCATGTTATAATAATACTTCGGTAAATATTCAATTAACTGATTAGAATTCAATGATTTACATAACATAGTTTAACATAAAAAAGATGGCTAAGTAGCTGATTATCAGTAGCTTTATAGCTGATGAAAGCCTAATAAAGATGGATAGAACCAGCATACTTAACCAATATAGAGGTATCTGTAGTGATGTTCTTGGTGAACTAACTACGAAGTTAAACAAAAGTTTCAAATCATTCCTTATGGAGACGCTTATTTTGTATCTGGTCATTCCCGGGAGGATTAATTTCCTACAATTAGGGAGATATGGCAAGTCGTGTGAACAGCGATTTCGCCAGAACTTCTCGAAGGATTTTGATTGGCTGGAGTTTAACTTGTCTTTGTCTGATAGGGTATTAACCGGAGATCGCAAGGCTATTGCCATTGATCCCAGTTATATAACCAAATCAGGAAAGAATACCCCTTGGATTGGTTACTTCTGGTCGGGTGCAGCCGGTCAGGCGAAAAGGGGATTGGAAATCCTGGGAGTGGGCCTTATAGACGTCGACAACAAGGATTGCATCAGTCTACAGGCCGTTCAGACTCCGGACCGTCAAACCCTGGAGAGTCGCGAGGCCAACCTGATCGACTGGTACCTGCTGGTCCTTGAATCGATGCAGGAGAAACTCCATCGGACAAGCCGTTACGTGGTTGCTGATGCCTACTTCGCAAAGAACAACTTCGTTACGGGTCTGCAAGAGATGAAGTTTGATCTGGTCAGCCGTTTCAGGGATGACGCCGCACTTTATTATCCAACACTGCAGAAACCAACGGGCAAGAAAGGAAGGCCTAAACTCTACGACGGTAAGATTGACATGGCCAACCTGGATACAACCAGAGTGCAAAAGATCAATATTGATAACGGTGATCTCTACACCTTGATAGCCTATTCCAAATCACTTAAACAGATGGTCAGGCTTGTCGTCTGGTATTCCAAAGATGGGAAAAAACCAAAACTGTTCTTCTCTACCAATTCTAAGATGAGCGGGAAGGATGTCATAGAGTATTACCGCACCCGTTTTCAGATCGAGTTTTGCTTCAGGGATGCAAAAGGCTTCACAGGACTGATGCAATCGCAGGCAAGGGATGTAGCAAAGCTATCGTTCAACTTTAATGCATCTCTTACCTCGGTTAACCTGGCAAAGGTGTTGGCAAAGGAGAAAGGCATCCCCTTTTCGATGGCATCATGTAAAACAATGATACACAACGCTTATCTGCTTGAACGATTTATTTGCGTGTCTGGCATTAAACCGAACAGAAGATTAAATGATAAACTTGTTAAAGAACTCGTGGAGTTTGCAGCCATTGCTGCATGACTCATATAGTAAATTTTTAACGGACTATTGTTATAATATAGTGATTAATAAATCAACAAACGAAGTTAATAAGAAAAAACTCTCACTACGGCAATACGATGCTAAACCAGAGGGAGAAACCGTAGAAAATTAATCCCCAATATTAATCCTAAAAACAAACGAAATGAAAAATTTACAAATAACTGTTGGCATACTA
This sequence comes from Dysgonomonadaceae bacterium zrk40, assembly GCA_016916535.1. NCBI lineage: Bacteria > Pseudomonadati > Bacteroidota > Bacteroidia > Bacteroidales > Dysgonomonadaceae > Dysgonomonadaceae bacterium zrk40. The sequence goes on from CP070276.1 coordinate 37,835, forward strand.
TCCTTAACTTTAGCGTTTATGCTCACTTCTTGTACGAACAGTGAAAAAAGAAACAATCCTTCCGATCATAACATTAAAGATGAGACCCGTTTAGGCGGTTTAGGTAACATAGATGATGCTAAAATTGTGGAAACAGATGCAATTCTAACTACTTATCTGTATATGAAAGATGCGTTGGTAAATGAAGATAGTAAAATTGCAGCCGAAGCGGGAAAAGATATGGTTACACAGTTCAACGATTTTGAAACCGATAGATATGGTGAGAATAACCAACAAGAATTAAAAGAAATCATAGAAGATGCAACAGAACATGCCCAACATATTTCCGAGAATCCAATAGATCACCAAAGGGAGTATTTTGACATATTGAGCAAAGACATAATAGACCTAATTGCTATTACAGGTACGGGGAAAAAGCTTTACCAAGCTTATTGCCCAATGTATAACAATAATAAAGGTGCTCAATGGTTGAGTGAGTCTAAAGATATCCAGAATCCCTATTTTGGAAGTAAAATGATGACATGTGGTGAAGTACAAAAAGTGATTAATTAATCATCTCCATATAAAACTCATCTCTAAATGTAAAATCAACGACCTTATTATATGAAACAAACTTTTACTCAAGTACTTATTACAAAATTCCCTCTTATTATTTTATTTAGTTGGTTCTATTCATTTGCAACAATTGCTCAAATTGCAAATCTTCAAGAAGAGAATATTGACAACTGGCCAGAGCGTGAATATCACCTCATTATCGATTATAAAGAGGTGAATTTTACCGGAAAACCGGTAAAGGCTATGACTATAAATGATGGCATCCCCGGTCCCAATCTTATTTTTGAAGAAGAAGAATATGCCATAATCCATGTGACCAATAATATGGAAGAAGAAACATCGGTACATTGGCACGGCATGATTCTACCCAATTATTTTGACGGTGTACCCTATTTGACTACACCCCCTATACGACCCGGGGAGACCTTTACCTACAAATTTGCTATTAAACAATCCGGAACATATTGGTACCATTCGCATACAGGTTTACAGGAGCAACGTGGCGTATATGGATCCATTCAAATAAATCCCAAAGAAAAAGATTTTGAATACGACAAAGACCTCGTTTTAGTCTTATCAGATTGGGTTGATGAAAATCCTGATAATCAGTTGCGAAATTTGAAACGTGGGAACGAGTGGTATTTAATCAAGAAAAATCAAGTGCAAAGTTGGGATAAGATCATTAAGCAAAAGGCAGTAGGCGCTAAACTAAAAATGATGTGGCAGCGCATGCCCGATATGGCAATATCGGATAACTACCACGATCTGTTTTTAATAAACGGTGAAAATAAACAGGAATATCCCGATTTTGAACCCGGAGAGAAAGTTCGGTTGCGTTTTGTAAACGCTGCGTCGGCTTCTTATTTCTGGCTCACCTTTGGTGGAGAAGACCCTTTATTGATTTCGGCCGATGGCAAAAATGTGATACCTATAAACAAGAACAAAACATTAATTAGTGTAGCCGAAACCTATGACTATATTGTGACTATTCCGTCAAACGGAAAGTTGCAAATACGTGCCACCTCTCAAGATGGCTCTGGTGAAGCATCCGCTTATATTGGTAAAGGTCCTACCCTTGCAGCATCTTCTGTGCCTAAACCCGATCTTATCAAATTAATGAAAGAGATGATGGCGATGGACATGAAAATGGGAGCTCCGGCAGCTAAGTTCCAACCGCGAAAAAGCGATTCCATCCGGGTAATGGAAAAGTACAGTATGTCGATGGGTGAAATGGATATGGATATGGAAAAATCTATGAACAAATCGGATGAGATGCAGATGGATACCCACAAAGATTCGACCCAAATGGCCAATGAGAAGATAGATCATTCGACAGCAGCCGATAAGAAAGAGATGCAGCAAAAGAGAGAGATGGAAATGAATAATGGAGAGGAAGAGCACAACGAGAATGAAATGAACGAAATGGATGGAGATAATATGGGATATGTTCTTCCTGCAGACAAAGTGATTGGCGACCCCATGAAAACAGGCAGTAATCCGGAATTTAATTACAACTACCTGAAATCGCCCGAAAAAACAAACTTCGAAGAGGATAAACCCGTGCGTGAAATGCTCTTTAATCTTACCGGAAATATGAATCGTTACGTGTGGAGTATCAACGGAGTTCCTTTATCAGAAGCGAGTAAGATTAAGATTAAGCAAGGTGAAGTTGTTCGCATTACTTTAAACAACCTTACCATGATGCATCATCCGATGCACTTGCATGGACATTTTTTCAGGGTCTTAAATAAAAACGGTGAGTACTCCCCCTTGAAACATACAGTTAATGTAGCTCCAATGCAAAAAGTAGTAATCGAATTTGATGCAAATGAATCGGGAGATTGGTTTTTCCATTGCCATGTACTTTATCACATGGATAGTGGAATGGCACGTGTCATAAGTTATGATACTCCCAGAGACGAACGCATGAAACGCTTTGCTTTAGGCAATCTAACTAAAACTGACAAGCATTTATTTACGTGGGCAGAGCTTACTGTTGCCAGCCACATGACAGAATTTTTTGCCACCACCACAAATATCAGAAATCAGGTGCGGCTGCGTGGCGAATATGGATGGAACAAAAATTTGGAGGCCGAACTTACTTATGAACGTTACCTGAACAGCTATTTTAGGATTTTTGGCGGAGCAAACTTAGAAAATGAGAACGAAGATAGCCTGAATGATCTGGAAACCACTGCAGTGGTTGGTATCAAATATTTTTTGCCGCTCTTAATAGATTCCGATTTGCGTATCGATAGTAAACTCAGACCTCAAATAGGTTTATCTACCGCCACAATGATTTTTCGTCGTGTGCTGCTTTATGGTGAATTTGAATACCAAATGGATTTCGGTTGGGTCGATGATTTGCCTGACGGGAGTGACCTGAAAGGAGAAACCACTTGGCAGGTAGGGCTGGAATACTTTATAAATCGAGACTGGCGTATCAATGCCAGTTATGACAACCGATTTGGTGCCGGCGCAGGTGTGGCTATGATCTTTTAAACGTTTCAATATCAATAACTATTAATTAAAAAACAAAAAAAATTATGAGAACTTCAATTAAATTTTTATTCGCAACAAGTTTGTTCATTCTACTTTTAGGCTGTAAAACCACCTTTAATGCACCCAGTGCTATGGAAGCTCAACAGAATAGGCAAGAGATTTATCAGGAGATTGTTTCAAATAAAACCCATTTAAACGAGTTGATGGAAATAGTACAAAACAACGACGAAGCCAAAATGGCCCTGATGGAAAACCATCTGAAAATGATGGAGAGTGGAGTAATGAAGGAAATAATGCAAAATCCGCAGATGAAGGAAAAAATGATGGCGCACAGACAAAAAATGATGCAGGAAAACCCGGACATGCAAAAGATGATGATGCAGAAAATGATGGAGAACTCCGAAATGCGCAAAAAAATGATGGCACAGATGCAGGAGAAAATGAAAGAAAAAATGGATGAAAATCCTGAGATGCGTGAAAAAATGATGGAGAAGATGCAAGGAATGATGAAAGAACATCCGGAGATGCATGAGAAGATGATGAAAGCGATACAAAAGATGATGCAGGACAACCCCCAAATGCGTGAAAAAATGATGGATAACATGACAAAAATGATGGAAAGTAATCCGGAAATGGAAAAGAAGATGAAAGAGAAAATGGAGAAAATGAAGAAAAAAGACAATTAATAACGCAAACCGTACATCGCGGTAAAAAGAACCAAATTTATTAACATTTTAAAATATATCATTATGTCTTATTATTTCAATAAAAATATGTCAGCAGATTTTGAATCCGTAAAGAAAAAAGTAGTTGCAGAACTGGAAAAAGAAGGTTTTGGCATCCTTTCAGAGATAGATGTGCAAGCAACATTGAAAAAGAAACTCGATGTGGATTTCAGAAAATATCAAATCTTGGGTGCCTGCAATGCTCCTTTTGCTCACAAAGCGTTGAAAGCTGAAAATAAAGTAGGCACTATGTTACCCTGTAACGTAATTTTACAGGAATTGGAAAACGGTCAGGTGGAAGTAGCTGCCGTTGATCCCACTGCCAGCATGCAAGCAATCGAAAACAAAGAGTTAGCAAGCATTGCCGGCGAAATAAGGGAAAAATTGCAAAAAGTAATTTCAGCCTTGTAACTATTGAGTTGCTTTATTCCCACTCGCGCACATTGTAATTGGCGCGAGCTGGGGACTCTTTGTCAGAACTATATTTAATTTGGATCAAACACTAAAATAAAAAAAATGAATTCACAAGAAGAAACAAACAACAAAAAGAGCAAAAACAACTACACCAAATTTATTTTAATGCTCGCCGGTTCTTTTATAGCCATGTACATTACAATGTATCTCAACTCTTATCAACTTGACCATGTATACTTTAGTCTCACCCGTTTTTATATGACTTGTTTAGGAATTGCTGCTATGGCATTAATCATGTTTTTTACAATGCGTAAAATGTATCAAAACAAAAAGAAAAACAGAGCTATTATTCTGGGCAGTATTTTGCTTTTCGTCAGCGCACTTGGTCTAGTCAGAGCTCAAAGACCAATTATTGGAGATGTTCTTTGGATGAAAGCAATGATACCTCACCATTCTATTGCAATTTTAACAAGTGAGCGGGCAGATATAAAGGATCCTGAAGTGAAAAAATTAGCAGAGGAAATTATTGAAGCTCAAAGAAGAGAGATTGCTGAAATGAAATCGATGATTAATCGTCTTCAGAATAAAAAATAGAAGTAGATAAATCAAAAACAACCGATAAAAAGAACGGAGTAAATTATGATGGACAGATATGGCGAACACGGTTGGGGAATGGGATTTGGAATGGGCTGGTGGTGGATCATCGGGCTCATTATTATGGTGATCATAGTTTGGATGATTGTGAAAGTAATAAATCAAAATAAAAACTCTATCACCCGTGTCGGAAATAAATCTGCGTTTGATATTTTGAAAGATCGATATGCTCGCGGCGAAATTGACAAACAAGAGTTTGAGGAACGCAAAAAGGATTTAATGTAGAGAGAATTCTCTCAATCCGGTAACTTTAAGATAATTCACGTAAACAATTTGTTTGCGGTACAAGTGAATTGTTTTTATACAAAAAAGAAAAAGGATGAAAGCATTTTGGCGAATTTTTATTTATACGTTGTTATTAAGGGGACCTCTAAAAACTAGAGTAAATAGTAAATACCTCAAATAAAACTTTCATACATCATTGTTTATTAGTATATTGCACTATAATTACAATGAAGATAAAGATGAAAATGAAGAAGTTTAAAAGATATAAAGATTACGGATTTTTCGATCAAGATATAAGACTTAGTAAATTGTCGGCCTTAGGTGATCCTTTGGAGCGTTTGAATAAGCATGTTGATTTTGAGCTGTTTAGGACATTCTTGCTAGAGAGTCTAACTATTGAAACCAAAGGCAAAGGAGGTCGTCCACCATACGATTACGTTATGATGTTTAAGATACTCATTTTGCAACGTTTTTATAATTTATCCGACGATCAACTTGAATTTCAAATTAATGACAGAATGAGTTTTATGCGTTTTTTGAATTTAACCATTGCAGATGATATTCCAGACAGCAAGACTGTTTGGAATTTCAGAGAACGCCTGATTGATTTAGAATTGGTAGAGCCACTTTTCAATCTGTTTTTAAAAGAATTAGAACGATTGAACCTTGTAGTGAATGAAGGTAAAATAGTTGACGCTAGTTTTATTGAAGTACCAATACAGCGTAATACGCGTGATGAAAATAAACAAATCAAGGCAGGAGAAGTTCCAGAGTCATTTAAACAAAATTCTAATCGGTTGGCACAGAAAGATACTGATGCTCTTTGGACAAAGAAAAATAATATCAGTTACTTTGGTTATAAAAATCACGTGAAACAGGATTCTGGGAGTAAATTAATCACTAAGTACACAGTAACTGATGCTTCGGTACATGATTCACAACAAACTGAAACTTTATTGGAAGAAAAAGACAAAGGAGAACCTTTTTAGGCAGACTCAGCCTATACAGGTCCGAGTCAAGAGCAAGCGATAGCTTCGAAAGAAATGGTAAATCAAGTCTGTGAGAAAGGTGCTAAAAACCGTCCACTTACAGAAGAGCAAAAGGAAAACAACAGAATAAAATCAAAAGTACGCTCAAGAGTAGAACACATCTTTGGTTTTATGGAAATGAGCATGAATGGAATGTATTTGTACAATATTGGTATAAAAAGGATTACAGCCATAATAGGGTTGATGAATCTTACGTATAATATGTTCAGGAGAATACAGCTTATCAGTTAATAAATAGGATAAGTGCGTCTTTACATGAGATATAACATTAAAAACAACTATAAATCTAGTGCTAACGAGAAATATTGAAAATATTTGAACTAAACCTATTTCTAAAAACTCAAGAATAAACAAACTGAAAATGAAATATAGGGTTTTTAGAAGTTCCCTTAAGTATTCCGCTTATAACGGTAGTGGTTTTTAAACCAACTACTGATATGGTATTTGCGGATGAACTAGGTAAAATATTTTCCTTACTGGGATTTACTATTTTGGCACTACAACCAGTTTTGTCTGCCCGTATCCAGGTTGTGTAAATTAAACTGTGTCAGGTTTTATTTTTATAGTTAGGGTCTGCTGAATAATAGATATTTATTCTGAAAATCAGCAAATTAAACGATATAAAATTTGCATAACTGCAAGAAATTGAGTATTTTTACTTCATAAACCTTGCATTTTATGATACGATACAAGAGCTCCAGACAGCTTTCAATATCCGAGTTCAAGATGCCTTTTGAGGCAAAACTGGATGAGAATAACCGGTGGGTTGTTCTTTCAAAAATAGTTCCCTGGGAAGAGTTCGCCCGGCTTTACTACAAGAACTTCAAGAGCAACCGTGGTGCCCCCACCAAGGATGCCAGGCTTGTGCTGGGAGTGATCATCATCAAGCACATCATGAAGACGGACGATCGCGGTGTGATAGAGATGATCCAGGAGAATCCCTACATGCAGTATTTTCTTGGACTCGAAGCTTTCACTTATGAACAGGTAATGACGCCCTCGCTGCTGGTTTCCATCAGGAAACGCATTGATCTGGATGTCTTTGAATCATTGACAGACGATTTAATAAGAAAAGGGTTGAAGCTGAAAGCCGGGACAAAACAAGAAAAGGCTGACACGGTTACGAAGGATGAAGAAGATGATAATGATGACGACCCTGATCCACATCCCGGGAACAAGGGGAAGCTTCAATTGGATGCAACGGTCTGTGATGCGGATATCAAGTATCCCACCGATCTGGATCTGCTGAACGAGAGTCGTCAAAAGGCCGAGGAGTTGATCGATGAGTTGTGTTTAAAACTGGGTATTAAAGATAAACCCCGTACTTACAGGAGGGTTGCACGCAAGGATTTTTTGAATGTGTCGAAAATGAAGAGAAAACCTGCCAACGTTTTAAGACAAGCGATACGCAAGCAAATCAACTACCTGAAGCGGGATGTACGGACTATCAATGAGATGCTGGACACCATAAAGGATGAACCGGTTCCTTTTGACAGGCGGCAACTGAAATATTTTTTTGTTATCCAGCATCTGCTGGAACAACAGGAGACAATGTACAAGAAGAAGAGCCATCAAGTAGAAGATCGCATCGTGAGCATTCATCAGCCGCATGTACGTCCCATCGTGCGTGGCAAGGCCAAGGCCAAGACGGAGTTTGGCGCCAAGATCAACATCAGCCTGCTGGATGGATATGCCAGGGTGGATCATTTTGACTGGGATGCCTTTAACGTAAGCCCCCGATAAAATACCCATTTTAGCGAAAATGGTTTTTTCCGATCTTTGCCTGCAAACCTATTTTCTATGAAGCCTGTAAGCAAAGAAGAATTCCTGGCGATACTGGAACGCCAACAGAAGAGCGGGTTAAGCATCAAGGACTTTTGTGCGAACGAGTCCTATACGGTCTCAAGCTTCCACTACTGGAAAACCAAGTTCGGACTCACCCGGCCCTATAACAATCATGCGCCGGATGCACCCACGGACATGCTGGCACCAATCAACTTAAACCTACCCATAAAAGCCCCTGTATCCTCGCCGGCCTCATCACCACGCAGCAGTCAGGGAGAGATCAGGATCAAGCTCCCGGGAGGTATCCAGGTCAGTTTCATTGGCAGTGCCCAGACAGAGATCGCTATCAATTTACTGAATCAAATCTGCTCACGCCATGTTCTGCCTGAATGATAATATGCGCTACTTCCTGTGTCCTGGGAAGACAGACATGCGAAAAGGGATGAACTCGCTCTGTGGTGTGGTTCAAAACCTGATGGGATATGATGTGCGCATGGGTGATGTCTTCATCTTCATCAATCGAAACCGTACAACCATGAAGCTTTTGCATGCAGAAGATGGAGGGTTGGTTCTGTACATGAAAAGGCTCGAGGAAGGCACCTTCCGCATTCCCGCGTACGATGAGAAGAGTCGTTCCTATCCCATGCAGTGGCGTGATCTGGTGATGATGGTAGAAGGGATACAGGATGATCCGGGCAGCCGGTTGAAGAGGCTCAAAGCGATGAGAAACGGGTAGTAAAAATAATCAGAAAAAGAGTGAAAATAATCTCCTGAAAGCTTGTCCAGATCAGGGTTTTTTATTATTTTTATGACTGAATAAAAGCCCGGTAAATGGACCAGATGCAAGCCTTAGAACTCCTCATACAATCGCAGGCGGAACAAATCCGTCAGCTCACTGAGGCTAACGCGAAGCTATCTGAACAGCTCACCGGGATGCAGCAGCGGATGGATAAGCTGCTGGCACAGATCGCCTGGTTCACCCGGCAGTTCTACGGTCGTAAAAGCGAGAAACTCTCGCACCTGGATCCGGGCCAGCTCTCCCTGTTTGAAACGATTGCAGACGAAGAGGAAAGGCTTGCTGAGATCGAAGCGGCCCGTGCTACTGCCGAGAAGCAGATAGAAGAGCAGGCTCCCGCCAGGAAGAAAGAGAGATCCAACCGCAAGATGTTGGAGGGTCTGCCCGTGGTGGAGGTTGTGCTGGAACCGGAAGAACTTGATCTGAACAAGTACAAGCGTATCGGTGAGGAACGTACCCGTACACTTGAGTTTGAACCCGGGAAGCTGTACGTGAAAGAGCTTGTACGCCCCAAGTACGCTTTAAAAGACAACACTGCCCTGACGGTTGATGGCACAACCGGTGTGATCATCGCCCCGCTCCCGTTACTGCCCATATACAAGGGACTTCCCGGTGCCAGTCTTCTCGCTGAGATCCTGCTCCAGAAGTATGTGTATCATCTCCCCTTTTACCGCCAGGTGCAGCAGTTGGGGCATCTGGGGGTGAAGATACCGGAGAATACGATCTCCGGCTGGTTCAAACCGGCCTGTGAGCTCCTGAAGCCGCTCTACGAGGTACTGAAGAAAGAGTGTATTGATACTGATTACCTCCAGGTGGATGAAACCACACTTCCGGTGATCAACAAGGAAAGTCACAAGGCAAAGAAAGAATACTTGTGGATGGTGAGAGCGGTCATGAAGAAACTGGTTTTCTTTTATTACAACGATGGTTCCAGGTCACAACAAACCGTGGGTACCCTGCTGAAATCCTTTACCGGTTACCTGCAAAGTGACGGGTGGCAAGCCTACAATGTCTTTGACAAGGAGGATCAGGTGTGTCTCGTTGGCTGCATGGTCCACATAAGGCGCTATTACGAGAAGGCCCTGAATGAGAATAAAGCACTGGCAGAACATGCCCTGAAAGAGATCCAGCAGCTGTACCGGATAGAGAGGATGGCTGACGAGCGAAACCTCACGTTCGAGGCACGGGCCAAACTCAGGGAGGAACTTGCAGCTCCTATCATGAAGTCGCTTGAAGCCTGGATGGAGAAAACCTACCCGAAGGTCCTTCCCCAGAGCCTTATCGGTGAAGCCATCGGTTACTCCTACTCACTTTGGCCTCGAATGAAAAATTACCTGCTGGATGGCAGGCTGAAACTCGACAACAACATGGCTGAAAATGCCATCCGCCCCATTGCCCTGTCTCGAAAGAACTTCATGTTCTGTGGCAACCACGAGGCAGCCGGGAACACGGCCATCATCTGTTCCCTGTTGACCTCATGCAAGGAGCAGGGGGTGAATCCCCGAGAGTGGCTCATCGATGTGATAGGCAAGATGCCTTATTACCAGAAACCGGGGAATGATGAAAACCTGAAGAAGCTTTTGCCGAATTACTGGAAAAACAAAGGAAACTAGCGAATCTCTAGTCAAAATCTAATAATGCTCTAATAAATGCCTATAGGCACTCTAATAATACGCTAACAATTTACTAGAGAACCCGCAGTTGTCGGAATGAATAATCTGATCAAATCCGTGGGTGCATATGCTCCGGAATAATCAAGAGGCAGTTGCTCGGGTGCTTACCCTTTAACGAGGGGCAGGATCTTCAGGCACAGGTCGAACGCTTTAGGGAACTGACAGGGAAATACCCGGAGCTGGTTCAGGTGGATAAGATTTATCTCACCCGGGAGAACAGACGGTTTTTGAAAGAGAAAAGAATCCGCTACACCGGGGAACCACTGGGACGAAAACCGATAAAAGAGATCAAGAGCAGATACCAAAAACGTAAAGAGCGACGAGAGGCGGCGGAACGCAATCAGGTTGAAGGAAAGTTTGGTCAGGGGAAACGTGGATATGGTTTAAATGATATCCGCGCCAGATTGGCCACGACATCAAACAGTTGGATAGGGGCTATCATTTTTGTGATGAACCTGATCCGACATATGAGGGATATTCCCTTGTCTTATTTTGTCTCGTTACTATTGAAGCTGATGAGAATGAGAAATATAAACATTTATCCACTCGGGTCACAAATGAAACTGTGTGCCTGATTAGGATTTAATAAGCAGACCCTACTTACGTCGTTTTTTAATATATGTGTTACGTAGCGAGAAAGTTGAAAAATTTCTTTACTTAGCGACACACAGCTTAGAAAATTACACGAACAAATTAAAAGAGATGAGTAGGGGAATAGTATACACAGCTAATTTTGTTGTTTAATAGAAGCGAAAAAACACACGCTAACAACCTGTTTTGTTAATAATTTTCAAGTTGAGAAGCACTATACTATATATACAGAATATACTTTTGCAACAAATAGATCTGTCATGTAATTTTTTTTAAACAATAACTCATTCTAAATGTTTTACTTTTATATATTCAGAAAATTGATTACCTTTGTTTTCAAATTTTAAAAATGTTAGTTTAAAAAAGAGATAGTGAAACGCATTTCGACATCCATATTACTGCTTCTGGTGCTTACGTTAAGTGTGCATCCAATCATTGCTATGCACTTTTGTAATAATGAATTTCATTCATTTACATTGGTTGCAAATAATGAAGCAGATGCATGTTGTGTTTCATCTGATATATCTGTAAATAATAATTTTGATACTCTATCTACTAACGTGAGTTCGGGATAACATATTATCCCCAAATGGTTAATTGACTTGACTTTTCCACTTCAAATTTGATTGAAGGCTTTTTGGGAAAGAAACAATATGCCACCAATGCAGCAATTATGTTCATGATGAAATTATGTGTGGAACGATGCCTTGAATGTTCTATCTGGCAGATATTCTTCAGTTCATCATTGATGGACTCAATTACAGATCTTTTGCGTAAGAGAATCTTGTCGCGGAATGACATCAGGGAATTTTTCATATTTGAGCGTATACCGGTCACTAAATGAACACCCTGGTCAAACAGCATCTCGAAGAGCTTTGTGCTGATGTAACCCTTGTCTGCATATAGTTTACCGAAAAGATCTTTGGTAAGAACATTGATTACGTCAGGGTTTCTATCGTCGACATTGCCTTTTGTGAGAGAGAAATTCAGCAATTCACCCTTTTCGTTACAGACCAGATGAAGCTTGAATCCAAAAAACCAGCCCATCGTACTTTTCCCTCTTTGTGCCAGATCCCTGAATACTTTATTCGAGTGTATACGCTTGTTATGACATACTTTAATGGGAGTGCTATCCACATATGTAATGCCTGTGCATTCACCAAATCCAAAGAGTTTGAGCAAGAGCATGAAAGGTACAATCACCCTGGGTTGCAACTCGACAAAACGGTTGTAGGAAACGGCATTTGGAAAATAGCTCTTCATGTGTTTGCAAATATAAAACAGGTAATAATTCTTGAAATTATGGAAGGTTCCGCAGTGGAAACAGACCATCACGGCAATAATCTCGCTCTGGGACATTTGCGTTTTCCTGTTTCTCCTTTTAGTTGTACCCCCGGCTTGAAGTTGATGATTCTGAATTTCATTCTCATATTCTGCACAAAAATCGTCGGCAATACAAAATATTTCAATAACTTTGTCTGTTGTGATCATAGGGCTGATGTTTGTTATTTGTTTGATTATCAGCTATAAATATACAAATAATCTCCCTATATCACAACTTTTTTTATGCTTTTCTTATCCCGAACTCACGTTACTAAAAATATATTAATTACAAAAATAGCGAAAATTCCTTTTGCTAATTTATTTAATCCATTTTTCATACTTATAATTAATTTAGGATAAGCCATTTGTTTTTTGACTTCTCAGATTAAAGACTTATTATTCTACTCTCTCAATTTTCGATAACTCGGTTTACTTTTTCTTTTATTTCGGTTTCAACTTACACATTTTCCGATTTTGGATGGTTAGTCCATTTTTAACCGTTATGTTTTTTTAATAGACCCAATGGGTTGTGTGAGGGCACTAATAACCTATTAATCTCTCTAATCTTGTGTACGTACTGAATGAGCAAAAGCGCTACAGTTTTAACAGATTAGAAATTTTCAAAATTACTATTAATTTTGATTAAACAATGATTTTAACAGGTTTTTTTAGAGGGTGTATGTCCCTTATGCACGGATTCATACCCTGATAACATTGGTAGAATTGTACCGCAGAGAACCCATCAACGAATTACAAGCCAATTCAAATCTAAATGTAAATGTGCAATAGGATTTATTTAGTTCAGATTAATAATCCATGTGTGAATCCAGCATTTTTTGCATATCTTCGCTTGCTGCATCACCTTTATATGCAGGCAGATTGTATCTATTGAAAATTAAATAAAGCAGAGCATTTCGAAAATTGGATTGATCATTGAAGAGCGGGCGGCCAATATCGGCAATTTCATGGTGGGACGGTTACTCCCCTTCCGGCAGAAGCGGATGGTCGTGGCAAGCCCATCATTTAAATAGAGGAGATATGAACGCATTACTGATCGGCGCCACGGGTGCCACGGGCAGCGATCTGCTCCAGCTGTTGCTCGGTGACAGTAAGGTGGAGCGTGTGGCGATTTTCGTGAGGAGAGATCCGCAGATCACCCATCCGAAACTGGAGGTGCATCTGATCGATTTTGACAAGAAGGAGCAGTGGCGCCACCTGGTGAAGGGTGACATCCTCTTCTCTTGCCTTGGTACCACCCTCAAAGATGCCGGCAGCAAGGAGGCACAGTGGAAGGTGGATCATGACTACCAGTACCGCTTCGCCGAAGCTGCACGGGAGAACGGGGTGGGGACCCTCCTGCTGGTCTCCTCGATGAACGCTTCCCTCAAGTCGCCATTCTTTTATGCACGGATGAAGGGGGAGCTGGAGGAGGCGGTGCGCAAGCTGGGATTCCCCAGGCTGATGATTTTCCGGCCTCCTTCGCTGATACGCAAGGGGAGCGACCGTGCCATGGAGCGGGTGGGGGTGAAGCTGATCGGCTTCCTCAACCGGCTGGGACTCCTAAAGTCGATGCGCCCCATACCGACAGAACGACTGGCTCAGGCGATGCTCTACGCAGCCAAAAGCTTCAGGCGGGGGGAACATATCCTGGAACCGGTCGATATTGATAACCTGGTTTAGATATCTTAAAAAAAGCAATTGAAAAAAAAATGATGATGAAACGACCCCTCGCTCTTCTGGCTACTCTTTTATTTCTATTGCAATTCGGCCTTTCATCCTGTAAACCGGAGGAGATTCCTGATGATGTGGCAGAGGAGGAACCGGAGAATGAGGTTGCACCGCTCTGCTCCATTACACTGGAGGGAGAGAAGGTCACGCTGTTGGAGATCAGGGGGGAGGCTTCCTCTCTGGTCATTCAGGTGACTGCCAACAAGGAGTGGACGCTCAGCAGCAATGGCAGCTGGTGCACCCCATCACACCAGTCGGGCATGGCAACGACAACGGGAGCTCCCCTGGAGGTGACGCTACAACTTGAGGCGAACGAAACGGATGCGGTGCGGTCAGTGCAATTGATACTCCGGGCTGATACGGCATCGGCTGTGCTGGAAATCTGGCAGAAGATTTATGTTGATGAGGCTAAATGGGAGACCGCCACTACAGCTGTTGTGAACATGAAGGTGGGATGGAACCTGGGCAACACGCTCGACTCCTACGGCGAATGGATAGAGCTCTGGACATCCAACAAGCCGTCGGACTACGAGACCGCATGGGGTAATCCGATCACCACGCGTGCGATGATTGCCCGCTTCAGGGAGGTGGGTTTCAACGCCATCCGCGTACCGGTCACCTGGGATCAGCACATCGATGCGGACAACAATGTGGAAGAGGCATGGATGCAACGAGTGGAAGAGGTGGTAGGATATGTCCTGGATGAGGGGATGTACTGCATCCTCAACGTGCATCATGACACCGGCACCGAGGGATGGCTGCAGGCGGACTTGAGCAACTACGGTTCCATCAGCATGCGTTACAGGAAGCTGTGGGACCAGATCGCAAACCGCTTCAATAAATATGACAAGCATCTGATTTTCGAGTCTTACAACGAGATGCTGGACAAGCAGGGCCGGTGGACCGAGACAAATGCTGATGGCTACAAGGCACAAAATGCGCTGCTGCAGGATTTCGTGGAGGTGGTGCGCGGTACCGGTGGCAACAACCGTTACCGCAACCTGAGTATCAACACCTACTCGGCTGCACACTCACCACTCACGCTCAACAGCTTCATCGTACCCGATGATGTGGTGGAGGACAGATTGATCGCGCAGGTGCATGTGTACAGCCCCTACGATTTCGCGTTGAATGAAAATAGTCCCGTCAAGCTCTTCACCAGCCAGGGAGAGCAGGAGATCAGCGATATCATGGAACGATTGGACCAACGCTTCATCACTAAAGGTATTCCGGTAATCATTGGCGAGTTTGGTGCGATGGACAAGGATAACATGCCTGAGCGGGTAAAGCATGCCGCCTACCTGGTGAACGAGGCTGCCAAATATGGTATCGTCTGTTTCCACTGGATGGGACTCCTCGACCGCAACACCCTGGAGTGGACAGAGCCGGAGCTGGTAGAGGTGATCATCGGGAACGCAAAGTAAGGGTTCTTTTACAGCTCCCTGATCCAGATGTTGCGGTAGGCCACCTCCGTGCCGTGGTCCTGCAGCATCAGCGGGAGCCGACCGTGAGGCGTGTAGGTGGGATAACCGATGTAGGGGGTGTCACCTTTCAATTCAACGTTGTTCTGCACCAGGATGCCGTTCAGCACCACCGTGATCAGGGCTGGCGACTCCAGCTTGCCATCGGTGCCGAAGCGGGGAGCACGCCAGTAGATGTCGTAGACCTGCCACTCGTCGTTGCGCGTGTAGGCGTTGGCCAGAGGCGCCTGCTGCTTGTAGATGCTCCCCACCATGCCGTTCACGTAGGTGGGGTTGTTGTCGCCGTCGAGCACCTGCACCTCATACTTCGACTGTAGGAAGATGCCGCTGTTGCCGCGGTTCTGACCGTGGTGCTGTTCCGGAGCGGGCGACCTGAACTCGATATGGAGCTGCACATCGCCGAAATGCCGGCGCGTCATGATGCTCCCCGTACCGGGCTTCACCTTCAGCTCACCGTTGCGGATCGCCCAGGGGGCATCACCCTTCTCTCCCTTCCATTGGGAGAGGTTTTTTCCGTCGAACAGGATGATAGCGTCGGAGGGAGCTGCTCCCGTTGTTTTACCCGGCTCTACCTTCGGTGGTACGGGAGCGTACCACTCCGTTTCTTCCGGCACCATCTGGGCGGAGAGGGTAAATACCAAAACGAAAAGGGCGGATGTGAGAAGTGTTTTTTTCATGTTTAAACCTGTTGGTTGATTGAACAGTTGTTTCAGGATTTGAAAATAGTACTTTTTCTCCGAATACCGAACAATATCCGTCATTTTCTCCTAGCCACACAAGAAAAAACACTCACCGAAAAAGTTCGATGAGTGTTTGATTAATAAGTTGTAGCGAGAGGGGGGCATGATCCCCCGACCTCATGATTATGAATCATGCGCTCTAACCAACTGAGCTATCTCGCCAACATGTGAAAATGGGAGGTCTCTCCCCAATTCGAGGTGCAAAAGTAGCAACTCTTTTTCAATTCTGCAACCTCCGGAACAAAAAAAGTCGCAATTGCATCGAATTTATTCAAGCGCCATCAGGGCGAAGGATGCGAGCCAGTGCTCACCACCGTAGTTGCCCTCGAAAACGTAGGGCAGGGCGTCGCTGAGCAGTCGCTCCGATGTATCAGTGAACTTCCCTCTCTGTGGGTGCACCGGCGGCAGGACTTCAGCTATCTGTTTCATGCACCATGATTTGGAGAAGGAGAGCCCCACCAGGTGAACGATCTGAAAATCATTGATGTCACTCACCTCTGCGCTCAGGCTGATATTTGCCAGGCTTCGTTCATCGTAGTACTGTTCCAGCCATGCTGTGAATGTCACCCGTGGTAGTATCCTCCGCATCAGGTCGGCGACCTGAAGGCTGGGGGAGAAGAAATCCGATCCGTCCGGTTCCAGGTAGGCGGGTATGTTGCGATCGTTCAGGTAGAAGTCTTTCGACTTCTCGGTCAGTCGAAGCAGCCGTAGAAGACCGGGTGCAGCTCCCCGGGAGTGAGCTTCGCCTCCTGCTCATTGTTGATGATATGTGCCGTTTTGTTGGGGTACTCCTGCTCGATGCAGCCCAGTGGCAGTTCCGACAACTTGACAGCAATCTCATCGGTAAGTCGTGGGGCCTCGTGCGCAGCTGTATGCAGCGGCAGAAGGGTGAGCAGGCAGAAAAGAATTGACAGGGAATAATTTTTCATGATTAACCGGTTTGGAGGTTCTTGTTTGTTTTTCAAAGATAATAATTTTAGGGATAGTCTTTGCAGGATAGGGCATTTCGGTTTAAAATTGTAATTTTGCACTTGAACGATTTTGAGTCACACGATTTTCAAAACAATACAACGTGATCTATCCCGATAACTTCGAACAGAAAATTGAGTTCACACGGGTGCGGCAACTGATCGCCGACCGCTGCCTAAGCCCCCTGGGCAGGGAGAAGGCGGAGGAGATGTGCTTCTCTGCCTCATTCGCCGAGATTGATGCCCTGCTGGCACAGACCGAAGAGTACGTGCGCATCCTCGTGGAGGAGGACGCCTTCCCGGCCGGCAACTTTTATGACATGCGACCTGTGCTGCACCGCATCCGGTTGGAAGGCTCCTGGATAGACCAGAGTGCGCTGTTTGAGCTGCGCCGCTCACTGCAGACCATCAACGGTATTATCGCCTTCCTGCGGCGCGATGTGGAGAACCCCCGCTACCCGCGGTTGATGGAGCTGACCGGTGAGATTGCCACCTATCCCGAGATCACCCGTAAGATCGATACCATCCTCGATGGCTTCGGCCAGGTGAAGGATCATGCCTCGGCGCGACTGTCGGAGATACGACGTGAGCTCTCATCAGCTGCCAGCGGCATCTCGCGCAGCCTCAACTCCATCTTGCGCAAGGCACAGGCGGAAGGATATGTGGACAAAGATGTGGCACCCAGCATGCGCGATGGGAGGCTGGTGATCCCGGTCAACCCTTCCTACAAGCGAAAGATAAAGGGGATCGTGCACGACGAGTCGGCATCGGGCAAGACCGTTTTCATTGAACCGACTGAGGTGGTGGAGGCCAACAACCGCATCCGCGAACTGGAGGGGGAGGAGCGGCGTGAGATCATCCGCATCCTGGCGGAGTTCACCAGCTGGCTGCGCCCTTTTCTGCCGGAGCTGCTTGAATCCTACGAGTTCCTGGCGAAGATCGACCTGATACAGGCCAAGGCGGCTTTTGCACAGCAGATTGGCGGCATAAGACCTGCTCTCAGTGACGAGCGGCTGATCGACTGGGTGGAAGCGGTGCACCCACTGCTCTATCTCTCACTGAAGAAGCAGAACAGGAAAATCATTCCTCTTGATATCACACTGGAAGGTGAGAACCGCATCCTGGTGATCTCCGGTCCCAATGCCGGCGGCAAATCGGTTTGCCTTAAGACGGTGGGGTTGTTGCAATACATGGTGCAGTGCGGGCTGCTGATCCCGTTGCGGGAGAACTCCCGCGTGGGGTTGTTCAGCGATATCTTTATTGACATCGGCGATGAGCAGTCGATCGACAACGACCTCTCCACCTACAGCTCCCACCTGATGAACATGAAGTATTTCGAGCGGCATGCCGGCGATGGTACGTTGTTGCTGATCGATGAGTTCGGCAGCGGCACAGAGCCCCAGATAGGGGCAGCCATCGCTGAAGCGCTGCTGGACAGGTTCAACGGCAGCCGCTCCTACGGGGTGATCACCACCCACTATCAGAATCTGAAGCACTATGCCAACGAGCACGAGGGTGTGGTGAACGGTGCCATGCTCTACGACCGCCACGAGATGCAACCCCTTTTTCGCCTCTCCATAGGAAACCCCGGCAGCTCCTTCGCCGTGGAAATTGCCCGCAAGATTGGGCTGCCGGAGGAGGTGATCGCACATGCTTCTGAGATCGTGGGGAGCGAATACATCAACATGGACAAGTACCTGCTTGACATCGCCCGCGACAAGCGCTACTGGGAGCGGAAGCGCGATGAGATACGCCGTGAGCGGAACCGGCTGGAGGAGGCGGCCACGAAGTATGAAACGGACCTGGAGGCGATCAACAAACAGAAGAAGGATATCCTGACAGAGGCCAGGCAACAGGCGGAACATCTGCTTGCCGAGAGCAATGCCCGCATCGAGCAGACCATCCGTGAGATCAGGGAGGCGCAGGCGGAGCGTGAGGCGACACTCAAGGTGCGCAACGAGCTGAAAGGGTTCCGTGAACAGGTGGGCGGTACCGGACGTGAGGAGACAGGTGTGACATCTCAGAAAGAGGGAACACAGCAGACCCCACGCAAGAAGGTGAAGAAGAAAACGGCTGCACCGTCAGTGAAACAGCCTCCCAAAGAGGCACAGCCCGGGGTGGGCGATGCTGTTCGCATGAAAGGACAGAGTACTGTCGGCGAGATCATGGAGGTTGCAGGTAAAAAAGCAACGGTCGCCTTTGGCATGATAAAGACAACAGTTCCGCTGGAGAAACTTGAGCGGGTGAGCAACAACCAGATCAAACGGGAACAGAAGGCTTCCAACACCCGTGACCTGATGCACGAACGCAAACTAAGCTTCAAACAGGATATCGATGTGCGTGGGATGCGGGGCGATGAGGCGCTGCAGGCGGTGATCTACTTCATCGACGATGCCATTCAGCTGGGTGCTGCCCGCGTACGTATCCTGCATGGTACCGGTACCGGTGCATTGAGACAGATTATTCGCGAATACCTTGGCACGGTGAATGGTGTGAGCCACTTCGCGGATGAGCACGTACAGTTTGGGGGTGCGGGTATCACCGTCGTTGACTTGGAATGAGGCAAAAACATCGAGTAAGTGCTCCCAAATATTTAAAATAATTTTTTATATTTGCCACTTATTTTAAAATCATGGACACCTAACTAATAATATCCCCGCCGATGGTTAAATTTACAAAACCTTTCTGGGTAGCCAACTTCGTGGAGCTGCTCGAACGACTGGCCTATTATGCCGTATTCATCGTCATCACCCTCTACCTCTCCAACGTGTGGGGTTTCTCCGATATCGAAGCAGGAGTCATCGCCGGTATCTTCTCGGCCATGCTTTACCTGTTGCCTCTCTTTGCCGGTGCCTATGCCGATAAGATTGGCTTTCGCTCTGCCATCATTTTAGCATTCGCACTGCTCACCGTGGGCTACGCCGGACTGGGCATCCTGCCCACCATGCTGGAAAGCGCAGGGCTGGTGAATTATGAGATGACCACCACCTACACGGGGCTGCAGGAGAGTTATCTCCGCTGGTCGATCATCGCACCCCTGGTATTGGTGGTGATTGGCGGGGCTTTCATCAAGTCGGTCATCTCCGGCACGGTAGCACGCGAAACCACTCCCGAGAACAGAGCACGTGGTTACTCCCTCTTTTACATGATGGTGAACATCGGCGCCTTCACCGGTAAGACGGTGGTGGACCCACTCAGAAGAAGCATGGGCGACCAGGGACTGGTTTACCTCAATTATTTTTCTGCAGCGATGACCCTCCTGGCGCTGATCGCCGTTTACCTTTTTTACAAGTCCACTAAAACAGAAGGCAAGGGCAAGAGCTTCCTGGAGATAGGCCGCTCCATGGGCAAAGTGTTGCTCAACGGGCGACTGATGCTGCTGATTATCATCGTGAGCGGCTTCTGGATGATACAGAGTCAGATGTACGCTACCATGCCCAAGTATGTGATCCGCATGATCGGCGAGAGCGCCTCCCCCGGATGGTACGCCAACGTGAATCCTCTGGTGGTCTTCCTGACGGTCAACTTTGTCACTTCGCTGATGAAGAAACGGAGCGCCATCACCTCCATGATGATTGGCATGATTATCATCCCCTTTTCGGCACTGTTGATGTCGCTCGGATCACAGGTGGGTGAGGCATACATCCTGGGGTTGCATCCCGTGGCCTTTATGATGATCGTTGGCATCGCCTTTCAGGCACTGGCGGAGTGCTTCATCTCACCCCGCTACCTGGAGTATTTCTCCTTGCAGGCTCCTACCGGAGAAGAGGGACTCTACCTGGGCTTCAGCCATCTTCACTCCTTTTTCTCCTTCCTCTTCGCCTTCGGACTCTCCGGCTTTCTGCTCGACAGGTACTGCCCTGATCCAAGGCTTTTCATGAATGAGGCGGGTGTCGTGGACAGCGTTGCTTATGCCGCTGCTACAGAACACGCCCATTACATTTGGTACGTCTTCGTGGGGATCGGGGCCATTTCGGCTATCGCCCTCTTCTTCTATGCCCGCATCACCAGGAACATGGACCGGAAAAAGGAGGCAGCAGCCTGATCAATATTTTAGATAAAAAGGATTCCTGTAGGGAAACAACTCTCCCTGCAGGGTGTTAATGAAACAGTAGAATCAATCATTATAAAAATTAAAAATCATGAGACTGGATTTAAGTTCGCATATTACGCTTGATCGCGTTCCAAAAAAATATTACAAGCCTGAGAACGATTTTGAGGAGTATAACCTCTCACGGTATGAAAAACTGGCCATTGAAATTTATGAGGAGCCGCAGTGGGCTGCCATGAATGTTGCCGAGGAGATCGTCCGTGAGATGTTGCAAAAACAGCAGGAAGGGAAGCCATTTGTGCTGGGCATCAGCGGTGGGGCATCGCCGATACCAGTCTACGAAGAACTGGTGAGACATCACAAGGAAAAGGGAGTAAGCTTCCGCAACCTGGTGGTGTTCAACTCTTACGAGTTTTACCCGGTGCTCGATTTCGCTTTTAGCAACCTGCAGATGTTGAAAGAGGTGTTTCTTGATCACATCGACATGGAACCTGCCAATATCTTCTCTCCCGATGCCACCGCCGAGAAGGATTTGATCGGTGAAAAGTGTGAGGAGTATGAGGAGAGACTCCGGCAAAAGGGAGGGCTCGATTACCTGTTGCTGGGACTTGGCAGCAAGGGAAATGTAGGCTTTAATATGCCCGGCAGCAGCCTCCACTCGCAGACACGCTTGGTGATGCTTGATGGTGACTCCCGTAAGGACATCGCTCGCAACTTCGGTTCGCTCGACAAGGTTCCGGTGAGCGCCATCACCATGGGACTCTCTGATATGATGAACGCCCGCAAGATTGCACTGATTGCCTGGAACGAACAGAAGGCAGAGAGCATAAGCCACATTGTGGAGGGACCCGTGAGCGACATGGTGCCGGGGTCCATATTGCAGACACACCCTGAGACTAAGGTTTATGTGGACCTGGCAGCGGCTTCAGCGCTGACACGCATCAGCCGTCCCTGGCTGGTGACCAACTGCGAGTGGACCAGTAAGCTGATCCGCCGCGCCATTGTTTGGCTCTGTGAGGTGGTGGACAAACCAATCCTGAAACTCACCAACAAGGACTACAATGACAACGGCTTGAGTGAGCTGATTACCCTCTACGGCTCGGCATACAATGTCAACATTAAGATATTCAACGACCTGCAGCATACCATCACCGGCTGGCCGGGGGGTAAGCCCGATGCCGACGACACCTACCGCCCCGAACGGGCCAAGCCCTATCCCAAGCGGGTGATCATTTTCAGTCCCCATCCCGATGACGATGTGATCTCAATGGGTGGTACCTTCCAGCGACTTGTGAGCCAGGGACATGAGGTTCACGTGGCCTACCAGACATCCGGCAACATCGCCGTGGGTGATGAAGAGGTGATTCGTTACATCTCCGTACTCAACAGCCTGCGCAAGAAGTTCACACCCGAGAACAGGGATCTGTTGGAGAAGTATGAAAGCATCCGCAACTATCTCTTGTATGAGAAGACCAACGAAGATTTTGATACCCCCGACGTCCTCTTCATCAAGGGACGGATCCGTCGTGAGGAGGCCCGTTCAGCCGATCGTTACGTGGGCCTTCCTGAAGAGAATGTTCATTTCCTGGACCTTCCCTTTTACGAGACCGGCAAGGTGAAGAAGAACCCCATCAGCGAGAAGGATGTGATGATTGTGAAGGATTTCATCGAGACCATTAAGCCTCATCAGATCTATGTGGCGGGTGATTTGGCCGATCCGCACGGCACTCATAAGGTTTGTCTCGACGCCATCCTTGCGTCCGTAGACATGATCAAGGAGGAGGAGTGGTTCAAGGATTGCCGCGTATGGATGTACCGTGGTGCATGGATGGAGTGGGAGATAGACCATATTGAGATGGCGGTGCCCCTTTCACCCGAGGAGTTACGCCAGAAACGCAACGCCATCCTCCGTCACCAGTCGCAGATGGAGAGTGCACCCTTCCTGGGCGATGATGAACGGCTCTTCTGGCAACGCTCTGAAGAACGCAACCGCACCACGGCCGATACCTACTGGAAGCTAGGATTGGCTTCTTACGAAGCCATTGAGGCTTTTGTGGAGTATCTCCCGGTGTGATGTACCGGTGAACGTTCCTTACCTCCCGGAGTGTGAGGCTACTCCCCGCCATTGCCTTTTTTATACATGCGTTTCTATGGTGATCCGGAAAAATGTTGTATATTGTGGCCCATATTTTAACAAGACTAATGGCGAAAGAGAAGTTTCATATCGAGTTCCTGATGGGAAACGCTACCCTGAATAGTTTATGGCGCATGATAAGCCAGATAGATGGTCTCTCGGAGTGGTTTGCCGATGAAGTGCTGATGGATGAAACGGAGACACGCTATACTTTCCTGTGGGGTAAATCGTCGAACGACGCACAGATCGTATACAGCAAACCCCAGTCACTCATCAGATATCACTGGTTAGACGAAGAGGATGAAAACATCTATTTCGAATTTATCCTGCGTAAGCTTGATCTATCCGGCGAGATGACACTCGAGATCACCGATTTCACCGAACCGAATGAAAAGGGAGATGCCATCACACTCTGGGAATCACAGGTAGAGCTGCTCAAAAGGCGCCTTGGCGTTTGATGTGACTCGTCATACCAAACGAGTTGCTTTAATCATCTTTACATTTTTGAAACCACAATTCTCCGTTTGATTTTACTATCTTTGTGATCAAAACTGACTGATCTCTTTTTGTGCGAAACGGATGAATAGATTTGCCCACATAAAACGATTGTACAGGTATATCCTGACCACTTTCATCCCGCTTTTCCTGATGACCTTCGTCATCTGCCTCTTCCTGGTGCTGATGCAGTTCCTGTGGAAGTATGTGGAGGACATGGTGGGCAAGGGACTGGAGCTGAATGTCATTGGGGAGATGTTTTTTTATGCTGCCCTCAACCTGATTCCATTGGCACTCCCACTGGCTATCCTGCTGGCATCGCTCATGGTTTTCGGGAACCTGGGGGAGAACCTGGAGCTGCTCGCCATCAAATCGGCCGGCATCCCCCTGCTCAAGACCATGAAGCCGCTCATCATCCTCATCGCTTTCATCAGCCTGGGTGCTTTCTTCTTCCAGAACAATGCACTCCCCAGGATACAGACCAAGTTTTACTCACTGCTGATATCGATCCGACAAGCTTCTCCCGAACTGGATGTGCCCGAAGGGGTCTTTTACAAGGAGATTGACGGATACAACCTATACGTGGGAAAGAAAGATCGCGAGACAGGCATGCTTCATGATGTGCTGATCTATGACGTGGCCAGCGGTTTCAACAACATGGCGGTGATTGTTTGTGACTCGGCACGGATGAGCATGACCGAGGACAAGACCATGCTCATTTTCACCATGTACAGCGGACAGCAGTTCCAGAACTTCACTGAGGGCTCTTCATCACGTTATCGTGCCGATTTTGTGCCCTATGCACGGGAGAATTTTGACACCAAGACCATGATGATCTCATACGATGCCAACTTCAACCGGATGGGGGAGGATGTAATCGAAGGCAGCTCTACAAGCAACTATGTATCGAAGAACCTTTCTGAGTTGAGTGTCTCGATCGACTCGATGACGGTGATTCTCGACAGTGTGAACCTGATGGATCGGAACCTGATGAAGAACTACTCCCATCTCTCTTTCAGGAACAGCTATCCCGCCAATCAGAAAGATTCGTTGATTTTGGCAGCACGCTCTTCAACAGTGGAGACAGAGGTGCCGCGACCCGATACCCTGCTCCAGTCGATGACGTTGAACAAACAATCTTCCGTATTGCAATCCGCCTTTCACAAAGCGGAAAACAACAGCAACGAGTTCCTCTTCCGCTCACTAAATAAGACTACTACCCGTAAAACCATCAACCGTCACTGGGTAGAGTGGCACCGCAAGTTCACCATCCCCTTTACCTGCCTCCTCTTCTTCTTCATCGGGGCTCCGCTGGGATCTATCGTCCGCAAAGGGGGACTGGGTACACCCATTGTCATTTCAGTGATCCTCTTCATCATCTACTACATCGTCGACAACGTCGGATACAAAATGACCCGCGACGGTGTCTGGGTGCATTGGTTCGGTATGTGGTTCAGTGCACTCACCTTGCTGCCCATCGGGGTCTTCCTTACCTACAAGGCAATGAACGACTCGGTAATCATGAATGCCGACACCTATACCCAGTTCTTCAAGAGACTCTTCTTTATACGCGAGAAACGATCCTATCCGGTGAAGAGCGTGGTGATAGACAAACCTAATTTCCCGGCCATCACAGCGATGATGGAAGAGATTTCCCGTGACACAAATCACATCCTGGAGAAATACAACGGCTTCTCATACAGGGATTATTGGAGCAATGAGGGCTATGAGCAGGAATTGCGTACCCTTAAAAGCAAGATGGAGATCACCCTCAACCAGGTATCCAATGCGCACGACCTCGACATCCTGGCGAAAGCAGAAGAGTTTCCCGTGCTGATCAGCAATTTAAGGATCTTTCGTCCCGGTTCGTTGCCGTCTCGCATTGCGATGTATTTCTTCCCGTTGGGTATCCTCCTGAGGCTACTCTCCTATCCCTTTGAAGTGCGCATCAGGAAAGACCTGAGAAGCATAGCCCAGCGCAGCGAAGAGCTGGCAGGGATCATTCGCAAGGATTATCCCCTGGTATACGAAAAAACCGCTCAAAACCAATTCATATAAATGGAACAAAAAATTATTCTGAACACCATTGAAGAAGCCATTGAGGAGATCCGCAAGGGCAACTTCATCATTGTGGTGGATGACGAGGACAGGGAGAACGAGGGGGACCTGGTGATCGCTGCCGAGTGCATCACTCCCGAAAAGATTAACTTCATGGAGACCCATGCGCGTGGTCTGATATGCGCACCTATCACCCGCGAACGTGCTGAGGAGCTCGATCTGCCCATGATGGTGTCGCATAACACATCTGTGCACTCAACCCCCTTCACCATATCCATCGACTTGCTCACGCACGGATGTACAACAGGTATTTCGGCTTACGACAGGGCACAGACCATTCTGGCGTTGACACGCCAGGAAACAGCCCCCGAGGACTTCGGTCGTCCCGGTCACATCTTCCCCCTGCGTGCTCAGACAAAAGGTGTGCTGCGCAGGTCTGGTCATACCGAGGCTACAATCGACTTTGCTCGCCTGGCAGGCCTCTATCCTGCGGGAGCACTCGCCGAAATAAAGAGGGAGGACGGCTCTATGGCACGGCTGCCTGAACTGATGGAGATGGCACGCAAGTTCAATCTGAAAATTGTCTCAGTGGCCGACCTCATCAAGTACCGCCTGAAGAGCGAGTCGCTTATCGAACGGGGGGAATCGGTACATCTGCCCACTGCCTATGGTGACTTCCGGATGATTGCCTTCCAGCAGATCTCGACCGGTCAGGAGCATGTGGCACTTATCAAGGGTGAGTGGGGTGACGATGAACCCCTGTTAGTGCGGGTACACTCATCCTGCATGACAGGTGACATCTTCGGCTCAATGCGCTGTGAGTGTGGCGAGCAACTTCACAAGGCATTGCAATTGATAGAGAAAGAGGGTAAGGGTGTACTGGTCTACCTCAACCAGGAGGGCCGCGGCATTGGTCTCATGGCCAAGGCGGCGGCGTACAAACTGCAGGAGGAAGGCCTCGACACCGTTGATGCCAACCTGCACCTCGGTTATCAGGCCGACGAACGGGACTATGGTGTGGGTGCTCAGATCCTGCGGAGCCTGGGGGTATCCAAGATGCGACTGATGAGCAACAACCCCACCAAGCGTATTGGCCTGGAAGCCTATGGCCTTGAGGTGGTGGAGAACGTGCCACTGGAGATCGAGCCAAATGCTTACAACCACTTTTACATGGAGACCAAGAAAAAGCGGATGGGTCACCAGCTCAAAAGCTTTAAGTAGCATCTGTAACAGCTCGTTGTGTTGCAGTGAAATGAAAACAAAGGTCGAAAACTGTCTATGGAACTTCTTTATCTGCTGATTGGTTTCGTGGTGGGAGGCCTGATCGCTTGGATCATGGGAACCCTCTTCATGCGGACGAAGATGATCCCGAAGGGCGATCATGCGGCACTGGAGGAGAAAAACCAGTCGCTGCACCGCTCACTGGCAACTGTCACTGCCGAAAACAGGGCTATGATGGAAAAGATGGATGGACAGAAGAGTGAGATCGAAGCCCTCCACAAGCAGTTTAACCTGGAGTTTGAACAGATCGCTAACAGGATCCTGGAGGAGAAGAGCGAACGATTCACCCGTCATAACAGAGAGAGCATCAACATCATCCTAAAGCCATTGGAGGAGAATATTGACCGCTTCCGCAAAAAGGTGGAGGAGGTCTATATCACCGAGTCCAAGGAGCGTTTCTCGCTGGGCGAGGAGGTGAAAAAGCTGCGGGAGCTGAACGACCGGCTCAGCACCGAAGCTGTAAACCTGACAAACGCTCTCAAGGGGAACAGCAAGACGCAGGGAGACTGGGGACAGATGATTCTGGAGAACATCTTGGAGCGCTCCGGCCTGGTGAAAGGGCGTGAGTACTTCGTACAGGAGTATTTGCGCGATGCAGATGGCAACACACTTACCAATGAGCAAGGGAACCGAATGCAGCCGGATGTGATCATCGTCTACCCCGACGAACGGCGGGTGATCATCGATGCCAAGATGTCGCTTACCGCCTATGCCAACTACGTGGGGAGCGACGACCCTTCGGAGCAGAAGCGACTGATTGGCGATCACCTGCGCTCCGTGCGGCGCCACATAGAGGAGCTGAGTCGCAAGAGCTACCAGGAGTACGCCGTATCGCTCGACTTCGTGATGATGTTCATCCCCAACGAGCCGGCATACCTGCTGGCACTGCAACATGAGGAGTCGCTGTGGCAGTACGCCTACGAAAGGAAGATCCTGCTGATCAGTCCCACCAACCTGATCGCCGCCCTCAAGCTGATCGCTGATCTCTGGAAAAGGGAGTATCAGAACCGCAATGCCATCGAGATTGCCGAGCGGGGTGCCGCCCTCTATGATAAATTCGTAAACTTTGTCGGCTCCCTCACCGAGATAGATACACATCTCGAGCGGGCACGACGAAGCTACGACAACGCCTATGGTCAGCTCACGTCGGGTAGGGGAAACCTGATAGGTCAGGCGGAGAAGCTGCGTGAACTGGGTGTCAAGACAAAAAAATCACTTCCTTCATCCCTCACAGATGAGGCTGAGGATGTTTAAATGAATAAAACCAACAGCTGAATGCTGCATGCTGACAGCTGTATGCTAAAAATTAAAAAACCATGTACGGAAAAATGCAACAACACCTCCAGGCTGAATTGAAGGCCATCGAGGAGGCAGGACTCTACAAAAGGGAGCGGATCATAGTCACCCCACAGCGGGCGGAGATTAGGGTACAGTCGGGACAGGAGGTCCTTAACTTCTGCGCCAACAACTATCTGGGTCTTTCCGACCACCCACGACTCATCAATGCAGCGACAAAAGCACTGGAAGAACGCGGCTATGGCATGTCGTCGGTACGCTTCATTTGCGGTACACAGGATTATCACAAGCAACTGGAAGAGACCATCAGCCGCTTCTTCGGCACCGACGATACCATCCTCTACGCCGCTTGTTTCGACGCCAACGGAGGCCTCTTTGAGCCGCTTTTCACCGATGAGGATGCTATCATATCGGATGCCCTCAACCACGCCTCCATCATCGACGGCGTACGCCTCTGCAAAGCGAAGCGCTACCGCTACGCCAATGCAGATATGGAAGATCTGGAGGCAAAACTACAGGAGTCACAGGCACAGCGTTTCCGCATCATCGTCACCGACGGTGTCTTCTCCATGGATGGCAACGTGGCGCCGCTCGACCGGATCATGGAGCTGGCCGTACAATATGATGCGCTGGTGATGGTGGATGAAAGCCACTCAGCCGGCGTGGTAGGCAGGACCGGCAAAGGGGTGACGGAACTTTACAACCTGCAGGGTGAGGTGGACATCATCACCGGTACGCTGGGTAAGGCTTTTGGTGGCGCCATCGGTGGATTCACCACCGGACGGCAGGAGATCATCGACATGCTGCGGCAGCGGTCACGTCCCTACCTCTTTTCCAATTCCATCCCCCCCCTGGTGGCAGCGGCCGGCACCGAGGCATTCCGCTTGCTACAGGAGTCGAATGAGCTGCAGGACAAGCTGCATGAGAACGTGGACTATTTCGTCAGTCGCATGAAAGAGGCAGGCTTCGACATCAAGCCAACACAATCTGCCATTTGTGCCGTGATGCTCTACGATGCTAAGTTGTCGCAGCAGTTCGCTGCCGACCTGCTGGAGGAGGGAATCTACGTCACCGGCTTCTATTACCCCGTGGTACCGAAAGAGCAGGCACGCATTCGTGTGCAACTCTCCGCCGGCCATAAACGTGAACACCTCGACAGAGCCATCGCCGCCTTCACCAAGGTAGGAAAGAATTTAGGAATCATATAACAACCCCTTACAACTGACAACTGACAATATGAAAGCACTCGTTAAATTGCGTCCCGAGAAGGGCATCTGGATGGAAGAAGTTCCCGTTCCCTCAATAGGGGTGAATGATGTACTGATCAAGATTAAAAAGACATCAATCTGTGGTACCGATCTGCACATATACAAATGGGACGATTGGTCGCAGAAAACCATCAAGACACCCATGACGATTGGCCACGAGTATGTGGGCGAGATAGTGGACATGGGTAGCGGTGTTACGAACCTTAAGGTGGGAGACCGCGTGACGGGCGAGGGTCACATCGCCTGCGGTCACTGTCGCAACTGCCGTCGCGGCAAGCTGCACGTCTGCGAGAACACCATCGGTGTGGGGGTAAATCGTGACGGTGCCTTCGCGGAGTATCTCTCCTTGCCGGCTGCCAACGTGGTGAAGCTCGACCCGCGCATCCCCGATGAGATTGCTTCCATCATGGATCCCTTTGGCAATGCCACCCATACGGCGCTCTCCTTTCCGCTGATCGCCGAAGATGTACTGATCACCGGCGCGGGACTGATCGGCAGCATGGCCACTGCCATCTGCCGTTTCGCAGGGGCACGCTACATTGTGGTGAGCGACCTGAGTGATTACCGCCTAGAAATCGCCCGCAAGATGGGAGCCACCCTCACGGTGAATCCCTCAAAGGGAGAGACCATTGCACAGGCAGTGACGCAACTGGGCATGCGTGGTTTCGACGTGGGGCTGGAGATGTCGGGGTCACCTGCCGGCTTCCGCGAGATGATTGACAACATGTACAACGGATCCAAAATCTCACTGCTGGGTATCCTTCCCAACAACACACAAGTTGACTGGAACGAGATCATCTTCAAGGCGCTCACCCTGAAAGGCATTTACGGACGGGAGATGTGGGAGACATGGTACCAGATGGAACAGATGATCGTTTCCGGTATCGACCTCACCCCCATCATCACCCATCGTTTCCATGTTGAGGAGTTCCAGAAAGGGTTTGATGTGATGGAGAGCGGTCAATGTGGCAAGGTGCTGCTCAGCTGGGAGTAATTAATCAATACTTTAACAGATCGCTTGCCTTGTCGATCAGATGGTTTATTTTCTGCATGGGTGTGCTACCCTCTTGCTGTGGGAGCAGTGCAACCTCCTCTTCGGCTTTCGGTTCCAGCGGCTCGGGGTAAGCATACTCATCGATTAACGACATGTTTTCCAGCTGCCAATGGTTGGCACTGACCACTTCACCGAGCAGCAGCTTCATCTGGTCGGCGGCGATCTTCATCAAACCGCTTTTGAGGGCAGCCTTTTTCACCTGCTCCTTGGCCAATTCCTGTATCTTCTGCAGGTCGCTTCGACCGATGAAGTTGAAAAGATCATCTTCAAAGTAGTAGTAGTTGAAATCGGTCTCCACTGAGAAGATCTCTGGCTTCGGGAACTCCAGCAAACGCACCCGCTTCTGCTCTTCATCAATTTCCCAGCGGCACTTCTTCACGTCGTAGCCGATCAGCACCCGTGCACGTACAATTACCAGTGCCTTTTTGGTGGAGGGAATGAATTTTAGCAGTTTCTTGGTATTCTCGTAGTTGTAGATTTCGTTGAGCTGACCTTCCGCCAGCACGATCTTGAAGACACGCTTCACACCCTCCACCACCGTGTGTGACTCGCTGCGCACGCCCGAGGATGCTCTTCTTGCATTTCGCAACTGTACCCACAAGTAGGTGATAATTCCGCCCGCCAGGAGGCCTGTGACCAATAGGCCGGTCACGTTCGGAGCTGCCGTACGACTGGTCGGTGTAAAGGATCGGTAAAGGTAAGCCGCAATCAACAGCAGTAGCAATGCAGCGATAATAATGACTGCTGTCTTAGCGATTTTTTTGGTCATAGGGCAGTGGTTTGTTATAAAACGCAAAAAGAGGAGGAAAGGTTTGTTTTTTACTCATATTTTCTGTTCATGCATGAATGAGTCTACAGGGTATCTGAAATATTATCTGTAATTTTGTGCACTTAAAACGTCACCAACGAGATGAAGACACTTATTATACTGCGACACGGCAAAGCCGAACAAGATACAATGGCCAAGGATGATTACGACAGGATACTCACAGAACGGGGGCGAAAGAATGCCCGGGATATGGGTGACTATATCGCAAACCGTTTTGGTAAACCCGACCTCATTCTCGCCTCATCAGCCAGAAGAGCTCACGAAACAGCCATCCAGGCAGCACAAGGCCTTACATATTCCGAAGAGATGATTCAAACCGATCAGAACCTCTATTTTGCACCTGCCGCCTGGATCCTCAACAACCTCTCCAAGTTGCCCGACAGCGTGGAGAGCTGTCTCTACGTGGGTCACAATCCAGGTGTGACCGAGCTGATCAACGATCTGGGGGTACGCCTCGACAACCTCCCCACCGCTTCTGCCGTCTGCTTCGAGTTTCAACTCGATGCGTGGGTGGAGATCACACCGGAAAAAGCCAATTTCCGTTGGATCAAGCTGGCGCGCGAACTTTAAACTTACTGCTGCCGGGAGAGTTGCTTATAAGGAGCTGAACAACAGCCATGTGATCAGCAGAGTGAGCAGTATGTTAAAGGTTTGTGCTGTCAGGAACGACCAGATGTATTTGGTATTCTCTTTCTTGAAGATATAACGGAAATCGGTCTCCAGGCCGATGCTGACGAAAGCCAGCGAGAAGAGAAGTTCCCGTGCTCCCTTATTGGCCACTTTCGACAAAGCCTTACCTGTTTCCAGATCGAAAGCAAAACTGAACACCAATGATGCTGCCATGAAACCGAGCACGAACTTTGGGAAACGCTCCCAGAGAACACTCCCCGAAGGGCGGATGTCACTGTTGGTTCCCTTGTAGGACCAGTAGATGGAGATGGCAAAGGCAGCCACTCCCAGCAGCACGTTCTGTGCCGACTTGATGATCACACTGTATTTCTCAGCAGTTTCACCAATGAACTTACCGGAGGCTACTACCGCTGCGGTGGTGTCGATGGTGCCACCCAGCCATGCACCCGCCACCTCCTGACTCAGACCAATTATTTGAGCCAGCCAGGGGAGTAGATACATCATCGGGATGGCGATGATCAGTACCAGTGAGATGACGAACGAGAGCTTCTTGGGATCTCCCTTCATAGCACCGCTGGTGGCCACTGCCGCCGAGACACCACAGATGGAGACCGCGCTTGAGAGTAGAATCGACATCTCCTTGTCGATGCGAAAGAGGCGGGTTGCAATCCAGAAGCTGAAGTACCAGACTGAGAGCACCACGATCACCGCCTGCACCATGCCAAGAGATCCGGCCACCATGATTTGTTGAAAGAAGATGGAACTACCCAGGATCACCAGTCCCGCTTTGATGTAGTATTCACTGCGGGCCGCCGGTGCCAGCCATTTGGGCAAGCCGATGGTGTTGCGGATCAGCAGTCCGATGATTACGGCAAAGAAGACCGATTCAAAGCCGGTGCTCTTGATGAAGGGGATGCCGGTAAGGCTTCGTGAAAGCCATGCCAATAGAAAGATGACACCGAAAGAGAGCAGGAACTGTCCCCTGTCGCGGTTGCCCATGAAACGGTACCCCAGCCAGGCCAGCAATGCAACTATAACCGATACGGCAGCATAGTGCTGCATCACCGATGGGATAAGAATCACAAATAACAGTATCACTCCACCGATGATGGTGGCTACCCAATCTTCATTTTTTAATGATTTCAACATAAAAGGTCGGTTTACTTACCCGAGGCGGGTAACGAATTTCTTACATGATCTTTTGAATGATTGACAAAAGTAAAAAAAAATTATGAAATAGAGATAAATGTTCTTTTCGATTCCCCTCTTCTTTGTCATTGCTCCTCAAAAGAGAGTGTTTTGTCGATAAAACCGCGTTGTTCATCTATTTCATTTGCCGTTGACCCTTGCAGGAACTATTTTTGTGGAGTGTTTCTAAATTTATTTCAATTACGAATCAAACAATCTGTTAAAGACAAAATGAAAAAAATATCGCTCTTACTGATTGCCATCGTTGGTACATTGCTTACATTAAATGCTCAGACTGCAACAACCAACAATATCTCCGGAAGACTTATCGACAGGGATACCGAAGAACCGGTATCGCTCGCCAACGTGCGCATTCTGAAACAAGCCGACAGCACTTTTGTCACCGGCAAGGCAACCGACGAAAATGGTCGTTTCTCGATTCCCGTGAGCCGGGGAAGTTATATTGTACAGGTTTCATACATTGGTTATCTCGAACAATTCCGAAATGTTGAGGTGAATGCGCAACAACCCAATGTGAGGCTGGGAGACATCCTATTAGGCAGCGACAACATCCTGCTCTCCGAGACAGTGGTGACTGCCAAGGCGGCAGAGATTGCCGTGAGGGGTGATACCCTGGAATACAATGCCGACTCCTACAAGGTGACCGAGAGTGCGGTTGTGGAGGATCTGCTCAAGAAGATGCCCGGCGTGGAGATCGATGCAGAGGGTAAAATCACCGTCAACGGTAAGGAAATTACCAAGATCCTGGTAGATGGAGAGGAGTTCTTCAGTGATGACCCGAAGGTGGCGTCGAAGAACCTGCCGGCAAGGATGGTCGACAAGCTGCAGGTGCTCGAGCGTAGAACGGAGCAGGCACAAATGACCGGTTTCGACGATGGTGAAGAGGAGAATGTCATCAACCTCACCGTGCGTCCCGGCATGAAAGAGGGACTCTTCGGCAACGCTTTCGCCGGCTATGGCAGCCAGGAGCGCTACGAGGGCAACGCCATGGTCAACTACATGAAGGACAAAGATCAGTATACCTTTTTGGGTGGCATCAACAACACCAACAACGCCGGTTTCTCAGATCTCTCCAGCGCCATGTTCGGCAGCATGGGTGGCGGTGGCCGTAGAGGCGGTTTTGGAGGCAGCAGCGGTATCTCCACCTCCGGGAACACCGGCGGCAACTTCAGCAAGCAGTTCACACCCGAGCTGAAGCTGGGTGGCAACGTCCGCTACGGATTCACTGATACCAACGTCAACTCGGATGTCTTCACCCAACACATCCTCAGTGCAGGCAATACCCTGGAGGATGAACGCAACCGTTCAAACAGCATCAGCCAGAACTTCGGGGCTGACCTCCGCCTGGAGTGGGAGCCCGACTCGGCTACACGTATCATCTTCCGTCCTGCTTTCTCCTATTATACCAATGAACGCAACGAGATGGGTGAATTTTATACCGAGAACGAATTATCGGGAGATACCATCAACTATGGTGACTCCGACTACTTTTCAGAGGGAACCGGCAAGAACTATTCATTCAACCTCGATGCCAGCCGTGAGCTGGGAAAGGAAGGGAGGATCCTGAGTGTGCAAGTGAGAGCACAGGGCGGTGACTCTGAGAACGACGGAACAAGTCTCTCGGGGACCTTTTACAACGGCACACGTCCCGACGACCTGATTGACCAACGTTTCACCAACATCAGTGAGAACCGTTCATTGAGGGGGTATCTCTCCTATGTGGAACCGTTGGGCGAGAGTCATTATCTTCAACTAGCCTATCAGTATCGTACAAACAACTCCGATTCAGACAGGGACACCCGTACCAAGGATGACGCCGGTAACTACACCGTGCTCGACACAGTCTACAGCAAGCGATTGGAGAACAACTTTGTGAGTCAGGAGATCGAAGCCAACTTCAAGGGGGTGAGAGAGAAATATGACTACATGTTCGGTTTCTCCATACAACCCTCCTCCTCACGCAGCAAAACATTCGTGGGTAGTAACATGATCTACGAAGGTGAGCAGAAGGTGGTCAACTACTCACCCATGGCACAGCTCAACTATCGCTGGAGCCGTACCAAAAACCTGCGGCTGCGTTATTTTGGTGATACTGATCAGCCCTCAATCGCACAACTCTCACCCGTGGTGGATGTGAGCAATCCGCTCAACATCAGTTACGGTAATCCGGACCTGAAACCATCCTTTGAGCATCGCCTCAACATCCGTTATCAGTGGTCCAACCCGGAGAAGGCCAGCTCGTTTAACACCTTCGTCAATGGTGGTTATATGACAAACGACATCGTCACCTCTTCCTTCACCGATATCTCCACCGGTCGCCGGGAGACCACCTACCGCAATGTGGAGGGCAACTGGAACGTGAACGGGCGTATGATGTTCAACGTGCCGCTGAAGAACATAAAGTTTTCAATTTTCTCCATGTCGTTCGCCAGCTATAGCAACACAAACGGATTTAGCAACAACGAGAAGAACACCAACAAGCGGATGTCGCTGATGGAGATGCTGGGACTCAACTATCGTTCCGATCAGTTTGATTTTGCCGTGCGGGGGAATGTGAACTACAACAACGTGACCAACAGTCTGGAGGGTCAGCAGAACCAGAACTATCTCAACTACGGGGGGAATGCCTCAACCACCATTTACCTGCCATGGGATATAAGCCTGGAGAGCGATATCAACTACTCCACCAACTCGGGTTATACCGATGGCTTCGAACAGAACGAGTGGCTCTGGAATGCCTCACTGCAGAAAACAGTCTTCAAACAAAAGAACGGCACCATACGTTTTAAAATTTACGACATCTTGCAACAACGCACCAACATCAGCCGTAGTGTGACCTCTAACTATATCCGTGACACCACGACCAACACGCTGACCAGTTACTTCATGGTGCACTTCGTCTATCGGTTCAACATCTTCAAGGGGGGTGCCACCGCACAGGATATGATGCCGCAGAGAGGTAGAGGTTACGGTGGTGGTCGTGGCAGAATGTAACAAGGTTATTCAATTTGAGTAAAAAAATGAAATGGGACAGGATTTGAAACAAAAAACAAGGGGCAGTTGGAACAACCTGTTTGTGCACCTGTTGCTATGGGGGGTGATTTTCATCCTCCCATACTTTTTTATTGATTCGGAACGCATCTTCACCTGGCGTCCGTTCCTGCGTTCCATACCTGAGATGGTTGGTTTTCTGATGGTTTTTTACATAAACTTCTTTCTCCTGATAGAGAAGTTGCTCTTTAAAGGCAGGAACAAGGCGTTCATACTGTGGAACATCGTACTGATCATTGCCGTCTCATTCATCATGCACTATACACGCGAACTGATGGAGTTCCTGTGGCCTTACCTGCGACCCCGCTGGCGCGGTCGACCCAATGGGAACAATTTTTTCCCGCTGTTGTTTTTACTGCGCAACTCCACCTCGCTCTTCATGATGATGGGGTTGAGTGTGGCTCTGAAGATGACGGTACGATGGCTCCAGGTGGAGAACGAACGCAAGGAGTTGGCGAAGGCCAAGTCGGAGGCGGAGTTGCAGAACCTGAAGAATCAGATCAATCCCCACTTCCTGCTCAACACACTAAACAACATCTACGCACTGATAGAGTTTAACCCACCCAAGGCTCAGCAGGCGGTGATGGACCTGAGCAAACTGCTGCGGCACTTGCTCTATGACAACAACCAGGCTTTTGTTCCATTGAAACAGGAGGCTGATTTCATGCGCAACTACATCGAACTGATGCGCATCCGCCTGGCCGATCATGTGAAGTTGACCACCCGCTTTGATTATTCTGACAGCAGCAACACCCTTATTTCTCCGCTAATTTTTATATCTTTGATGGAGAATGCGTTCAAGCACGGCATAAGCGGTGAGCATGACTCCTTCATCGAGATCTCGTTAAAGGAGCATCCCGACGGGAAGGTGGAGTTTGTGACCCGTAACAGCTACTTCCCAAAAAGTGGTTCTGACAAGAGCGGCAGCGGCATCGGTCTGGATCTGGTGAAACGAAAACTGGAACTGCTCTATCCCGATAGCTATCTGTGGCATACCACCGTGGAGGATGATGTCTATTCAACCGTGCTGGTGATCGACACAAAAAAACGAAAGGATGATACTGAACTGCTGGATCGTTGATGATGAACCACTGGCGTTGTCCCTCCTCGAATCATACGTGGAAAGGACTACCTTTCTGCGTCTCACCGGGAAATACAGTAACGCCCTCACGGCTATGAAGCGTATTGAGGGTGAGAAGGTGGATCTTCTTTTCCTTGATATTCAGATGCCGGAGGTGAACGGGATGGAGTTTGCCCGCATCATTGGCAGCCACACCCGGATCATCTTCACCACCGCTTTTAGTGAATATGCCCTTGAGGGGTATAAGGTGAGTGCCATCGACTATCTGCTGAAACCATTCTCCTTCACCGAATTCCACGCCGCCGCCAAGAAGGCACTCAACTGGTTTGAGATGACTGAGCAGAAGCCTGCTGCGGAGTATCGGCAGGAGAAAGTAGGTCTCTTCGTGAAATCGGAGTACAAGCTGATTCACCTCTTATATGATGACCTACTCTATATTGAAGGGTTGAAAGATTATGTGAAGATCTATACCGAGCAGGATCCCAAACCGATCCTCTCGCTCATGAGCCTCAAGTCGCTCGAAGAGGAGCTGCCTGTCGATCGTTTCATGCGGGTGCATCGTTCCTACATTATCCACACGAACAAGATCAGCAGCATCAACAAGAACAGGATCATCATCGGTAAAAAACAGATCCCGATAGGGGAGACCTACCGCCGACAGTTTAACTTGATGATCGGAAACAGGTGAGTTGCATCCTGAATGAGTAAAGATATTCCAGGCGTGTCCTAACAATGAGAAAGCCGTTCCTGCCATAGTGGCGGAACGGCTTTCAGTATCTTTAGCAGGGATGCTCTTTTATGAAAGAGTAGCAGTAAGCATCCAGACCGTTTTTTCCTGAGCGGAGATGAAATCACCCATCAGGGCTACCGTGCCCTCATCGTCACCTTCAGAAGCGGTCTCAAGCACCTTGCGCTCCAGTGAGATCAACACCTTCAGGTTGTCGAGAATCAGCTTGAGGATCTCCTTGTGGTCGCTTACCACCTCTGTTTCCTTGATGGCAGATGCTTTCAGGTAGTCGCTGAAATTGTGTGCAGGGACACCACCCAGCATCAGGATCCGTTCAGCTATTTCATCTACCTTCTCAGCTGCGTCATCGTAGTATTCTTCAAAACGGGCATGTGCTCCAAAGAACATTACACCTTTCACGTTCCAGTGAAAACCGCGCAGGTTGGTGTAGTAGACCTGGAAGCTGGCCAGCAGCTCCTGAAGTCCGTCAACTGTCTTTTTTACATTCTTGGGGTCTAAACCTAAATAATCCAATGTTTTCATAATTTAATTCTTTTTTTGTGATTGTTCTGATTGATTTTTCTGATACAAATATAACGATTATTTACATAGGTTCAAAATATGAGGCGCACTATCATTCATAGATTTTAATTATGCAATTGAGGACTGGATGCAGTTTAGGGTCTCATCAGAAATGATATCCGAAGCTTACATAGGGGTGGAATTTTCGTGAGAGACCGGAGTAACCCAGTTCCAACCTTAACGGTCCGGCAATGGAGAGAAATGAGTAACCCGCATTGAATCCCCAGTAATCATCTCCCTTGTATAGATTGTAGAGATGATTGTTGTGTAGGGTGTAATTGAGGTTGGCGTAGAGGTAATTGTTTTGCCTGAATTGGTGGTATATCATCGCATCGGCTGTAACCACCATGTTTTCCAGTAACTCCATTCCTGCAGAACCCTGAAGTGCTATTTGCTGGGGCAGGTAGTGCCCGTCTCTTCTTCCCCCCACGAAATTGCGGTAGATAAACGGAACACTGTCGTTCATCACATACCGCGCGGAGATGCGAGGTGTGAGAAATGTCTTTTCACTCAGTGGCAATGGCTTAGCGAAATTCATGTTGAGCACGCTGAGTGGCAGATTCTCCTTCATTTGCACAAAGTTATCGGTGTGAAGTGAATAGCGAAAGGAGAAGTATTGTCCCGATGAGGGGAAATAGATGCTGTTCAGGTTGTCATATATCCCATTGATCATGTAATTGATGTAGAGGTGGTCTTCAATACCCTGCGAATTTGGAATCTCATTTCGTTCCAGGAGGTTGGAAAAATCGAAATATTCAAATCCGGCACCCAGGTGTAACTGAACGTTGCCAAAATAGAACTCCGAGAAGTTGAGATCCAGGGCATTGCGCATAATCTCAAACTGGTGGGAGAGACGGCCCCGGTTGTAGATGCTGAGGTTGTTGTTGCTGATTCGGTAACTGATGCCACCTCTGTAGAAAAGATTGTTGTTGACGGTGTAGTTGATTTGCAGGTAGGGATTGCGACTGAGTCGCGTGGTGATGTCGATCATTGAATTATAAGATTCACTCAGCCTGACGGTTGTGTTTGCCAGGATAGCTGCCATATCACTGGTGTCGAAGTGAATCCCCAGGTTAAGGGTGTTATATTCTTTCGGCTCCACCAGAAAGACCAAATTAAAGGGTGGATTACCATCGAGACGATAGGTTACACGGGAAAAGAGGCCGGCACCGAAAATGCGGGCTGTCATTGCATCCAGTTCTTTACGGGTGACCTTTTCAATCTGTTCAGGCAAAAGCTGCAATATCCGCTTCTCATCTCGAGCAGAGACACCTTCAACGCTAACTTGATCGACCAGCAGGGTGTCAAGATTGATGTAAGGATTTTGTCGTTTTCTTACCGTGGAATCATCTCCGGTAATCCCCAGCGATGCTTTCAGTGTCATGAGGGCTTCCCATTGTTCCATGGCAGCCTGCTCACCACGTGCGATCAATGAGTCGATTGCCGGCTTCTGAAAATCCATTAATCCGTAAGGATGCACATCGGGCGTGATCAGGATATCGGTATCATCGATATTCTGCAACTTTTTTTCTTTTCCCACAAAGTTGGTGAGCTGCTCTGCAATCTCTGTGATGTTGCCCCGGTTCTGCTCTTTTTCTTTTTCATCAGGGGGAATAATTACTCCTATCACAATGTCCGCCCCCATGCGCCTGGCCAGATCAACCGGATAGTTGTTGATCAGTCCCCCGTCAATCAACAGCATGCTGTCTTTCTCTACCGGTGTGAAAACTCCCGGTATGGCCATGCTGGCTCTGATGGCTTCAGGTAAGATTCCCTTCCGGAAGACAACCTCCTTGCCGGTGCGTGCATCGGCAGCCACACATCCGAAGGGGGTGGGGAGATCATCGAAATCCATCTCGTGTTGAAAACCGATGGTGAGGTTCAGAAAAAGACTGTATAGATTTTGTCCCGAGAAGACGCCACGCGGCAGGCTTACATTACCGCTTCTTTCCCTGATGTTCAAGCTGTATGGGAGGGAGACAATGAATTCGTTCCGTCTGTCTCTCTGCGTTGCCAGGAGGTTCTCCCGGTTGATGTTGTCGCTCATCAGGTAGTTCCACTCTTGCAGTTGTATGAGCGAGTCAATCATCTCTGCATCATAACCCACGGCATAGATACCGCCCACAACAGCTCCCATGCTGGTACCTGCAATGTAGTCGATTGGGATGCCGGCACGTTCCAGCACCTTGAGGACCCCCACATGTACAAATCCTTTGGCTGATCCTCCACTGAGCACCACTGCCACTTTCTTGCGGGGGTGCTCTTTTGCCTGCATCATGGATGTGAAACAGAACAACATCATCAACAGGAAAACAACTTTTTTCATTGACCTATGAATTGAAACATGACAATGCAAATATAGCAAATTTTAATTAAAAATGGATGTCGAACATAACGATGAGTATTTAGGATGTTGATTGTCTGAAAAAATTTCTACTTTTGTTCATTGTACTCCTGCTTTGTGGCAGATAGAAAGTCTGAAATATGAAAAAAAGAGAAATCGGAAACACCGGTATGATGGTGACACCCCTGAGCTTTGGAGCCTCCTCACTGGGGGGGGTGTTTCACTCCCTGAAAGAGGAGGAAGGTATCGAAGCGGTGCTGATAGCGTTGGAACATGGGATCAATTTCATCGATGTGTCGCCTTACTACGGGCATCTCAAAGCGGAGAAAGTGCTGGGAAAGGCTTTACAAAGAGCGGACCGGAAGAGTTATTACCTCTCCACAAAGGTGGGACGCTACGGCAATGAGGGGGTGAATGAGTGGGACTACTCAGCACGAAGGGCTGAGGAGAGTCTCTATGAGAGCATGGAACGGCTGCAAGTCGATTACATTGACCTGATCAACGTACATGACATT
Source organism: Dysgonomonadaceae bacterium zrk40 (assembly GCA_016916535.1). Lineage (NCBI taxonomy): Bacteria > Pseudomonadati > Bacteroidota > Bacteroidia > Bacteroidales > Dysgonomonadaceae > Dysgonomonadaceae bacterium zrk40. The sequence goes on from CP070276.1 coordinate 79,649, forward strand.
GAATTTGCCGATCTTGATCAGGTCTGCAATGAAACACTGCCTAAATTGGTAGAGTTACGGGAGAAAGGTGTGGTAGGGCATGTCGGGATCACCAACCTGACACTCCGCCATTTCGTCTATGTGATTGATCATGTGCCACCGGGCACAGTGGAGTCGATCCTCTCCTTCTGTCACTATACACTCAACGATGATTCCCTGGGTGATTATCTCGGCTATTTTGCACAGCATGGGGTGGGTGTGATCAACGCCTCTCCTTTCTCCATGGGGTTGCTGACAGAGCGGGGTGCCCCTGAGTGGCATCCGGCACCGGAGCCATTGAAAATGCTCTGCCGGAAGGCGGCCGACTACTGCCGGGAGAGAGGTGAAAGCATTGAAAAGCTGGCCATCCAATATGCCGTATCGAATCCGCAGATTGCCACCACACTTTTCAGCACCACCCGCAGCGCATCGGTGATGCAGAACCTGCGATGGATGGAGGAGCCTCTCAACGAGGAGTTGCTGGCCGATGTAAGGAGAATTTTGGAGCCCCGTTTCAGGGACACCTGGCTGAACAGTTAATCATGAAATTTTTGGAACAATCACAATGAAAGCAGTAAAGATATCAGCTGTCGGGCAGGCTGCCCCGGAGGAAAAAGAGAGGCCGGTGGCACAACCGGGTGAGGTGTTGTTGAAAGTGGTCTACGCCGGATTCTGCGGATCGGACCTGAACACCTACCTGGGGATGAATCCGATGGTGCGCATGCCGGTGATCCCCGGTCATGAAATCAGTGCCGTGGTAGAGCAGGTGACAGAGGGTGTTCCGGCGAACATAAGGGTAGGGATGCGCTGTACGGTGAATCCTTACACCAGCTGCGGCAACTGTCCCTCCTGTCGCAACGGACGTCCCAACGCCTGTCAGTTTAACCAGACCTTGGGTGTACAGCGCGATGGTGCCATGTGCGAACAGATTGTTGTACCCTGGCAGAAGGTGATCACCGCTGACAACCTTAATGCCCGGGAGCTGGTGCTGGTGGAACCACTGAGTGTTGGTTTTCATGCCGTAGCGCGGGGCGCTGTCACCGACCTGGATGTGGTGATGGTGATTGGTTGCGGGATGATCGGCACCGGGGCAATCATCCGCGCGGCACTGCGGGGTGCACGGGTGATCGCGGTGGACCTGGACCATCAGAAGCTGGAGTTGGCGAAGCAGCTGGGTGCGACAGATACAATCCACTCCAAAGAGGAGGATCTGCATACTCGCCTGATGGAGTTGACAGGTGGGATGGGTCCCGACGTGGTGATTGAGGCGGTGGGCTCCCCCTCCACCTATCGCATGGCGATCGACGAGGTGGCGTTCACCGGTCGGGTGGTTTGTATCGGCTACGCCAAGTCGGAGGTCTCCTTCGAAACCAAATATTTCGTCTCAAAAGAGCTGGACATCAGGGGCTCACGCAATGCGCTGCCGGAAGATTTCCGCGCCGTGATCGCTTACATCCGGCGCAACCGGCTTCCCGCATCGCTGATCACAGCGGTCTATCCTCCGGAGGCGGCGGGAGAGGCATTGCAATATTGGTCTGAGAACCGCGAAAGAGTAATCAAAATCATCCTCGCATTCGAATGAAAGCAGATTATCCCATTATCGATGCCCACGCCCATCTGTGGCTCAGGCAGGATACAGAAGTGGAGGGGCAGAAGATTGAGACCCTCACCAACGGGCGTTCCCTTTTCATGGGTGAGATCCGGCAGATGGTGCCGCCCTTTATCCTGGATGGTCGCAACACCGCTGAGATCTTCTTGTCGAACATGGATTATGCCCGGGTGTCGGCAGCTGTGATCACGCAGGAGTATATCGATGGGCTGCAGAATGATTATCTGCTGGAGGTGCTGCAACGATACCCTGACCGCTTTCTCTGTTGCGGCATGGTGGATCTTCGCAGGGAGGGGTGGCGCAGGCATGCATCGGAGCTCTTCCAACAGGGATTCAGGGCGCTGAAGATTCCGGCAAACCGTTTGCTGATGTCCGACAGGAGGATATGGCTCACCACCGATGAGCTGATGGAGATTTTCGGAGAGATGGAGCGACAGGATTTGCTGCTCTCGATCGACCTGGCCGATGGTGCTGCCCAGGTGGCTGAGATGGAGGAGATCATTGCCACCTTTCCCCGGTTACGAATTGCGATTGGTCATTTCGGCATGGTGACCCGTCCCGGGTGGCAGGAACAGATCAAGCTGGCCCGTCACCCCAACGTGCGGATTGAATCGGGCGGAATCACCTGGCTGTTCCACGAAGAGTTTTATCCCTATCTGGGGGCTGTCAAGGCTATCAGGGAGGCGGCATCACTGGTCGGCATGGAAAAGCTGATGTGGGGTTCCGATTATCCGAGAACCATCACCGCCATCACCTACAGGATGTCATACGATTTCGTGCTCCGATCCGCACTGCTCACCGATGAGGAGAAGAAAATGTTCCTCAGCAGCAATGCCCGCCGGTTCTATGGTTTCAGCAATCTGAGAGAGTTGCCCTACATTAAAAACATGTCTGAATAAGCACTACGTGAGAAGTGCAGCACCTACTTCCGTTCGCCGTTGAGCCCAAACTGGCGGGCCAGCAGGGTGTATGCTTTCCTGCGGGCGTTCATCTCCGGGTAGCCATCCAACATGATGATTTCTTCAGCCCCTGTTTTCGCAGCCCAAAGGTGGAGTTGATCAGCCACTTGCTCCGGTGTGCCAATCACGAACTTATTCATCTGCTGATCACGTATGGCTCTCTCCTGCAGCGTGTAGGGGTAGCTGTTCGCCTCTTCAAGGGTGGGGAAGAAGGTGAAGCGTTTACCGGTGGCAAGCATTGTCCACATCAGCAGGGAAGGGGCAGCCTGATAGTAGGCCTCCTCCTCTGTTTCAGCGGTGAAAACACTGATGGAGAGTATTGCCTTCGGTTGGCCGTAATATTTTGAGGGGCGAAACTGCTGCCGGTAGAGCTGCATCACCGGTACCGCCATCTCGGGGTTGATCTGTGCGGCAAAGACGAATGCCAACCCCTTTTGGATGGCATACTGAACTCCTCCCGTGCTGGATCCCAGCATATAGAACTGCGGTACCAGCGAAGAGTCGGGATTGGCAACAATCCTGGCGAATTCATGTTCTTCCGGCAGGTCATGACCGAAGAAACCCAAGAGCTCGTTCAACTGACGGGGAAAGGTGTCTTCGCGCAACACCTCCCAGGAACGACGCAGTGCATATGCTGTTCTGCCGTCGGTGCCGGGGGCACGTCCAATGCCCAGGTCGATACGTCCCGGGTGCAGCGCCTCCAGCATAGAGAAGCGTTCCGCCACACTCAACGAGCTGTGGTTGGGGAGCATCACTCCTCCGCTACCCACCCTTATCCGGCTAGTCATCGAAGCAACATGTGCCATGATGATTTCAGGGAACATGCTCATCAGCGAAGCGCTGTTATGGTGTTCGGCGAACCAGTAACGGTGGTACCCCAGCTGTTCCGCCAGGATGGCGATCTCGGTGGAGTTGTGCAGCACCTCACCGGCAGAGCGGTTACTTTCTGAATAATAAGCCAGGTCGAGGATGGAAAATTTCAAGTCGTTCATATGGAATGGTTGTTCCTGTGAGTAACCATCTCGTCGGATGCTTTGTTCAACTGATCTTCTCTACAGGGCTTCACATGACACACAATTTCACCTTTATTTGGTCGTAACTGATTCTTTACTGCTTCTAATCTATTAGAACGAGATTAGAACCATATTAGAACCATATTAGAACGAGATTAGAACCAATACCGTACTTAAACTGAAGGAAATGGAAGAAAACGATTCAAATGGGGATACGCCATGACTCGTTTCACAATAAAGATGGGAGTTCAAACAGGTAGCATACCTAAAAAAGAAAAACACTCACCGAAATGAATCGATAAGTGTTTTATTTTGTGGGCGTTGACGGATTCGAACCGCCGACCCTCTGCTTGTAAGGCAGATGCTCTGAACCAGCTGAGCTAAACGCCCGAAAATGTTCTTTTCCTTTGCTGTACTCCGCTCCCGGAGGATGCTCTCTGAAAAAGTGATGCAAAGATAGACTCTTTTTGTTTTCCCGCAAAATATTTTGCAAATAATTTTATAAATATTTTTTCAACTCTGTAATTATCCCTATTTTTGTACCGTAATCATAGGGAGTTATATTCTTACGGGAAAATTCAACATCGATATGACTGAGATGAAACTTGCGGAAAGTGATTTTCCGTAACTCGGTACCCGATTTCTTAATCCGCATTGCGCAACAACTACAATGGAGCTAAACCAACTGACAGCCATTTCCCCCGTCGACGGACGCTATAGAACCAAAACCGGTGATCTGAGTGCCTATTTTTCGGAATATGCACTGATCAGGTATCGTGTGAAGGTAGAGATCGAATATTTCATCGCCTTGTGTGAAGCAGGCATTGAACCACTCAACAGGGTTGACAAGAGCCTGTTCAGTGAATTACAGCAACTATATCACAACTTCTCCGTGAAAGATGCTGAGCGGGTGAAGGAAATTGAGCAAGTGACCAATCATGACGTGAAGGCTGTTGAGTACTTCCTGAAAGAAGCGTTCGACCGGCTGGGGCTTGACATTTACAAGGAATTCATTCATTTCGGACTCACCTCGCAGGATATCAACAACACCGCCACGCCTATGATGTGGCAGGAGGCGTTGCAGGAGGTTTACATCCCCGAGCTGGAGAAGCTGATCGCGCAGATCGGATCACTGGCAGAGGAGTGGGCCGACATCCCGATGCTTGCCCGCACACATGGTCAGCCGGCATCACCCACAAGGCTGGGCAAGGAGATAATGGTATTTGCCTACCGGCTCAACAATCAGTTGGAAGTGCTGAAGCACATCCCTGCAAAAGCCAAGTTCGGCGGTGCCACGGGAAACTTTAACGCCCACCATGTGGCTTATCCACATACCGACTGGAAACGTTTTGCAGAAAGATTCCTGCAGGAGAAGCTGCATCTGGCAAGGGAAGAGTACACCACCCAGATATCGAACTACGACGCACTGGCGGCTTCGTTCGATGCACTGAAACGAATCCATACCATCTTGATCGACTTCAACCGCGACATGTGGCAATATATCTCAATGGAGTACTTCAAACAGAAGATCAAAGAGGGTGAGGTAGGCTCATCGGCCATGCCGCACAAGGTGAACCCGATCGACTTTGAGAATGCCGAGGGGAACCTGGGAATAGCCAACACACTGCTCGAACACCTGGCGGCCAAGCTGCCCATTTCACGTCTTCAGAGGGATCTGACAGACTCAACCGTGATACGAAACATTGGCATCCCCCTTGCACATGGATTAATTGCCCTCAAAAGCACAACAAAAGGGATAGGTAAACTGTTATTACACAGAGAGGCGATTGACCAGGATCTGGAGAAGAGCTGGGCAGTGGTTGCCGAAGCGATCCAGACCATCCTGAGAAGAGAGGGATACCATAAACCGTATGAGGCATTGAAAGCGCTTACACGAACAAACAGTGAGATTACGAAAAAGAGTATCTCGGAGTTCATTGGGACATTGGATGTAAACGAGAAAATAAAAGAGGAATTAAGAGCCATCACACCCCAAAATTACACTGGTATCTGAAAAGAGAATCCCCTTCCGGGAAACATGCTGATGAAGATCACAGAAAAGGCGTACTGAACGCATCGAGTTTGGAAATTCCATCTCTCTTGTGCCTGAATGGTAAAGAGATGGAAGTTTTAGGAAGAAAAATTAAAACCGTGAGGTTTCAACTGTAATCACAAACAAAGCAACGACAACAACAATGACAACAAACAACGAAGAATCGCGCCCCAAACGGCAATTTTTTAGCGCGAACAATGAGAGACACGCTTCACCGAATCGCAATTATGGCAATGAGCGGAGACCAAATCAGGAAGGATCCCGTTCAACCGGCAGGCCTTACAACAAACCCTACGACAGGCAGTCTTCAGACAGGCCCTACGATCGTCAATCCTCTGACAGGTCATACGATCGCCAATCCTCCGACAGGAATTACAATCGTCAACCGTCAGAGAGATCTTACAACCGCAACTGGGAAGATGCGCCACAGGGAAACAGTTACGGCAATCAGGAAGGTGCACCCAGAAAACGTCGCCCCAGAGTGGGAGAGCGTCCGGCTCCTCAGAGGAGGGGTCCGGGAGGTCCTCAGCAAGGCAATCGCAGTTGGGGAGGCCCCTCTCAGCAACGGAACGATCAGAGCACCATGGGCCCGGGCGGCAAGAGGCTGAAGAAGAAAAAACCATTCAAGCAGATCAAGTACAAGGAGAGTGCTGACCCCAACGCACCCATTCGCCTGAACAAATACCTTGCCAACGCCGGGATATGCTCCCGCCGTGAAGCCGATGAGTTCATCACCGCCGGTGTGGTGAAGGTGAATGGGGAGGTGGTGACCGAACTGGGTACCAAGATAACCCGTGCCGATGAGGTGATGTTCCACAACCAGCCGGTGCGACTGGAGAGCAAGGTCTATGTACTGCTGAACAAACCGAAAGGATTTGTCACCACCACCGACGACCCGGAAAACCGCAAGACGGTGATGGAACTGGTGAAGAGTGCCTGCTCCGAGCGTATTTACCCTGTAGGGCGTCTCGACAGGGCTACCACGGGAGTGCTGCTGCTCACCAACGATGGTGACCTGGCATCCAAATTAACACATCCGAAGTATGAGAAACGGAAGATCTACCAGGTGTGGCTCGACAAACCGGTAGTCATGGAACACATGCAGGCCATCGCCGACGGAATAGAACTGGAGGATGGCGAGATTCATGCCGATGCCATCAGCTACGTGACCGAGGAGGATCTCACCCAAGTAGGCATCGAGATACACTCGGGCAAGAACCGTGTGGTGCGCCGTATGTTCGAGAAGCTGGGTTACCGCGTACTGAAGCTCGACAGGGTTTATTTCGCAGGTCTCACCAAGAAAAAACTCTCGCGCGGCAAGTGGCGTTACCTCTCGGAACAGGAAGTGAACATGCTCCGCATGGGTGCCTTCGATTAACATTGTAACAATTTTTTTCCTCCGTCATCGCACGGAGGGAACTTTTTATAAACAGTACAAGTATAGATTCTCTCGTTGAGAGATAGAACCAGTTATGAAGCAAATCAAACGAACAAAAATCTCGGAAGCACTCCAATTGAAAAGCTTCGGAGACGAGGTGAACGTAAAGGGGTGGGTACGCACCCGAAGGGGAAACAAGAATGTGGGTTTCGTCGCACTGAATGACGGATCGACCATCAATAACATACAGATTGTGATTGACATCGCGCAATTTGGTGAAGAGTTTCTTAAGCCCATCACCACCGGTGCCTGTATCAATGTGAACGGCCGACTGGTGGAGTCGCAGGGACAGGGTCAGACCGTGGAGATCCAGGCCACAGAGGTGGAGATCTACGGCGGGGCTGATCCTACTGTGTATCCGCTGCAGAAGAAGGGACACTCGCTGGAATTCCTGCGTGAGATCGCTCACCTGCGCCCCCGCACCAACACCTTCGGTGCCATTTACCGTATGCGTCACCACATGTCATATGCCATCCACAAGTTCTACAACGACCGGGGTTTTTATTATTTCCATACCCCCATCATCACTGCTTCGGATGCAGAAGGAGCCGGCTCAATGTTCAATGTGACCACGCTCGATGCAGCCAACCCGCCACGCAATGAGGAGGGAAAAGTAGACTACTCGGAGGATTTCTTCGGGATGCAGACCAACCTCACCGTTTCGGGACAACTGGAGGGTGAGCTGGGAGCGATGGCACTGGGTGCCATCTACACCTTCGGACCCACCTTTCGTGCCGAGAACTCCAATACACCGCGCCACCTGGCCGAGTTTTGGATGATTGAACCGGAGGTTGCCTTCTATGACAACAACGACAACATGGATCTTGCGGAGGATTTCCTGAAGTACCTGATCGGGTATGCATTGGAGCACTGCAGCGAGGACATCGCATTCCTGGCCAAGATGTATGACAACGAGCTGGTAGACCGGCTGAAGTTCGTGGTGGAGAACGATTTCGTGCGACTCACCTACACTGAGGGGGTGAAGATCCTTGAGGAATCGGGAGAAAAATTTGAGTTCCCCGTTTACTGGGGTGCCGACCTGCAGTCCGAGCATGAACGCTATCTCGTTGAGAAGCACTTCAAGCGTCCGGTGATTCTGACCGATTACCCGCGCGAGATCAAGTCGTTTTACATGAAGCAGAACGATGACGGCAAGACCGTACGCGCCATGGACGTGCTCTTCCCAAAGATCGGCGAGATCATTGGCGGATCGGAGCGTGAAGCGGACTACGACAAGCTGATGAAACGAATCGAAGAGACCGGCATGCATACCGATCCCATATGGTGGTACCTTGAGACGCGCAAGTTCGGCACAGCCCCGCACGCTGGCTTCGGTCTGGGCTTCGAGCGACTGATGCTCTTCGTCACAGGGATGACCAACATTCGTGACGTGATACCTTTCCCTCGCACACCAAACAACGCGGAATTTTAAGATTGAGAGAATATAGATGAATAAGATACGCAACTTTTGCATCATTGCCCACATTGACCATGGTAAGAGCACCCTGGCCGACCGCCTGCTGGAGTTCACCAAAACGGTGGAAGGAAAAGACCTGCAGGCGCAGGTGCTCGACAGCATGGATCTGGAGCGGGAACGAGGCATCACCATCAAGAGTCACGCCATCGAGATGGCCTATCAGTATGAGGGGGAGAACTACACCCTCAATCTGATTGACACCCCGGGACATGTGGACTTCTCATACGAGGTGTCGCGCTCCATCGCCGCCTGCGAGGGAGCCTTGCTGGTGGTGGACGCCGCTCAAGGGATTCAGGCACAGACCATCTCGAATGTCTACATGGCCATCGAGCATGACCTGGAGATCATCCCGGTACTCAACAAGGTGGATCTGGAGAGCGCCATGCCCGACGAGGTGGAAGACCAGATCGTGGACCTGCTGGGCTGTAAGCGCGAGGAGGTGATCCGTGCCAGCGGCAAGACAGGCATCGGCATCGAGGCGATCCTTAAAGCGATCATCGAGCGGGTACCCGCGCCAGTGGGTGATCCGGAGGCACCGCTGCAGGCGTTGATCTTCGACTCTGTGTTCAATCCCTTCCGCGGCATCATCGCCTACTTCAAGATCGTGAACGGCTCCATCCGCAAGGGCGACCTGGTGAAGTTCATCAACACCGGCAAGGAATATGAGGCCGATGAGGTGGGGATCCTGCGTCTTTCCATGGTGCCCCGCGATGTGGTGCACTGTGGTGATGTAGGGTACATAATCTCCGGGATCAAAACCTCTAAGGAGGTGAAGGTAGGTGATACCATCACCCACGTGAAGCGGCCTGCCAGTAAGGCTATTGCCGGCTTCGAAGAGGTGAAGCCGATGGTCTTCGCGGGGGTATACCCGATAGAGAGTGAAGATTTTGAGAACCTGCGTGCCTCGCTCGAAAAGCTGCAACTCAATGACGCCTCACTTACCTTTCAACCGGAGTCGTCCGTAGCCTTGGGCTTTGGCTTTCGCTGCGGCTTCCTGGGATTGCTTCACATGGAGATTATTCAGGAGCGGCTGGAACGTGAGTTCAACATGGACGTGATCACCACCGTGCCCAACGTATCGTACAAAGTGTACGACAAGAAGGGGGAGATGAAGGAAGTACACAACCCCAGCGGGTTGCCCGATCCAACGCTGATTGAGCGGATCGAAGAGCCTTTCATCCGTGCTTCGGTGATTACCAGCACCGCCTATATCGGTTCCATCATGACGCTCTGCCTTGGTAAGCGGGGAGTGCTGATCAAGCAGGAGTATATCTCTGGCGACCGGGTGGAGATCATTTACGACCTGCCGCTGGGCGAGATTGTGATTGACTTCTACGATAAGTTGAAGAGCATCTCAAAGGGGTATGCCTCATTCGACTACCACATGCATGACTTCCGGCCCTCCAGGCTGGTGAAGATGGATATCCTGCTCAACGGTGAGCCGGTGGATGCCCTCTCCACGTTGACTCACAACGACAATGCACAGGCATTCGGACGACGCATGTGCGAGAAGCTTAAGGAGCTGATTCCACGCCAGCAGTTCGACATTGCAATCCAGGCTGCCATCGGTGCCAAGATCATCGCCCGTGAGACGGTGAAGGCGGTACGCAAGGATGTGACCGCCAAGTGTTACGGCGGGGACATCTCCCGAAAACGAAAGCTGCTGGAGAAACAGAAGGAGGGCAAGAAGCGTATGAAGCAGGTGGGCAACGTAGAGGTGCCGCAGAAAGCGTTCCTGGCGGTACTGAAGTTGGATTAGAACAGCTTACTGATCCCAGCATATAACCAACTAAAAATATCAAAACGATGAAGACAAGATTTTTTCTGATGTTGCTGTTCGTTGCGGGAAGCGTTTCGCTGGCGCGGGCACAGTATGTGAATGAGACACCAATCGGGTCGCTGGATGCCGACTATATCCGTATCTGGTCTGACTCGGGACCACTGCTCAGTTCGAAGGTGACGGTACGTGTCGACTGGGGACAAGGGGGGCGTATCCCCCAGATCACTGACGACCGCCGCAGGGTGGTCTCCTTCAACGGGATGATCGCTGTGCTGAATATGCTCAGCAAGGAGGGATTCGAACTGATGGAGATCGTGAGGGATGCAAAAGAGGAAAACGAGTTTTTCTACCTGCGAAGAAAAGAGGGATTTGTCCCTTTTTCCGGTGACAGTGAAGGTGGAGCAGTGGAGTATGATCCTGTGACACACAGTCGGTAATCGCGACTGTAACAAAAAACAAAAGGCACGCCAATCACTTGGAATGCCTTTCTGATCAAAATAATAATAAAGTAGAGAGAAGGCTGCTGACAGCAAAACTGTCACGCAGCTTTTTTTGTTATTGCCACACTACGACCGAGGGGTTGATGCCAGTGGCCGTAAGCCTGAATTTCATCTTTCCGGTCTTGTCAAAACAGTAGAGATCGCCCGGATGGACATAGTCGGTGGATGCCACGAAGAGATCACCACTCACGGGATCGACAGTCACATTGTTCATGATTGGAATCTCAGTACCATCGCTGATGAAGCTGTTGGTGATGACTCTCTCCTCAAGGCAATCGTAGACCACTATACTGTTGGGAACACCATAGGAACCGGTGATGATATAGGCTTTGTTGTCACTGATCACAAACTTTTGCGGAGATGTGATGCCTTCAACAGTCTCAGCAGTGTTGCTACCTGAGCGAATGATCTTGAAAGCGCCGGGCTCATCTCCGTAGTTGCCTGTTACCGAGAGATAGATGTCTCCCTGGCTGTCGGTTTGTACTGCTCCCGGGTTGGTGCCCACCACGATTTTTTTCTCTTCTGTAAAACTGGAGAGATCGATCACCGAGAGGGTGTTGTCATACCCATTTTCCCAGTTCAATCCCCCCGAGTTTGCCACGTAGATCTTGTTGTTTTTGATGGCTATTCCTTCCGGATCCATTCCTACTTCTACAGATCCATCCACTGTGAGGGAGACCGTATCGATACGGGTAACGGTGTCATCGAAAGAGGTGACATATACTTTCCCTCCATGGGTGGCGATTCGTCGTGGCTCTTTGCTTGCACCGCTAGCGGTTTCCATTTTAATCTGTTGAATTGAAATGCCTGATGCAGCTTCGATAACCTCTACGGTTCCCGACTTATTAACCGCAATGTAGATCTTCGACCCGTATTGTACCATGTCGTTTGCCACATCCCCCAATCCCCGTTTATTCTTATTCCGGAAATAATCCTTCGTGATAGCATCTTCCTGCAGGTTATACTGCGTCAGGGTGGCATCATTCATCCCCATACTTCCCTCATTGAGAATCAGCAGCGATGTTGCCTCTTCAGGGGTCTTATCTCCTTCACCGGCCGGATTGTCGTTCTCGTCGCAACTCGATATCAAAAGAGTTGTCAGGAGCATCACAAAAAATAAAAGTCTGTTTTTGTTCATTTCATTGAATTATTTAAAAGTGAATAGATAGTGTCAATCGGAAGGATCGGCCGGGCATAGGATAGTTGCGGACGATTTCGTAGTTCTTGTTTGTCAGATTCAGCACTTCTCCTACCAGCATAAGCCTCCCCAGGGATGTGTTGAAGGATTTCTGAAGGGAGATGCTGTGATCGGCATACCTCTCCATTCGATAGGCAGCATCGTTATAGCCGTTGCTGTAGCGTTTGCCCGACCAAATCAGGGTGTAGGCAACCTGCAATTGTTTAATCTCCAGGGCCATTCGGGAAGACCCCGAGTGGTGGGGGGTATAGGGGAGTTGATGTCCAAAGCTCACCTGTTGGCGGTCCGTGTGGTCGATAGCTGTCTGCCAGGTGTAACTGCTCCCGGCATGGAGCATCATCTCGTCGGTCACAGCTGTCGAGCCCTCCAACGAAAGGTCAATACCGTTAATGATCACTTTGCCAACGTTTACCATTGCCCACTGGTGCAAGTTGCGGGTGGGGTAGGCTACTATCTTGTTTTCTACCCGGTTGTGATAGGTATCAGCCGTAATTGTAAACTGCTGCAACAGCTCATCGTTGGTGGTGCCGAAGGTGAGTCCGATGTTGAACTGCTCTGCATCTTCCGGCTGCAAGTTCCGCACTCCCACCTGCGGAAAGTAGAGATCGTTGAAGGTGGGCAACCGGAAGCTCTTCTTATAAAAGGCACGCATACGTAAATCATGCGTGTGGAAAGGCTTGAAAGATACACTCAGGTAGGGTGAAAATCGGGTGCGATTGGTGCCTGCTACACCATTGTCGGCGGACTCGAATGTCTGCGTGTGAAGTAGGCTGGCAGTAGCAAGCAATTGTTCACTGACCCACTTTGTGGCAATTACTGTATGGGAAGTAAGTCGGGTGGGAATAACAAATCCCTTTCGGTTAGCATGCATGGTGGCCGATATCAGGTCGGTGGAGGCAGAAAAGGAGAGGTTGGGAAAAGCACGGTAGAGTGCTGATAGAGAGCCGTAATGCTCATTTTGTGTGAAGACATCCTCAACTTTTCCAGATACACCCAGGTAGGTGGGATCAAGGTAACGCAGGTAGCCCCGCTGGTACTTACCGTTGGTCTGAAACAACCACTTGCTGGAGAAGGTATGCTCGAAATGTCCCTGCAGAAAGAAGTTCCTGTCCCACAATCGTTGACCGGCATCATGGAGTGTGTTATAGTAGATGGTGGCTCCCGGAAGACCTCGTTCTGAACTGAAATAGTAGAGATGTAAATCACCCCGGCTGCTGGCAGAGAATTTGGCATGCAGAGACCCTTCCAGGCGCAGGTTTTCCACATCGCTGTTGATGCGACGCTCCCGGGAAGTACTGTCACCTGCAGAAGTGCCGTAACTTAGCAAATAGGGATAATCTCCGCGGGAACTCATCCACTCACCGCTGAAGGTGGCACTTACCCTCTCCGAAAGCTTACTGTTAATAAGAAGGGAGGGGTTATAGAGTCCATAAGAACCACCACGCAGAGATACCTTACCATTCAACCATTCGTTCCCGTTAAAACGGGGTTCAGAGGTGATGATCTCCAATACCGAAGCGGAAACAAAGGAGCGTGCAGGCCGAAAGATACGATCATCTTGCCCGTTGTGGAGGGTCACCCTATCTACGTTCTCGAGCGAAAAGCGACCGATGTCGATCTGCCCCGTCTGCTGATCTGAGAGGGTAATTCCGTTGTAACTTACTGCCGTGTGGTGTGCCCCAAGACTCCGTACAGAGATCGTTTTCAGTCCCCCAATGCCGCCATAATCGCGGATGGTGACTCCCGGAAGATACTTCACCGCATCAGAAAGCTGAAGGGCATTAAGTTGTCCTATTTGTTCCCCTGTAAGGATATACCGGGGTGCAGTTGCCCGGATCTCGCGGTCACTGAAGCGCTCGGTAACCACCACTTCAGGAAGACCGATTGTGTCGGAAACCGTCTGTCCAATAGCACTAATGGGCAGTACACAAATAGCTGTACTTGCCAACAAACAAACAGATTGAAAAAGAGATCTCATCTATACCGAATATTATTCCGGTAAAGCCTGTTGAAAATGAAACACGTAGTTAAAAAATGATTCTCTTGCGTGTTGTTTTCAAGCTTTATTCCCCGAAAGCCATGTAACTGTTTTATGAACCATTGGCAGGTCTTCTGACTTACTCCCGTGTCTGAACGCCTTCCCATCCCGCAGGGGGACAGTGGCAATTTAGGTTTTTGTTCAGCACGTAAGTGGAGCTTACAGCAGCGGGTCTGTTCAGGATTTGCACCTGATTCCCTTTTCATTTCGATGCGGGAAACCGCACCGGAACACCAAGATTTCTGTGGACAAAGATAGAGATTATTTTGATAATCCCCGAAAATAAATCAATAATTAATGATTGTTCCCTTGTAAAAACCGTTTACACAACGATTGTCGTTGAGCGCCAGAGAGAACTTCAAATCGCAGCTACCTGCACCGTCGAGCACTTTGAACTGCACATTGGCACTCTGAAACCCAACTCTACCTGCTCGACTGCCTGCAAAGGGCATATCGTGAATGGCACCGTTCACCGACCAGTCGCCGCGTGAAAGCGGAATGGTGAATAGCGTATCGGTATAGCTTGCTGGAAAAGTAAGTTCAATAAAATGACGACTGGAAGCAGCATCACTGCCCGAATATAGTTTGAAGACAAAATCATCACCCGAGCGGGTTGATTCAATCTCCCTGATCGCTAATCTGTCCCCTTCAAAAGTAAAATAGTTGTTGCTGTCAGCCCCTACATTTTCACCCAGGTTATCGCAACCTGAAAGTAGTGCTGCTATAGCCAAAACCAATGTACCAAATATGATTTTCCTCATGTTGTAACTGTTTGAATTTGTTTTATATAATAATTATTTGTTTGTCTCATTTATATTAATTGCCAGGCGTATAGGATTGTTCACCACAAAACATTAATAAACCTTAACAAGGACACATTTCCCTTTATCAGGATGATTTCCTTCAATTGGCCGGAAGTTCTGTTGGTTTATCGTTACGGCTCTCGAGATAGCGGATCAGTACTTCACTCCTTTCTTTCTCAAACTTCAGCTGCTCTATGTCGAGCAGCAGCGTGGAGAGTTCGAAGGAGCGACTAATCCCCTTTTTTGCGGCATCGATGAGCGGAACCTTCACCGTTCGTTTGCCGATGAAATGAACTGTAAGGGGTTGGTCGTGATAGGTGTGAATGTATCCTGCCACACCCTTCTCATCGCCCCCCGTGAAGCGTACAATCTCATAGTTTTTGTCGAGAGTGTTGAACCGATAATTGAAGCCGTCGGCAGTGACACTGCCACTTTCGGAAAAGCTGCCGTCAGCAGCTGTTACCCTGATCCGGTTATGATTAATGGCAGTTCCGGAGAGCACACTCTCGATAAAGAGAGTCCCATTCTCTCGTACACCTGAACGGAGGCCGTTCCTGTCGAGTGATGAGTGATGCGGATAGATCTTGGGATAATACTCACCAAATTCCTGATACCGGTTGTCTCTGACATAATCAAAATTGTTGAGCAGTTGGCTGAGTGCAGTATAGTTCACACGCAGCAGCGAGTCGCAGTAGCTGATGTTTCGCCGGTTCTCTGCCATGCGAATCTCCTGCATCAGTTTGAAACCGGCATCAATCTCATCAAAAGCTTCGGGAAAAAGCACTTTTATGCTGTCAATCTTCATCTTGGCAAGCGCATAATTCCCCTTTTCGAAAGCATTTCCCGCTTCTTTCAGATAATCTCTGGCGCCACTGTCACTGCCTCCGCAGGAGAGCATGAAAAGCAGTATCATCCAGAGTGAAATCAAACGAAGTGAGTTACGCATATCGGAAAAACAAAATCAACTGATAAAAATAACCTGTTTAACAACGGTTTCACCCGCAAAAGTACAAATATATTCGGTATAAAAATGGCTTTAAAAGACAATTATTGTAATTTTGCAAATCGTAACAAAATATCAGCGATGCAAAATGACAACCTGCACCGGAGCTGATTGAATAGACTAAAGTCCATTAAACATGAACATTTCCACGGAAGATATAAAGGCACATATTGATACCCCACTATTCAGGTTGATCTCTCGCACTGCCGATGAGATGCAGTTGGGATGTTACTTGATTGGCGGGTATGTGCGTGATTTCTTCCTCTATCGTCCCTCGAATGATATCGATGTGGTTGCCATCGGAAAAGGTATTGACCTGGCAACTGCAGTCGCGCTCAAGCTGGGCAGGGAAGCGCACCTAACTCTTTTTAAAAACTTCGGTACAGCACAGATCAAATACAAAGAATTTGAGATTGAATTTGTGGGTGCCCGAAAGGAGTCATACCGGAGCGATTCACGCAAGCCCATCGTGGAGGACGGCACATTGGAGGATGATCAGCGGCGACGCGACTTTACCATAAACGCAATGGCTTTCTGCCTGAACAATAATCGCTTCGGGGAGTTTCTGGATCCCTTTGGGGGCATGCAGGACCTGGAGGATCTGATTATCCGTACGCCACTCGACCCCGACATTACCTTCAGTGATGACCCACTGCGAATGATGCGTGCTGTTCGTTTTGCTGCTCAGCTGGGTTTTGACATACACCCCGATAGCTTCGACGCCATTGATCGCAACAAGGAACGTATCTCCATCGTTTCCATGGAACGAATCACCGATGAGTTGAACAAGATCATTCTCTCACCCAAGCCCTCTGTCGGTTTCATCCTGCTCGAAAAAACAGGGCTTCTGGAGATACTCTTTCCGGAGTTCACAGCATTGAAGGGTGTAGAGACCAAAGAGGGGATAGGGCACAAGGACAATTTTTATCACACGCTCTCCGTGTTGGACAACATTGCCCGTGAAACAGATGATCTCTGGTTACGGTGGGCAGCAATAATGCACGACATCGCCAAGCCGGTGACCAAGCGTTGGGACCCCAAGTTGGGATGGACTTTTCACAACCATAACTTCATTGGCGAGAAGATGGTCCCCCATATTTTCCGGAGGATGAAGTTGCCCCAGAATGAGAAGATGAAGTATGTGCAGAAGCTGGTCTCCCTCCACATGCGACCTATGCAGCTGGTAGAGGATGAGGTTACCGACTCGGCTGTGCGGCGATTGCTCTTCGATGCCGGTGACGACATTGAACACCTGATGACTCTTTGTGAAGCTGATATTACTTCTAAGAACCCAGTCAAGGTACGTCGTTTTGTGTCCAACTTCAAAATCTTACGTCGTAAGCTTCGTGAAATTGAGGAGAAAGACCGGGTTCGTAACTTCCAGCCACCTGTCGATGGCAATGAGATCATGACGCTATTTGGCCTTCCCGAATGCAGGGAGGTAGGTATCCTGAAGGCGGCTATTAAAGATGCTATCCTCGACGGGATAATTCCCAACGAGCATGATGATGCATATCGTTATATGATGGCACGTGCCCAGGAGATGGGGCTCAAACCGGTGAAAGAGGGTTGAAAATAAAACCGTTTACCACTTGTTTTCTGCAAGATTTTGTATTACTTTGCAACTTAATTTGGAATAGACTGTTTTAACACCTATCACGCCTTTCGATTATCGAAGCGCCTATGTCAAACAAGAAAAAAGTATCTGTTATCCGTTTTTTAAATGCGAAGATCACCTCCACCATCAGCATTACACTGGTGCTGGTACTGTTGGGTGTGACCTTGCTAATCCTGTTCACCGGCAACAGCCTCTCGAAACAGGTTAAAGAGAACATGAGTTTCAATGTAATGCTCTCTGCCGGTATCAGTGAATCTCAGATCACCAACATACGACGCAATCTCGATGCGCAACCCTTTGTGCGATCTTCGCGTTTCATCAGTAAGGAGGAGGCCAAAGAGCAGCTGATCAAGGAGCTGGGTGATGATCCAGAAGAGTTGCTTGGCTACAACCCCGCTCTCGATTGCATTGAGATCTTCCTACACTCAGAGTATGCCAACAGTGACAGCATTGCCGTAATCAACAACGTTATCCGTGAGGAGAGCAATGTCACCGATTTGCTATACCAGCAGGAAGCAATAGACCTGATAAACAACAACCTGTCGAAAGTGATGTCGGTGTTGCTGGTGCTCGCCTTGGTGCTGCTTTTCATCTCTTTCACGTTGATTCGCAACACCATCCGGCTCAGTGTTTACTCTAAGCGGTTCATCATTCACACCATGAAACTGGTGGGTGCTACCGGTAGTTTCATTCGTAAACCATTTGTGGTAAACAACATCTATACCGGTATCATTTCCGGCATCCTCGCGGATGGTATCATCTTGGTACTGATCAGCTATTTCAACAGGGAGTACGCAACTATTCAACCCATCATCTCCAATGCCGATCTGGGAATCATATTCACGGCGGTTGTCCTGATGGGAGTTCTGATTTCCACACTTGCCACTCTGTTCGCCGTGAACAGATACCTGAAGATGCGTTCCGATCAGCTTTATTATGTATAAACAACGAAAGAAATGTCTCAGAAGAACTTAGCGTTAAGCAAAACAAACCTGATTATTTGCGGCATAGCTGTCCTGCTAATCATTGCCGGACTACTGCTAATGACAGGACCTTCCACCACCGAGAGCGGTTTTGAACCGGATATATTTAGCGTGAGAAGGATCAGGGTGGCACCAGTGGTTGCCCTTTCAGGCTTTGTCCTGATGATAGTTGGAATTCTCTATCCGTCCAACAAAGGGAAAAAAGAGGAATAGTAAACCGTTCGTGACGGTAAACAGCTGATAACAAAATTTTCATGACGTTTATTGAAGCAATTATCATTGCCATCGTTGAGGGACTGACTGAGTTTCTCCCTGTCTCTTCAACTGGACATATGATTATCACCCAATCGTTGCTCGGTATGGAGAGCAGTGAATTTGTGAAAGCCTACACCGTAATCATTCAGTTTGGGGCGATTCTCTCAGTTGTGGTACTCTACTGGAAGCGTTTTTTTCGACTCAATCACACTGAGAGACCACAAGAGGGGATCCAGGACACACCCTCTTCCAAACAAAGAATTGTTCAATCCGGGAAGAACTTTCTGTACAAATATGATTTTTACTGGAAACTTTTCATCGCGGTCCTGCCGGCAGGTGTTATTGGACTGCTGATGGGTGACCTGATTGACAGCATGCTCGAGAGCGTAACCGTGGTGGCAGTAATGCTGGTGATCGGAGGTGTTTTCATGCTCTTTGTGGACCGCTGGTTCAACCGTCCCGTGGCTGACCAGTCGATGAGCTGGCAGAGGGCACTCAAGATCGGTTTCTTCCAGTGCATAGCCATGATACCCGGGGTGTCCCGTTCAATGGCTACCATCGTGGGTGGAATGGGAACAGGACTCAATCGCAAGAATGCCGCCGAGTTCTCATTCTTCCTGGCTGTGCCCACAATGGCTGCGGCAGCAGGCTACAAACTCTACCAGCTTTTAAAAGACCCTGTTCAAATGGATATGCTTTCCGATCACTTCTTACTGCTGTTCATCGGCAATCTGGTGGCATTCCTGGTGGCAATGCTGGCCATTCGCTTTTTCATTGATTTTCTTACCAGGTATGGCTTCAAAGCCTTCGGCTACTATCGTATCATTGTGGGAGGAATCCTACTCATCCTGATCGTGGCAGGTGTGAATGTAAGCATGTGACAATATGACTGATTTTATTGAAGGTGCTGTCTTATATATTGATAAACCGTTGCATTGGAGCTCCTTCCGTGTGGTGCGAGTAGTAAGAGCCAAATTGTGTCAGAAACTGGGCCTCAAAAAACTAAAAGTGGGACATGCCGGAACGCTCGATCCCCTCGCTACCGGGGTGATGACCCTCTGTACCGGCCGGATGACCAAGCAGATTGATCGATTACAGGCAGAAACAAAAGAGTACCTGGCAACTATTCGCTTGGGGGCAACAACACCCTCATTTGATATTGAAACCGCAGTAGATGGTGAATATCCTACCGATCACATCACCCCACAACTGGTGGAAGAGGCACTCGCCCGATTCACAGGTGAGATCATGCAAATACCCCCAATGTTCTCTGCCGTGAAGGTGGATGGCAAGAGAGCATATGAACTAGCCCGCAAAAATGAAGATATTGAACTTAAACCCAAATTATTGGTTATAGATAGTATCGAGCTGATGACATGCAATTTGCCCGATATCACCATCCGGGTGATATGCAGCAAAGGCACCTACATAAGAGCATTGGCCCGGGACATCGGTGAGGCGCTGCATTCGGGTGCACATCTCACTGCCCTTACCCGTACAAGGGTAGGGGAGGTGACCCTGGATCAATGTCTGAAGATGGAGGAGGTAGACCTTTTTCTGGATCAACAGATTGGCAGAAGCGTTACAGAGAGCAAACAGTAGATATAACATATGAAACTTTCACAATTCAAATTTAACCTGCCGGAAGAGCTTATTGCGAAGCATCCGTCAGTACATCGTGATGAAGCCCGCTTGATGGTTTTGCATCGAAAATCCGGCATAATAGAACACAAAGTGTTTAAGGATGTGCTGGACTATTTTCAAGCCAAGGATTTCTTCATCTTCAACGACACCAGGGTCTTTCCTGCAAGACTCTTTGGAAACAAAGAGAAGACAGGAGCTAAGATAGAGGTGTTCCTGCTGCGGGAGTTGAACCCCGATCAGCATCTTTGGGATGTGTTGGTAAACCCGGCACGTAAAATTCGCATTGGCAACAAACTCTATTTTGGCGAAAACGAGGAACTGGTAGCAGAGGTGATCGACAACACCACCTCCCGTGGCCGTACGCTCAGGTTTCTTTACGACGGGCCTTACGATGAGTTCAAACAGCAACTCTTTGCCATTGGCGAGACACCCATTCCTGAATATATGGAGCGGAATGCCGAACCTGATGATGTAGAAAGATACCAGAACATTTTTGCCCGTAACGAGGGGGCAGTTGTGGCTCCCGCTGCCGGACTTCATTTTAGTCGTGAATTGATGAAGCGAATGGAAATCAGGGATGTCAATTTTGGATTTCTAACCCTCCATAATGGACTGGGTGCTTACCGCATGATCGATGTGGAAGATCTCACCAAACACAAGATGGAGTCGGAACAGATGATCATTTCAGAAGAGCTTTGCAAACAGGTGAACAACGCCAAGGATGAAGGACACAACATCTGCGCGGTGGGTACTTCTGTACTGCGTGCCCTGGAGACGACAGTGAGCACTGACGGTCATATTAAGCCCAGAGAGGGATGGACCAATAAGTTCATCTTCCCTCCTTACGAGTTTACCCTTGCCAACAGCCTGATTACCAATTTTCACCTGCCATATTCAACCTTGCTGATGATGGCTACCGCCTTTGGCGGTTACGAAGTTGTGATGGCTGCATATGAAGAAGCGGTGAAAGAGAAGTATCGCTTTGGAGCCTATGGAGACGCCATGCTGATCATAGACTGAGATGAATGTATCGGATACCGGCACAGTCTCCCTGATTTTGGCGCTGGGATCAAATCTGGGTGACAGGGAGCATCAGATCCATACAGCTCTCCGGAAAATAGAAGCGCGGATTGGGAGAATCATTTCCCTATCCGCGCTTTATCATACCCGGCCTGAAGGTTTTGACTCACCCAACGAATTTGTGAACTGTGTTTGCGAAGTAGATAGCAGGTTAGACATATATACTATATTCGCAATCACTCAAAATATTGAAGTAGAGCTTGGTAGGGTTAAAAAAAGTGTGAATGGCAGCTACGCAGATCGCCTTATCGACATTGACCTGATCATGGCAGGTGATATGATCCTTGACACTCCGTTGCTCACGCTGCCGCACCCCCGATTTCATCGGCGTGACTTCGTACTCACACCACTGTGCGAGATAGCCCCCGACCTGGTACATCCGGTATTGGGTAAGACCATTCGTCAGTTAAAAGATGAGTTGCCGTTAGAGGAAACAGATCAGTGAGGCTCGTGCTTGATAAAAGTGCCTCTATCCAGTTCATCAAAGGCTTCCATCAGTTCCTGTCTGGTGTTCATCACCACGGGACCGCCCCAGGCAATCGGTTCATTGAGTGATTCACCTGAGAGCAATAACATTCTCAGCCCCTCTGCTCCTGCCCGGAAGATCAATTGATCACCCTTGCTGAACAACAACGCCGTGTGAGACTCAATTGCATCAGATGACTCACCTGTTGTACCGCTGCCGCTAACAACATAGACAAACAGGTTCTCGGAGGGCAGGGTAGGGATCACCATTGACAACCCGGGATGGATCTCAACATCGAGGTAGAGCACCTTCACATAAGAGGCCTCAATGGCTCCTGCTCTTCCAAGGTAATTGCCTGAGATGATTCGAATCACTCCATTTTCATCTTTCACCACCGGAACCATGTCGGCCGTGATGTCGCGGTACTGTGGTTCGGTCATCTTATCCTTCTGCGGCAGGTTGACCCAAAGCTGCGCACCCAACATCCGCTCTGATGCAATGGGCATCTCCTGGTGAAGGATACCGCTTCCGGCGGTCATCCACTGGCACTCTCCCTCACCGATAGAGCCTTTATTGCCGAGGCTGTCTTCATGGTCCATCCTTCCCTTAATCAGGTATGTAACAGTCTCAATCCCTCTGTGTGGATGCCAAGGAAAACCCTTTATGTAATCTTCCGGATCATGTGAATCAAAGGCATCCATCATCAGGAATGGATCAAAATCACGAACATCGTGGAATCCAAATACCCTAACCAAACTCACTCCCGCCCCGTCTACCTGACGGCTTCCCCGAACTACTTTCTCAATTCTTCTTGTTTTCATTCCTGTGACCTGTCCATTTTAAAAAAATTTCATTGCAAGATAATACTTTTACCTATATTTGCAAAAATTGATTTAAATTGACCTTCTTAAACAACGGGTGATGCCGAGAATAGGAAAAAAAGTAGCATATTTGTAATCGAATATATACTTCTCTTTGTGGTTTCAAATTATGCCAATCTTCGGTAAAGGTTATGATTATTTTCTGGGATATGTCCTTAGCGGGGGGGGGGCCAAGGGCTTCGCACACCTCGGTACCCTGAAGGTGCTTGAACAGTATGGTCTTAAACCCGATGTGATTGCCGGCACCAGTGCCGGTGCGCTTGCCGGTGTATTTTATGCAGACGGCTTTCATTCCGATGAAATCGTAGATCTTTTTCGCAAGCATGAATTCCGTGAGTTTGTGTCACTCACCATTCCCCGTACCGGCTTCCTGAAAAGTACCGGGTTGCACACATTTCTGAAAAAGAACCTTCGTGCAAAAAGTTTCGAGGATCTGCAACTCCCTTTCTATGCGATTGCTACAGACTGGGAGAAGGCGCGTACCGTTGCTTTTTCACAAGGAGATAATCTTGTTGATGCGGTAGTTGCCTCTTGTTCGGTGCCCATCGTCTTCAGTCCTCAGTTGATCGATGGCGTTCCCTACGTGGACGGGGGAATCCTGAAAAACTTCCCGGTAACGGTGATCAGGAAGATGTGCCGTTATGTAGTGGGCATCAACGTATCACTGATGATTCCCAAGTCAGAGAAGGAATCGATTCGCACCATGGTGGAACGCACCTTCAACCTGATGTCCAATTCAAACACGTTGATGGATAAAACAAAATGTGACATTCTGATTGAGACGAACGGACTTGAAAAGGTATCGATGTTCGATATGCACAGCCAGAATCAAATCATGGAAGTTGGGTATCAAGCCGCGGCCAATACAATGGCAGAAAAAAGATCACTGGAAATTGTGAGGAGATGTCAACGACATGCCTTGCTCGAACAGAAGGTTAAAACCCGACTGGATAAGATGACCTTTGGAAAGGCAATTAAATAATACTTATGAAATGAGAGAAAAGCTGTTCATTTACCAAATGATGCCCCGTCTGTTTAGCAATAGAAACGGCACAAACCGATACAACGGCTCTCTGGATGAAAATGGTTGTGGCAAATTTAACGATATCAGTCAATCCCTTCTAAGCCGCTTCAGAAATGATGGTTACACGCATATCTGGTACATTGGGGTACCGGCACATGCATCGGCAACAGATTATACAGCTTATGGCATTCCGAAGCAATACCCCGAGATCATAAAAGGCAAGGCCGGTTCTCCTTACGCCATAAGAGACTACTATGATGTGGATCCTGACCTTGCAATAGATGTATCCCGACGGATGGAGGAGTTTGAAGCACTGGTTGATCGTACCCACGAAGCAGGGTTGAAGGTGATCATCGACTTCATTCCCAACCATGTGGCACGCAACTATTGCTCGGTCGCAAGGCCCTCCGGTGTCAAAGATTTTGGTGAAGATGACGATGATTCAGTTGCTTTCTCACCCCAAAATAATTTTTATTACCTCCCCGGAGAGTCGCTGAGGATACAGCTACCCTCGGAAAAAAAAGCCGATTTCAATTTTCGTGAATCGCCTGCACGTGCCACCGGTAACGATTGCTTCACCCATATGCCAACTATCTACGACTGGTATGAGACGATAAAGCTCAACTACGGGGTAGATTATCTCAACGGGAAACAGGCTTATTTTGATCCACTGCCCGATACATGGCTTAAGATGAGGGATATCCTCCTTTACTGGGCATCGAAGAATGTGGATGGCTTCCGTTGTGATATGGCAGAGATGGTACCCCTCTCATTCTGGCAGTGGGTCATTCCGCAGGTGAAGGAGCATTATCCCCACATCATCTTCCTGGCTGAAATATACAACCCGTCTGCATATCGTGATTTCCTGGGTGAAAATCTTTTCGACTACCTATACGACAAGGTGGGCCTTTATGATGTCCTGCGCGAGGTCTCCTGTGGCTACAGACCTTCGTCAGACATTACCTTTGCCCTGAACAACGTGGGTGACATTCAGCATAGAATGCTCACCTTCCTGGAGAACCACGATGAACAGCGACTGGCATCCGATTATTTCCTGAAAGAGGCTTACAAAGGTAAGGCTGCGATGATTGTCACCGCAGCAATCAACAGGAACCCGGTGATGGTTTACAACGGCCAGGAGCTGGGCGAGAGAGGGATGGACCATGAAGGATTCAGCGGAGTGAACGGACGCACTACCATTTTCGACTATTGGTCGCCCGACACATTGCGGCGGTGGAACAACAACGGACAGTGGAACAGTCAGCTGTTAACGCCAAAAGAGCGTGAATTGCAAGACTTCTACCGACGGCTCATCACTCTTTGCAACAAGGAGGAGGCGTTCTCTGCAGGCCTCTTTTACGACCTGATGCCGTCCAATTATGAGAATCAGGATTTCGACTCCACCAAGTTGTTTGCCTTTCTACGTGGAAATGAGAGTGAATTGATGCTGGTGGTGACCAACTTCGACCAAAAGCCAAGAGAATGCACCCTGCATATTCCACAACATGCCTACTCCTTTTTCGGAATAAAAGCGAGCGATGAAGGAACGTTGACACCTTTGTTGGAAGAGAAAGGAGAGACGTTACTCTTCACGCAAGGGTTTCCTTATCATGTTCAGATAAATGGCTACAGCGGGGAAATATACCGCATCACTTTTTTGTGATTTATTCCTTTATTGTTGTTTGTTTTTGTACTTTTGTCTTATCATTCAAACATCACCGGTAGTAGGATCACACTAAGCGATCAGAACCTAATTTGAAAACAACAGAGCATGCAGGAAAGACCATTTAAAATCTTTTCGGGAACAAAATCACGTTATTTTGCCGAGAAGGTGTGCAATAGCCTGGGGTGCCCCCTGGGTAACATGATTATTGAACACTTCGCCGACGGTGAGTTTGCCGTATCCTATGAGGAATCGATCAGAGGCAAGCAGGTGTTTCTCATTCAATCTACATTTCCCAATTCCGACAACCTGATGGAGTTGTTGTTGATGATTGATGCCGCAAAACGAGCATCAGCAAAGTCGATTGTTGCAGTGATCCCCTACTTCGGATGGGCCCGGCAGGATCGTAAAGACAAACCACGCGTCAGTATCGGCGCGAAACTGATTGCCGATATGCTGGCCGCTGCCGGTATCAACCGGTTGATCACGATGGATTTACATGCCGATCAGATCCAGGGTTTCTTCAACGTCCCGGTTGACCACCTCTATGCCTCGGGCGTTTTCGTGGAGTATGTGAAGCAACTCGACCTGGCAAACATGGTGATCGCTACTCCCGACGTGGGAGGCACCAAACGGGCCAGTGCTTATTCCAAGTTCCTGGGATGTCCCATGGTGATTTGCTATAAGCTACGTAAAAAGGCTAATGAGATCTCCGATATGCAGATCATCGGTGATGTGAAGGGAATGGACGTTTTGCTCATCGATGACATTGTAGATACGGCGGGTACCATCACCAAGGCTGCCGACCTGATCATGGAACATGGTGCCAATTCGGTAAGGGCCATTGCCAGTCATGCCGTGATGTCCGATCCGGCTTCCACCAGGGTTGACCATTCCAAATTGAAAGAGATTATCTTCACGGACAGCATTCCCTATTCCAAAAAATCGGAAAAAGTGAAGATTCTCTCTGTGGCTGACATGTTTGCCGACTCCATCATGCGCGTCTGCAACAATGAGTCGATCAGTTCTCTCTACGTGGTTTGACCAACAGATCAGGCACAAACGGTTCTTCCTTACGGAGAAGATGAAAAAGGGAATTTTTCCCCACACGTTTGCAATTGACTTCTGCTCTCTATGATTGTTTCTTTAGAATGATTATATTTGGTATATTGTCAAAGTTATTGTTCAATTAACCTAAACATTTTTTGATATGGATTACAAAATTGAAGAGATTGAAGGGATTGGTCCCGTGTATGGTGAAAAATTAAAAGGAGCCGGCATCAACAAGGTTAGCCAGTTACTCGAGAAATGTGCTGCCAAGAAAGGGCGTACAGAGTTGGCAAAAGATACAGGTATCGATGAGAAATTGATCTTGAAGTGGACCAATCACGCCGATTTATTCCGCATCAATGGTATCGGACCCCAATTTTCGGAACTGCTTGAAGCTGCCGGAGTAGATACTGTCAAGGAGTTGCGCACCCGCAATGCTGAAAATCTCTATGCCAAAATTCAGGAGATTAACGAAGAGAAAGAACTTGTGCGCCGTTTGCCATCACTGAGCCAGGTGACTCAGATGATTGAAGATGCCGGCAAGTTGGAAGTACGGATGACCTACTAATCGAAACAGTCAGGTTTACACATCATAAAAAAAGGGGCTGAATCATGAATGATCAGCCCCTTTTTATTTTATATCAGGATATGTTCCTTTTTGATGGTGAGCAGCAATCCCTCGCAGGCATCTTCCAACAAATCGAGTACCAGTTCGAAGCCTGTAGCATCACCGTAATAGGGATCGGGAATATGGTCATGTAGCTTGCGGAATTGCACCAGATAATCGGTCATCAGATGTATCTTCTCGGCTTCCTCGCTGTTAGACGCCATGGCCCGCACTGTGCTGTAGTTGTTTTCATCCATCACTAGTATGTAATCGAAGGTGAAGAGATCCTTTTTCGTGAGTTTTCTTGAACGGCTGCAGATGTCATACCCTCTTTTCTCACCGTGAAATCGCATGCGTTCGTCGGGTAATTCCCCCTCGTGCCATCCAGAGGTGCCGGCAGAATCGACTTCAATCAGATCCTGAAGACCATTTTTCTCTACGAGACCCATCATGATTCCTTCTGCTGCAGGTGAACGGCAGATGTTTCCCAGACAAACAAAAAGCAACCGGATCTTCTTTTTCTTTCCTTCTGTAGGATTCATATGTTTAATAGAAGTTTACAGTTCAATAACCTTAACAATTTCTACAAAGATAATGGATTTCCAAAGAAGTCCAAAAAAAATAACAAGTAAGATCAAGCTATTGAGGGGGTAATCTCTGATCCTGTTTGCCTGTTTTGGGAATTTGGTTATCTTTGCACCCTTGCAGGCTCTCATTTTTTGAGTCGGCACCAGAGAGATTGAAGACAATGAACAGAAACGAAATAAAGGAAAAGGTTGCGCCACCGCAGGAGGCAGTAGCAACCATTCCCGAGAAAAAGGTTAAGCTGGAAATTGAGAAGAACAGGATACGGCGTGGCCTTTACCTTACAGGGGGAATCCTGGCACTGGCACTGGCCATCCTGGGCATCGCCGTGCCGGGGCTGCCGGTGACTCCACTGGCACTCTTGTCTGCCTTCCTCTTTGCCAAGAGTTCGGAGCGACTTTACAACTGGCTTCTGAACAACAGAATCCTGGGCCCCCGCATCAGGAATTTCCAACGTCGTAAAGGGGTTACCCGCAGGGGTAAGCTGGGGATCATGCTGTTTATGACAGTGATGGTGCTTTTTTCCTCCTTCGTGGTCATTCAAATCATTCCCATCCGAATTGTGATCCTCTCCATGGGGGTGATCGGCATGGTGGTGGTCTGGTTTTTTGTGCCTACTGCCCTCGATGATTCCCCACCCGTAGCGGATGAGGATGAAATAAGACAGAATTAATCGTCCGCGAACTAACCGCGCAGATAGGCAAAATAGTGCTTCACCACCTTCTTTGAGAGTAGTTCAATATTGAGCATATCCGAAGCGCGGGAGATATCTTTTACTGTGCCATCCTTGTAGAGAATATCGATGCTGTCATCTTTCTCACTGTACATATCGGTGGAGAGTTTGTCAGAAGAGATGAAACTGGCAGCTTCCTTTGGTGAAATACGGTACTTTTCAGCATATATTTTTATCAGTTTTTCTGCTCGCTCTTCGCCATAAGGCTGTTCAGAGATCTCAATCTTGAACAGGCGGCGGTTAACCATCGCTTCGCTCAACACCGACAGGACGGTGTCATGATGGGTACTCCACACTTTGAGTGCCGTCCAGATGTCATTGTCGTCGAGTTCCATGAAACGGAGCAATGCCTCGTCTTCACCTTTAAAGTCATCGAGGGTTGGATCATTCCGCAGGAAGTAGGAGAGGGCGGGAGAAGCAAACAGCTGTTCCCCCTCAGTGGAGAGCTGGCGTGCACGGCGCAACGTGTTGATCAACATTTTTTCCGCCGCCACGGCGGTCTTGTGTAAATATACCTGCCAGTACATCAAGCGTCGCGACATCAGGAAGTTCTCAATTGAGTAGATCCCTTTCGATTCCACCACCAGCCGATCATCCTTCAGGTTGAGCATCTTAATGATACGAGCCGAACCGATGTTGCCCTCGCTCACACCCGTAAAAAAGCTATCGCGCCGCAGGTAGTCGAGCCGGTCCACATCAAGCTGACCGCTCACCAGTTGGTGCAAGTATCCCTTGGGATGGCGGTCGGTGAAGATTTCAATGGCGGTCTGAAGTGCACCCTGCAACTCCCGGTTCATCTGCTCCATCATCAACAGTGAGATTGCTTCATGATGCACGGTGGTAACCAGGGCGTGTTCCAAAACATGGGAGAAGGGTCCATGGCCGATGTCGTGCAGCAAGATGGCCGCCAGCGCCCCATTGTACTCCTCTTCCGTGATGGAGTGTCCTTTCTCTCGGAGAGTCTTCAGTGCCTCATCCATAAGGTACATCGCTCCGATGGAGTGGTGGAAACGGGTATGCTGTGCCCCCGGATAGACGAAGGGCGCCAACCCCAACTGACGAATACGGTTTAACCGCTGCAGGTTAGGATGGCATATCAACTCATAGACAAAGTCGTTCGGGATACTGATGAATCCGAAAACCGGGTCGTTGATGATTTTTCGCTTCAGGGACATGATACCGGGGGTGTTATGCTTCTTATTTTCGCTTTAATTGAATCGTAACTGACTCTAATCAGCGCCTAATCTATTAGAACCATATTAGAACCATATTAGAACCATATTAGAACGAGATTAGAACCAGATTAGAACCAGATATGGACTATCTCCCTACGAAACGGAGGTATAAAGTAGCAATAAATTGTTGAATCAACCCAAATATTTCTCCAACATCAATTGCATCTCTTGTTGCAACTTTCTTGACTCGTTGGCGGCTGCAGATGCAAAATCCTCATCGTTGCCGGCATAGATGATGTTTCGGGATGAGTTCACCAAAAGACCGCACTGTTGGTTCATGCCGTAACGACACACCTCTTCCAGTGAACCACCCTGCGCCCCCACACCGGGGACCAGCAGGAAATGGTCGGGCACAATCTTACGCACCTCTTCAAACAGCTTGCCCTGTGTGGCACCCACCACGTACATCATCTGATCGGATGAAGCCCATTCTTGTGAGCGGGAGAGCACCTTCTCAAAGAGCGGTTTCCCTACACGGTCCTCCGTCAGCTGGAAATCGAGTGAGCCCTTGTTGCTGGTGAGTGCCAGCAGGATCACCCATCGTTGAGGATAAATCAGGAAGGGCTTGACACTGTCCTCACCCATGTAAGGGGCTACGGTGACGGCATCCACCTTCATCCGGTCGAAGAAGGTGCGGGCATACATCTCGCTGGTGTTGCCGATATCGCCGCGCTTGGCATCGGCAATGATGAACTGCTGCGGGTAACGTTGCCTGATGTAAGCCACCGTCTTCTCCAGCGCGAGCCAACCCTGCACCCCCTGGCTTTCATAAAAAGCCACGTTGGGCTTGTAGGCCACGCAATAGGGGGCGGTGGCATCCACGATTGCCTTGTTGAAGGCGTAGAGCGGATCATCGCTCTCCAGCAGGTGCTCCGGTATCTTGTTGATGTCACTGTCAAGTCCCACGCAAAGAAACGATTGTTTCTTTTCTATCTGATCAAAAAGTTGTTGGCGGTTCATTTATCATTTGTTGGTTATGTTTACTAATTCCAGGTGCCAGGCATCGGTAGGCAGGTCATGGCTATCGATGTTCTTCACCAACAGGAGTTGGTTTCCGTTGTTGGAGGTAAAGAGGTAATGGGCCATGGTTTTATAGTATTCTGCTTTGCCAGTCACGTTGAAGACGTAGTCGTTCAATGTGATGGTGCGCTGGCGGTTGTAGTTGCGGTCGTCGAACGCTACCACGATATTACGACCCAGCGATACGAGCGATGCGTAAGCACCCCATATCACTGAGCGCTCCTTGTTATGATCGAAAGAGCTAAAGTAATAAAAATATTCGTACCCGCTGTCATAGGGAATCAATTTACCGGACTCCCTGATCTCTTCTCCGGTTGATTCATCCGGAGTATGATAGACCTTCCCGTCGTTGGTGCTAAAGAGCAGCTGCTGATCTTCTGAGGTCCAGTACCTGGCCCCGAACCCGGTATGCCAGTAGCTGAGAAGCCTGGGCATAGCGGGATTAGCAATATCGACCAAATAGACCCCGTTGGGGGAGGTTGCTTTCCTGGAGAGCAGCAATGTTGGTTTGCCTTTTAATTTCAGTAGCACATCACCTTCAAACCTGTTCTGCCATAAACCGGCAGAGTGGTTGATCACTTCTGCTGTCTTTCTCTCCACAGAGTAGAGCTCATTGTTTGTATCGGAGAAATAGTAGCGCCCGTTTTCACCATCGGTGATATCGGTGACGATGAAATCGGTGACAAAGCTCTCCTGTCGCTGCAGGGTGGAGAGTTGAAAGCTCTCTATACGGTCGTTCATCCCCACCAGTATCAACTGATTATCTGAAGAGAGTTGTATTGAACTTGGATTTCTCTCCAGGCTGATCACCTGTTTCTCTTTCCGATCCAGCTGGTATGTGATTAACTGTGCCGGGGTCTGGGTGATGAGTATGGCGCAATTGGTCAGCTTGTCAAATTCGGCATCGATCACCTTTCCATCGAGCGGGATCATGGAGTCCGGGTTTTTAAACGAACGGACCACAACCTTAACCGTGATCAGCAACCTGGGATTATCCGGGTCATTCGTCTCCAGGATGATCTCACCTTCATGCGTTCCCGCAGGTAGCTGTTCCCTGTCGGGGATGATGCTGAAAGATGTCTGGCTGAATGGAGGCAGTACGCGGGTACTATCCGGTTGGAATGAGTCTTCATAAACCGACTGTTGCGAAAGTCTGATCCAATCAGGTTTGGCAATGAGGCGGTAAAAGAGATAGCCGTCGGCCTGGTTGGTGAGTGTGAAATCCTTCCCGATGCTCACTGAGTCGAGGTCGATCAGTTGCGGAGTGAGTGCTGCATGCGGGATGCCGGGATTGTAATGCATCACAGGGATGGAGAGAAGTCCGAATCCGTCGATCTCCAGTACGATCGTGCCAAGATCCAGCGGTTCGAGACGAACAGTGGATTCAAAGGGATCCACCTTGATGTCGAAGGTGAGCTTTCCCGATCCATCGATCTCCCCGTGCAGCGATGCGAAGTGAAGGATGCGTGGGTACTGTCCCACTTTATAATGGCTCACCTTGTATCGGTTGACGTCCAGGTCGGCAAGGGTGAGGGTCACCTCGGTAAATTGCGGGGTGGGATACACGAAGAGGGTGCCATCGAGGATATAGGAGTCTGTTCCCTTACTGTTCTCTTCCAGGAAAGAGTCGTCACAGGCCGTGAAAAGGGTCAGCAGTGAAAGAATCAATAGGATGGAGATGGTCTGTTTCATGGCATCATCATTGGATATAGTAACGCAATCCGACGGTAAGATGGATGTTGGAGGCATTGTATTGCTCATCCTTGTCCAGCTTCTGTTCACGGGTGTGGGTGCCATCGGTGATCTTCACCTTCCGGAAGGTGCCGCTGAAAGTGCCGAGGGTGACCCCCAGCCCCAGGTTGGGATGGAACCGGTAATCGGTGCCAATCTCAACGTTCATCGCAAAATTGCCACCGGTGATCAGCAGCTGCTGCCCGATCATGGAGAGCTCACTGCGCAGAAAGGCATAGCCGGCACTCAGGGAGGAGGTTAGACCGATCCTCTTTCTTTTTCCTACAGCGGAGTAACCACCAATGGAGAGACCGACGAAGTTGAGATAATCGCTCTCGCGCAAATCGGTCACGATAAAATGAATCTCATCTCCCGGATCGACCACCACCTCTGCGGCTTCACCCGATGTGTGGTGGAAGATGTACTTGATGCCTATTCCATACTGATCCTTTATCAGGTAATGGATGTCACCATTCAAATTTTTGGCACGTCGAAGTGACTGGTAGAGCTGATCAGTCTTGGCGGTGGTGATCACTCCCTCAATCTCAGAGCCGCTTTCAGCAAAGAGAACTCCTACCCCTCCCGATGCAGAAAAACGAAGAGTGGGGGTGCGCATCGCCACTTGTGCTGTGGCAACAACAATCGTCATCCACAGCAACACTGTAAACCATAATTTTTGATTCATGAATCGTACGCATTATATTCAGAGATTGGCCTCTTTCATTCTTTCTGCATTCTCACTGATCATCAGTTGGTCTATCACCCCCTGGATATCGCCCTCCATGAAGGCGGAGAGGTTGTAGAGGGTGTAGTTGATGCGGTGGTCGGTGATGCGTCCCTGCGGATAATTGTAGGTGCGGATCTTCGCTGAGCGGTCGCCCGTGGAGACCATCGTTTTGCGACGCGAAGCGATGTCTCCCTGTCGTTTAGAGAGCTCGATGTCATAGAGCTTCGCACGCAGCATCTGCATGGCTAGCTCTCTGTTCTGGAGTTGTGAGCGGGCTTGCTGACAGACTACCACAATGCCGCTGGGCCTGTGGGTAAGCTGTACCTTTGTCTCCACTTTGTTGACGTTCTGACCGCCTGCACCACTGGAGCGTGCGGTGTGGAAATCGATGTCGGCGGGATTGAGCTCCAGGTCGAATTCCTCCGCTTCGGGCAGCACCGCAACGGTGGCTGCCGAGGTATGTACCCGCCCCTGTGTTTCTGTCTGGGGTACCCGCTGCACGCGGTGCACACCCGATTCATACTTGAGAGTGCCGTACACATCGCTGCCGGTGACGGTGAAGATGATTTCCTTGAAGCCTCCGGAAGTACCCTCTGTGAGACTGGTCACCTCAGTTTTCCAACCTTTGCTTTCACAATATTTGCTGTACATCTTGAATAGGTCACCGGCGAAGATGGCTGCCTCATCTCCACCTGTACCGCCACGGATCTCCATGATCACGTTCTTGGCATCTTCGGGGTCAGCCGGTATCAGAAGCAGTTTGATCTGTTCCTCCAGTGCCGGAAGCATCTCCGTGTTGGCAGACAACTCTTCATTGGCCATCTGTCGCAGGTCGCTGTCCGACTCACTGTCAAGAATCTGACGTGCCTCCTCTATACCGGCAAGCGCCGTCTTGTAGCGGTTGCGCACCTCCACGATTTTCTGCAGGTCGCTGTACTCCTTGTTGAGTTTCACGAAGCGGTTCATATCGGCAATCACCGAGGGGTCGGTGATCAGGGTGGAGACCTCTTCGAATCGGGCTACCAGGTGTTGCAGCTTGTCTAGCAAAGAATGTTCTGACATATCTGTTTGTATCTAACTCTTGGGGGATGACTTCTCAGTAGACAAAGCGTCCCTTTTCACTTTCTATCACCAGTTCTCTTTTCTCCGATGATTCTACACGTCCAACGACCTGAGCATCGATCGCGAAGGAACGGGAGATATCGATCACCTGTTGTACGTATGCTTCCGGCAGGTAGATCTCCATCCTGTGTCCCATGTTGAACACCTTGTACATCTCTTTCCAACTGGTTCCGGAGTGTTGTTGTATCAATTCAAAGAGGGGAGGAATCGGGAATAAATTGTTTTTCAAAACCTTAAGTCCTTCACCCAGGAAATGAAGAATCTTTGTCTGGGCACCACCGGAACAGTGTACCATTCCGTGGATATTACCTTTTAATTGATTGATTATATGTGATATAACTGGGGCGTAGGTGCGGGTGGGGGAGAGTACCAGTTTTCCTGCATCGATGCCGAGTCCTTCAATCTTATCGGTTAGATGCATGCCTCCTGAGTAGACTAAATCAGCAGGAATGGAACTGTCATAACTCTCCGGATATTTCTGAGCCAGATAATTGGCAAAAAGATCGTGACGGGCGGATGTGAGACCGTTACTACCCATACCGCCGTTGTAGGAATTCTCGTAGGTGGCTTGTCCCGAAGAGGAGAGTCCAACAATCACGTCACCTGCCTGAATGTTGGCATTGTCGATAACGTCCGAACGTTTCATGCGGCAGCTCACGGTGCTGTCCACGATGATGGTGCGCACCAGGTCTCCCACATCTGCCGTTTCACCCCCAGTAGGATAGATATGAACTCCCAGAGAGGCGAGCTCTTCGCATAACTCGTTGGTAGCGTTGATGATGGCTGCTATTACCTCACCGGGAATCAGTTTTTTGTTGCGCCCAATGGTAGATGACAACAGGATGTTGTCAGTGGCCCCCACACAGAGCAGGTCATCCACATTCATGATCAGTGCATCTTGCGCAATTCCTTTCCAGACTGACAGATCACCTGTTTCACGCCAATAGATGTAAGCCAGTGAAGATTTGGTGCCGGCTCCATCGGCATGCATGATGTTGCAGTAATCTGGATCATTTCCCAGATAATCGGGTACTATTTTGCAGAATGCTTTCGGAAAAAGTCCTTTGTCGATATTTTTGATCGCGTTGTGGACATCTTCCTTGGAGGCGGATACACCACGCTGATCGTAACGTTGATTGCTCATCAGATGCTTCTTTCTTATGTTTGTGCAAAGATAATAAATATAGCGTTGCTGTGAGAGCTTCAATGCATTTTATGGAGCTATTATAAAGTGAGATTATATACCTATAATAACAATTATGTTTAATATAAAACTGGAATATCTGTCTCAAGTATCCCCTCCTTCATATTTCAATACTCCTAACGTGTTATAAATAAAAAAAGAGTGACTCGGTAAAAAGTCACTCTTTTTTATCTAATTACTGGTATTGGTGAAGCAATCAGAGATTCAGCTCCTTTTCCACTTCTTCCATTTCTTTCGATTTGTCTACCCCCATGCTGCTAAGATTGTAATAGACATTTCTCAGTTTCAGCAGCGCCGATTCGATGTCATGTGCAGGCGCTTCACGTCCTTTAAGCAACTCCGCAAATTTTTCGAGCGAAGGTAACGCTTTCTGATAAAGTTCGACTGTTTTTTTGTCGTTTTCCATCTGCTGCTGTCTGTCGCTCATCATGGCTGTTTTTTCTTTCAAATCCTGAGCCTGGAGGATAAAGTTTACCGCGATGGCTTCGAGAGCCCTTTCACAGTTGGGATCCTGGGCCAATGCTTTCCTGTATTCTGCTTCGGCTGCATCGTAGTTACCTTGTTCAGCCAGGAGAGCTCCCTTCACGCTGTTCAGGTCGCAACTGTTTTGCGGAGTGTTCTCAATTGCTTTATCCAGATATTGCATCGCTTTTTCAGTGTTCCCTTCGCGGATGAAAACATTCACCAAATTAGGGAGGAAATAGTTGCTGGAGGGGAATTTTTCCGCTCCATCGTAAAGGATCTCGAGGAACTTGGCAGAGTCTCCCAATTGAATATATTCACTGGCCATCAATTCATAGATGTCGCTTTCCTTGTAGGCGCTGTTTTCAATGAAAGGTTCTTTGGCAGCGCGTTGCAGCATGGCAAGTGCACGCTTGTGATCTTCACCCTGAATGGCGGTGATGATGGCATAATATTTGATGGTCTGGAACGTGCTGTCGAGCACGAAAGCATCCTTCTCTCCTTCAAACATCGGCAAACTGGGAATATTCCAGTATACCTCGAAGAAGTCGGTTGCTTTTTTATAGTCACCCTGGTCGTTGTAATAAACACCACCGTTAATGTAGAAGGGATGATTGGCACGAAGGATACCACTAATATCTTTCCGTACTCTGTTTTTCACCCTCCCCTTTGCGTCTGGTAACTCAGCCAGTGAGTCAGCCTTCACATAAGGAGCGTAAGACTCCATCAATCCGTCGTACATCACTTTGTCGTTTGCACTTTTGCCAAGCATGGCATTGGTGCGTTGGAGGTCGAATGCCTTGTTCCCGATATCCCCCCAAATCTTCCAGGTTTCAGGATCGGTTGCAGTTTCAGGATGTTCGGCAGCCTGTTTGATCATTGTTCTGGCTTCATGCAGATCATCACGGCCCAATGCTCTTTTGGCATCCTTCAATGCCGATTTCTGTGCAAAGATGCTTCCGCTGGTCAGAACAGCCATCATAGTAAGGAATAGGATCTTTCTCATGTTGTTCAATTTTTATATGTGTGATTGTTGCAATTGATTGTCACTTTTTCTGTTGTACGTTTTTTGACTGAAAAAAAGCAAAAAGTTTAATCAGTTGTGTCATTCTTCCGGTTCCGGTATCATCGGATCATCAGAAATATTCTCAACAACAGCATCATCCTCAACCGATTCTTCTTCCATCCTATTCACCTTGCAAACCGATGCAATCTGATCACTTCGCTTTTCCAAATTGATGAGTCGTACCCCTTGCGTGGCACGCCCCATGGTGCGAATATCGGAAATATTCAGGCGAATGGTGATGCCTGACTTGTTAATAATCATTAAATCGTTCTCATCCGATACACTCTTAATGGCAACCAGTTTGCCGGTCTTATCGGTGACATTCAGCGTCTTCACGCCCTTGCCGCCACGGTTGGTGATACGGTATACCGGTTCACCACTCTCATCGTCGAGAAAAGTACGTTTTCCGTAACCCTGTTCTGAAACAACCAGGATGGTGTTTTCACTGCCTGGATCCATACAGATCATACCGATCACCTCATCCTGTCCATCTTCGTCGAGCGTCATACCCCTGACACCGGTGGCTGTTCGACCCATCGGACGAACTGCTTCCTCTTCAAACCGGATGGCTCTACCGTTCTTGTTTGCCAGTATCACATGCTTCTTCCCATCGGTTAGACGCACTGAAATTACCTGGTCATCCTCGCGGATGGTGATGCCGTTCACTCCGTTTTGCCGCGGACGTGAGTAGGCCTCAAGTGAGGTCTTCTTGATTACCCCCTGACGGGTACAGAAGAG
Source organism: Dysgonomonadaceae bacterium zrk40 (assembly GCA_016916535.1). Taxonomy (NCBI): domain Bacteria; kingdom Pseudomonadati; phylum Bacteroidota; class Bacteroidia; order Bacteroidales; family Dysgonomonadaceae; species Dysgonomonadaceae bacterium zrk40. Next base: position 117,432 of record CP070276.1, read on the forward strand.
CAGATAATGGGAGTTGATGTACTCCTGATCGCTCAGCGTTTCAACCCTGACAAAAGCAGTGACTGCATCATCCGGATCAATGTTCAGTAGATTCTGAATGGCCCTGCCCTTCGAATTCTTTGTGCCTTCGGGTATTTCGTAGACGCGCAGCCAGTAACATTTACCCTTTTGCGTAAAGAAGAGCATGTAGTTGTGTGTGGTGGCAGGATAGATATACTCCACGAAGTCCTCCTCACGGGTGTCGGAACCTCTCGCCCCTACCCCTCCCCTGTTCTGGGTGTGGAAATTGACCAATGGTGTCCGTTTGATGTACCCCAGGTGAGATATGGTGATTACCATCTCATCGTCGGCATAGAAATCTTCAGGATTCATCTCTTCCGAGGCGAAGATGATCTCCGAACGGCGTACATCCCCATATTTATTGCGAATTTCGATCAACTCATCCTTAATCACCTCCATGCGTAGTTCCTCATTGTTGAGAATCTCATTGAGGTGAGCAATCAGCTTCTGTATCTCCTCATACTCGGCGCGCAATTTGTCCTGTTCCAGACCGGTTAATTGCCGCAGACGCATCTCCACGATGGCGCGCGATTGGATGTCACTCAACTCGAATCGCTCCATTAACCGCTGAATTGCCTCCTGCGGTGTTGATGAGCTACGAATGATGGCAATCACCTCGTCGATGTTGTCGGAGGCAATGATCAGCCCCTCTAGGATGTGGGCCCGTTCTTCGGCTTTGCGTAATTCATAGCGGGTGCGTCGAATCACCACGTCGATGCGGTGCTCCACGAAAAGCTCGATCATTCGCTTAAGGGTCAGCAATTCAGGCCGGCCCTTCACCAGTGCGATGTTGTTCACGCTGAAAGAGGATTGTAGCGCCGTGAGCTTATAGAGCTTGTTGAGCACCACGTTGGCGTTCCCATCCCGTTTGATATCCACCACGATGCGCATCCCGTCCCGGTCGCTCTCATCGTTGATGTTGGAGATGCCTTCAATTTTTTTATCTGACACCAGGTCCGCAATATGTTTGATCATATCCGCCTTGTTGACCAGGTAAGGTATCTCGGTGATGATGATCTTGTCGTGGGTCTTTCCTGACTCAATCTCGGCACGACCACGCATCACGATGCGACCCCTTCCGGTTTCAAATGCCTCTTCCACACCTTTATATCCATAAATAAAGGATCCGGTGGGGAAATCGGGTGCCTTGATGTGTTCCATCAATCCTTTGATATCGATCTCCCGGTCGTCGATGTAGGCGATTATGCCGTTGATGCATTCTGTCAGGTTGTGTGGGGCAATGTTGGTAGCCATACCCACCGCAATTCCGGAAGAGCCGTTGATCAGCAGGTTGGGAATACGGGTTGGCAACACGGAGGGTTCCAGCAGCGTGTCATCGAAGTTGAGCTGAAAGTCTACAGTCTCCTTGTCTATGTCACGCAGCATCTCTTCTGCCAGCCTATTCAGGCGTGCCTCCGTATAACGCATGGCGGCGGGGCTGTCACCATCAACACTCCCCATATTTCCCTGACCATCTACCAGTGTATATCGCATGCTCCACACCTGTGCAAGACGCACCATCGCATTGTATACTGACGAGTCACCATGGGGATGGTACTTACCCAGCACCTCACCCACAATCCTGGCGGATTTCTTGTGTGGTTTATCGGGGGTGTTCCCCAACTCCGACATCCCGAAAAGGATGCGTCGGTGTACCGGTTTGAACCCGTCGCGCACGTCGGGCAAGGCGCGTGAAACAATCACAGACATCGAGTAATCGATGTATGACGATTTCATTTCATCTTCGATATTGATCTTGATGATTCTGTCTTCCTGATCCATCATATGAAAAAACGTGATTTTTCTCTTTTTTAAAAAAGTGTATGTAGTTTAATATCAAACGGTTCTGATTTCTACAAACAGTCCCCGTTTCAATAGACTAAGATACAACTTTTCCCGCTATTAACAAAAAAAACAGGGAGTTTATTGCCCCCTGTTTTTTTAATTGTTACTGTTTTCTTCTCACTCTTTGCCGTGACAATTTTTGTATTTCTTGCCACTACCACAGGGACAGGGTTCATTCCTGCCCACCTTCTTCTCCACCCGCACAGGTGCCAGCTTTTGTGGCTGCCGTGGCTGTGGGGTAGCACCTCCTCCCTCACCGGAAGCTGCCATGTTACCGCTCTCATCTTTCTGGGTGCGGTACTTGCTGTAATCGGTCTTCTGTTCCGGAGCAGCCTGCTTTACGTGAGCAGGATCCTGGATCGGTATCTGCCCCCTCATCAGCACCGACACCGCCTTCGAGTTGATGTCGCTTACCATGGTGCGGAAGAGATTGAACGACTCCAGCTTGTAGATCAACAACGGGTCTTTCTGTTCGTAGCTGGCGTTCTGCACCGAGTGACGCAGCTCATCCATCTCACGAAGGTGCTCTTTCCAGTCCTCGTCGATGGTATGCAGCAGAATCGTTTTCTCAAACGCTTTCACCAACGCTTTCGAGCCGGACTCATAAGCCTCTTTAAGGTTGCAGGAGACATTGTAAACCTTCTTGCCGTCGGTGATGGGAATCAGTATGTTCTGGTACATTGCTCCCTGGTTTTCGTAGACCTGTTTTATCACCGGGTTGGCAACCTCGGCCAGTCGCTCGGTTTTGCGCTTGAAGGTCTCAAATGCCTTGCGTGTGACCACGTCCATCATCTCGCTCTCCTTCATTCCTTTTGTCTCTTCCTCTTTGAAGGGGATGTCGAGGGCCATCACACGCAGGAGATCAAGTTTCATCGATTGATAATCATCCTCGTTGAGCTCCACAATGTTTTTTACCGTATCGGTAATCATGTTGGCCACGTCGTTCTCGATCCGCTCACCCATCAGTGCGTGGCGACGACGTTTGTAAATCAGCTCTCGCTGTGAGTTCATCACGTCGTCGTACTCCAACAGTCGTTTACGGATGCCGAAGTTATTCTCTTCCACCTTCTTCTGCGCACGCTCAACAGACTTGCTTAACATATTGTGTTCCAGTACATCACCCTCCTGGAATCCCATCCGGTCCATCAGTCCTGCAATCCGTTCAGTCGCAAAGAGACGCATCAGGTCATCTTCAAGCGATACAAAGAAGACCGATGAGCCGGGGTCACCCTGACGGCCGGCACGACCACGCAGCTGGCGGTCCACACGGCGTGATTCATGACGCTCTGTACCAATGATGGCGAGACCACCAGCCTTCTTCACATCGGGTGATAGCTTGATGTCGGTACCACGACCGGCCATGTTGGTGGCAATAGTCACTACCCCACTCTGCCCGGCATTTGCCACAATCTCGGCTTCCCGCTGGTGAAGTTTGGCATTCAGTACGTTGTGATTTATTTTGCGCAGCGTGAGCATGCGGCTCAGCAGTTCAGAGATCTCAACCGAAGTGGTACCCACCAACACAGGGCGCCCCCCATTGATTAGCTTTTCAATCTCTTCAATCACCGCGGTATATTTTTCCCGTTTGGTCTTGTAGATGCGATCGTTCTGGTCGTCACGTACAATCGGTCTGTTGGTGGGAATCACCACCACGTCGAGTTTATAGATATCCCACAACTCACCTGCTTCGGTCTCGGCCGTACCTGTCATACCGGCCAGCTTGCTGTACATGCGGAAGTAGTTCTGCAGGGTGATGGTGGCAAAGGTCTGGGTGGCCGCTTCCACCTTCACATGCTCCTTCGCCTCAATGGCCTGGTGCAGCCCGTCGGAATAGCGTCGACCCTCCATGACGCGGCCGGTCTGTTCATCTACAATCTTCACCTTGTTGTCAATCACCACATACTCATCGTCACGCTCAAAAAGCGTGTAGGCTTTGAGCAACTGATTGACGGTATGCACACGTTCCGACTTGATGGCATAGTTCTGCAGCAACTCATCTTTTTTGGTCGCTTTCTCTTCGTCTGTTTGCGATGAGTTCTCAAGCTCCGACAACTGTGAGGCAATGTCGGGCAGTATGAAGAAGTGAGGGTCATCCGACTTGCCGGTAAGCAGGTCGATTCCTTTATCGGTGAGCTCGATGCTGTTCATTTTCTCATCGTTCACGAAGTAGAGCGGGTCGGTGACGACGTGCATGTTACGCATTTGCTCCTGCATGTAGAATGCTTCAATCTTAAGCATTGCTGCCTTCACCCCCTGTTCGCTGAGGAACTTGATCAACGGTTTGTTCTTCGGCATCGCCTTATAGGAACGGAACAGTTGCAAGGCTCCCTCCTCTTGCACCTTGGGATCGTCGGACCCCATCTTCTGCTTTGCTTCCGCAAGAAGATGCGTGGCCAATTCCCGCTGTGCCTTCACGATCACTTCCACGCGGGGACGAAACTGGTCATAGAGTTGGTCATCTCCCTTTGGCACCGGACCGGAGATGATAAGAGGCGTACGGGCGTCATCGATCAGCACCGAATCCACCTCATCCACGATGGCATAATTGTGTTTTCGCTGCACTAGGTCTTTCGGCGATACCGCCATGTTGTCACGCAGGTAGTCGAAACCGAACTCATTGTTGGTGCCGAAGGTGATGTCGGCTTCGTAGGCCTTGCGGCGGGCATCAGAGTTGGGTTCATGCTTGTCAATACAATCCACCGAAAGTCCATGGAACATGTACATTGGCCCCATCCACTCCGAGTCACGCTTGGAGAGATAATCATTCACCGTTACCAAATGTACCCCCTGGTGGGTCAACGCGTTGAGGAAGACTGGCAGTGTGGCCACCAATGTCTTACCTTCACCGGTAGCCATCTCGGCTATCTTGCCCTTGTGGAGTACCACCCCCCCGAAGAGCTGTACATCATAGTGTACCATGTCCCAGGTGATTTCATTGCCCCCCGTAATCCAATGGTTCTGATAGATGGCTTTGTCGCCCTCTATGCGCACGAAATCGTGTGTGGCAGAAAGGTCACGGTCAAAATCTGTAGCTGTCACCACAATCTCGCTGTTCTCCGAAAATCGGCGTGCCGTATCCTTCATGATGGAGAATGCTTCCGGCAGCACCTCTTCAAGGATCTTTTCATATTTGTCTGTAATCTCCTTCTCAAGCTTATCAATCTGGTTCCAAATAGACTCCCGCTGATCCAAGTCTATTTCCTCCATACCGGTTTTCAACCGTTCGATCTCCGCCTGCTCATTGGCGACATAATCCTTTATGCGCTTTTCTATCTCCTTTGTTCTGTTTCGCAACTCATCGTTCGAGAGCTTTGCGATATCGGTATAGGCTTCCTGAACCCTTTTCACGTACGGGTTCACCTCTTTCAGGTCTCGTTGTGCCTTGTTTCCGAATATCTTCGATATGATATCGTTCAATCCCATAATTCAAATTTTGTTTATTGTGTAGCTGACCTGTTCACCGCCAATAGATTGGGAAGAGTCAGTTCTCCTATTATCTTATAAGTGTGATGTAATATCTTAATAGAGTTCTTCAAGTATCATGCCGGCGGCAGCGTTGGGTGCACGTATACGCAGGCGATAGGAGACCGAGGGTGCTATCGCAGTAGCATCAATGGTACGATTGATCTTCTGTGGTTTAATGTCGTTGCCGAAAAAGATGACAGGAGCAATGACAGCATTGCTACGCTCACGCACCTGCAGATCCGATCCGGGTTCAACAACCCTCCAGCCGGGTTTAAGTTCCAGCATCAGGTCTCCTGAGATCCCGGGGTAATAACCGTTTCGCAGAAAAAGGGTCTGTTCATTGTGACCTGCCTGTGTCATTTGGTTCGCAGTGATTACCTGCTGAATGCCGGCCGACTGTACCAGAAAGGCTGCCGCTTTCTCCTGAAAGTCAGCAAAATCAATCTTGTGGTCTTCCACCAACTTGCGATCGAAGAAGATATGACGGCCGTGATACTTTTTGATCCACTGCTCATGACCGTAGAGTGCCATCAGGTACATGTTGAGGAGTGCCTGACTCCTGTCGGGATGAAAATCGCCACCTGCAGGCAGCATCCCCTCGGGAATGATTTCCTGTTCATTGAAATAACCGGTGGAGACCAGGTAGACAAGGGTATGTTTCAAGCCAACAGTTGCTTCAATGGCATCCAACAATCGACCGATCTCCTGGTCGAGACGGTAGTAGGTATCCTGTATCTCTACTGAGTAGTTCTTGTCGAGCGCTTTTTCATAATTACCGGCGTAGAAAGTGACCGCCAGAAAGTCGGGATTCATCCGTTTCCCCAGCTGGCTACTCTCCAGCACCTTGATCGCCATGTTATTCACCTCACTGTTCACGTAGGGTGACTGCTTGAAAAGCTCGTAGCTATCCTTTTTGTCGTTACCAAAGTAATGCTGAAAACGGTATCTGTTCTTTGTATAAGGAAAAGCATCGTAGCTCTCTATCTCCCGCGAGGGACGCCATGTAATGCTGCCAATGGTGTAGGTGAGTGACTCGTCACTACGGTTTTGTTGGTCCACTGCCGGCTGTTTGTTTTTGTAGAAGGTGCTGGTGGCCCACTTGCCTTTGCTTTCCTCAATCCAGTAGGCACCGCTGGCTGCATGTCCACCCGAAGCGAACGCTTGTGAGGCGTAGGGAGCAAAAGCGTAAACATCTGATTGTCCCCCCGAGGCTATTTTGAGCTCATCAGCGAGGGTGGAGACCCTTATGGGTCGGGGTGAGAGCTTCTCGGTAGTGTAGTTACCCAGGTAACGGTCGTCGGAAAAGGAGGAGATTTCCTGTCCCGTTTCTAACTGATACCTCTTTTCACCTGTAATGCCATGGTAGGAGGGATAGGCTCCGGTAAAAAGTGTAGTGATGGCCGAAGCTCTGTCGGGATTGGGGTAGTTGTATCGTATATTGCTATATACAAGACCATTGCTTATCAGCCTATTGAACCCTTTGTTGTCAAAGCTGTGGCGGAACATCTCCAGATAGTCACCCCGCAATTGGTCCACAGTGATGGCAACCACCAGCTTGGGCACCTCTCCCGAACGGGTTTGTGCAGCGAGTGGTGCAATAGCAAAAAATGCAACCAACGAAGAAAGTATGCGAATCATATTGTTACCGCTCATCAGAATAATATTATTGCCCCCATGCTGCCTTCATCTCCCGGCTGGATGTGAAACGTCTGCTTTTCAGTTTCAGCCTCCTGACCACAAAGAGGTTTGTCGCCGAACGAATCCAGAGACTCATGGAAAAGGGTATGGTTGCCACCGGTAGTTGTTGTGGTATAAACCACCAACAGAGCAAGAACAGCGTTAAGAGTACAAAGTTAATAAAATGATAGACATAAACACCCCTTCGGGCTGATTTCACCCAAAAGAAAAGAGCGGCCAGCAGCGCAACAGGATGCAGCCACACAAGGTTCCAGTTTGGGTTCGTAGCGGGATGTGAAGAGAAGTACATCAGGAAAAAGATGATCACTCCTCCCAACCCGGCAACACCGAAGAGAAGGGTATCATAGATCCTGGAAAAGCGACTCCCGCGCATCTTGAAAACTTGCATCAGTGAGATTATCAGCGTAAAGAGCAATAATAAGAGTGCCGTCACAAGCGGCGTAAAAAGGCTCTGCTTCGCGACACCGTTGCGCACATGGTCCTGTGTGATGATCACCTCAGAATGAGCTACCAGTGGTATTGTGAGTGAATCGTTCTTTCTGATGGTTGCTTCTTCAAAGGAATCCATCAGATAGGAAGGAATGAACATCTTTTCCCGCACGCCAATGGTACTGTCCGATTCCGTACCTATCAGAAGATCAACGCCAAAACTATACCATGGATAGTGTACCAGCGATTCATGTACCAGATCACGATAAGACTGTGGTTTCCTGGTCGGGGGATAGTGAACCACTCCCTCCATATATTTCTCAACCATGTCGCGTGGACGGGTTGCACAGTTATCGTAAAAGTAATTGTAGCGATATCCTCTGTTCTCAGGGAGAGCATTCTCATAAAGGGCGTTGTAGAGCAGCTGTTTCTCCTGCTGTGAGAGGTTCAGTTGTTGTTCCACCACCTGTTGTCCCTTTGCGTTGTATTCATAGAGGAAATCAGCAAAAGAGGTTATCCCAAGGATATAATCGGTTCTACCCCTCACGAAATTATAGATGAATCCCGGTTGTGAGGAATCGAAAAAGCCATAGTTGAAAACTGCATCTATCCCGGTAGAGTCATCCTGTACCCTGATAGCAGTATGACCGAACAGGGCATAGAGGGCCCCGTTCCAGGGAGAGGCGGTAAGCAGGCTAACCGATGCACTGTCATTCAACTGCACCTGTGCATTCAGCGACTGGCTCATCAGTAGCAGGCAAACTGAAAAGAGTGGTATGAAGATTCTATTTCGGGTAAAAAGTGTTGTAACTGCTTGTTTCATCTTTCTCTGTTTGTTCTTTTCAACAATCACAGTTGCAAAAATAGGCAAAAAAAACGGCGGTCTCAACAGATCGCCGTGCAAATTCCGTTCCCAGAATCTATTTTTACTTCTTCTTGTTACGGTTTCCGTAACGGTTCATGAACTTGTCGACACGTCCTGCTGTATCAACCAGTTTCTGCTTACCGGTGTAGAACGGATGCGATGCGCTGGTGATTTCAAGTTTCACCAACGGATAGGTAACGCCATCTATTTCAATAGTTTCCTTTGCGTTGATGGTTGAACGAGAGATGAAGATCTCTTCGTTTGACATATCCTTGAAAACTACCGGACGGTAATTGTTAGGGTGAATTTCTTTTTTCATTATATCCTCTGTTTTATGTGATTCTCTTTTTTCGGATGGCAAAGATAGTACAATCTTCCAAAATAAAAAAATAAATGCTGCTCTTTTTTACCTTGATTGTCAGCACCTCTATTTCGTTGGGGTAGTAGTGGAAGCTACTATGTATCTCTATGCACAATTGCCTCTTCTACTCAATATCCTTTGGTCCGTTGGAGTGAACAAAGAGAATGTTGCCAAGTTCACCATATCCTTCAAAGAGATCGGTGTTGCCATTCCTGAAGTTATTCTCATTGAAACCAATCATGGTGAGTGCCGCATCCCGGGAGTGCTGGTTGATTACCTCTTTCACAGAAAGATTCTCCTGCCGGATGATCACCTCCACGTTATTGGGTGTGATGGGCAATCGCCCTGTTTCCACCAGTTCCCTCATCTGCTTTCTCACCTTTGGAGCATCCTCCTCCGTACAGATGTTAAAGAGCTTGATGTTTGCCCTCTTCCAGTCGGGATGGCCCAGGATAATGAAGCCAAGCAGGATCATCAGGTTGCTGTTCTCGGTATCAAAGCTTCTCACCCAAATGTGGATGCCATTGCGACAAATCAGCGGTTTTCTGCTGGAAGCCAGGATGCAGACGTCGAAACCACCGGCAGTCACCATCCGGATGTTATCGATGATATCGTGTATCTCATCCGGCTCACTCTTGGAAAATTCAAAGATCACCATGTTATTCTCCATCCCCGAGATACCCGGTATCTGTATCGACTGTGCGAAAGCGGAAGTGGTAGAGGGTGAGATGATGGTGTCGATGTAAACATGGCTGGATGTATCCAATCTGCTGAGCAGCCGTTGCAGTTCCTCTTCGGCACGAAGGTTGGTTTCCCTCGAGAAATAACCGTCGATAAGGTGGAGGTAGGTGCCGAAGCCATACTTGTATGAGATCCAGTCCAGCAGCTTCAGTGCGTTGTTGCGCCGGAAGGTGTGGCGGGAGATGCAGATCGCGCTGGGTCTCCATTCCTCCTTGATGGTTGCCCTCCCACCCTTCTTCTGAAGATAGATCTGCAGGTTTCGGTTCATCTGGAAGAGGGTGTTGGCAAAAAGGGCGGCAAAGCCACGCCGGTTGCTGTGGTAGTTGTCCAGGTAGAGGTACAGCAGGATCATGGTGGTAAAGGCAATCAGTGTGTAAAGGAGGCTGATCTGAAACATCACCCATACCGCAGCAATAAAACCGAGCAGTGAGATGTACCATCTGGAGCGGAAAGAGGGTCGATAGGATGGTGATGAGCCGAAGTGGTTCAGGAAGGAGATGAGGCAGAGCGTACCATAGGTGACCAGAAAAAACATGGTGATGATCTGCGCCACAACGTCAACTCCACCAATGGTCACAAAAACCAGTGCGATGATGCAGGTGATCACCGAAGCATTCACCGGCTCATGATCCCTGCCACGCATCTTGCTGACCCACCGGTTCGCTGATCGTATCGGGAGGGAGTTGTCCAAGGCAATCGCCTGAAGGGTACGTGGTCCCACCATCACCGATCCCAGTGCCGAGGAAAAGGTTGATGCAGCCAGTCCCAGTGGTACGATGATGCTGCCGAAAAGGGCAATGTCTCCCATGATCAGTTGGTTGGCCGACAGCTGGTCACTGGAGGCTGAAATTGATAGCTTCCAGGCGATGAAAAAATAGATTACAAAGCTGGTGAGGGTGCCTGCAATGGTGCCGAAGGGGATTGACTTGCTCGGTTTCTTCAGATCTCCTGACAACCCCACGCCGGCGGTCATCCCGGTGAAGGCAGGGAAGATGATGGCAAAGATGAGAAAGAGCTGGTCGCTGTTCTTCAGCATGGCGTTGGAGGCAAAGTAACCCACCTGATCACCCGGAACAGGCTTGCCGAGAAAAAAGAGAATCACCACCAGGATGAGCAGCCCCACCACCACGTAAAGTGCTTTCAATCCCATGTTGGCACCTTTGCTGATCACCAGTGCCGAGAGTAGCAGCATCACCGGTATGCTCACCACCTGTCGTGGCAGATCCATGCCATGCTGCAGGGACATATACTGGAAGAAGAAATCGAAAGCCTCAGTGAAGGCGATCACGTAAAAGGCGACGCTGATGGTCTGAGAGAGGTAGAGCATGATGCCGAGCGTCCCGCCGATGTTGAGTCCGAAGGAGCGGGAGATGAGAAAATATTCGCCTCCACCCTCCACCCGTTTGTTGGTGGCCAGCTCGGAGATAGCCAGTGCCGTGGGGATGGTTACCATGTTACCCACGATAATCAGGATGAAAACACCCCACAATCCCACGGTACCCACCGCATATCCGAAGCGTAGAAAAAGGATGGCACCGAAAAGAGTAGCGATGGCAGTGAAATAGACCGCCGGGGTGCCGAATTTCTTCGCAGGTTCACTCGTAACTGAATTTCTCATGATTCAAAGATATCTTTTTTTGCAATAAAAAACCGATTGATAGCAAAAAAAATGATTATGTAAATGATTATCCCTTAATTTGCACTTCATTTAAAGAAAGTGAGATGAAGATTGAAATTATCACCATTGGTGATGAACTGCTGATAGGGCAAATCACCGACACCAACTCAGCGTGGATGGCGAAGGAGCTGACGGCAGAAGGATTCACGGTAGGTGCCATCACCACAGTGGGCGATGCAGCTGACGACCTTCTCAAGGCACTCAACATTGCCTTTTCACGAGCCGATATCCTGCTGCTTACCGGCGGTGTGGGCCCAACCCGCGACGACCGTACCAAGGAGACCCTCTGCAACTATTTCGGTTGCGGGCTCATTCTTAACAATGAAGTGTTGCAACATATTGAAAACTTGTTCCTTCGCCGCAAAGCCACTCTCAACCCGCTGACACGCGACCAGGCGTTGGTGCCTGAACTGGCAACGGTGATTCCCAACAGCGTGGGTACCGCACCACTGCTCTGGTTCCGAAAGGGAGAACAGCTGCTGATATCGATGCCGGGGGTGCCTTCGGAGATGCGTACAGCCATGCGGGAGGAGATCATTCCCCGTTTAAAGAAACAATTTCAGGTGAACAGCTACCTGCGTCGTGACTACCTGGTGGCAGGCTTTACCGAGTCGGCACTGGCTTCCCATCTGGCTTTGTTTGAAGATCAGCTCCCGGCGCCTTTTTCACTTGCCTACCTACCCTCCTACGGCGGTATCAGGCTGCGCCTCTCAGCATGGGGTAAGGAGCATGCTTCAGCAATGGATCAGCAGGGCAGTAAACTTCTCGGGCTGCTCGGCAACAGCTGCATCACAGAAGGCAACAGAAAAGCAGAGGAGCTGCTTGGTGAGTTGCTCAGAGAGAAACAGCTTACCATTGCCACCGCGGAGAGCTGTACCGGTGGGTACGTAGCTCATCTGATCACCTCTCTTCCGGGGGCCTCCTCGTGGTACATGGGGAGTGTGATCGTATACAACAACAGCATTAAGGAGAAGTTACTGCTGGTAAAACAAGAGACACTGGCAAAGCATGGTGCGGTAAGTCACGAGGTAGCGGAGCAGATGGTAAGAGGAGTGGCAGCGGCAACAGGAACCAACTGCGCCATCGCAGTCACCGGCATCATGGGCCCCGAGGGTGGCACAAAGGAAAAGCCGGTGGGCACCGTGTGGATTGCCACCCTTTGCAGACAACAAATAATTACACACGAATACAGGGTAGGCAGCAGTCGTGCGCAAAACATTGAGCGCACGGCAGGGATTGCCATCTTACAGCTACTGGGAATGGTGCAGGAAGATTCTCTTAGTTGATTAGATCAAATCCGCAGTAAGGCACCAGCACCTCGGGGATGCGGATACCGTCGGCTGTCTGGTTGTTCTCCAACAAGGCAGCCATGATGCGGGGAAGGGCCAGGGCGCTACCGTTCAATGTGTGGCAGAGCTGTGTCTTGCGGTCCGCATCACGATAACGGCACTTGAGCCGGTTGGCTTGGTAGCTCTCGAAGTTGGAGACAGAACTCACCTCCAGCCAGCGTTGCTGTGCTGCAGAGTATACCTCGAAATCGAAGGTGAGAGCCGAGGTGAAGCTCATGTCGCCACCACAAAGACGCAAGATGCGCCAGGGCAACCCCAGTCTCTCCACGAGTGTCTGTACGTATGCCACCATCTCATCGAGCCGCGCATAGGAGTTCTCAGGTTTGTCAATACATACGATCTCCACCTTGTCGAACTGGTGCAGTCGATTCAACCCCCTCACATCTTTTCCATAGGAGCCAGCTTCACGGCGGAAGCATGCAGAATAGGCGGTATTTTTGACCGGGAGTTGTTTTTCATCGAGGATCACATCCCGATAGAGGTTCGTTACGGGCACCTCCGCTGTGGGAATCAGATAGAGGTCGTCGAGCCCCACGTGATACATCTGCCCCTCCTTGTCGGGTAGCTGGCCCGTACCAAAGCCGGAATCACTATTCACCACGTAAGGGGGTTGTACCTCCAGGTAACCCGCATCGCGGGCACTGTCGAGGAAGAAGTTGATCAGGGAGCGTTGCAACCGGGCTCCCTTACCCTTATAGACAGGGAAGCCGGCACCGGCAATCTTCACACCCAGTTCAAAATCAATCAGGTCATATTTCTTTGCCAGTTCCCAGTGAGGCAGTGCACCTTCGGGCAGGTGAGGCATCGCTCCCCCACTCTGTTCCATTAGATTGTCGTCCGCTCCTTTGCCTTCCGGTACGGTGATATGAGGCAGGTTGGGTATGGTAACCAGCAGGCTTTCAATCTTCTCCTGTGCCGCGCGAAGGGTCTCTTCGAGCTCTTTGGACGATTCCTTCAATCGGTTCACCTCTGCACGTGCTTCGTTGGCCTCCTCTTTCCGGCCCTCCTTCATCAAGGCACCTATGGAGCGTGAAAGGGTGTTGACTTCATTCAACACTGCATCGAGTGAGGTCTGCGTACTGCGTCTCAAATCATCCTGTGCGATGATTTCATCAATTACCGCATTGCCATCGAAATTTTTACGTGCGAGGCGATCCAGCACCTCATCCCTGTTTTCTCTGATTACCTTGAGTGTGAGCATAACAAATGGTTCAACTGTTTTCAGGATGCAAAGATATAAAAAATAGGTGCATTGAAACAGCCGGACCGGAAATTATCTGCCAAACGATGTAGTGGGATCAGAACAACTGAAAATGGAGTGTCTCACGCAATTCTTTCTCTTTTTGTTTCTTCTGTCTGTAATAGCGTGAGATATAATAGGCAAAACCGGCGAAGGTGCCCAACAGGACAATGTCTTTGATTGTATTGGTTTTCATCTGTATCTTTTATTGTTTTGAGTTAATAACAACGAATCTGCAATAAGAGTTCTATTTGTAAGACGGATTAACCGCAAAAACGTTGCATTCCAGGCCAAAATCTTTTCAACATCTTGCATTTTTCAAACGTTTTCGGGACATAGCTTAATCTGCAAACCCCTTTTCGTCTTTTCGGTGACCCGAAAACGGTTGTCGGGCCGCTCCCCCACAACCCAGACCAGATCTTCACCCGACAGCAGTACCCACACCTCTTCTTTGTCGCGCAGGTTCATCTTGCGATCTGTAAAAAAGTCACTTAGCTTCTTTCTTCCCTTCATCCCAAAGGGTATGAACCAGTCGCCCGCCTGCCAACGCCGCAAAAGCAACGGAAAGCATAACAGATCACGGTCAACCGTAAGAGTTGATTTATTTTTTTCAATCGCCACCGGCATCTCCAAAGAGCGGATCTCCATCCTCAATGGCTTTGTCAATGATGTTGTATCCTCTTCAATTGTATAAATACAGGTATTATCAGTTTCAGGAAGCGGCGTTACCAGAAAGGCTTCCCGGTCTTTGATCACTCGGTAACGGTCTCCCAGAAACTGTTTGCCCGGAGTAGCATTGAGACTTTCAGCAATGTCCCCGATCACCGAAGAGTTGAATCCAAGCGGCGTGAGGATCTCGTAGAGGAGGGAGCTTGGAGAGGGGTTCCTTTTCAACGCATCGATGTTGATTTCTTCCCCTTGAAAGAGTGACGCCGTCTGTTCGTTGATCGCGGAGGTGTAAACCTTCTCTGCCTCCGTCAGATGTTGCGAGGTGCGGTGGATGGCCTCCTTCACTGAGGGGTTGAGCTGCTCCAGCAGGGGGATTACCCGTAACCTGATGGCGTTGCGCAAAAAACGGTCATCGTTGTTGCTGCTGTCAAAGATTGCGGGAATGCCCCGTTCATCCAGGTACTGTTCAATCTCACTGCGCGTGACGCAGAGCAGAGGCCGTATCAGCCGCCCGTTCTTTGGACTGATGCCGGTAAGTCCCCTGATGCCGGTTCCACGTATCAGGTTGAGCAAGAGGGTCTCTACCGAGTCATCCTTGTGGTGTGCCACTGCAATCGCTTCGGCATTCTCCTGTTGTCGGATCACCTCAAACCAGTCGTACCGCAGTTCCCGTGCAGCCATCTCAATGGAGATCTTCCTGTCGGCGGCATATTGATGCGTATCAAAATCGACAGATCGATAAGGCACATCGATATCCTTGCACCAACGTCGCACAAAATCGGCATCCCGTTGCGATTCATCTCCCCGCAAATGAAAGTTGCAGTGTGCCGCCACACAATGATATCCCAGCAATGTGAGCAGGTCGAGCAATGCCATTGAGTCAGCACCGCCGCTCAGCCCCACGATGACCCTGCAACCCTTTGTGAGTAGCTCATTTTTCTCAATGTATCTCTGTACGGTTTCCAACATGACAATTCTTCTCTTTCATGACAAATGTACAAATTTACCGGCTGCATTCCATCCTCTCACAACAAATCTTTCCCTGAAATATGGGACAAATAGCGGGAAAAAATGTAATTTTGTGCTGTTTACAGAATCATAAGTGAAGATACAATATGCAAGAAAAGATAGAAGCGCTGCTCACCGAGATTGAACAACTGAAAGCGACCACCGCCGAAGAGGTTGAATCGATCCGCATCAAATACCTGAGCAAAAAAGGAATCATCTCCTCTCTGATGGATGAGTTCCGGAACATTCCGGCCGACCAGAAGAGAGAGGTAGGCATGAAGATAAATGCACTGAAGCAAGCTGCCGGTGATCGGTTGCAACAGCTTAAAGAAATGTTCGCACAGAACGGAACAGCTGATGTGCGGGATGACCTCTCACGAACGGCCTATCCCGTAGCGCTGGGCACACGCCACCCACTCTCGATTGTGCGTGAGGAAATTTGCGACATCTTCAAGCGTCTTGGCTTCACCATCGCCGAAGGTCCGGAGGTGGAGGACGACTGGCATGTATTCTCGTCGCTCAACTTTGCCGACGACCACCCGGCACGTGACATGCAAGACACCTTCTTCATTCAGCACGACCCACAGGTGGTGCTGCGTACCCACACCTCCTCCGTACAGACGAGGGTGATGGAACAGACAGAACCGCCCATCCGCATCATCTGCCCGGGAAGGGTTTACCGTAACGAGGCGATCTCCTACCGTGCCCACTGTTTCTTTCACCAGGTGGAAGCACTTTACATCGACAAGGATGTTTCGTTTGCCGATCTGAAGCAGGCACTGCTCTTCTTTGCCAGAGAGATGTTCGGTGCCGATACGAAAATCAGGCTCCGCCCCTCCTACTTTCCGTTCACCGAGCCTAGTGCGGAGATGGATATCTCCTGCAACATCTGCGGTGGAGAAGGATGTCCCTTCTGCAAGCAGACCGGTTGGGTGGAAATACTGGGGTGCGGCATGGTCGATCCCAACGTGCTGGAGAACTGTGGCATCGACAGCAAAGAATACACCGGTTATGCCTTGGGAATGGGTATCGAGCGCATCACCAACCTGAAGTACCAGGTGAAAGATCTGCGTATGTTCTCCGAGAACGACCTCCGTTTCCTGGAGCAGTTCAGGTCGGCACATTGATTTTAATCACAAACCAACAAGTAAACCATATGAAAAGAGCAAACACTACATTCCTGCTGATGCTGATGGTGACCTGCAGCAGCCTCTATGCACAGAAGACAATCCGTGTGAATGCTGTCAGGGCAAACGACTATGGTGTGGTTTACACCCTTCCGAAGAGTACATTTGAGATCACCCTGCTGGTAAAAAAAACAACCTACCAGCGGGGCGATTTTTACACATATGCACAGCCCTACCTGGGAATCAGTGACCCGATCACCGAGAACCAAGCGCGCTACACGCTGGAAGATCTTTCCGTTGTGAACAAGGGAATTGCCGACAAGGCTCAATCATACATGATTGAGTTCAAGGACAAGAGTTTTGAACCCTACGTCACGCTGCGTGAGGATGGCGTGATTGTAGCCGTGAACAGTGAGGGGGAGCTGAAAGGTGACAGCGAGACAACGCTTCCCGACAGTGAGACACCCGATCTCAACCCACGTCGTTTTTTTACACAGGAAACGCTGATGGCTGGTTCCACAGCCAAGCAGGCTGAACTGGTAGCACGTCAGATTCTCGACTTGCGTCGCAGCCGTACCGATATCCTCACCGGCGAAGCGGAGAGCATGCCCCCCGATGGCACCGCCTACAAGGTGGTGATGGATCAGATCGATCTCCAGGAGAAAGCGCTTACCGGTCTCTTCACCGGCACTACAGCCGTTGAGTACATGTCAGTGAGCTATAATGTGGTACCCGATTCAAACGATATCGACCGTCGCGTTGTGGCACGCTTTTCAGAACGACTGGGACCGGTGGATGCCGACAACCTGGCCGGTGAACCTATTTACCTCTCTTTAACAAACAAGACACCCAGGGTTGAGCTGATTCTCTCTGAACGGGAGCTGAAAAAACTGGAGGATAAGTTGAGCAGCGGGCTTGTGTACAATGTTCCCGGGAAGGCAGCACTGGTGATTGAGTTCGGTCACGAGAAGATCTTCGAAAATGAGGTGGATGTAGTACAATACGGTACCAAGGAGGTCCTGGCAAAACGAATGTTCGGAAACATGAAACAACCCATCAGCGTACTGTTCTATCCTGAGTTAGGTGCAATTAAACAGATCATACAATAACCCCCGATGATGCAGAAACAACAGTTCCTCTTTTTCAGCCTATCGGTGGCAGCTCTCCTGCTTATCAGTTCCTGCAATGAGATCCGCTTCGAAACGATGGTGGTGAACGAACATATTCCCCTTCTGGCGGAGAATGATACAACCCTCCCCCATGCGGAGCTGACGCTCTCCTTCACTTATCCGGAGAAGTTCCGGGACGAAGCCTCCCTGAGGCGTCTGCAGCAGATCTTCAACGGCACCTTCTTTGGTGACATTCAATATGACGCCCTTTCACCGAAGGAAGCAATCACCCTCTACACCGAGGCCTATCGTGAACGCTACCGTGCGCTCTCCAACAATTTCTACGAAGAGAAAGCAATGATGGATGGGGAGATGCCGGTATGGTACTGGCATACGCTCGATATCCGGAACGAGCTGTTGCATGTGAGCGACTCACTGATGAGCTACAGCGTCTCATACAGCGATTACGAGGGGGGAGCACATGGATCGCACAGGGTCACCTACACCAACATCGACCTGAATCGACTCACCACCCTCTCGGAAGAAGATCTCTTCCTGCCGGGTTATTACCGACCCCTTACAGAGAAGATCGTGGTGCAGCTGATGAAAGACAACGAGGTTACAGAGCCCGATTCTCTGCAGATGAAAGGATTCTTCACCGTTGAGGATATCCAGCCCAACAACAACTTCTGGCTGAGCGACAGCGCCATACACTACGCGTTCAACCAGTATGAGATTGCCCCCTACGCCATGGGAGTCATCGATGTGACGATCCCTTACAGTGAGCTTACCGAACTGCTTTCTCCCGGGGGAGTGATCACCCGTTACTTCACCACGAAATAAAAAAAGTGGCCGTCTCATGTCATATCATGGGACGGCCTCTTTTCTGATAGCAGGTTCAGCCTTGATCTTATACCGGCCGACTTGCTTTACAGTACGGCACTCTTGAACTCGAGATAGAGTGTGATCATCACCTCCTTGCCAATGCCCAATCCATCGGGGTCATAAGCCACATTGTAATCGAGTCGGTTGATGGTAGTTTTGGCAATGAAGCCTGCCGTCTCACCACCATCCTGACCCTTCACCACGCCACCGTAGATCACATCGAAGGTGACATCCTTGGTGACATCCTTAATCTGTAGCTTGCCATTGAGCTTGTACTTCTTGTCATCCACCTTCTCAACGCTGGTGCTTTCGAAAGACATGGAGGGATACTTCTCTGCATCAAAGAAATCGGCACTGCGCAGATGGTTGTCACGCATCTCGACACTCGTGTTGATGCTTCCCACCTCCACGTTGAAGAATACCCTTGCCTCCTCCATCTTGTCGAGGCTGCCGATGATGCCACCGTCGAACTTCTCGAATTTTCCATTCACAAAGGTGATGCCACTGTGCTTCACTTTAAAGTTCACCGAGGTGTGGGCAGGATCAACCTTGTAGTGCGACTGTGCCGTAACGGCGAATGCAGCAAAGAGGGTGATCAGTAGAAAGAGTCCTTTTTTCATATTGTTTGTTGCTTTAAAATGTTAAATGAGGTTGCGCTTGATTTTCTGAATGAAAAAGAGCGAACCAATTTCTTTGAAATTTGTCGATTCTTCTATCTAACAGTAGCGGAGATACATTTGTTCAACTGCCGGTATGACCATCGGTGATTGATTTAATTGATGAAAAAGGATTATCTTTGTACAACAAAAACAACCTGTTGGTTGTTACTACAAGTCGGGTGGCACCAACCGCCCTGCTTATTCATGCCGGTCGTAACGACCCGAAAATTTCACGATAACTATGCAAGAACTGGATCAGGATCAGATATTAAACGAATTAACGTCACAGGAATATAAATTTGGTTTCACAACAGATGTAGAAACCGAAGTGATTGAAAAAGGACTCAGCGAAGATGTCATCCGACTGATATCTTCAAAGAAGGAGGAACCCGAGTGGATGTTGGAATTCAGGTTAAAAGCTTACCGCCACTGGCTCACGATGGAGCAGCCGGAGTGGGCACACCTGAAGATACCTGCCATCAATTTTCAGGATATCATCTACTACGCCGATCCCACCAAACGCAAAACCCCCCAGAGCCTCGACGAGGTGGATCCGGAGCTCCTTAAAACATTTGAGCGACTCGGCATTCCACTGGAAGAACAGAAGCAGCTCACCGGTGTAGCGGTCGATGCGGTTATGGACAGCGTCTCTGTAAAAACCACTTTCAAGGAGGTGCTCGCCGAAAAAGGGATCATCTTCAGTTCCTTCAGTGAGGCGGTGAAACATCACCCCGACCTGGTGAGAAAGTATATGGGCTCCGTGGTCCCCTACAAGGACAATTACTATGCTGCCCTCAACTCGGCAGTCTTCAGCGACGGCTCCTTTGTTTACATCCCGAAGGGTGTGCGCTGCCCGATGGAACTCTCCACCTATTTCCGAATCAACACGGCCAACACGGGTCAGTTTGAACGTACCCTGATCGTGGCCGATGACGACTCTTACGTGAGTTACCTGGAGGGTTGCACCGCGCCGATGCGCGATGAGAACCAATTGCATGCCGCCATCGTGGAGATCGTGACACTCGAAAACGCGGAGGTGAAATATTCTACCGTGCAGAACTGGTACCCCGGCGACAAGAATGGTAAGGGTGGTGTCTACAACTTCGTGACCAAACGGGGAATCTGCAAGGGCAACCACTCCAAAATCTCCTGGACACAGGTGGAGACTGGCTCAGCCATCACCTGGAAGTACCCCTCCTGCATCCTCGCCGGCGACTACTCGGTGGGTGAATTCTACTCTGTGGCGGTGACCAATAACTTCCAGCAGGCTGATACGGGTACCAAGATGATCCACCTGGGCAAGAACACCCGCAGCCGCATCGTCTCCAAGGGCATCTCGGCCGGCAGCAGCAACAACAGCTACCGGGGACTGGTAAAAGTGACCAAGAAGGCTGAAAACGCCCGCAACCACTCACAGTGCGACAGTCTGTTGCTTACCGATCATTGCGGTGCACACACTTTCCCCTATACCGATATCCAGAACCCGACAGCCATTCTCGAACACGAGGCAACCACCTCCAAGATCAGCGAAGATCAGATCTTCTACTGCAACCAGCGTGGCTTGGGCGAAGAGGAGGCCATCGGTCTGATCGTGAACGGTTACGTGAAAGAGGTGGTGAACAAGCTCCCGATGGAGTTTGCAGTGGAAGCGCAAAAACTGCTTCAAATCAGTCTTGAAGGTAGTGTGGGATAATTGCTACACATTCCACTACCAGACAATCGGCTCTTTTCCATGAGCCGTGAGATAGGCGTTTGCGCTGCTGAAATGGTTGTTACCAAAAAAACCGCGGTGTGCAGATAGTGGCGAAGGATGCGGTGACTTTAAAACAAGATGCCTATTCGCATCAATACCCTCCCCTTTTCGTTGTGCATATGCTCCCCAAAGTATAAAGACAAGGTTTTCCCTTTCTTTTGCCAGCCGTTCAATAACCCTGTCGGTGAATCGTTCCCATCCCTTGCCCTGGTGTGAACCTGCGCGGTTGGCCTCAACCGTGAGGGTTGCATTGAGCAGCAGCACCCCCTGCGTGGCCCACTTTTCAAGATTGCCGGAAGCAGCGGGTGGTTTTCCTATGTCATTCTGCAGCTCCTTGTAGATATTCAGCAGAGAGGGAGGCAGCGCAATTCCGTCGTTCACCGAGAAACAGAGCCCGTGGGCTTGCCCCGGCTGGTGATAGGGATCTTGCCCCACGATGACCACCTTCACCCGCTCAAAGGGGCAGCGGTCGAAAGCCTGAAAAATCAACTTCGCCGGGGGATAGACTGTTCCTGAGCGGTATGCCTCCCGTACGAAACGGGTCAGCTCTTCGAAATAGGGCTGTTCAAACTCATTCTTTAACAGTTCCTTCCAACTCTCTTCAATTTTCACTTCCATAACAAGCAGATTAGGGATGACGAAAATACAAAATCATCTTCAGTATAAAAAGAAAAGAGTCTGTCTCAATATACAAATGAGATGTTTTTTTTATCCCATCCACTAAGAATCGCCTTAGTTGGCTTTTTACAGCGTATAAACTCACTCGTAACTGACTCTAATCTCAGTCGAATCTATTAGAACGAGATTAGAACCATATTAGAACCATATTAGAACGAGATTAGAACCAGTAACGAACGAGATAGGCTGTTTCTTCCTGAAATAGGGTCATCAAACAGTCACGTTTAAACAGAAAAAAAGCGGTCTCATCACATCAGATGAGACCGCCTCTATTATTCTATTAAGGGTAATGAGCTGAGTCAGATCAGAAATACACCCTGTTCTTTTGCTTCTTCACGCATCTGCCGGGGCCAAAGGCTTGCCTGAATCTCTCCAATGTGAGCCTTGCGCAGGTAGTACATGCAGAGGCGCGACTGGCCGATGCCGCCTCCAATGGAAAGTGGCAATTCATTGTTCATCAGTCGCCGGTGAAAGTAGAGCGAGTGACGCTCCTCCTTGCCTCGAGCCTTCAGCTGAGAGGCCAGTGCGGTGGCATCGACACGTATCCCCATGGAGGAGAGCTCCACCGATTTCTTCAGAACAGGATTCCATACAAGGAGATCACCGTTCAGGCCGGGGTAACCATCCGCAGCGATTGTGCTCCAGTCGTCGTAATCGGGTGCACGTCCGTCATGCGGCTCACCGTTACTCAGGGGAGCTCCGATCCCGATGATGAAGACAGCGCCAAATTCTTTCGTGATGGCATCTTCCCGCTGTTTGGCATCCATATCGGGATAGCGCTGCAGGAGCTCTTCAGCATGGATGAAGGTGATCTCTGAGGGAAGCTGCGGTGTGATGGAGGGAAAGAGTTCAAATACCAGGTATTCAGTGCGGAGCATGGCGGCGTAGATTCTCCTGACAACGTTCTTAAGAAATTCCACGGTTCTCTCCTTTTCACTGATCACCAGCTCCCAGTCCCACTGATCCACATAAAGTGAATGAAGGTTATCCAGCTCTTCATCGGCCCGTATGGCATTCATATCGGTATAGATGCCAAAACCCTCTTCAATTTCATAGTCGGCCAGGGTCAACCGCTTCCATTTGGCCAGGGAGTGTACGATCTCGGCATGCTTGTCGTTCATGTCCTTGATGGGAAAACGAACCGGACGCTCCACGCCGTTCAGGTCGTCATTGATCCCGGTTCCGCTCTCCACGAAAAGTGGTGCGGTCACCCTTCTCAGACGAAGCTCGGATGAGAGATTGACCTGAAAGAAATCCTTGATGCTTTTGATTCCCAACTCGGTCTGTTTGAGATTCAAGAGCGGTATGTAACCATCTGGGATTTGCAATTTTGACATATGATCTATCTAATTTAAATCAATTTGAATCGGCAAAGATAGTATAATTTTTCATTTTGTCAAAGATAATCCCAAATAAAAGTACAATTTGATATTAATGATCATGCTGTTTCCATCGCACCCACCAGGTCGGTCACCGATGCGATGTTGTGTCGTTGTAGGTAGGCCTCAATGCCCTCCACAATCTTCACCGATACCGAGGGGTCGATGAAGTTGCAGGTGCCCACCTGAATGGCGGTAGCGCCGGCCAGGATGAACTCTATGGCATCCTCCCAGTTACAGATGCCACCCATGCCGATTACCGGTATGTTGACTGCATGAAAGACCTGCCATACCATTCTCAGGGCGATGGGTTTGATGCAGGGACCGGAGAGTCCTCCCGTCACGGTGGAGAGTTTCGGCCGTCTGCTCTCGGCATCGATGGCCATTCCCAGGAAGGTGTTTACCAGAGAGACCGAATCGGCTCCCTCTGCCTCCACCGAGCGTGCAATCTCCGCAATGTCGGTGACGTTGGGAGAGAGTTTGACAATCAAAGTGCCGGGATAGACCCTGCGTACCGCTCTGGTAACCTGTGCTGCCGAGGCACAGGTGGTACCGAAAGCCATCCCTCCCTCCTTCACATTGGGGCAGGAGATGTTGAGTTCGATGGCGGGAATTTTTTCAAGACCCACCAGCTTCTCGGTGCAGGCCACATAATCTTCCACGGTGGAACCGGAAACGTTGACGATCATCCGGGTGTCGTAATCCTTTATCACCGGGTAGATCTGCTCAACGAAATAATCGACCCCCTTGTTATGTAGTCCCACCGCATTGAGCATGCCGGAAGGCGTCTCCGCCATCCTGGGGTAGTCGTTCCCCTGGCGCGGTTCCAGGGTGGTACCCTTCACGAAGATGCCGCCGAGACGACCCAGATCCATGAAATCGGTATATTCGGTACCGTAGCCGAAGGTGCCCGAGGCGGTCATCACCGGGTTGCGCAGCAGCATACTGCCTATTGTTACTTCTAATCGAGCCATGTCAATTCATTTATGTCAAATACGGGCCCCTCGGTGCAGGCACAGAGATTGCCACGGGTTGTTTTTTCCACGCAGCAGAGGCAGGCACCGAATCCACACGCCATCAGGTTCTCGAGCGATGCCTCACAAACGATCCCCCTTTCATGGGCATAGCGTGCCACCGCCACCATCATTGGCTTGGGACCACAGGTGAAGATGAAGTCATATTTCTTGTGCTGCAGCACCGGGTGATGTGTAACGTATCCCTTCTCACCGAGTGATCCATCTTCGGTAGTGCAGTAGAGCGTACCATACGCTGTGAAGTCGGATCGCTGCAGGATGTTTTTTTCCGAAGCTCCTCCCAGTAGGAAATCGCACGCTATGCCTCTCTCATGCAGCTTCTTTCCCAGGAACAGGAGGGGAGCCGTCCCCACGCCGCCACCCACCAGCAGGTAGCTTCCGGGGTTGGAGGGGATGGTGAAGCTGTTGCCCAGTGGAACCAGCATGTTGAGTCGCCCCCCGACAGCCATCTCACATAGCTTTTGGGTACCTTCACCCACTGATTGCACCAGTAGCCAAATCTCGTTCCTTTCCGGTACAATGTTATTGATGGAGATGGGTCGTCGCAGGAAGGTATGTTGCGCATTTTCAACCAAAATCTGTACAAACTGACCGGGAAGCATCTCCGGCAGCTGTTCATTGTCGCTGGGGACAACCTTTAACAGATGGTTCTGGTCGTTCAGTTTATCATTTGAGCGAACGGTGAAATCGAGTTGTTTCATCGGAATCATATCTTTGTTCGCTACAAAAGTACATCATAAATTTCAGATACAACGAATAGAAATCAAAATTGACGCTCACCCAACTTCATCTCAACCGATATGAGTGAACTACCATCTTGATTGGTTTAGCTCCTAGTGAATGGGCGGTATAAATGTCTCAAACGTGCTGTCGTCGTAGTAGATGATTATCTGTGTGATATTCTTTTCACGTTCCCTTTGCGGCGTAACTCTCTTTTCACCAGATTCTTTCATCTCAAAAGGGAGTTCCTTAAAGGCCATTTCCTGCGCATGATTTGTTTCACCCTTGCTCTTACCTTGTTCTGCGTTATCCTGGTGAAATAAATCGGGCTCTTTTGCGATGGCGTCGGGATCAATGCCCTCTTTAAAGATGGAACCGTTCCCATTGAGCAGCCAATCCGGATTGATGTAGTTCATTTCACCCAATATCTTTGTCACTACGTCCAGACTTGGATTGTTCCTGCCATTTAGTATATGGGAGATGACAGCACGGTTGATTTGCAATCTGTCGGCAAACTGTGTTGGCGACAAATGTTCGATTTCCATGATTTTTTTGATGCGATCTTTCATAGCGTCACTGTATGGGGTTGCATGAATATTTATACACCTCTCCGAGTGGTTCACAAATGTATGAATTTTATTTTACAAATGGTAAACAATGCTGTATGGATTTGTAGTTTACAAAAGAATAAATGTTGTGGTACATTTGTATCGGCACAAATCTACTTAACCACATCAAAGCCTGAACAGGTGATAAGTATAACTTAATAATATTTACTCATATAATTGATATATAAGATATTAATAACCTAAAATGATTCGTATTTAACAAATAAATGCCGTGATGAACTCCATCTCCCGATACAATCTAATCCAAAACTTGAAATAACTTATATGATGCTCTTATTGATAAGAAGTTGTTTGTTCAACCTACTCTGTCGCATTGATTGTTAAAGGACAAATATAAGAATTGTATCCTATTATGGAATTGTAACAGGCAACCGGTTCGACAAATGTATCGCGTTTTTATCATCACATTTGTAAATCGCGTTTTTATTTTACTCCATTGGGACAGCTGTGTAATTATTGAATTGTCGTTGCATAGATAACCGGGTGTTTGCTTTCGGGGAATCAATTCACTCCAGAAATATGCGTTGGGCTCGTTGCAATGAGCTCAATTCCTCCTGAGGGGCCTCTTTCCCCATACTTCCCTTGTCAGTGACACTTTATTCTGCTCCTGAGCCTTTAAAATATTCCTATCTGTATGATATTCCGTAAAATAGTATCGTTTTATCATGTTTGGAATTTCACATCAGAAAAGTGAGAAGGAAGCTGAACCCTACAGCAGCAACATTTGTTATAGTTCAATGATGATCTGCTGTTGCAATGAGACTTTAATCTCCCGACAGGTCAGATCATGCTAACAATTAAACAGAACATAGTATGGAAAAGAGATGGGGCGGCATGATGATTGCACTCCTTTTAATAATCATCACACCGGGATGCAATGGTCAGAACAGACAGCAACAGGCAGCAAAAGAGGTGACGACAGATTTACCCGGCATTGAGAGCCGAAATTCCAAAAGTACGCTGCACGACTTCAAGGTGACAGACATCGACGGGAATGAATTCGACCTGGCTACGCTGAAAGGTAAAAAGGTGTTGGTGGTGAACGTCGCCTCCCGTTGCGGATTGACTCCCCAGTATGAGGATTTGCAGAAACTATACAGCACCTATCAGGATAAGAATTTCACAATCATTGGATTCCCGGCGAACAACTTCAATGATCAGGAACCCGGCACGAATCAGGAGATCAAAGAGTTCTGCACCGGCAATTATGGGGTCACCTTCCCAATGATGGATAAGATCAGCGTGAAGGGCGATGAGATAGCACCGCTCTACAGCTGGCTCACCCAAAAGGCTGAGAACGGTGTGTTGGACCAGGAGGTGACCTGGAATTTTCAGAAATACATGATTGATGAGCAGGGACACCTGGTGGATGTGGTGATGCCCCGTGAGAGTCCCCTGAGCGATAAGATTATCGACTGGATCCGGCAGGACTAATGCATGATACGATAGACCAGTTCGCGCAGCAGTTCATACTGCGTGGCGGAAACGTTGTCCACCCCTTTTGAGGCGGCATCGAAACGTCGCAAGTAAGAGATGATCTCCATCACCTTGGCTGCACTGTAATGCCTCAGTCCGGTCATGTAATCGCGTGCAAAAAAGCTGCTCCTGATCTGCAATGCAGCCATCACCGACTGTTCATCCCTGCTCGGGAGCCAGTAGCACTCCAACAGGTTGCTGAAGTAATTGAAGAGGACAGCCACTGTAGCCATCATCGGGTATTCCTTAGGGTTTTTGCCGAAGTGATCCACAATGCGGTTTGCCGTCAGCAGATCCTTGCGGATGATTGCCTTCTGCAGTTCGAAGGTATTGAAGTCCTTGCTGATGCCCACATTTTGTTCTACCAGTTCAGCGGTCACCCTCTTGTTGCCGGCAGGAAGTGATACCATCAGTTTTTCCAGCTGGGGGATTAGTTTGCTGATGTCGTTACCCACATAATCGGTAAGCATCTGTGCCGACTTCTCGTCGATGGTGATCGACTGTTCCCTGAACCAGGAGACAATGAACGGGGGAATTTGATTGTCGTACAGTTTTTTCGATTCAAAAACCACCCCAATCCTCTCTATGTTTTTCACCAATGCCTTCCGTTTGTCTACCTTGCCGTGGCGGTAGTTGATCACCATCACGGTTGATGGCATTGGATTGCTGACATAATGATCCAGTTCCTCAAACTTAGGAAGATTCTGGGCCTCTTTCACCACGATCAGCTGATGTTCTGCCATCATGGGATATCTGCGCGCCGCCGCGATGATGGTATGCACATCGGAATCCACACCGTAAAAGGTGAGCATGTTGAAATCCTTCTCCGTTTCGGTGAGCACCTTTTCTTCCAGCAGATCGGTGAGACGGTCAATGAAGTAACCCTCATCCCCCATCAACAGGTAGACCGGATGAAAGTGTCCCTGCAGGATATCGGCACGGATGGCCTCGTAGCTGTTTTTGGTTGATGCTGCCATTGTTCAGGATTTGTAGTGGAGGTCACCAGTCGAAACGGAGGTGCTTGATGGTGGATCCGTTGTTCATGATGGAGGAGAGCGATTTGATACCTATCTTCACATGCTCTTCCACGAAGTTCTCGGTGACATGCTGGTCACTCTTCTCTGTTTTCACGCCGGTGGAGATCAATGGTTGGTCGGAGACCAACAACAGTGCTCCGGTGGAGATATGGTTGGCAAAACCACAGGTGAAGATCGTGGCGGTCTCCATATCAACTGCCAGGGCACGTACCTGCCGGAGGTATCCCTTGAAGTCATCGTCGTACTCCCACACACGGCGGTTGGTGGTGTAGACGGTCCCGGTCCAGTAGTCCCTCCCGAAGTCGCGGATGTTGGATGAGACTGCACGCAGGAGGCTGAATGCCGGTAGTGAGGGTACTTCTGGTGGGAAGTAGTCATTGGAGGTTCCCTCGCCTCTGATGGCAGCAATGGGTAGGATGTAATCCCCCAGCTCACTGCGTGCTTTCAGGCCGCCGCACTTGCCCAGGAAGAGGACTGCCGTAGGCTTCACGGCGCTCAGCAGATCCATCACCGTGGCTGCATTGGCACTGCCCATTCCGAAGTTGATGATGGTGATTCCCTCGGCGGAGGCGTTTGGCATGTTGGCATCGGCACCCAAAATGGGCACCTTGAAGTGCTCCGCGAAGATCTCCACATACTTCTGAAAGTTGGTCAGCAGGATAAAGCCGGTGAAATCGGCAAGAGCTCTTTTGGTGTACCTGGGAAGCCAGTTCTCCACGATTTCTTGTTTCGTTCTCATAAAAAAACGCTATTTTTGTTCAGAGCGAACCCTGTTATACAAACAAAGATACAATATGTACCCGTTAAATTTGCCATCCTACGATGCAAAAATCAGAAAAAAGGGCGAGTCGCAGGAGATATTTGATCCTCTGCGCAGGAAGTATGTGGTGCTGACACCTGAGGAGTGGGTTCGCCAACATTTCGTGAACTACCTGGTTCAGGTGAAAGGTTATCCTGCCTCACGCATCGCCAATGAAACTGCCATACGGCTCAATTCGCTCTCTCGCAGATGCGATACGGTAGTATATGACAAGCAGTTGGAACCGCTGATGATCCTGGAATACAAGGAACCAAGGGTGACAATCACCCAGCAGGTATTCGACCAGGTGGCGCGCTACAACAGCGTGCTGCGGGTGCCTTACATTGTAGTTTCAAACGGCATCAGTCACTTCTGTTACCGGATCGATTTCACCACGCTTGCCTACCAGTTTCTGACCGATATACCGTTCTACAGTGAGTTGTCAGAATTGAACCTTGAACTATGAAATTCAAACTTACTAACCTGCCAACTAGTAAGACTCCTTTTCTGAGGGGAAATCAGCCGTTTTAACGTCCTTAATGTAGTTTTGTACGGCAATGGTTATCTCTTCGAATAAATTGGCGTAGCGGCGCAGGAAACGGGGTGAAAAGCCCTTGTTCAGCCCCAGCATGTCGTGCATCACCAATACCTGACCATCCACATGGTGGCCGGCGCCGATACCGATGACCGGTATTGTCAGCTCATCCGCAACTTTTTTTGCCAGCATAGAAGGTATCTTCTCCAGCACCAATGAGCAGCAACCCGCCTCTTGCAGCAGGTGGGCATCGTCCACCAGTCTCATTGCTTCCACTTCATCTTCAGCTCTTACTGCATAGGTGCCATACTTGTTGATCGACTGGGGCATCAGTCCCAGGTGACCCATGATGGGGATGCCGGCGCTGAGAATCAGCTTCACCGATTCCATGATCTCCCTGCCCCCTTCCAGCTTGAGGCAATCGGCTCCCGTCTCCTTCATGATCCGTACCGCGTTGGCCACCGCTTCCCGGGGGTTTCCCTGGTAGCTTCCGAAAGGCATGTCGATCACCACCATGGCTC
This sequence comes from Dysgonomonadaceae bacterium zrk40, assembly GCA_016916535.1. NCBI lineage: Bacteria > Pseudomonadati > Bacteroidota > Bacteroidia > Bacteroidales > Dysgonomonadaceae > Dysgonomonadaceae bacterium zrk40. Next base: position 147,181 of record CP070276.1, read on the forward strand.
TCTTCACACCGTTCATCACTGACTTACCGTGGTAAATCATCTGCTCTACGGTCATGGGCAGCGTGGTGGTATTGCCCACCATCACGTTCGATGCCGAGTCGCCCACCAGGATCACATCCATCCCGGCCTGGTCGATCACAGTCGCCATTGAGTAATCGTATGCCGTAAGCATCGATATTTTCTCACCCCGTTGTTTCATTTCCATCAGACGGTGGGTGGTCACTTTTCTTTTGTCGTCTGTGGTTAGATAACCTTTCTGCTGTTCCATAGGGATACTTGTATAATTGTATTGTAAGCTGCAAAGGTACTATTTTTCGCAATACAGGTAATTCAAGTTTCGCATGTTTCTCTCTTGACGGTTTATGCGATTATTTTGATTGAAGTATTGCTTGTGAAACCTGAAAAGGTAAAAAAAAGCCGGGAGTTGAATTCCCGGCTTTTGATATTTTTTGTCAGCTTGTTCAAAACTTGTATCCCAATGTGATCAAACCTTTCAGGCTGTTGTTGTTCATCTTAAAAGGCGATGCATCAACAGAGAGTGTTGCCCCATCGTAATAGTTGGGGAAGGGATAGAGATCATCGGTCTGAGTGCTGTATACCACGGCCATATCGAGGAAGAAATTCCTGTTGAAGCGATAACCGAGTCCCCCTGTCAGGTAGTTGGTGTCTCCCTCCATCCGGTAGATGGTGTTTGATCCAACGATGGCTGCATCACCGAACTCAACCAGGTCACTGTCGTAGGGGTTTTGCATCCAGGCATAGCCGAGACGACCGGAGAACTGCTGTGTGAAGCGATATTCCATACCTGCACGGATGGTCGATGCCGGCCGGAAATCCATCGCGATATACTCATTGTCCTCTTCATACCAATCCTCCTCATCGTTGGCTCCGGAGGGGAGCGCAAGCTTCATTTTAGAGTAGTCCGTCATCTCGTAGTCGAGACTTGCAATGAAACGGCTTCCCAATACTGTAGCGATGCTGGCCACCAGCTTGCCGGGCGTTTTCAGGTCGTAATCGTTGATAAATGACTTCGAGCTGGTTACTGCCGGTTGATAATCGGGATCTGTAATATATGCTCCCATGTCGTCATCAATCTGCGCTTCATAGGTCTCGGTCAGAGCGTACCATGTAGGAGTATGGTAAGCCAGCCCCAGACGCAGCTCGTTCACCGGGCGGTAAATGGCTCCTATCTTGGCACTGACACCGGCACCGCTGGTGGTTAGCCAATTGGTTAGGGTGTAACCGCCATTGTTGAAATCTTCCAGATAATCGGATGTCAGGCTATAGGATATATCCTTGATAGAGAGTGCAAAGCCCAGGTTGAGTACGTTACCAATGGTGGTTCCCACGGTGAAGTCGTAGTTGTCAATGTATCCTCTTTCACGAAGACGGATCTCATTGATCGGACCGGGCTCTGTTGTCACCGGTTCATATTTATATTTTTTTTCTTCATCATCATACACCGGGTCAATCAACCAGGAGTTGTAGCCGAGCACTGTCAGCCAGGGCATATCATTCGAAAATGGATCGGGGAGATTGTCTCCCATCTCCAGGTAGAGGGGGTCATATCCGGCGCTGTTCCTGGCCATGTAATCGATCAACGTACCCTTGGCGGTGCCAATCGCAGAGACATTCCTGTCGAACGACTGCAGCTTGTTGTAGGAGAAGCCGAAGTTTACCACCGGCATCATGTCGTTGCGCAGCGGGAAGTAACCTACAAAGCCGAGGTTGTCCATGTTGAAGCGGGTTTTACTGGCTGTCTGTCCCCCCACAACAGATTGGTTGTTGGAGAGATTGAAAGTACCCACCACCTCTGAAGTGCGATACACCCCGATGCCGGCAGGATTGATGGCCAGGGCGCTCTGGTCGCCCCCCAGCGCACCGAAGGCACCGCCCATTGACATGGCGCGTGCCGTGCCGTAAAGTCCCTCACGTGAGAAGCGCAAGGCATCCACCTCTCCCTGTGCGAAGAGAGAGGAGGACAAGATGAGCAAAGAACTGACAAGATATGTGATTTTATTCATATTGTGCTGACATTATGTTTATTCGAAACGATTCTATTCGTACGTTACTCCTGTTTACCTACGTCCGCCACCGGAGCTGCGACCGGATGATCCGGAGCTGCGACTGGATGAACCGGAGCTGCGACTGGATGAACCGGAGCTGGATGATGAGCTGCGGCTGGGAGCCGAGTAAGTAGAACTACTTCTCGTGGAACTGTTGCTCCTCGATGGGGTGCTGTATGTTGAAGAGCGGTTCGACTGTGTACTACGGGAGGGAGCGGTGTAACTCCTGTTCCGGGTAGTGGTGGTAGAACGCTGATAGGTTGATCCACTTCTGCCGGTGGTAGTTGAACTACGTTGGTATGTTCTTTCGCTGCTGCTTCTGCCGGTTGAATAGCTTCCGGTGCGGCTGCTGGGAGCAGTACCGTAAATCGATCTGTTGCGGGTAGTCCCACTCCGATCAATGACCCTTCCTGTTCTGGAATCAAGAACCCTGCCATTGTTGTCGATGATGCGTGTTCTGGGTGTGCCTGCCACACTGCGGTTGGTTGACGTGGCATTTCTACCGGAGAGGGTGCTGCGCGTATTGCTGCTGGCACTTCTACCGGAAAGGGTTGAACGTGTTGATGCTGATGAGCGGCTTGCGAGGCCGGTTGTGCTTGCGCTGCTCCTGTTGGCTGAGCTTCTTCTGTATATCCCGCTGCTACGACCGGATCTGTTCTGTGTCAAACTGCTGTAATAGCCGTCATTAAAACCATGTGAGTAGCCGCCTCCATAACCGTAGTAGCCGTAATAGCCACCATAGCCGTAATAGCTGCCGTAACCGTAATACCATGGATCATACCATCCACCGTAGTACCAGGGGCTGTGCCAGCGACTGTAATACCAGGGACTGTGCCAGCGACTCCATCCATAGTAGGATCCGAAGCCATACCAGGGATCGTACCAGCCGCTGTAATACCAGGGATCATACCAGGGATAGTAACCCATTCCCCAGCCCATGCCGTAGTAATAATTTGATTCCCATCCGCGGTTGTTGTAGTTCTCGTAGAGATCATCCCCCACGTAAACAATCACCTCATCGGCACCGGTAATCTTGATGCTCGATTCAGGATCGTGGAAACGGACAATACGATCTGTATACTGATAATCCTCATATTCGAGTGAATCATTTTCATATGCCTCGTCACCGGCAGGTAGATCATTTGTGCTCCTCCGGTTGTATTCATCCACATCTCTGCCGTTGGCCTGTATCTCCATGCCTGTGGCATCACCCTGTACGATGACTACCTTTTTCTTCTGCGGTTCTTGCTGTTTCACCTCTGCTTTCACCCTCTCCTTTTGAGTTGGATCTGCATAGATATCATCCCATTCCTGGGCGAAACCGAAGAAAGGTATGGCTGTCAACATAACTGCCAGTAAAATTTTATTCGTTTTCATTGTTTCTCCCCATTTATTTGTGTTTACGATCTGTTTTATCTTTATTCTCTGACACCAATCAATTGAGATAGTTTAATGGTGCATCCTTTTTTTTACGTTACAACATCACCTGATCTCAGGATAGCAGGATAGGAAGTCCATTGAAAAGACGTTAGCGGCCACCAAACGCTGCGTTTCTTTTGGTTAAAAAAACAAAAATAGACAGCTCAGAGATTGATTTCCAAACCGTCATACGCCGGGTAAACACCGGCAGGAAGCTCTTCCATCAGGTCGGCATGCAACCCCATCTCATGGCTGAAATGGGTGAGATATGCGTTTGTAGGACCAATTTTTTCAATGATCTGTAACGACTCTGTGAGAGAAAGGTGTGAGATGTGTTCTGTCTTGCGAAGTGAACTGATGACCAGTGTATCCAGATCACGCAGCTTCGCATATTCCGTTTCGGGAATGCTCTTCACGTCGGTAAGGTAGGCGAAGTTGCCGATGCGGAACCCCAATATCGGAAGCTTGTAGTGTAGCACCCTGATCGGGATCACCTCCCTCTCACCTATCAGAAATGGATGGTGTGAGTCGATGCGTTGAATCCGGATATTGGGTATACCGCCGTACCTCTTTTCGGCAAAGCAATAGGGAAGCCTCTTCTTCACCGCATCTTCCAGACGCACCTCCATATAAAGATCCACAGCTCCGAACTGTGAATAGGGACGCAGGTCGTCTATGCCGCCGGTATGGTCGTAGTGCTCATGGGTAAAAAGGATACCGTTGATCTTCCGGAAGGGCAACATGAGTGCCTGCTGACGGAAGTCGGGCGAGCAATCAATCAAGATCTGCTGCTGCCCCTCTGTGATCGCCACCGAGCATCGCAGTCTCCTGTCCCGCGTGTCAACCGATTGGCAGACAGGGCAACTGCACCCAATCTGTGGTATACCGGTCGAGGTACCTGTACCCAAAAATCGTATCTTCATAGTCATCCCGTTCAAAAAAAGCTGCCGCATTGCAGACAACGGGCAGCTTTTCTAATATTTGTTCACCTCACAGGGTGAACGTGAAAGAAGTACAACCGTTCAACGGTTAATATTGTCTTTCAAGAATCCATAGATCGTTAAACGGTACCCCGTAGGTTTGTCTCAGGTAATCGGTATTGCCTTTTGCGGAATAGTTGTTGTATATCTCTTCACGCTTTGCAGCAGCAGCATCCTTTTCGTCATAACTGGCAATGATGACCCGATACATCCCCTGTTCGTTCTCTGCCAGGATTACATTATGACCCTCGTTCATCATGCGTGTCTTAAGCGATTCCGCATTCAGTTTCACACTCAGTGAGGCAATCACCACGCTGTATTTCTTCAATCCTGAAGCGTCGGTAGGATAAACCGGTTCAACCTTTTCCTTGCGCACGGAGACCTCTACGGGAGGCAGTGGGCTGGCATCCTTCACCACAGTGGTGGGTTGAGAGGCAGTTTGTTGCATCTCTCTCTCCTTGGCTGCTTCGTATACCTGTTTGTATGCACTCTGCTTCGGCTTACAAGAGGTGCCGATAACCAGCAGTGTTGCTAAAATTAGTGCAAAATGGAATTTTTTCATCAGTGTGATATTGTTAAATAGTTTTGATTCGCTTGTAAATGGCAATCATTCATGCAAAGATAATAAAGAAGCGAATCCCTTCACGATTGCAGATGTGAAATTTAATTAAATCCTCTATTGCAGCTGCAAACGTATGGGTTTGGGGGTGATCTCGGTGACCCTGCCCTGCCGGATGGTGTCAGAGAGGAAGATGGTATCACGGTACCCAGACTCCGGATTGGCAAACAGATGCACCTTCCATGCTCCCTCCTCAAGACCGGGAAAGAGGAACATCCCTTCGCTTCCCTCGGGAAGGGAGAAGAGTGAGTCCCCTTCACGGGTGATCAGTACAACCGGTGATGCCTCTATCGGGGTCACATAACCTCTCAATGAGCCTCCATAGGTCTCAGGGTAGGCTCTGGCGCGGGGGGCGAGATAATAGTTGCCATTCAAATCGTAGACAGAGAGTGCCGCATTGATATCGATCACGATGCTTACAATGAAGTTTGCAGGGAGAGCTGCGTTTACATTGTCGATGATCAGATGCTCAATCACGTTGGGCGATTTTTGAAGCGGGATAGGCTTGTCGGTGACTGTCACCATCCTGTTGTTGTTTCCCAGCGCCAGCCGAATCTTGTCGATCTTCCCTCCCGCGGGGAAGTACTGATCAGTAAGCTGCACCGTTTTACCGTTCATCAGCTTGAGCAGGTTGTACTCACCTCCGTTGAAATCAAGGGTAACCCACTCACCCTCCACCCCGGCACTGTCAACAGGCAGTACGTCGATTGTTTCTATGTGAAGATACATCTCCTTCAGCATTGGGGCTGCCGCATCGGTCAGCTTGATCCGTAGGCGGGCTGCATTCTCACTAACATCCTCTTTTCCGCAAGAGTGGAATAGCAGGGACATCAGGCCGAACAGTAGGACAGAAAGGATATATTTACCATGCATGCGATAAGCAGTTTTGATCGAACGATTCTTCTTACAGGGACTCATCAAAGCTCGCAGAGGCAGGATACCAGGTTCCTGTCGCCATGGGCATTGTCCACCCTTGCAACGTTCACCCAGAACTTGTTTTCTGCAACGAACGGCAACGGATAGAGAGCCTTGCTGCGCGGATAGGCATGCTTCCACTCGTCCGCCACAGCCTCATATTCGGGGTGAGGCGCGTTGATGAGTACATTGTCTTCGCGACTGAATGTTCCGCGTGACACCTCGATGATCTCCTCGTGAATCTGATCCATCACCGCCACGAAACGATCCAGCTCCGCCAGGCTCTCGCTTTCGGTGGGTTCTACCATCAGGGTACCATGTACCGGGAAGGAGAGTGTCGGAGCATGATAGCCATAGTCGATCAGTCGCTTGGCGATATCGGTTTCGGTAATTCCGGAGACCTCTTTCAGGCCGCGACAATCCAGGATCAGCTCATGACCTACCCTGCCGTCAGCACCCCGATAGAGGATTCCGTAAGAATTGTTCAACTTCTCTGCCAGGTAATTGGCATTGAGGATAGCTGCTTCTGTTGCTTCTTTCAATCCGTCGGCACCCATCATGCGGATATAGCCGTAAGTGATCGGGAGCACCCCTGCACTGCCGTAAGCGGCAGCTGCCACGGTGTTCGTATCCGTTGCAAGCGAAACAGGATGTCCGGGCAGGAAAGGCACCAGGTGCTCCGCCACGCAGATCGGCCCCACGCCGGGACCTCCGCCACCGTGGGGGATGGCAAAGGTCTTGTGCAGGTTGAGATGGCACACATCGGCTCCGATGGTACCGGGGTTGGTCACCCCTACCTGGGCATTCATGTTGGCCCCATCCATGTAAACCTGCCCTCCTGTCTCATGTATCAGGCGGCACATCTCACGGATCTCCGTTTCAAAGATGCCATGCGTGGAGGGATAGGTGATCATGAAGGCTGCCAGTTCATCCCGATACTGCTCCACCTTGTTGCGCAGATCATCCATGTCTACGTTGCCACGGGCATCACTGGCCACCGTCACCGGTGTATAACCTGCCTGTACGGCACTGGCAGGATTGGTGCCGTGTGCCGATGCTGGGATGAGTACCACTTTTCGTGATCCCTGCCCGATACTTTCCTGATATGCGGCAATGGTGATCAGCCCCGCATATTCACCTGCGGCACCCGAGTTGGGTTGCAGGCTGGTGGCAGCCAGCCCGGTAATCACAGACAACATCTCCTCCAGTTCATCGATCATCTCCTTGTATCCTTCCGTCTGATCTTCCGGTGCAAAGGGGTGTATGCGCTGGAAGCCTGTCAGTCCGAGCGGCAGCAGTTCCGAAGCGGCATTCAGCTTCATGGTGCAGGAGCCCAGTGAGATGATGGAGTGCGCCAGTGAGATATCCTTCCGTTCCAGTCGCTTGATGTAACGCATCAGCTCCGTCTCGGTGTGGTAACGTTGAAAGGTGGGGTGTGTCAGAAAATCGCTTTTCCTCAGTTGCTCCTCCTGCAAGGTGCTCTTTTCGGGAAGATCATCAATCATGAATACCTTGGAGCTTCCGGCAGCCATAGCAAAGAGAGCCAGCAGCTCATGCACGCGATAGTCGTTGGTAGTCTCGTCGAGACTGATGCCTATTCGTCCATCTGAATGATAACGGAGATTTATTTCGCGCATCTCGGCATGGTTGCGGATATCCTCAACGGAAATGCTTTCAGGTAGGGCTATGGTGAGGGTATCGAAGAAGCTTTCATTTAGTTGCCGGTATCCCATCGCTTGCAGCTCATCACTGACGTGTGAGGCTAGCGAGTGGATGCGGCGGGCGATACTTTTGAGCCCTTCCGGTCCATGATATACGGCATAGAAGGATGACATCGTAGCCAGCAATGCCTGCGCGGTGCAGATGTTGGAGGTGGCCTTTTCCCGTTTGATATGCTGTTCGCGCGTCTGCAGTGCCATACGTAGTGCTTCTTTTCCATAAGCATCTTTCGAGATGCCGATAATACGGCCTGGCATGGAACGCTTGTACTCGTCGCGGGTCGCGAAAAAGGCAGCAGAGGGTCCACCGAAGAACATGGGGATACCAAAACGTTGACTGCTGCCAAAGGCGATGTCGGCTCCCCACTCTCCCGGCGGAGTGAGCAGCACCAGCGCCATCAAGTCGGTTGCCACTGCCACTTTGCAGTCCACCGCATGAGCTTTCTCTGTGAAGGAGCGATAATCCTCCACGCTACCGTTGCTGTTGGGATATTGCACGATTGCACCGAAGCAGGGGGTCTCAAAAGTGAAGCTGTTGTAGTCGCCAACAACAATCTCAATTCCGGTATGCCGCATTCGTGTACGGAGCACGGCAAGTGTCTGTGGAAAGAGATGCCGGTCTACAAAGAGGGTTTCTACCTGCTGCTTCACCTGATCACGACTGCGCAGGCCATACATCATGGTGGCGGCCTCCGCCGCGGCAGTGGCCTCGTCGAGCAATGAGCTGTTGGCGAGCGGCAACGCAGTCAGTTCGCTCACCACGGTCTGGAAGTTGAGAAGTGCCTCCAACCGGCCTTGTGATATCTCTGCCTGATAGGGTGTGTAGGAGGTATACCAGACAGGGTTCTCAAACACGTTTCGGTAGATAGGGGCTGGAGTAATGGTGTCATACCATCCCATTCCGATGTAGGAAGCATGGATCCTGTTGCGAGCGGCGATGCGGGCAATCTCCTCGGCATACTCTTGTTCGGTAAGTGCTGCAGGCAACGTGAGGGGCTTTGACAGCCGTATGTCACCCGGGATGGTCTGTTCGATCAACTCATCCATGCTGTTCACTCCCAAGGTCTCGAGCATCACTTTCTTGTCTGCTTCGCTGATGCCGATGTGGCGGTATTTAAAATGTTCCATTGCTATGAATAGGCTTTAGTTGGGTTCTTTCATTGTTGATTCATGTTGACAAACGGGTTGTGCCGTTTCTCATCACCGATGGTGGTATAAGGTCCGTGACCGGGGTAGACACGTGTCTCCTCCGGCAGCAGATATAACTTGTTGCGGATGCTGGTGTTGAGTGTCTCATAACTGCCACGGGGCAGATCGGTACGTCCGATGCCGGAATTGAAAAGAGCATCACCGCACATCACTACAGCAGCTTCGGCCTCATAGAATGCGATGCTGCCGGGAGAGTGTCCCGGGACATGCAAGATTTGAAGTGTATGGTTTCCGAAGGATACCCTATCACCCTCCTTCAGGTATGCGCTCCTCACCGGTTTGTAATCGGCATGGTGGGAGGGGAATCCGAAGAGTCCCATCTGACTGGGAATATCCTCCAGCAGAAACGCATCGTCGGGATGGTACAGCAGGGGAAGATCAAACCTGTTTGCCAGCAGGTTCACTCCGAAGAGATGGTCGAAGTGGAGATGGGTGTTGATCAGATGCTTCACCACGAAGTCGTGATCCAGAAGGTAATTGAGCAAAAGTTCCTGTTCGTAGGCATAATAACATGCAGCATCAATCACCACACACTCCCCGGTTTCGTCAGAGAGTACATACGTATTGACTCCCAGAGGATTGAATTCAAAAGTCTTTATCTTCATGCCGTTCTCATTTATTTTCATCGTTCAGCCCAGGGGCACATAAACCAGTTTCTTTGTCCCGAAGAAGGGGTCGGTGAAGTAATTGGTCAGTGACACCACATCGGCCACCTGCCGGAAAGGATGAAGCTCTGCGGTCAGGTCACCCCCCTTCAGGCAGATAACACCGTTGGTCAATGAATTGATCTGTTCCTTCGCGATGTTCTTACGAATGATGCGGATCAACTCCGGTAGGGGCATCACCGCACGGCTCACCACGAAGTGAAACGTACGTTTCTCCTCTTCGGCACGTGAATGAATTGCCTCCACATTGGTCAAGCCAATGGCATCAGCCACCTCACGCACAACCCTGATCTTTTTCCCGATGCTGTCGAGCAGCAGGAAACGGCTCTCCGGAAAGAGGATCGCCAGCGGGATCCCAGGGAAGCCTCCACCGGTACCCACATCCATGACGCTGGTGCCGGGAGTGAAAGAGACATACCTGGCAATCGCCAATGAATGAAGTACATGATGCAGGTATAAGTTGTCGATATCCTTTCGGGAAATGACATTGATCTTGCTGTTCCACTCCCTGTAGAGGTCACCCAGTGCCTCAAACTGCTTTACCTGCTGTTCCGTCAGTGCGGGGAAATAATGTTTGATCTCTTTCACTTCAGGTCGGCCAGTTTAGATGCAACGCTATTTTCTCTCAACAGAGAGCGTATAGTGCCGTAGGGGATCATGATCTCCTGCGCATCAAGTTGATAAGCGGAATACTCTCCCTTGTTGAAGGTATAGACAATCCCTTTGCCATTGAGCAGGAAGTTCTTGTTGGGCAGGATCTCACGGATGCCGAAGAATCCCAATTCTTCCAGCTCCTCGATGCTCTTCACGCCATTCTGTTCCAGCAGGGAGGCGATGAGGATGTTGCGCAGCGCAGTATCATAACCGGCTTTGAAGAGCTCGTTCTCAGTGACGGGAGCTTCTTGTCTCAAGTTGAAGACATGGTTGCGGCAGAGCTGGTAGGAAGTTGCTCCCCCCTTGTTGTTCGATTGTCTCACCTGAAAGGAGAGGATGCCATGCTGGTTGTAAAAGATCGTATCAGAGATGCTTTCGTAATAGGAATAGAAGCTTTCAGCGGTGGAAAGACCCTCGTGGTCATGGTCCAGCACTTCATCCTGCATCATTTCATCGGGTGTCACAGTTGAGCCCGCATTCTCGCGATAGATGGCAGCATCACGGCTGTAGTTCTCCTCATAGTTTCTGACATACTCCTCTATGGCCGCCGTCGGTTTCAGATTGTGGTAGGCCGGTCCGAAAAGCGCCGTTACGAAGTAACGCTGCAGGGTATCCAGGTTTGTCCCTTCGCTGTCAATGGGATAGATCACATGGAGACGGATGTCACAGTAGGGATTGGCTGTGTCCCCCCCCAGGTGGCGGCGCGATTCGATGTGGATGGTGTCCAACGTCAGTTTATTGGCCGTCCGGTTCAACCCATTTCCACCTTCACCACAGGAGCTTATGAGAAACGTTGCGGCTATCATTAGTGAGCTGATCAGCAGCAGAAAAAATCTTCTCTCCATATAAGAACGATGTTATATTCTTTTGCAAAATTACACTTTATTATCGACATCAGCCCTTTTTCCAGCCGAAAATGAACTGCAGAAACAAAAAGGGGGGGCATGTAAATGCACCCCACCCTCTTGAATCATTTTGCAGTGAGCCTAATAGGCATGTCCGTCGTTGTTCAGATCATCAAGGCTTAGTTTCTTTCGCTCCAGTGCCCTCCAGGCATAGAAGATATAAGCAGCCACCACCGGTACAAGCAGTGACACCACCGCCATGGTCGAGAGTGTGAACTCGCTTGAAGATGAATTCTGCAGGGTAAGCGAACTCTGTAAATCAACCGACGAAGGGTAATAAGCGGTGTTGTTGTAACCGGCAATCAGCAATAACATGGTCACCGTGACGATAGTACCTGCACCGGCGTACCAGATCCCATTCTTAAACTCAGCACTGAATACTGTTCGTATGATACCATAAAGCACGGCAACCACCCCCAGGAGGAAGAGCACCATCACCAGCGGCATCTCGATGAAGTTGTTCAGGTATTTCATCTTCTCCAGGTATACATCTTTGGTGAGGGGATCCACGGCATAACCTTCGGAAAAGAGTGTCCAGATGAGGAAAATGAGGAAGAATACCACGAAGGGCAGTCCGTTGTACAGCACAAACTTACGGGAGCGCTTCTCCAGCACCTCATGGCTGAGCCTGTTTACGAAGAAGAGGCTGGCCTGGGTACGTGCCAGGAAGAATACGGCAAATCCAAGTGTCAGGTTGCGCAGGTTCCCCAGCAGCTCCAATCCGTGCAGCGGGTTCTGCCACTGGCTGATTATCGGTCCTGCCGTACCCAGTCCCGCGATGTTACCCTTGCCCACGGTGAACTCCGATCCGGTAAAGAAGGTAGCCACCACCACTCCCAGCAGGAAGGTGCCGAGCAGTCCGTTAATGAAGAGGAACATGCGGTAGGTTGTAGCCCCGAAGATGTTACCCGGCTTCGACTGGAACTCATAGGATACCGCCTGCAGCACAAAGCAGAAGAGCAGGATCATCCATGCCCAGTAGGCGCCGCCGAAGCTGGTGGAATAGAAGAGCGGGAAAGATGCGAAGAAGGCCCCCCCGAAAGTGACCAGCGTGGTGAAGGTATATTCCCATTTTCTGCCGAGAGCATTTACCAGCAGCCTCTTCTCATCCTCTTTCCGTGAGAGGGAGTGGAGCATCGATTGACCTCCCTGCACAAAGAGCAGGAACACCAGCAGGCCACCCAACAGTGACATGATGAACCACCAATATTGTTGTAGAAATTCGTAAGTGATCATAATATTTATCTTTAAATCCGTTCAACCTTGATACAATCACGCTTTCAGCCCTTCACTGTCGGGTCCCTTTTTGATCTGCTTCACTATGATGGTCACCTCGGCAATCAGCAAACCGGTGAACAGCACCGCGAAGAGGATGAAGGTGGTGGCCACGTTATTTGCCGAGATGGCTGAGGAGGCAGCCTGTACCGGCAGGATATCCTGGATGGTCCAGGGTTGTCGTCCCACCTCGGCAACCACCCACCCCAGCTCGGAGGCAATGTAGGCCAACGGGAGGCTCCAGAGGGCCACATATTGCAGCCAGCGGTTTGTGACCATATCTTTTTTATACAGGAAATAAAGCATCACCATGAAGAAGAGAATGAAATACATCCCAATCATCACCATCAGGTGAAAGCTGTAGAAGGTAAGCGGTATGTTGGGGATGAGATCTTCCTCTGTTTCGAGGTAGCCATATCCGAAGTGGGCATAGTTCTCGCGCAGGATGGTCTCATGGTTGGCAGCATCTGCATCACGTCCCTCCTCCTTGGCCACCTGGTAGTCGGCCAGCGCCTGAATGGCCTTGAGTCCTCTCTCCCGGCGTTCCTGAAAGGAGAGCGCCGTGGTGCCGTCTTGAAGGGTGTAGCCACCCTCTACGATGTCCATGATGCCCGGCACAAAGGCGTTGATATCCCTGTATCCCAGAAGGGAGAGCAGCTTGGGCAGCTCTATCTTGAAGATGTAGGGATCCACCTCATCGTTGTAGTTTTTCCGTGCAGGGTTGAGCATCCCCACAGCCACCAGACCGGCACCCTCTGTGCCTTCATAAAGGCCCTCCATGGCTGCCAGCTTCATCGGCTGCTTCTGTGCCACGTGGTATGCCGAACCGTCGCCGGTAACCGCCAGCATGACGAAAGCCACCAGACCGACCAGTGAACCAATCTTCATGCTCTTCACCGCAAAATCGGTATGTCTCTTTTTCAGCAGGTACCATCCGGAGATGGCCACCACGAAGGCGGCACCCACGGCCCAGCAGGAGAAGGTGGTGTGCAGGAACTTGTTGTAGGCTACCGGTGAGAAAGCCACCGCCCAGAAGTCAACCATCTCATTGCGGACCGACTCGGGGTTGAACTCCATACCGATGGGATACTGCATCCAGGCGTTGGCCACCAGGATCCAGAAGGCAGAGAGAGAAGCACCCACAAATACCAGCCAGGTGGAAGCCAGGTGCATTTTTTTGCTGACCCTGTTCCAACCGAAAAACATGATAGAGACAAAGGTGGCTTCCATGAAGAAGGCCAGAATTCCTTCAATGGCGAGAGGAGCTCCAAAGATATCGCCCACGAACCAGCTGTAGTTCGACCAGTTGGTGCCGAACTGAAACTCGAGGATGATGCCTGTAGCTATACCGATGGCGAAATTGATGCCGAAGATCTTCTGCCAGAACTTGGTGGCATTCTTCCATTTCTCATCTCCTGTTTTGACGTAGAGACTCTCCATTATGGCCATGATGAGTCCCAGTCCAATGGTGAGCGGGACGAACAGCCAGTGATAGCTGGCCGTCAGCGCAAATTGCGCTCTCGACCAATTTACTGCAGATGCACTTAAAAGATCCATAGATGTTGGTTTATTTAGTTTTTTTATATTTGATTGGGTTCATTCGGATGCCGGCACTTTTTCATAAAGTTCCGTGCGGACATGTTCAGCCTTGTCGGCATCATTGTCGTAGTTGGTTTCCAAAACGTTCGGAAAAAAGAAGGGTTTGAGGATGAAAAACATGATCACCAGCTTCACGATTGCCACGATCCAGAGTGTTTTGCTCATGCGGCTCATGCTGGTGAAACCTGACCAGAACATGGTAAACCAGTTGTATTTTTTTGCTGTGATGTCTTTTTCCTTTTCCATAATTGCTGTGAGATGTGACGAAATGGTCAGCTTCACGCCTGCCCTATACCACCGATGGGTGGCAGAAAGCCGGGATCACTTTGAATGCGAATGGGACCGTTTTGTTGTTCAAACTTGTCGATGTTTTCTTTCAGGGCATGCAACAACCGTTTCGCATGTTCAGGTGTCAATATGATCCTTGACTTCACTTTTGCTTTCTGCATGCCGGGCACCATGCGGATGAAATCGACCACGAACTCCGATGCGGAGTGAGAGATGACGGCCAGGTTGGAGTATGTTCCCTGTGCAACCTCTTCGCTCAGTTCAATTTGTATCTGGGTCTCCTTGTTGTAATCTTCCATTGCGATGCTGTGATTCTGACGCTGTATAAAAATAATCTAAATAAGGCAAACAAAGAAAAATAATTTTTCCTTATCTGCAAAGGAAAAAGGGATAATCTTTCCCGATTGATCCCTTTTTCCGTGCCTCTCTGCAGCATCCCGGTAAAAACAGGATGCAGCCATGAAGATCGCTTACCAGTGAAGCTCCCTGTAAGGCAGATTGAGTGAATCGGCCACGCTCTTGTAGACCACCTCCCCGTCGAGGATGTTGAGTCCCTGCCTAAGGTCTTCAAATCGTTTGCATGCTTCTTCCCACCCATACTCTGCGAGCCTTATCACGTAGGGCATTGTGGCATTGGTCAAAGCACGCGTGGAGGTGATGGGTACCGCACCGGGTATGTTGGCCACACAATAGTGAATGATGCCATCAACCTCGAATATTGGGTCGGCGTGTGTCGTTGGCCGCGTTGTTTCGAAGCAACCACCCTGATCGACAGAGACATCAATCATCACCGTGCCGGGAGTCATTTCCTTGAGCATCTCACGCGACACCAGGTGGGGAGCCTTGGCTCCTACAATCAGTGTGGCCCCGATCACGAGATCGGCACTCCTGAGTGATTCTCTGATCGACATCTCGGTGGAATAAAGGGTCTTCACGTTGGCAGGCATCACCTCGGAGAGATAGCGCAGGCGGTTCAGGTTGATGTCCAGCATCTTCACGTTCGCACCAAGGCCGGCAGCCATCAGTGCTGCATTGTGACCCACCACACCGGCACCGATGATCATCACTTCGGCCGGATTGACACCCGGCACACCTCCCAGCAGCACACCTTTGCCTCCCTGTGGCTTTTCAAGGTATTTTGCCCCCTGCTGTACCGAGAGCCTTCCGGCCACCTCACTCATGGGGGTAAGCAACGGGAGTGCTTCCAGCTTGTCCATCACGGTCTCATAGGCGATGCAAACAGCTCCGCTGTCAATCATTGCCTGTGTCAACTGCTTGTTGGATGCGAAATGAAAGTAGGTAAACAAAATCTGACCTTTACGAATCAGGTTGTACTCTCTTTCCAGTGGTTCCTTCACCTTCACGATCATCTCTGCCGTGGCATATACATCTTCCATGGTGTCGAGGATCACTGCTCCTGCCATTTGGTAGCGCTCATCGGGCAGATTGCTCCCCACGCCGGCACCCTTCTGCAGGTAAACAGTATGTCCTCTGCGGGTCAGCTCCATCACCCCTGCGGGTGTCATGGCTACCCTACCCTCCAATACTTTGATCTCTTTCGGTATTCCAATAATCATAATAAAAAAATGTAAAGTGTTTGAAATTAATAATATTAGCTAAGGCGACTCATTCCGGCACCAGTATGCTCATTGCGGAAATCAGAGAGCGGTTAATGACCGTAGAGTACAAAAATAGAAAAAAAATAAAAAAAACAATCGGTTTGGATGATTTTATCGACTCCTTTTTTTACCGGTTATTTCGCTCACTGCAGACATCTTTTAGCACTCTTTGGGGAAATAATTTCATAAATTGCATTTTTAATCGTATTTTTGTGATATTATTTAGGTTTAAACTCCAATTTAAAAACAATAAGATCATGGTAAGTTATAAAGAACTGGGTCTCGTGAACTCAAAAGAGTTGTTCAAGAAAGCAGTAGACGGTGGTTATGCCATCCCCGCTTTCAACTTCAACAACATGGAACAGCTGCAGGCAATCGTATCAGCCTGTGTGGAAACCAAATCGCCCGTCATCCTGCAGGTATCGAGCGGTGCCCGCAAATATGCCAACCAAACGCTGCTGCGCTACATGGCACAGGGAGCCGTACAATATGCCAAGGAACTGGGTTATGAAATCCCCATCGTTTTGCACCTTGACCATGGTGACAGCTTTGAACTTTGCAAGGATTGCATCGACAGTGGCTTCTCATCGGTGATGATCGATGGTTCGCACCTTCCCTACGAAGAAAATATAGCCCTCACCAAAAAGGTGGTGGAATATGCACATCAGCACGATGTGACAGTAGAGGGTGAGCTGGGTGTACTGGCCGGCATCGAAGATGATGTAGTGGCTGAACACCACACCTATACCGAACCCGACGAAGTGGTAGACTTCGTATCACGTACCGGTGTTGACTCACTGGCTATCTCCATCGGCACCTCACACGGTGCGTTCAAGTTCACTCCCGAGCAGTGCACCCGCAATGAAGAAGGAGTGCTGGTACCACCACCATTGCGTTTCGACATCCTCGAAGAGATTGAAAAACGAATCCCCGGCTTCCCCATCGTGCTGCATGGCTCCTCTTCTGTGCCAATGCAATATGTTGAGACCATTAACAAGTATGGCGGAAAGCTAAGTGACTCCATCGGTATCCCCGAAGAGCAGTTACGCAAAGCAGCCAAGTCGGCTGTCTGCAAGATCAACATCGACTCAGACGGTCGTCTGGCAATGACCGCTGCCGTACGTGAAGTGTTTGCCAACAGCCCTGCAGAGTTCGACCCGCGTAAGTACCTGGGACCGGCACGTGAGGAGTTGAAAAAGCTCTACAAGCACAAGACAGAAAAGGTGTTGGGCAGTGCCGGAAAGGCATAACCCTCATCTCACTACATAAAGAAAGCGGCCTTCCCAAATGGGAGGGCCGCACTTTTTTGTGGTTTTCTCAAATAACTAGATAGATGTTTACATCCTGTTGCTCATCGCGGCAACCTCTTCGTTGAACGATGTCTCCCTGAGCAGCTCTTCAATGGAGAGATGCATCCGGTAGCGCCAGTAATGCTCAGGGTTTGCCGGGATGTTGATTCGTTCGGCCGAAGCATCGGGATTGCGGAGTGCGGCATCGAGCGACATCCAATCCTGCCAGGGCAGAATCACCCACATGGCCGATGAGTGGAGGTGTGAGGTGATGATCTTGTTGCATATCGCAATGGTACATTCATCCGGAGCAGCCCCATCCTGGTGGAGCACTTCGTTGTAATATCGTTGTGTCAACTCCCGGTTTTCGCCCCACCATTGGCGTATCGGTGACATGTCATGTGTAGAGGTGGTGCAGACTGAGTGATAAGGCAACCACTGCAGGTCGGTAAAAAGCACCTTGGGATCCTTGGGCATCCGCTGTATCTCCAGGCTGAGCATCTGCAACTCATGCATCACCGAGGGAACACAATCGGGCACCATTCCCAGGTCCTCCCCACAAACCAACATAGAGGTTGAAGCTATCAGCACCGGCAATTTACGCATCGCCTGTTCACGCCAGAAGTAGTTGTGGCGGTGATAGAAAAAGTCATCATAAAGACGATTGAACGCCTCTTTTACATGATCGTCCAGGTAGCGGTAAGAATAGGAATATTGAGCCGTGATGCGGGGGTGAAAACGATGCTGATCGAGCGGATCACGTACGAAGAGCACCTCCGTGCAAAGGGAATAAAGCCCGTCGCGCACCCGTACCGACTTCTCATCCTGCTCACCTTCAAATATTTGTTTAATTTTTCGTTGGGTATCGCAACACTCCTTCAAACGGAACAGCTGCCACCCTTTCACCTCGAGGTATTTCTCCTTTACCTCATCGGCATAGGGGCCAAAAATCTCCGGCAGAAACTGTTCGTGAATGAATGGCTGCACCATACGTTCCTCATCGAAGTGGATGCCTGCGCGGTTCAGTTCTTCCGGCCAGTAGGGCAAGGCAGGACTGAAATGTCCCAGCAGCCCCTGTACGGCATCCAGCGGAATCTCCCAGATACGAAAGAAACCAAGTATATGGTCTATGCGGTAGGCATCAAAATAGTCGGCCATCTTTCGAAAGCGGTTGATCCACCAGGCAAAGCCCTCTTTCTCCATCGCAACCCAATTGTAGGTAGGAAACCCCCAGTTCTGACCAAAAAAGGAGAAGTCATCCGGAGGAGCCCCGCTTTGGGTATCCATGTTGAACAGATGGGGTGAAGTCCAGGCGTCGATGCTGTCACGATTGATCCCGATGGGGATGTCCCCCTTCAGGCTGATCCCGAACTGATGCGCGTAGGCTTTCACTGCTGAGAACTGCTTGTGCAGCAGATATTGTACGAAATACCAGTAGTTTGTTTCATCTGTCGCTGCAGCATCAGCCTCCAGCAACGCTCTCAGCTGTGACTCGCTGTAGGTGGCGTACCCGTTCCAATCCCTGAAATTGGCAGTTCCGTTCCTGTCGCGCAAGGTGCAATAGCAGGCATAGGGGAAGAGCCACTGTTTGTTGTTTTCAAAGAAACTGTTGTATTCGTCCGATGAGAGCACTTTTTTCCCCTCCTCAAGATAGAGATCACGGCTGTATGCCGATTTGAGCTGCAACACCTCTTCGTAATCGATCTCTTTAAGCCGGTTGAGGGCGGCTGCCCGGTTCAGGTATTGCTTTTGTTTTCTTTTGTTCTTCAACGGATAGTCGCTGCATCCCAGGTAGATGGGATGGAGGGCATAGATGGAGATGGCACTGTAGGGATAGGAATCCTTCCATGTTCTGGTAGTGGTGGTATCATTCACCGGTAACAGTTGAATCAGTTGTTGCCCGGTGCGCGCAGTCCACTCTATCATCTTCCGCAGATCGGCAAAGTCACCGATGCCGAAACTCTGCTCCGTTCTGAGTGAGAAAACAGGGATGGCCGTTCCGGTTCCTCTGAATGTGAAACCGGAATAGCGGTATGCAATCGACATCTCCGCCGTCACACTGTTCTCCTGCTGAGCGGAGGTTGCATCCAGCAGCCTGTTGGCGCCATCTTCCCAGTGCACCACCTCGCCGCTGCGGCGGTCTATGATCAGGAACTTGTACTCACTGATCAGTGGAAGTGACTCCGCATCAAGGAGTATCTGCCATTCGCCATTGTTCACGCAGGTGAGCGGCACTGCTTTAGCGGGATCCCATCCTCCCAACAAATCTGCTGCGCCACAGACCGCCACCACCTGGTCGCGGTTGGCATAGGGGCAGATCATGTTGAGCAACAGCGACCTGGAATAATATCTTGTCGGCAACGATGATATGGGATGATGGAAGATGCTGTCGGTGAATACCGATGAATAGAGATAAGAATGGTACGGCTTGTCGTTCCAGTGATCCTGCACGTTGAATGCCTTCTTCCCTTTAATCACGCGGAGCTGACGTCTTGCACCCCACTCCCGGCGGATGGTGCTGTTGCCCTGCCGTATCAGGTAATAATACTCGAGGGTATCGGTCACGCCCATCTTCAGCGTGGTGCTCCAGTTGTCACCGTTGCTTGTGAGCGGTAACGCCCGGGCCTCATCGAACGCTCCCAGCTCGGGCGTCGACCCACAGAGGCAGACCTGTTGCCCCCAGGTGGTATGATAGTTGAGATGAAATGCAATAAGAGCCATTCAGATCCTTTTGTTAAACCCATTCGAAGGGTGAGATCCCTTGAAATGGTCTGCGTATTAAATTATTGTCTTCGACTACAAATCTACAACGAAATGGGAACGAATGACTTTTACAAGCGGATCTTTTGCGTAGAATCGTGTGCAATCGATTGCGACAAGACTCTTCCCTGTTCAGGCTGACCCCTTCATTCAGAGAAAAATAAGAATCAACAACTGTGCCATGATCACACGGAGGAACATGGTGAGCGGGTAAACCGTCGCATAGCTCACTGCCGGCACATCATTCCCTGCGCTGGCATTGGCGTATGCCAGTGCCGGGGGATCGGTCATGCTTCCCGCAAGCAGCCCCATCAGGGTGAAATAGTTCAGCTTGCTCACCTTGCGGCCGATGAAGCCGATGATCAGCAGCGGCAACATGGTGATGATCACACCATAGCCTATCCAGATGTATCCACCGTTCACCACGGTCTCAACAAAGTTGCCCCCTGCACCCAGTCCCACGCAGGCCAAGAACAAGGAGATGCC
Source organism: Dysgonomonadaceae bacterium zrk40 (assembly GCA_016916535.1). Taxonomy (NCBI): domain Bacteria; kingdom Pseudomonadati; phylum Bacteroidota; class Bacteroidia; order Bacteroidales; family Dysgonomonadaceae; species Dysgonomonadaceae bacterium zrk40. The sequence continues at coordinate 167,647 of CP070276.1, forward strand.
AATCTCGCGCAGCATCAGGTTGGCACTCATGGTGGTGTAGGTAACCAGCTTGTAGCGGGGCCCAAACTTACTGATCAGAATGGCAATGATCAGTGGTCCACCCGCCAGTCCCAGCTTCACAGGCTGTGGTATCCCCGGAATCATGAAGGGAATGCTGCCCACCAGTACGCCCAGTGCGATGCCGATGAAGATGGAGATCAGGTTTGGTTCACGCAGTCGTTTCATCGAGTTGCCCAGGAATTTCTCCACGTTGGCAATCGCTTCTTCCGATCCCACCACCGTGACGCGGTCGCCCAGCTGTAGCTCCAGCCGTGTATCGGCAATCAGGTCCACACCGGCACGGTTCACCCTTGTGATGTTGACGCCGAAGAGGTTGCGCAGGCGCAGGTTACCGATGGAACGTCCATTCACTGCAGAGCGCGTGATGGAGATCCTGCGGGAGACAAGCTGTGAATCGAGCTTGGCCCACTCCTCCCTGTTCATGTCGATGCGTTTACCAATGAGTGCTTCAATCGCTTCGATGTTCTTCAGGTTGGAGACCACCAGCACCCGGTCCCCATCCTCCAGTTTCGTTTCTGTTTGGGGAACAACCAGCTCACCGCTCCGTGCATGCAGCACCCGTGAGATGACAAACTCACGATCGATCAGCTTCTTGATCTGCCTGATGTTCTTACCCATGATGGCGGGATTAAGCACATTGAGGGTGAACATCTGAGCCTCCGTCTGTTTCGAATCGTTCATCTGATCCAGACGCTTGTTCTCCTGTGTGAGGTTGATGCGAAAAATGTAACGGAACAGCACCAGTGAGAGGATGATGCCCACCACTCCCAACGGATAGGCAACCGCATAGGCAGTGGCAATGGTAGGATCGGTGCTGCCGGTGGCATCGGTAAAGGTCTGCTGTGCCGCTCCCAGACCGGGCGTGTTGGTGACGGCACCCGAGAGGATGCCTACCATCGTGGCAATAGGCAAACCGGTAAGCAGGTGAATCACGATGGTGGTGGCAACACCCAGGAAAACAACACCCGAAGCCAGCAGGTTGAGAGTGATCCCTCCCTGCTTGAAGGAGGAGAAGAAGCTGGGGCCCACCTGCATCCCTATGGAGAAGATGAAAAGGATCAAACCGAACTCTTTCAGGAAATGAAGGAGCTCAGGTTCGATGAGAAGGCCCAGGTGACCGAGAAAAATACCGAAGAAAAGGATCCAGGTGGTACCCAATGAGATCCCGAAGATCTTGAGTTTACCCAGCAGGAGTCCAATGGCAATTACCACTGCCAAGATCAGGATCGAATGCGCAATACCCGATCCGCTAATAAGTTCAACAAACCATTCCATTCTGTAATAACCTAAAATTGTGTAACAAGCTGCAAAGGTAACCCTTTTTTCACTTCTTTACAAAAGTTGTGGCCACCCAACGATCCATCTCCCTCAAATGATCAAAAGAAAGACCCAACTCATTTGCCCGTGCACGGATGGCGGGCAGGTCATCTAGGTAGAAGCCGCTCATGACAATGACTCCCCCCTTCTCCATCACTGCCTCATAGCGTGGCAGATCCTGTAACAGGATGTTGCGGTTGATGTTGGCAAAGATCACCTCATACCGCTCTGCGCCCAACAGTTCCGCTCCTCCCTGCTCAACACGTATGGATGTCATGCCGTTCAATCCCACATTCTCCACGGCATTGTGATAGGCCCACTCTTCAATGTCGATGGCAGTCACGGGGGCAGCGCCCTTCATGGCAGCCAGGATGGCCAGCACCCCGGTGCCGCACCCCATGTCGAGCACACTTTTCCCGTTCAGCTCCATCGCCAGGATCTCCTTCAATATCAGGAGTGTCGTCTGATGATGGCCTGTGCCGAACGACATCTTCGGATCAATCACGATGGGATAACGACATGCCTTGTCGGGTTGATGAAACGAACTGTGGATGCAACACTCATCCTCAATGACAATGGGTTTGAAGTAGTTCTTCTCCCACTCTTCATTCCAGTTCTTGTCTTCCAGAGTGTGGATGGAATAGCTGATCTCCACCTCCAACGGGAGGTCGGTAAGCACCTGTTGCAGCGCCGACTGGCTGAAAAGCGGCTGAGGGATGTAGGCTTCCAAAGCATCTTCACCTCTCACAAATGATTCAAATCCTATCTCTGCCAACATTGCAGATAGGATGTCGGTGATCATCTCACTGTAGGGATCACATTTGAACAGAACCTGGTTGTATTGCATCTTAACGTGAGTTCGGGATAAGAAAAGCATAAAAAAAGTTGTGATATAGGGAGATTATTTGTATATTTATAGCTGATAATCAAACAAATAACAAACATCAGCCCTATGATCACAACAGACAAAGTTATTGAAATATTTTGTATTGCCGACGATTTTTGTGCAGAATATGAGAATGAAATTCAGAATCATCAACTTCAAGCCGGGGGTACAACTAAAAGGAGAAACAGGAAAACGCAAATGTCCCAGAGCGAGATTATTGCCGTGATGGTCTGTTTCCACTGCGGAACCTTCCATAATTTCAAGAATTATTACCTGTTTTATATTTGCAAACACATGAAGAGCTATTTTCCAAATGCCGTTTCCTACAACCGTTTTGTCGAGTTGCAACCCAGGGTGATTGTACCTTTCATGCTCTTGCTCAAACTCTTTGGATTTGGTGAATGCACAGGCATTACATATGTGGATAGCACTCCCATTAAAGTATGTCATAACAAGCGTATACACTCGAATAAAGTATTCAGGGATCTGGCACAAAGAGGGAAAAGTACGATGGGCTGGTTTTTTGGATTCAAGCTTCATCTGGTCTGTAACGAAAAGGGTGAATTGCTGAATTTCTCTCTCACAAAAGGCAATGTCGACGATAGAAACCCTGACGTAATCAATGTTCTTACCAAAGATCTTTTCGGTAAACTATATGCAGACAAGGGTTACATCAGCACAAAGCTCTTCGAGATGCTGTTTGACCAGGGTGTTCATTTAGTGACCGGTATACGCTCAAATATGAAAAATTCCCTGATGTCATTCCGCGACAAGATTCTCTTACGCAAAAGATCTGTAATTGAGTCCATCAATGATGAACTGAAGAATATCTGCCAGATAGAACATTCAAGGCATCGTTCCACACATAATTTCATCATGAACATAATTGCTGCATTGGTGGCATATTGTTTCTTTCCCAAAAAGCCTTCAATCAAATTTGAAGTGGAAAAGTCAAGTCAATTAACCATTTGGGGATAATATGTTATCCCGAACTCACGTTCTTAGTCTCTTTCGGGCTTAATTTCTCCCACAAATGTACGACAATCTTTTTGATACCGGAAAATGTAAAAAAAATCTATTTGCCATTCTCATATGTTTATTAGTGTTACAAAAGATGTGAAATTTGAGAGGAAGCTATCCGCAAGCTTCATTTTTTGTTTACTTTTACCCACCAAATGAGCCGCACACATTGGCCGGAGCAGTGGTTTTGCTTCCGTTAAGCCTGTCGGCCCACTGAGAACATTCATTAGAAGATCACCTATGTATAAGATTATCATACTGCTTGCATTTTTCTCCATCACCTTGCCCAATCTGCTGCATGGGCAACAATCCAAGGCGCAGCAACTGGTTGAAGAAGGAGTGGCACTCCATGACCAGGGTGAATATGAAGAGGCGATGGCCAAATATCGTGAAGCGTTGGCATTCGATCCCGGACTGATACAGGCTGTTTATGAAATGTCACTCACCTCTCTCGAGCTGAAAGACTATGCGGGAGCAGAGAAGTACAGCAGTGAAGTGATTGCATCCGATGAGAAAAAGCTGGCCATCGGCGCCTATGCCGTCAAGAATGAAGTCCTCCTGGAAACCGATCGTGCCGATGAAGCCATCGCCTTCCTGCAGGAGGGTCTGGAGAAGTATGGCGACGATTACCTGCTCCACTTCAACCTGGCGCTCAACTATTACAAGCAGGGTGAGAGCGGGAAGGCGCTGACACATGTCAGAAGGGCTATAGACGTTGACAAGAGCCACAGCGGAGCGTTTCTACTCAATGCCTATCTGCTGAACGACCATGGCCTCTGGGTGCAGAGCATCCTCTCATTCCAGATGTTTCTACTCCTGGAACCCGACAGCGACCGTTCAAAGAACGCCTTCGAGGAGCTGTTGCAGACCATGTCCATCAGGAAGAGCGAGGAACCTGTAGAACGCTCCTTCATACAGCAACAGATGATGCGCAACAAAACCGTACAGAGCAATAAGAGTGAAGAGACACCGCCGCTCACACCCGAGGAGAACCTCGACCGCAGCCTTGTATACGGTGCCATCACTGCAACCATCGACTCACTGCAGGCGGGTGACAACGAAGCCGATCCATTCCTGTTGTTCACAACCGTGAACCGCTCCATCATGAAGGTCCTCGAGGCGGAGAGCATCGGCCACAAAGAGGGGGTCTTGTGGACCTACTACATCCCTTTTTTCACCCATATAGAGCAATCTGACTTTTTCGAAACCTACTGCCGTTACATCAGCGTCTCCTACTACCCCGAATCATTGCAATGGTGGCAGGAGAACGAAGAGGCCGCGGGAAATTTTGTACGATGGTTTGAAAATGGTGATGCAAGCTGAGCGGGTAGCGAAAAATATCTTACCTTTGTCCTGAATGCCATACCTATGGAAATGAACAACGAGGAAACCTTACTGGAAGCACTTCGGAATCCGCACACCATCAGACAGGGGTTTGCCGATCTGGTCGCCGCCTACAGCGAACGACTCTACTGGCAGATACGAAAAATGGTGCTTTCGCACGACGATGCCAACGACATCCTCCAGGATGTGTTTGTGAAGGCATGGACAAACCTGGAGAACTTCCGCGGCGACGCCAAGCTTACCACCTGGCTCTATCGGATTGCCATCAACGAAAGCATCACCTTCCTGAACAAGAAACGAAGCCAGAACAACATCTCAATTGATGAGGATGACTCTTTCCTGATCAACGTGCTGGAAAGTGATGATTATTTCGACGGTGATGAGGCAGCGCTGCAGCTGCAGAAAGCGATCCTCACCCTGCCGGAAAAGCAGCGTCTTGTTTTTCAGATGAAATATTTCGATGAGATAAAATATGATGAGATGTCAGACATTCTCGGCACCTCCGTGGGGGCATTGAAAGCATCTTATCACCATGCAGTTAAAAAAATTGAAAAGTTTTTAGGAGAAGAAGATTAAACCTTTTACAGGGCCATGCGTCTATTCAACAGTAGGCCCCAAAAAGGAACGGCATCGAAAGAGCATGAACATCAATATAGAAGTACCGTATGAAATCTCATTTCAACAAATTAGAAGAAATAGATCGCAAACGAAATCCATTTAAAGTCCCAGACAACTATTTCGCCCGATTGAATGAAGAGATCATGAATCATCTCCCGGAAAAAGAGATCTTTCCACCGCGAACGGTTCCTCTTTGGGATAAGGTGAAACCCTGGGTCTATATGGCAGCGATGTTTGTCGGTCTCTACATCACCATTCAGTTTCTCACACGGCAGGCTGACAATGACAATGTAGCATCCCGTCAGTCGGTGGTCCAGATTCAGGAAAGTTACTGGTCAACGGTGCAGGTCACCGAGGAGGAGTTCTACCAATATCTGGAGGAGCAGCTGGTGGAAGAGGGTTATTTTGATTACATGTATGATCAATATTATCTCAATTGATGATACAACGCACATACCATAGAGTTATGAAAAGAAATATCATATTGTTGATTTGTTTGATTCTGTTGCCACTGCAGGTGATGACCCTCACCGCACAGGAGAGGAAGATGAACATGGCAGATTACGAGAAACGAAAAAAAGAGTTTGTAGAGAAAGAGGCAGGGCTCAGCAAGGCGGAAGCTGTCAAATACTTCCCCCTCACCAACGAACTGACAAAAAAGAAGTTCGAACTGCATCGCAAACACAGGGAAAAGGTGCAACGCATCAAGGACAACAGCAACATCTCGGAGGCGGAGTACAGAAAATTACTGGATGACGATGTGGATTTGAAGATGAAAGAGGCAGCCCTGGAGAAGGAATATGCACCCAGATTTGAGAAGGTGCTCACCCCGGAGAAGCTCTACAGGGCACAGCAAGCCGAACGGCAGTTCATCCAGAAAGAGGTTACCAACTTCAGGAACAATAGTGAGAGAAGCCGTGGCAGATAACGCCCCCATCCAGCAACCGTCACACTACAATACAAGCAACTGCGAGCCGTAAAAAGATGCAGCAGACAGTTCACAAAATAATACCGGTCTCAAGCCGGTATTTTTTTGTGTGGAGCATGATGCACCAATCAGTATATTTAATTGCTGTCATGCATCAAAAAAGTGCTAAATTTTAAGAGTACACTACAAGATATATGTATAAATTAAGCCTACATTTGTGTCTGGTACGTATAAATGATAATAACATCATATTATGAGTTTACTTAAATCTGGCAATTTACTTTATCTTGTTCTAATACTATTTCTAGGATTAAACTCATGTGACGACACAGAAAAAGTAGTTCTGGAGCCGAAAATTGATTCTTTTACGTTGCAACCTGAATTCAATAATAGTTTAGATAAAGTTGTAGTGGGAGAAAAATATGGCATTGAAATCAAGTTAGTTATTCCACACAATGTATCACTTAAAAACCTTGTTGTTTCCTTTCAATTTGTGGGTGTCAAGGTTGAGGTAAATAATGTAGAACAAATTAGCAATATAACATCAAACGATTTCAGTCAACCTGTCAAATATAAGGTTTATGGAATTAATAGTGAACCACTGGAATACACGGTTACTGTTACGAATGAACGACTTCGACTGCCGCAAGTTTACGTAGATGTAGAAGATCATCAGGAGTACAGGGATGATGAGAAGGGAACATATAAGAATATCACTCTGAGAGTCCTGGATGCTGATAACTATTATACCAGTATCACAGATTTCAATGCTGTAGGTGAAATGAAGGGCAGAGGCAATTCAACCTGGTATGGTGTTCCAAAAAAACCTTTTAGAATAAAACTGGGAAAGAAAAGTTCTCTGCTGGGCATGAGTACCGATAAAAACTGGGCTCTTCTTGCAAATTATTACGACAAGACGCTATTGCGTAATCTAACCGCTTTCGAGATATCAAGGATTGCTGAAATGTCATGGACTCCAAATTCCATAAGCGTTGATTACTATATGAATGGCACATACAGAGGAGTATATACCCTTACTGAACATGTAAGCGTGACAGACGAAAGATTGAATATGGAGTTGGTTTCGGAAGACGATAACTCCGGAGATGCATTAACCGGTGGATATTTCCTGGAACTTGATTTTCATTTCGACGAACCCTACAAATTTAAAACAGACAGGAAGGGGCTTCCCATCATGTTTAAAGATCCGGAAGAGCCAACAACAAATCAGTTCAATTATGTAAGGGACTTTTTTAATACTGCAGAAGAAGTTCTTTATTCAGAAAATTTTACTGATCCTGTTGAAGGCTATCGAAAATATATAGATGTACCCTCGTTTATAAACTATTATATCGTTCAGGAATTGGCGAAAAATGTGGATGGCAATTTACGTGGCAGCTGCTATATGGCAATACGAAATAAGGGAAAAATAGAGTTCCCGCTTGTATGGGACTTCGATCTTGCTTTTGGAAATGCCGATTATATTACCTGGGAACAGGGTGCTACTTCCAGTGAATGGGATGGATGGTTTATAAAAACCCAATCACCCTGGTTTGATCGTTTATTCCAGGATCCTCAATTTGTAGGTGAAGTTAAAAGTCGATGGAATGAGTTGAAACCTGAATTAGACAGGATTCCGGATTATATCAGTGCACATGCAGATCTATTGGATGATTCACAGGAAAAGAACTTCAGTCCCAAGCCAATTGGCGCTGGCTGGAGTATCACAGACAAACAATGGAATACAAGTAAAATCAGAGGTTCGTATGATAAAGAGGTGGAATATCTGATTTATTTTGTTGAAAAACGTCTGGAATGGTTGGATACAAATATAAACGCTCTTAAATAGTTGCAATTCATAATCACCGGGAGGCAACAAAAAAACACACAGTCCACGCATCAATGTGCGTATAACTGTGTGCAAGTTGTGGAGCTGGAGGGAGTCGAACCCTCGTCCAAACGAGGAAGCAATCTGCTTTCTACATGCTTAGCTTCATTTGGGTTGTCGGGAAAGAGCGCGACTGAAGCCACCATACTCAATCCTTATCTTCTTAATTTTCAGAAGGGTGCCGAAGCCTCACCCAACCTATCTCCGATTTACCTGCACCACCTGATCGGAACGCTTCGAAGCCACAGCTTCCGGGTGATGTCTTGTTCCGCCACCTGGTGGCAGAATTAAGCGTTAACCTACTATACTTCGGTTACGCAGCAAGAGCGTAATTGTTGTTGCCAGTTACTTGTTTGCCTGCCGGGATTAAAGTGCCGACCGACCGCGCACTGCATGCTTACAAACCTCTTCTACCCGCTGTCAAAGCCAAACAGCCCCGGTAGAACCTGAAACACAAAAGCGCCCAGGCGATTGTAAGACGCAAAGATACCCAAAAGGTTTAACAGCCACAACTTCTCCGCTCAATTTTTTGTTGCGACCTTGCTGAGGAGCGCTCAGCCCCTCCATTCTGTCATTTTTATGCAGAAATAGCATCCCCAACCCGCAAATTTATCCTATTTTTGTAAAATAAATTACACATCGAAATCAACATCCGGAATCAAAATGAACAAGATTGTTGGGAAAGAGTATTTCTCCGATAAGGTGGTGAAGTTTGAGGTAGAGGCACCGCTCATCGCCAGGAGCCGCCGTGCGGGACACTTCGTCATCGTACGCGTGGGCAAGAAAGGGGAACGGGTCCCCTACACCATCGCCTCAGCCGACCCGCAGAAAGGAACCATCACACTGGTCATCCAACGAGTGGGCAAGTCGTCCGAAAAAGTGTGTCAGCTGGAGGTGGGTGACTATATCACCGACATGGTGGGACCGCTGGGCAAGGCCACCCACATTGAGCAATTCGGCACGGTGGTCTGTGCCGGTGGCGGTGTGGGTGTCGCCCCCATGCTGCCCATCATCGAAGCGATGAAAGCGGCGGGCAATAAGGTGATCTCCGTACTGGGCGCCCGCTCGAAAGATCTGATCATCCTTGAGGATCAGGTGCGTGCCCACTCCGACGAGGTGATCATCATGACCGACGACGGCTCCTACGGAGAGAAAGGGTTGATCACACAAGGCGTGGAGAAGGTGATCCAGCGCGAGAAGGTCGACCTCTGCGTCACCATCGGCCCGGCCATCATGATGAAGTTCGTCTCGCAGCTGACAAAGAAGTACGAGGTACCCACCATCGCTTCGCTCAACACCATCATGGTAGACGGCACCGGCATGTGTGGTGCCTGTCGTGTGACGGTGGGCGGCAAGACCAAATTCGTCTGCATTGACGGACCCGAGTTCGATGCGCACCAGGTCGATTTCGACGAGATGCTGATGCGCTTAAAAGCATATAACTAACACATTACAACAGTTCTCCAAAGCCACACTTCAACAGCGGGGCGGCAGGAGAATGAGAGAGGAACAATATGAGCGATTATTTACAGGCCGAACGGGCACAGGAGTGGCGTGAAGCGTTGCGCAAATCGATGAAGAACAAAGATCGCACCAACCTCCCTAGGGTGCAGATGCCGGAGGTAGACCCGGAGGTGCGGAGTCACACCTATGATGAGGTGAACCTGGGACTTACCGTAGAGCTGGCCACCGGCGAGTCACACCGCTGTCTCGACTGTGTGGATCCCACCTGCATCAGTGGCTGCCCTGTGGAGATCAACATCCCCAAGTTCATCAAGAACATCGAACGGGGAGAATATCTCGAAGCAGCCCGCACGCTCAAGGAGAGCAGTGCCCTGCCGGCAGTCTGCGGACGTGTATGCCCGCAGGAGAGGCAGTGTGAGAGCCAATGTTTCTATACCCTGAAACTGAAAAAAGAGCCGGTGGCCATCGGTCACCTGGAACGGTTCGCAGCCGATTATGAACGGATGAGCGGCCAGCTCTCCGTGCCGGCCACGGCACCCGCCAACGGCATCAGGATCGCCGTGGTGGGCTCCGGTCCCGCGGGACTGGCATTTGCCGGCGACATGGTAAAGTATGGCTACGACGTCACCGTCTTCGAAGCGCTGCATGAGCTGGGGGGGGTACTCCGCTACGGCATCCCCGAGTTTCGTCTGCCCAACAATATTGTCGACATCGAAATCGAGGGGCTCCGCAAGATGGGGGTGAAATTCGAAACCAACTGCATCATCGGCAAGACCATCTCGCAGGAAGACCTCCGTGAAGAGGGCTACAAGGCCATCTTCGTGGGCAGTGGTGCCGGGCTGCCCAACTTCATGAACATCCCCGGTGAGAACCTGAATGGCATCATGTCCTGCAACGAGTACCTCACCCGTGTCAACCTGATGCAGGCCGCCGACCCGGAGAGCGACACCCCCGTACACATGGGCCGGAAGGTCGCAGTGATCGGTGGTGGCAACACTGCCATGGACGCCGTACGTACCGCCCGCCGACTTGGAGCTGAGAGAGCGATGATCGTCTACCGCCGCTCGGAAGAGGAGATGCCGGCCCGCATCGAGGAGATCAAGCATGCCAAGGAAGAAGGCATCGAGTTCTACACCCTGCACAACCCGCTTCGTTACGAAGGCGATGAGCGGGGACGGGTGCAGCGCATGCTGCTGCAACGCATGGAGCTGGGGGCACCCGACCAGTCGGGCCGCCGCCGTCCCGTGCCCATCGAAGGGGCAACCGACTGGCTGGAGGTCGATGAGGTGATCGTCAGCGTGGGGGTCTCCCCCAACCCACTCATCCCACAGAGCTTCAGCGGACTGGAAGTAACCGGCTGGGGCACCATCGTGGTCAACCAGGAGACCATGCAGAGCGCCGATGAGATGATCTACGCCGGCGGCGACATCGTACGCGGTGGTGCCACCGTGATCCTCGCCATGGGTGACGGACGCAAAGCAGCCAAAGCGATGCACCAACATCTTCAACAACAAACGTCATGAGAAAATTAAGGATCCTGGCCGACGCCCACATCCCCTACCTGAGAGGCGTTGCCGAGCAGCTGGGCGAAGTGGAATACCTGCCGGGCAACCAATTTACCCGTGAGGCGATACACGACAAGGATGCCTTGATCGTGCGCACGGTGACCCACTTCGGGGAGGAGATCCTCAGCGGGAGCAACGTGCAGCTCATCTGCTCCGCCACCATCGGCTACGACCACATCGACACCGCCTGGTGCGACCAAAACAACGTCGCCTGGCGCACCGCCCCCGGATGCAACGCCGCCTCCGTGGAGCAGTACATCACCTCCTCACTCCTGTTGCTGGCGCACAAACACCGGTTCAACCTGCAGGCCATGACCATCGGCATCGTGGGCGTGGGCAACGTGGGGAGCAAGGTAGCCGCCGCCTGCCGCAAGCTGGGCATGCGGGTGCTGCTCAACGACCCTCCCCGCGAAGAGCGCGAGGGCAAGGGGCTCTTCACCGACCTCGATACCATCCGCCGGGAAGCCCATTTCATCACCTTCCACACGCCGCTCACCCGCACGGGGAAGCATGCCACCCATCACCTTGCCGGGGAGCAATTCTATGAGCACCTTCCCATGAAACCCTTCATCTTCAACGCTGCCCGCGGAGGAGTCACCTGCAACCTCTCCCTCACCAGGGCGCTGCAACAGGGCACCGTGCGGGGTGCCGTGATCGACTGCTGGGAGAACGAACCCAACATCAGTGGGGAGTTGCTTCAGCTGGTGGACATCGCCACCCCCCATATCGCCGGATACAGTGCGGACGGCAAGTGGACCGCCACGAAGATGAGCCTCGAAAACCTGATTCAGCACTTCGCAATGGATGCAACGCCCCACTATGCCGCGATACCGGCTCCGGAAGAACCCCTCATCGATTTGAAGGATATCCCCCTGGAGGCACAACTGGCACATGCCGTGTGGCACACCTACCAACCGTTGCAAGAGACCTCCGCATTGAAGGCATCGCCCCAACAGTTCTACCGTTTCCGCTCGGAGTACCCCCTGCGCAGGGAGTACCATGCCTTCACGGTCCGCCATGCCCATCCAACAATCGCAGAGACGCTTCAGCAGCTCGGATTCACCGTTGCATAGCGTGCTCCGCAAGAAGTGCATCGCACAAAATAAAAAAATTCATAAATAGTTGTGAAGGCTTTTTCTATTGCGGTAAAAGCCTTAAATTTGTCTGCAGAATATCCAAGTGGAAAAGACGATTCAAACTCACATACAAATCAACTCAAACAACATGAAAAAAAAATCCTTCTATTTGTCATTTTTACTGATGATGGGGGTGGCACTCTTCACCACCTCCTGCAGCAGTAAGCTGAAACCACTCTCTCAGAACAACTTCAACGTAACCCCCTCCCCCATGGAGACGGTGGGCAACCAGGTACCGGTAACCATCAACGGCACCTTCCCTGAAAAGTGGTTCCACAAGAACGGTATCGTCACCATCACCCCCATCCTGAAGTATGGCGACAAAGAGCTGGCCGGCACACCCTACAGTTTCCAGGGAGAGAACATCGCCGGCAACCGTACCACCATCTCCAACAGCCGTGGTGGCAACTTCACCATGAGCAGCACCTTCCCCTACAGCGAGGAGATGATCTTCTCAGAGCTCTTCCTTCGTTTCGACGGCAGCATCAAGAAGAAGAGATCACCCCTGCCCGACCTCAAGGTGGCAGATGGTGTCATCGCCACCTCCGCCCTGGCAGACGTGCGCACCACCACACCCTCGGTAGCCCCCGACGGGTTCCAGCGCATCATCAAGGAGGCACAGGAAGCAAGCATCATGTTCGTCATCCAGCAGGCCAACCTGCGTCAGAGCGAGCTCAACAAGCGTGACCTGAACGACTGGAAACGACGTGTTGAAGAAGCCTTCAACGATCCGCGTCAAAACATCAACGTGGAGGTATCGGCCTACGCCTCACCCGACGGTGGCCTCTCCCTCAACGAGCAGCTTGCCGCCAAGCGTGAGCAGAACACCTCCGGTTACCTGGAAGAAGAGCTGAAGAAGCGCAACATCGACACCGATGTCTATGCCCGCTACACCGCCGAAGACTGGGAAGGCTTCCGCCAGCTGGTATCCGCCTCCGACCTGCAGGACAAAGAGCTGATCCTGCGCGTGCTGGAGATGTACCCCGACTCAGAGACCCGCGAGCGTGAGATCAAGAACATCTCCTACGTCTTTGAAGATCTGGCCACCACCATCCTGCCGCAGCTGCGTCGTTCGCGCATCGTGGCCAACATCGAGATCGTGGGCAAGTCCGACGAGGAGATCATGACCGCCTGGAACAACAGCCCCAAGGAGTTGACGGTAGAAGAGCTGCTCTACGCCTCCTCGCTCACCGACGATGAGCAGGTGAAGGAACGCATCTACCAGTACGTTACCGCCAACTTCTCAGACGACTACCGCGGATGGAACAACATCGGCACCATGTTCTACAAGCAGGGCGATTACAGCAAGGCCGCACAGGCATTCAACCGTGCCGCCCAGGTGAACCCCTCCGCCGCCGAGGTGAACATGAACAAGGCACTGCTGGCCCTTATGGAGAACAAGACAGACGAAGCCAACGAGCTGCTGGGCCGCTCCGCCGGAGCCTCCGGTCTGGATGAAGCCATGGGCCTTTACAGCATGTTGCAAGGTAACTACAACCAGGCTGTTGGTGCCTATGGCAACTCCGTCTCCAACAACGCCGGTCTGGCCCACCTGCTGGTAAGAGACTACAACAAGGCCAAGCAAACGCTCGAAGCAATTGAGCAGCCCGATGCCACCACCGCCTACCTGCTGGCCATCATCGCCTCCAGGACCAACAACTTCAACGAGGTGGTCTCCAACCTGCGCTCCGCCATTGCGCACGACCCCGCCATCGCACAAAAGGCACTCAAGGACCTTGAGTTCGCGAAATACCTCACCAACCAGGAGTTCCGCTCGCTGCTGAACTAATATAACTGGATAATATTAAGCAGGATTCAATTCCTGTTGCACACCCCAAAAGCGCATCACCTGCCTTTTGGGGTGTGTTCGTTAAAAAAAGAGGCGATCCCTTCTGTAACCGGTGAAAAAAAACTAATTTTACACCCTGAAAACAGACAACAGCCCATTCAAGCAACAATGATCCGTTCACTACAAATAAAACTGGTACTGAGTCTCTCACTCCTCGTGGTGATGCTGCTGGCCGCAGCAGTCATGTCGATGAGGGAGTTCCGCAACATGGGCGACTCGGTGAAAGGGGTGCTCAACAACAACTTCAGCTCCATCGAAGCAGCAAAGCGGATGATGGATGCACTGGAACGGGAGGACAGCGGACTCCTGCTCTGGATCATCGGAGAGCAGGAAGAGGGATCCCAAACCATTCATGCATCACATGCCATCATCCGCAGTGCACTGGAGGATGCTGTGAAGAACATCACCGAGACCGATGAGCCTCGCCACATCTCCGACATCACCGAAAGCTATGATGCCTACCATGCCTCCGTCCTCTCCATCCTCGAAGGGGCGTTACCTCCGGCAGAAGCGAAAGAGATCTACAACAGCGAGACACAATCGCTCTTCTTCAGTGCCAAAGAGACGGTGAATGCGCTGTTGATGCTCAACCAGGAACAGATGTACCATCAGTCGGAGATCATCCAGGAACGCTCCCGCAGGGCCATGATGCCCGCCTTCATCTCGCTCGCCGCAGCAGTCCTGTTTGCCCTGCTGCTCTTCTATTTCATCAGGATCTACTTCTTCCGTCCGATAAAAAAACTGACGGAGAGCATCCGCGACTATTACCCCGAGAAAGGAAGGCTCGATAGCTGCATCGCCACACGCGATGAGTTCAATCAGCTCGAAGAGGAGCTGAACAACTTCATATCGCGCCTGTTGTGGCGAAGAGAACAACCTAAAGAATAGAAAAGATGGTACGCAATAGGGTCGTCATCAAGTATCTCGGTTATATCCTGCTGTTCAACGCACTTTTTTTGTTCATCGCCGCCCTCATCTCCCTCTACCACCGTGAGAGCTCCCTCAACGCGCTGCTGTTCAGTGCCACCATGTGTGCCGCCCTGGGCACCTTCCCCTACCTCTTCGTGGAGAAGGTAGAAGAGCTGCGCTTCCATGAGGGACTCGCCATCAGTGTGCTGGGGTGGCTGCTCACCTGCATCGTGGGGATGATGCCCTACTACATCTGGGGCGGAGAGTTCACCCTCACCAACGCCTTCTTTGAAAGCGTCTCAGGCTTCACCACCACCGGCGCCAGCATCCTCACCAACGTGGAAGCCTTGCCCATGGGACTGCTCTTCTGGCGCTCCTCCACCTCCTTCATTGGCGGTGTGGGCATCATCCTGTTCGTGCTGCTGGTACTCCCCGAAAAGAAAGGAGTGCAATCCAGCTTCTACCGTGCCGAGGTCTCCGATCTCTCCAAGATGAGCTTCCGCACCCGTTCGCGCCACATCGTGCGCATCATCGCTACCGTCTATTTCTCGCTCATCATCACCGAGACCATCCTGTTGAAACTGCTGGGCATGAGCTTCTTCGACGCCGTCTGCCACTCGCTCTCCACCATCGCCACCTCCGGCTTCTCCACCCGCAACCTGAGCATCGCCGCCTTCAACGACGCCCGCATCGAGATGGTGATCACCCTCTTCATGTTGCTCAGCAGCATGCACTTCGGACTTATCTACGCCACCATGACCGGCAAGAAGCACAACATCTTCACCTCGCGACCCAGCAGGATGTACATGATCGTTGTCGCCACCGGCATCCTGCTCATCGCCTTTCAGCTGTTCCATGAAGCCAGGTACAGCCTGGGCGATTCGTTCCGCTACGCCGCCTTCCAGGTGGTCTCGCTCACCAGCACCACGGGACTCGTCACCGCCGACACATCCCTCTGGCCCCTCTTCTCCATCGTCGTGCTCATCTACTTCTCTTTCCAGTGCGGCATGGTAGGCTCCACGGCCGGCGGCATCAAGTTCGACCGTATCTACCTCTTCTTCCACTCCGTCCGCAAGCAGCTGAAGCTCATCCTCCACCCCAACGGCATCTACACCGTGAAGATGGACAAGCGAACCATCGAGCATGAGATGGAGCTGCAAATCATGGTCTTCATCATCCTCTACTTCTTCACCTTCTTCGTCACCGCGTTGCTGCTCTCCCTCATGGGGCTCGATGGCGTCACCGCCTTCTCCGCCTCCTTCGCCACCATCGGCAACGTCGGTCCCGGTTACGGAGACGTGAGCTCCTTCGGCAACTACGCCGCCATGCCCACTGCGGCCAAGTACCTCCTCTCGGCCAACATGCTGCTGGGGCGTCTGGAGATCATGAACATCTTTGCCCTCTTCGTGATGGCAGGCCGCAAATAACGATGAAATTTATTATCTTTGCATACTTTTTTACGAACCGATAGAGACAGAAACAACATGATGAATTTTGTGGAAGAGCTCCGCTGGCGCGGCATGGTACACGATGTGATGCCCGGCACCGAGGAGCTTTTACTGAAAGGACAGACATCCGGCTACCTGGGCATCGACCCCACGGCCGACTCATTGCACATAGGCCACCTGGTGGGGGTGATGATGCTCAAGCACCTGCAGCGCTCCGGGCACACGCCCGTAGCCCTCGTGGGCGGTGCCACCGGCATGATCGGCGACCCCTCCATGAAGTCCGCCGAGCGCAACCTGCTCGACGAGGCAACGCTGCGCCACAACCAGGAAGCCATCAAGCAACAGCTTGCCAAGTTCCTCGATTTCGAGAGCGACATCCCCAACCGTGCCATCCTGGTCAACAACTACGACTGGATGAAAGACTACAGCTTCCTGAACTTCATCCGCGACATCGGCAAGCACCTCACCGTCAACTACATGATGGCCAAAGACTCCGTGAAGAAGCGGCTCAGCGGCGAGTCCAGTGAAGGAATGTCCTTCACCGAGTTCTCCTACCAGCTGCTGCAGGGATATGACTTCCTGCACCTCTACCGCGAGAAGGGCGTCCGCCTGCAGGTGGGCGGCTCCGACCAGTGGGGCAACATCACCACCGGCACCGAGCTCATCCGCCGTGTGGAGGGAGGCGAAGCCTTCGCCCTCGTCTGCCCCCTCATCACCAAGGCCGATGGCGGCAAGTTCGGCAAGACCGAGAGCGGCAACGTATGGCTCGACCGGCGCTACACCACCCCCTACCAGTTCTACCAGTTCTGGCTCAACGTGAGCGATGCCGATGCGGAGAAATACATCAAGATCTTCACCTCCCTCACCCGTGAGGAGATCGAGGCACTCGTCAGCGAGCAGCAAGCCGCACCCCACCTCCGTCCCCTGCAGAAGCGACTGGCCGAAGAGGTCACCGTGATGGTACACTCGCGCGAAGACTATGAGATGGCGGTCAACGCCTCGCAGATCCTCTTCGGGCGCTCCACCTCCGAGATGCTGCGCTCCATCGACGAAACCACCTTCCTGCAGGTGTTTGAAGGCGTACCCCAGTTCGCCGTCTCCCGCGAGAAGCTGGCCGAAGGCATCAAGGCCGTCGACCTGCTGACCGATGATGCCGCCGTCTTTCCCTCCAAGGGAGAGATGCGCAAGACCGTGCAGGCCGGCGGTGTGATGATCAACAAGGAGAAGCTGGAGCAGTATGACGAGGAGATCAACCACTCCCACCTCATTGGCGACAAGTATATCCTGGCGCAGCGCGGCAAGAAAAGCTACTTCCTGCTCATCGCAGAATAGTAACCAATCAGACCCTGAAAAAGGGGCTGAATAATTTGGTGCGTTCAATATATTGTGCTACTTTTGCACTGCTTTTCACGAAGCAAATAAGGATTGTCCCATGGTGTAACGGTAGCACATCTGATTTTGGTTCAGCCAGTTAAGGTTCGAATCCTTGTGGGACAACCATTGAAACGGCGCATTTAGTTCATAAACAACTATTTGCGGCGTTTTCAATTTTTTACAAACGCGAGAATTTTGATGGGGATGATAGGTGTTTTTCCTTAAACAGTTTATAATTGTAATCAGTTACTTCGCATGTGCAATTTTCGGCAAGATTGAATGTACAGAAATTTTACCAGTCGTCATCTGTTTCTTTGTTCTTGATGAAATTGTCATACTGAGTACAAAAATCATTGAAAAAAGACTCTAACATCTTTATTGAGTCTTTCATATTTGGTTTACCATCCTTCTTAAAAAGTGATCTTGTTGGGGTAACAATACTATTTTTCCCGTGAAGGACTAACCTTGTTTCTTTTCCATCAGAATTACCTGTACATTCAAAATTGGGAGCATTGATACGTACCCTATCATCTTTGAATTGGAAAGATATTGTATATTGTAAATCCCACACAGCTAGATAAGACCCTAGAACCTTACCAGTACCGACAGCATCTTTTTTAAAGCCACTAACGGTTATCATTTCATTTTTAACTTCGTTAATAACAGCATCAGGAATTTTGTATACAGAGTGAATAAACATTAGAGTTTGATTATACATCTCCTCAGCACTTTTCTCAGGGTAATTTAGTACAAGATATTCTTTGTCATCTTCAGTAAAAAAACCGTCAATAGTAAGTTTGAATTGAGAAAAAACGCTTGTACTAAATAATGAAATTAATAAGAAGATAAATGTCTTTTTCATAATAATTAATTTTGGTTTATTCCCAAATATAGCTAACATTTAGGAATCAAACATATAAACCAGTAATTAAAAGATAAATATCAGTAGAAATAGGACGTTTATTAACGAAAAACCATCTCACTGAAATTAAATTTTCACTGCTTCGAACTTGTAGATATCACCTTCTGAATTCCTGTAATCAATCTTAGCTTTGTTACCGGACAGTGACGTGAACTCAAAATATTCCGTTACAGAACCAGATACACCGGTCACAGTATTACCTCCGACAATGTATGTTCCGACATAGCTGTCACCTAAAAAATCAACGTAATACTTGCCATCACTTTTCAATTCAACCATTATTGCACCAGAGGTCAATTCAGTTGTTTCGCCATTCAAGGTGATTTTTGTCACATTCCATTTCCCCACCAAATCAGCCTTGGATAATTCAATATCTCCCTCTTTCTCACAAGAAAATGCCAGCAGTAACACTGCCAAAATCATTAATACTTTTTTCATCATAACATAAAATTTGGACGTAAATAAATTGATAATGGTCCAAAAGTATCTCAATCGTTTGACAACTACTGTCAATACTGAATAAATCAGATAAAATATCTACCTGACCTTCGTTGAATTCACACAATTCGCTGGGATAATCGGATGAATGTTTGAGCTACGTCATTTTCATCGGGAATGGGACGATAAGCCAGGGCGGATAATTCAGATTGGTATTGATCCTTTATCTTGCTCCATAGGGAATCAAAATTGCGAATCAAGGGTGATTCAGCTATGGACCTGCTGGTCCATCCCGTTGGTTCATCGAACATCATCTTGTCGTGTTCCAAAAGTGTGAGAAATTGCTGTTTAAATGTGTCTGACTGTATGCACTGCATACAATCATCATCCTTGGCCAGAAAATACAGATCATAGAAATGCCTGATCTTGGATGAAACAGATGGGACAGGGTCCCGGTCCAGCGAGAAGCGAATGATCGATACCAACTTCTCCAGGAGCGTTTGTTCCTTGTTCAGGATATTGATCTCGAAGGGATGCAGCTGATATGCATCAATGAACGATTGATTGTACGTCTGGTCCAGAAAGTCGAACACCATGCTTTGAATAATCCGTTTCTGAAAGGGGATAGGGTTCGCAAATGAGTTGACCTCGACAATCAGCCGGTTGTTGGGGTCGTTCTTCTGAATGGTTGGGTACCTGAAAAGCGACTTCCTGTAGCGGGAACCTTTGCTTGTGATTCCCTCCTCCTGAAATTCTGTAAGCTCTCCTGTTATCTCCTTTTCGAGATGACGAATGATCGTTTTGATTTCATTTCCTGTTTTATGGGTTGTGTTGACAATTGCCAAGTCGACATCTTCCGAGAACCGGTCAATGAGCCGGTATCCTTTGGAGAGAGAGGTACCACCTTTGAAAATCGCCTCATCGCTGTACTTGCTGCCAGACAATCTACGCAGGAGCAAAGTAATCCAATAATCCTTCTCCACAAAACCGATGTTGATCTTGAGATGCTGGGATGCCGCTCTCAGTGTTTGAGAAAAGAGTAGTGAGTCGTGATGCAGATTCATGAGAAATTCCATTTATCGGCCACCGGGAATGCAAGTTTAAGACCCGGCAGCTTGTATTTGGTAATAGGATTCAAGGAATCGTAAAGCGGCCGAGAAACAGCATCGGCCTGAATAGTGTCGAGAAGCGTACCCAATAATGCCCTGGCAGAAGGCGGATACTTCAAAGCCAGTCGGACCAGGGAAGACTTTTCAGCATCGGAAAGATCTTTCAAAATTGCTATGAAGCGTTTGCCGGATTTGCCGACTGTGGTATCGGGAATCTTTTGGATGTAACGAATCGCATCCAGGATCTGCAGCAATGGAATGTTCTCCTTGGTGATGATGTTGTTTTGTTTGATGAACGATATGGTATATTCGCCTCGTTTGAAAGCAGGACGGACCACGTTCTTGCCGATCTGAATGACATTGCTGAGCTGCGTGGTTAATCCCAGGCTGTTGTAAATGCTATAACCGGTGAGGTAACCAACCGTTTTCCCATTCTCATCCAGCAGATCCTTGACCACCTGTGACCGGTCGGGCTGCAAAGTCCCGAAAGGCGTGGTTTCCGGCTTGTAATACTTGCCTTTGGAAAGCTTGGCAATCTTACCGGCAGCCACCATTCGGTTCAGTGCTTTGATGATTGCTTCCTTCTGATTCACCTCTGCAGGAAAATCAGCATAGGTGAACACAAATCCTTTCGGAAGCCTGTCAATCGTATATGATATGTAATCAGTTATTTTCATACAATATTATCCGGGGCAAAGATAATAGAATTGTCCAGTTTTTATGCATAAATACTGGACATTTTGATATAATAATAATAATAATTATAGTTTGAACTTCTCAATTATATGTAAGCCCCCGATAAAATACCCATTTTAGCGAAAATAGTTTTTTCCGATCTTTGCCTGCAAACCTATTTTCTATGAAGCCTGTAAGCAAAGAAGAATTCCTGGCGATACTGGAACGCCAACAGAAGAGCGGGTTAAGCATCAAGGACTTTTGTGCGAACGAGTCCTATACGGTCTCCAGCTTCCACTACTGGAAAACCAAGTTCGGACTCACCCGGCCCTATAACAATCATGCGCCGGATGCACCCACGGACATGCTGGCACCAATCAACATAAACCTGCCCATAAAAGCCCCTGTATCCTCGCCGGCTTCATCCCCTCGCAGCAGTCAGGGAGAGATCAGGATCAAACTACCGGGAGGTATCCAGGTCAGCTTCATTGGTAGTGCCCAGGCAGAGATCGCGATCAATTTACTGAATCAAATCTGCTCACGCCATGTTCTGCCTGAATGACACCATGCGCTATTTCCTGTGCCCGGGAAAGACGGACATGCGAAAAGGGATGAACTCGCTCTGTGGTGTGGTTCAAAACCTGATGGGATATGATGTGCGCATGGGTGATGTCTTCATCTTCATCAATCGAAACCGTACAACCATAAAGCTTTTGCATGCGGAAGATGGCGGGTTGGTTCTGTACATGAAAAGGCTCGACGAAGGCACCTTCCGCATTCCCACGTACGATGAGAAGAGTCGTTCCTATCCCATGCAGTGGCGTGATCTGGTGATGATGGTAGAAGGGATACAGAACAAATCCGTCAGCTCACTGAGGCTAACGCGAAGCTATCTGAACAGCTCACCGGGATGCAGCAGCGGATGGATAAGCTGCTGGCACAGATCGCCTGGTTCACCCGCCAGTTCTACGGTCGTAAAAGCGAGAAACTCTCCCAGCTGCATCCGGGCCAGCTCTCCCTGTTTGAAACGATTGCAGACGAAGAGGAAAGGCTTGCCGAGATCGAAGCGGCCCGTGCTGCTGCCCAGAAGCAGATAGAAGAGCAGACGCAAACAAGGAAAGTCACAAGGCAAAGAAAGAATACTTGTGGATGGTGAGAGCGGTCATGAAGAAACTGGTTTTCTTTTATTACAACGATGGTTCCAGGTCTCAACAAACCGTAGGTACCCTGCTGAAATCCTTTACCGGTTACCTGCAAAGTGACAGGTGGCAAGCCTACAATGTCTTTGACAAGGAGGATCAGGTGTGTCTCGTTGGCTGCATGGTCCACATAAGGCGCTATTACGAGAAGGCCTTGAATGAAAATAAAGCACTGGCAGAACATGCCATCCGCCCCGTTGCCCTGTCTCGAAAGAACTTCATGTTCTGTGGCAACCACGAGGCAGCCGGTAACACGGCCATCATCTGTTCCCTGTTGACCTCATGCAAGGAGCAAGGGGTGAATCCTCGGGAGTGGCTCATCGATGTGATAGGCAAGATGCCTTATTACCAGAAACCGGGGAATGATGAAAACCTGAAGAAGCTTTTGCCGAATTACTGGAAAAACAAAGGAAACTAGCGAATCTCTAGTCAAAATCTAATAATGCTCTAATAAATGCCTATAGGCACTCTAATAATACGCTAACAATTTACTAGAGAACCCGCAGTTGTCGGAATGAATAATCAGATCAAATCCGTGGGTGCATATGCTCCGGAATAATCAAGAGGTAGTTACTCGGGTGCTTACATTACAAATACCTATACACTGTCGTTCTTCCTTCCCCAATTCTTGTTAAGATTTGGTTATCAGTTGCCTCCCGCAAATCCCTGCTTGCCGTTGCAGATGAAATATCTTTAAAGTGGCGCATATACTCTTTTCTTGAAAAAGTGTTTTCACCAATCATGTTTCGGAAAAGCTGTATTCTACCCGCTTCTTTTAATGTTACAGGTTGAGATGAAAGCAGGTCTTCCAAAGAATTGTTACCTGCTCCATTGTCAAGGTGTTACCTTCAATTTCCAATGAAGATTGAATTGTTTTAATCCGGTTGCATCTCCTGAGTTCGGCAGGTGGATGAAACAGATACGCAGTCTTTACTTCTCCAATTTTTTCGGAAATGGATGCAACCTTTGCCAATATCAAAGGCGTTATTTTATAGGGAGGCTTCATTCGATAATATCATTTGATAGCATCAAAGATATAAAATAAATCTCATACTAATTAATCTCAGCTTGTAGGCCATAGTATTGCAATATATCTACATCAACCCACTCAAATCTACTTTATAAAACTCAGGTGCTGCATAGCTCTTTTCTAAGAACATTGCCATATAGATTGGCGCGTAAGTAAATTTACCTTCTACACTAAGATTGTCATTATTGAAAACAATGGCTTCAGGAAGAATATACTCATCACAGTCCATAATGTTTGACAGGGCGCGATGTACATCATAATCTTTACCTGATTTCACCTCTATAGGGATAATTCTTCCTCCTAATTCAATAACGAAGTCAAGTTCCCCACGCTTCTTGTTGTTATAGTAGTAAGGTTCTATTCCATGCGCGACTAATTCTTGAGCTACTGCGTTTTCGTATATGGAGCCAAAATTTATATCCTTATCTCCTTTGATAATACGTAATTGTATTCCCTCGGCATATTGAGCCGCAAGCAAACCAATATCACTTTGAAAAAGCTTAAACAGACTCCTTGAGTGTGAAAGCAACAAAGGAACTTTTGGTTCTTCAATATTATATATAGGCAAAGCAACACCTGCATTCTTTAGCCACAAGAAACTATTCTGATAGCGTTCATATTTCGCATGCTCATTCAAGCGTTTCAAAATAAATCGTTTGTTTTTGGCGTTCAGTTCAGAGGGGATAAGATTAAAGATCTCCTCAATGTTCAACTTATTCTTGGGATCGTACTGTGCAATATCACGTTTGTATAGTCGAATGATATCTTGTTGTATGACCATAACCTCTTGCAGGTTGTTGCTCTCAATGTATTTGCTTACAGCTGCAGGCATACCACCCACGACTAAATAGAGACGGAAGAGTTCCATCATCTTCGAATGAATGAAATCATCTACTGGAGTCCTGTTTTCCCATGAATGGCGTAATGATTCAATAATTTGTTTATTGATACCTACACCAGATATAAATTCTTCAAAGTCGAGAGGATACATATCCTTTACACCCATATAACCAACAGGCTCTGAACGAAGATCTTTAAGTCCCACGCCAAGCAATGAACCACTTAAGATGTATCTATATGAACCCTCATCTACCAAGAATTTAATAGCTGTAACAATTTCCGGATACACTTGAACCTCATCAAAAAAGATTAATGTTTCTCCTTTAATCAACGGTTTGGTTGTTATTGCAGAAAGTCGAAGTAGAATGTCCGAGCTACTCTTTGCTCCTTTGAAAACAGATACTGCATTTGGATTTTCAATAAAGTTGATTTCAACGAAGCTCTTAAAAGTCTTGCCAAATTCGCGAATAGAATAAGTCTTACCAATCTGTCGAGCACCTGTAATAAGGAGAGCATTACGATTTGTTTCGTAATAACTACGTATAAGTGAATATATCCACTTTTCCAAGAAATATAACGATATAAACGCCGCTTTTCCAAGAAGGTAAATCCGAACGAACTTCTCTAACTCCTTATCCCTTTCGACTAGATACCAGCCTATCGCACGCAGTTATGCCGGAGCATCCCTTCTGGCGGAGCTGATGATAAACAAGTACGTGAATCACCTGCCCTTCTACCGCCAGATACAGGTGAAGAAACAGATGGGAGCCAATCTGCCACCACCTTGCCGAGGATGCTGCAGTCATGTACTCGTTGCTGGGGTGCTGCAAGGCTTCCGATGTGAACTTCCGCGACTGGATGGTGTATGTGCTGAGCCATATACACGACTATGACGAAGACTACACCAGAGATCTTGCAGAACTGCTCCCGGGTAACTACTCCAGGAGAAACTCCTAAAAACTCCACATCGACTCCGAATGTTTTGGAGGTTTTTGAAAGTCCACTTTCATATACCAGGAAATAATAAAATCAAATACGGGCATCACCGAATGCTTACCCTAAAAAGGGGTAGCTTACACAAATAGAGAAGGCTACAATCCGACTGGCCTAATTGAAATGGGTTGTGTAAATTAAACTGTGTCAGGTTGTAATTTATAAATAATTTGGCACTTTTTCCTATTGGGTAATGCTGAGACCTGAGTTTTAGTTGGTCAAAAACGGTTAGGGGCGCGCCCCTGATCGTTTTAATCTTAAATCCTGATCGATCCAAATAAGTGATTTGATGTTTTGAGATTAATGAAATCTCTCACCAATTTGATTTCCCCGTATGCTTCATCCATCTCATCCGGCAGGTAGTCAACAATTGGATTACTCACTATCTCAACAGAACTTACGGCAAGCAATTCATTATACTCTGAATCGTTCATATGCGAATAGAATCTGTCTCGCGCATCATTTAAAGCTAATTGGCTGAATTTATTGCTGTTTACAATTATCTCCGCTTTCTTCTCAATCACTTCATCAGGGAAAAGAACTTTTGACTTATTGAACATCTTGAAAATTATTGAAGAACATCTTGAATCATGCTTAAAGCGTACTTTAAAAGCTAAATCATTAAAATCTTGATCATTATGCATATTAATTGTATAGGCAGACTGCTTAACAGGTCTTGCATTGGGTTGGATTCCTATAGGATGCAAATTCCAATCATTTGTAAATGGATTACTATCCTCATATACATAGAATACCCCCTGTGGTTCTTTTTCAGAAGGGATATAGGATTCTTTCTTAACTCCGTCACCTTTGATATATTCGGTACAAGCAAAAAAAGTGGCAATCCATTTATCCGTAGTCAAATCCAGATGTTCAGTTTTGGTACCATAATGCTGTGCCAATGCAGTATTATTAATATGCATCTTACAATGTTGCACATCTCCACTCCTGGTTTGTGTTGACAGGCCCAATTGAAACAATTCTGACAAAGGGTGTTTATTCACAATTCTTGAAAATTCACACAACTTAAGCCTTTCCTTAAATATTTTATTTTTGCACTTTAGTCTATGCAAAGAGGATTGACATTTCTCATAACAGGTATTCTGTCCTCTATAATACCAATTTTTCACTCTACATCTTGGCAAGAAAAGCAACTCATTTTCATAATATGTTACTTTATCCAATTCTTTCCATTCTTCATGAAAAGGAATAGATTTACCAATTGGACTATTGTCATACATCAATGCATATTTCTCTTCATCGTAAGAAAGAACCTCAAGTAATTCAAATATATTAGGCAACTCTTCTGTATCTTTAACAGTAAAATGACCAAATTTGTGATAGAGCATGGATTCTGAAACTTTATAGTCTGGAAAATTATTCCAATACAATCCCCATTCTTCTAAGGTAGGAATGTGTTCATTGGATTCCCTAAAATGCTTTCGCAGATCATCTGATAAAACCTCTTGGACATTTGTACTTCTATTGTAGTATTTGGGTTCGTCTCTAGAAGGAATTCTCATCTTTATGTTTCCGACACTCTTGGCCTTTTCTTCAAATAACATTGCTCCATAATAGTCAAAATTCCTATAATTGAATGCTATGAGTCTGTATTGAAGTTGCCGAAAACCTTTGATAAATTCAACTGTGTTCAATCTTCCAAAATTCACAAACGACTTTTCTGCGTACCACAAAAGAGACAAAGACAAAGCAGGAAATTTAAATTGACACACAACTCCCATCATCAGGTTATCGCATGCAAATTGAAGAGCATGATCAAATTGATCGTGATATCCTTTATTTTCAGCCAACATCGATAAAACATAATAAATTTCATCCCACATCTCGTAGCATCTGATAATTTCTGCGACGTCTACCATTGCTAATACAGCGGATTCAATTTCATCACTATTTAATCTTAGCATGGCACGGTTGTAACCATACAATATCTGTAAAAAAGGGGGAGCATCTTCACGAGGCACCACCCGTTCATCGTTGCCCAGATATTTGATAAGAACAGAATCAATTGTTTTTGCTCCATCAAAATCATTCGAATCAATTGAAACTGCAAACTTATCAACTAGAATACGTAATTCATTGTATATCATTAAGCTTGTTCTTTATAAATGACCTCCCCCCCCTAAAAAGATATTTACGAGTACAATGTTTTGATGTCATACAGATTCTTGATAAGCCACGTGCTCAAAGTGTGTAATGATGTACTTGACCTTCTGTAAAAGCAATGGACTTCGTTTACTTCTCCGATTCACTGATTACTCTTTTTTCATTGTTATTCCAATGCCAAACAAAGTTAATAATTTTGTCTAATTCTGAACTGTAATGCAAATAGGGAAACGCTTCAATACCATTTTATACATTTCGGATAAATGGTATCAGATAAATCAGCATTAAAAAAGACTTTTACATTATTCTGTAATTGGCGACTAAAAAATTGAATGATACATTTTTGCTCACTGCCGTGTGTGGAATCAACAGGTATTGCCAGGGCTTTCCTCCATTTTGGGAAGTAAATTCAGTGGCATTCTTGCAGTAGGTCAATGCTGCGGATGTCTTCTGCAAAACATCGTCGTTCTTCAATTCATTTGAAGCTTTGGTTTCAACCATATAGATCGCATCGTTTGTTTCTACAACGAAATCAGGTTCGTACTTTTTTGAATTGTTGTCCCAATACATTCTGAACTGATTGGGAGCTGGCCTTAACCATTTCAACACATTGGCATCGGTCTCCAGAACAAAAGTGAGATCGAGTTCGGTTTTGCTGTCGAACTTATATTCGAAATGACACGCTTTTTCAAATCCCCTGAAAACAAGCTTTGGAACCAATGCAGGGGGAACAACCTCCCTATAGTCTTTGTAACCAAAATTGATCAACGCAGAAAAGTTCCAAGGTTCGATCTTTTGAAATGGAAGGATGCTCTTCGCCTTATAATCCGATTGTTGCAGGTTGAAATTCTCAGGCGACTTCATCTGCTGATAGATCTTCTCAGCAATTGTCGCTTTGAACTGGAATATTGTTTGCGGGAGTTCATCCTTCTTCTCGATTTTCTTCGCTACCGCTTTATATGCCTGGGTAGCCAGGTGGTGCAACAATTCCGCATTGTCGTCATAGTCGATCTCCGGATAATCGATGAGTTCCGAAATAATCATTTTTACTGGATGACCATACGAACCGCTCGATTTTGCTTTAAGCGTTTCCACGACCTTGTCTTTAAGACCGAGACGAATGATTTCCTGATCCAACGACTGGTAATTCAGGTAGGTGGTGTCCAGGTCAAAAAACCTGAATTCCGCTGTCACATCACCCTGAACCAGGTCCATCCGTGGTATTTCGATGATAATCTTTTTATATTCATTGACCAATGTATCATATACTTCAACAGCCTCTTTCAGGATATCCCCTGCAAATAGATTCAATTGCCCCTTGGTGAGGTTCTCTTCCACCTGACGTATTACCTTTCTTTTCACCTCAGGTTTATTCAAATCATTCACATTCCGCACTTCAGGCAGTGCATTAAAGCTGGGTAGTATATGAATGATGGCCATTTTGGCATCCAAGTTGTTCTGCGCTTTCTGTTTTACCACCTTGTCGGATATTGTGTTTACTTTCTCCTGTTCCTTTTCAAAGGCTATATCCACAACCGGTTTGGAAGTGACAGGGACCGACTTGTTGCTCAGATCCTCCTCGGGGATCTCGACATAGCTCATTTTATTCAGCAATGAATCCGGATCCTGGGCAGCATCTATGACAGCCTGAAAATTCTCGTGGGCGACAACCGTCAACTTATCGATCTTATCTACACCCGTCCGTTTGCCGTCATACGGCAATCGCAGGCCCCGTCCTATGGTCTGTTCAATAAGTATGGATGCATTTGCTGCTCTCAACGGAACAATCGTGTACAAGTTGGTCACATCCCACCCCTCCTTGAGCATATTCACGTGAATCACAATTTCAATCTCGTTGTCGGGACTCTCGAGCGAGACAAACTGCGATTCTATATCCTCGTCATTCCGGGTGGAAGAATCAATCTGAAGTACCTTACCCATGTACTCTCCCTCGTAAAATTCGGAAGAATTAATCAAATTGTATATCTCCGAGGCGTGGGTAATATCCTTGCAAACGACAAGAATGAACGGCTTGACCATTTTCACCTCGTTGTTCAAAGCAAAAATCTCCAGTTCCGTTTTTGTATCCTGATGGATGCTGATCGCATCTTCCAGTTTGATGATCTCAATCTCCCTGTCGGTCAAGTTACCTTTAATAAAATTCTTCCTTGTTGCAATCGCCGGATTTTTCACATATTTCCCATCAGCCAGGGCCTGAGCCAACGAATATTCATACACAATATTCCGGAACATATTCCCTGCTTCGTCGAAAGGAGTTGCCGTAAGTTCTATACCCAGTACCGGTTTTAGTTCATTGATCGCATTCTTTGAAGCATCAGCGTGATACCTATGTGCCTCATCCATCAGGATCACCAAATCATCTAATTTTGATAGATAATCCCAGTACGACTGACCTAGGTATTCAGAAAGTCGCTTTATTCTTGGGGCAAGCGAGACGCCACCTCTCCTTGTCCCTCTATTTTCCGAATTGAATTTCGCAATATTGAAGATATTGATCCTGATCTCCTCTTTCTCATACAATCGGCCTTGTTCATTGTAATTTTCTCCTGTAATTATGACCGGGCGATTGTGTACAAATTCTGAAATACCGGAAAACAGGTATTTATGATATGTAGGATTACCAAAGTCCTCGATCAGTTTTTCATAAATTGTAAGATTGGGAGCCAGTACGAAGAAGTTTCGGATGCCTTTTTCGATATACAGGTACGATACAATTGCACCCATTAATCGGGTCTTGCCCACACCAGTGGCGATAGAGAAGGCAATTGAAGGAAAGTCACGTTCAAAGTTAGTGCAAGAAGGATATTGATTTTTCACTTTCTCCAATTCTGTCGAAAGATCAACCTCTTTCTCGAGGGAAAGGATTTCTGTTAACCTGGCAACAATGTCGAGCGACTCTTGTAAAGGTTCGCGCAGAGAAAGACGCTGCTTGATATAACTTGCTGTACTGTTCATTCTGTTGAATTTATCTTGTGTTCAATAATGGTTCATACGACTGGTTAATACATATGGTCAGTCAAAAAGTCCGGGATAGTCCTTCGGCTTTTTATTGTACTTCTTTTTTTCATCCAATAATTCCTGCACTGAAACACGTTCGTCAGGAGTTTCGGAATGTTCATCTGAAAGATCTGACTCCTGGACTGGACTGTTGATTATATTAAAGCTATAATCATCTTTTCCAAACTCACATCTGCCCAACAACATCTGAGGAATTTTCTTAATCGTCATTCCGGGATACCTATTCTTGCACTCTTTCTGGTACGATTTGCAACAGATCAACAAGGTTTCATCGGGTTTCATTTCATCTTTGATCTGATCCAATGATTCCATAGTTAAGAATTGTGTGGTTGTATAGATGAAATCTCTTTCCGAGCTTTGCCCTTGTTTCCAAAAGATTGACTCGTGAGGATTGTATCTGAACCCTTCCTGTTTGGCCATGGCTGCTGCCAACATATCGGCATTGTACTCCTTGCTGATGATCCAATTGTCGAAATTATCTTTTTTCAACAAACTGGGAGCAAGGGTGTAGTATTTAAATCCTCCACCACCTTTCCAATTCACGGATTTACTGATACCACCTTGATCCTCTGCATCGACCACTCTTTTTAACCTTGGATAACAATGCGTAATAGCGTGCTCTCCAAGTTCAATCCCAATAAAACAACGATTCATTTTTAATGCTGTTGCTGCTGTTGTACCTGATCCTAGAAATGAATCCAGAACTATATCGCCTCTATTGGTTGACATTTCAATAATTCTACTGATTAAGCTTTCTGGTTTTTTCCCATTTGGAAATTGGACTCCACCTTCTTTTGTCAAATTATTAATTGTAGAGGTAGCATCCCAATAGGTTCCGAGCCTATTTTTCTTATACAAAACACCATCTATATTTTCTCCAATGTCTCTTAACCAAGCGAGTAATCTACATTTTTCACCTTTATAAAATTGCTCATATATGACACCCTTGTTTCTCCCTGTTTTGGGTATATACTCTATTGATATTAAATCTTCAGCAATATTCAATTCTTTTCTTGAGCGGATTATTCTTTGACGAATAGAAGACTGTGCATCTTTAGCTTCAAAAATTTTACTGGAGTACTTATAATATGCATCTTTTTCAGAAATATTTTCCTCTCGTATTACCTGATTAATGGATTTGAAAATTGGATTAATTCTACTATATAATTTAATTTCATTTTGATCACCGTCTGTTGTAGAACCAATATATTTTTTTTCACCTTCATAATATAGAATTGATGTGTATTTCCAACTTTTTCCTTGTTGTCTATAACCTTCAACTAATTCTGCGATAGGAGTTAAATCAAATATTCCTTTAAAATTAGGGAGTGTTCCATAATTTCTTGCATAAATATGAATATATTCGAGATTTTTTTTTAATTTTTTATCCTCCCCCCCTCCTGATGCGCCAGCAATATTCTTCATGTTTACAGAAACTGTATTAATAAAGTTATGACGACCAAACACTTCATCCATCAATACTTTCAAATAAGCAGCTTCCTCATCATCAATTTGAACAAAAATAGCGCCATCATCTCTTAATAAACTTTTCAATATAACTAGACGTTGATTCATTAGGTTAAGCCAAACAGAATGCTCCACTCCATCATCATAGTGTTCAAATGCATTTCCTGTATTATAGGGTGGGTCAATGTAAATGCATTTAACTTTGCCCGCATAATCCTGTTCCAGTGCTTTTAAAGCCAAAAGGTTGTCCCCGTGGATCAGCATATTCTCCGCATTGGGGTCACCATAAGAGTATTCGGGATTCTCTACCAGGATGCGGGGTTCAAGTTTGGGTTCATCACCCTTTCCAATCCAGGTGAGCTCGAGTTTTTGAAATGGTTTCTTTGCCATTATATTGTTTCTTTCAAATCTATTAATTGTGTTGAATTATCTTCCTATTATTCTATCATTCTGACCATTATGAATGTATCTCCCTAAAATGTATCAGATCGAAATACAGTCTCTTCATATAATACTTTTTTCCCGGATAGTATTTCATCACACATTTTGCGTTCTCGATTTCATACATTACGTGATCGATCCTCTTGGTCCAAAGGTTGAAATCAAGACCAAACCAGAAAAAAAACTCTTTGATATATCCGTATATTGATTCAGCCTTATTCAGATTGAATTCAACCGTACCATCATCCTTCATCTTAAAAATGATGGGTTCATTGTGGTACACCCGGTTCCTGAAATCGCGCACCTTATCCAGTATCTCGCAAACTTTCTTCCGATTGAATCCCTGAGGTAAATTCACAAAGATGCGCATAGGAACCCCTTTTAATATTCTCGAATGTGTAACATTAAACAGCGCAGTCCAAAAACCAAAGTTGAGATCAGCGATAATCTTGCCTTGTGAAATGGGTTTGGGAACATTTTTCATGGATTTTTCAACACTTGATTTAAGAAAGAAATTTTCCTTAATCTTTCCGGTTCGATCTCTATAAATCAAAGCATTATCCATCATAAAACCATTTACCTGATTCAAGAGCCAATCGGCGTCATTGAAATGTCGTGATAGTTCTTCATTCAATGCATTTCTTAGGATCACCTCCACCAGTGACAAAAGAGGATAGAAGGACTGGGACAATCGTACATTCGCCTGATAAAGCTTCAACGCTTTCGGGTAATTGTTCTGACTCACATCCAAGTAGTTTTGCAATCGCGCATCAGAAATATATTTCCTTATAGTGCCAATGTCCACAGAAATAAAAAGTTAATTATTCAAATAATCCTGAATTTAGTCCTCTCTTTCCTTGTAAATATCATCTTTGATATATATATTTGCATCGTAATACTTATTCAAGCCTCTTTACATAACCTGTAAACGTAAGTAAG
This sequence comes from Dysgonomonadaceae bacterium zrk40, assembly GCA_016916535.1. Classification (NCBI taxonomy): domain Bacteria; kingdom Pseudomonadati; phylum Bacteroidota; class Bacteroidia; order Bacteroidales; family Dysgonomonadaceae; species Dysgonomonadaceae bacterium zrk40. The sequence continues at coordinate 200,669 of CP070276.1, forward strand.
TGAAAAGAATTAAGCCCGTTTCGACGGGCTTTTTTTTATATCACCCTCCATCTGATCGTGAACACCTCTTTCTGAAGCAGCTTCTGGTTAAGCATCTTTTCAATTTCCGTCAACAGCTTTTCCTTTCTTTCATCAATTTCATCCTGAGAAGTAAACAATGATTGCCTCTTCTCGTTGCGTTCCTTCTCCAGTTTCTTTATTTCACGTTGTGCTGCTACTTTTGATTCGAGACTGAGCATTTTCTTCGCTTCTGCTCTCCGGAGCTTTATTTCAGCATCAAGATCCTTGATTTCCTTCTCCAGGCTAATCTTCATGTCATCGGCCCACTGATCGAGCTTGTCCATCTCAATGTCAAAAAAATCTCTGTTTCGCAATGCATTGGTGGTAACAATTTCCTGCCTATATCTGGCGATGTTTTTTGACAGACGTGATTCAATTTCAGGATCTAAATATAGCAAATTTTTCTCTTCTGCCTGCAATGAAAAGAGTCTTTGGGCTATTTCGGGCTCAATCTCAGCACCCTCATCCGTAATACAGGACAACAATAAATAATCTTCGTTTTCAAACGAGTTGATGCTCAATTGTTCCACCCGCAACCATCCGGAATTGCCTATCAAACCGTTCAATGAGGATATGAGCGTAGGGGTGTCGGTATAATTGAATTCGATCATCCGCACCGGTGTGGGAAGCGACTTGCATTCCTGCAAGATGTGTTGAGCCAACTTGTGCCCTACCCTGTAGATGTTCGTATCATCCGGGACAATGATATCGCTTTTCTTCTTCCCTTCTTCTGTGCAAAGCATCTTGTAGGAGCCAGAATGAATGGTCACATCGTGAAAGGGATTCTCGGGCAGATGAAAGGAGAATTCATTGTCGTTGAAAAATGCATCGTTTTTCAGCACATACTTGGTTAGCTTCCATAACTTCTGTTCAAAAGTATTCAGGTAGGATTTTGTTTTTTCAAAATTGACCCTCAACTTATCCCGCACCTCTTCATCGAAATTTTCCAACAATGTTGAACGAACACTCTGTAATTTCTCAGAGATGGTAGGTTTCAACTCTTCCTGAAGATCATCGAAAGCACTTTGAATCTCTTCGGTAGTTCTACATTCCTGGTATATCTGGGCTATTCTCTTCTCAAAGTCGACACCGTTGCCAATAGCTCCCAGCACCTCATCGCTGGCACCAAAGACACCATCGAACAACCTGAATTTCTGTTCCAACAGTTCATATACACGCACATCGGCTTGGTTCCGTATATTGACAAAATTGACCACCACCACATCGAATTTCTGTCCATACCTGTGACAGCGACCTATTCTTTGCTCTATCCTTTGTGGGTTCCATGGCATATCGTAATTCAGCACCAAAGAACAAAATTGCAGGTTAACCCCTTCAGATGCAGCTTCGGTAGCAATCATTATGGTCGCATTGTCTCTGAAATAATCGACTATCGCTGATCGTTTATCTGCTGTGTGTGATCCGGAAATCTTGTCGGTACCTTTATGCTTTTCAAGCCACTGGTTATAGATTCGTGTTGAATGAGGATCATTATTTGTGCCATTGAACAGAACAACCTGATCTTTGTATTTTTTCTCTGTCAGGAGATTATACAAATATTCCTGGGTTCTTTTCGATTCGGTAAAGATCAATGCTTTTTGGTTTGCCCCCAACAGTTGCAACTGTTCAAAAGCCTTGTCCAGCGCAATGAAAAGGTGATCTGCTTTCGAGTTTTTCTTAATTGCCCTGGCTAGTTCGCGGAATTCTTTCAGAACTTCTATCTCTTCTTTTATTCCCTGGATATCAGCCTCTGAATATTGCTGTTCTTCTTCCACGATGTTCTCTTCTTCATTATCGACCCACTCATCTCTAGTTTCATTAAACGCCTCATATTCATCGGAGAATAAATCGGCAATATCAGTTTCATGTTTCTCAACGATGGATTCGAGCCTTCTGACCAATGTTTCGAAAGTACCAAAAATGGCATAGGTTGATGAGGCCAGCAGTTTGCGCAGGATAAGCGTCATCAACTGCCTCTGACTCCTGGGCAAAGCATACAGTTTTGGTTTCTGTAGGTATTCAGAAACGGCATCATACAATTCCTGTTCTTGATTCCGGGGAATATACTCTTCGCAGATTGCTCTCCGCTCAGTGTAACTGATGTACTCAAGCACCTGCCGGCGGAGTGTTCTCTTACAAACCGGGTGCAGTCTTTTTTTTAGCTCATAATAATCCTCTTCTTCAAGCTGCCGGCTATACTGGCTTTTGAAGCTTTTCAGATCACCAAACACGAAGTCATCGATAATGCTGACCAAACCATACAATTCAAGTACTGAATTCTGAAGAGGAGTAGCAGTAAGCAGAACCTTTTTTCTGGGCAGAAGCGATTGTCTGATTGCATTGCCGATTACGTTAGAAGCCTTGTAGACATTTCTCAACCGGTGCGCTTCATCAATGATCACCAGATTCCAGTTGGTCGATTCAACATAACTCGCTTTTGACTTGGCAAACTGGAATGAACAAATAACAATCTTGTCCTTCTGATGAAATGGATTGAAGTTTTTCTCCTTGATCTCGTTGTTAAAAGATTTCGTTTCGAGAATAACAGAGGGGAGAAAGAACTTGTCGGCCAATTCCTGGCTCCATTGTTTCCTGAGGTTGGAAGGACAAATAATCAACAGGCATCTTTTCCGTTCGGCCCATTGTTGGGAGAAAATGATTCCGGCCTCGATGGTTTTACCGAGTCCCACTTCATCGGCCAGGATCGCTCCATTCGAAAGCGGTGACCTGAACGCAAACAAGGCTGCCTCAACCTGATGTGGATTAAGGTCGACCTGCGCATCCTGAAGCGAAGCAGTGAATTTTCCCACGTCGTTGGAAGGAAGCTGCCTGGTAAGTTCGTGCGAGAAATATTTGGCGTGATATGAAGTCAGATTCATATTCCCATGAAAATTGCATCGATCGATATACTATTTACAAATATACAATTTTTTTGTTAAAAACTTTTTGCGGGACATCTTTAATCTAGTTTGAAACCGAATTGTAATATTTATGAAGCTGAAACTCCCAATACTTAAGCTGAAACGATCTTATACTCGGGTATAGAGTCTGAGCTATTTTCATTCAATTCGAGGGAGTACCCCTTGAAGTTATTTCCTGCATTCGAAACAATTATTCTTCTAAAATCGTGAGAAGTAAGCTTGACCAAGATGTTCTGATCTTTTACAGTGTATATATGAAACTTATGTTTTTCATCTTCTTCTGGATCAACATATCCATCTATCAACATACGTTTGTTTTGATCGATTTTTATGAGATGGGATGAGTTATTAAAATACGCTAACAATATATTCCAGCTTTCTTGGATATCTTTTCCCAACTTTAATCGAAGTAATTCTGATTTTATTTTTTCCAGGTTATTCATATTTGCGAGATTTAAAGTAATGACAAATTTATAAAACAATACTTCGGTAAATATTCAATTAACTAATTAAAATTCAATGATTTACGCAACATAGTTTAACATAAAAAAGATGGTTAAGTAGCTGATAATCAGTATCTTTATAGCTGATGAAAGCCTAATAAAGATGGATAAAACCAGCATACTTAACCAATATAGAGGTATCTGTAGTGATGTTCTTGGTGAACTAACTACGAAGTTAAACAAAAGTTTCAAATCATTCCTTATGGAGACGCTTATTTTGTATCTGGTCATTCCCGGGAGGATTAATTTCCTACAATTAGGGAGATATGGCAAGTCGTGTGAACAGCGATTTCGCCAGAACTTCTCGAAGGATTTTGATTGGCTGGAGTTTAACTTGTCTTTGTCTGATAGGGTATTAACCGGAGATCGCAAGGCTATTGCCATTGATCCCAGTTATATAACCAAATCAGGAAAGAATACCCCTTGGATTGGTTACTTCTGGTCGGGTGCAGCCGGTCAGGCGAAAAGGGGATTGGAAATCCTGGGAGTGGGCCTTATAGACGTCGACAATAAGGATTGCATCAGTCTACAGGCCGTTCAGACTCCGGACCGTCAAACCCTGGAGAGTCGTGATGCCAACCTGATCGACTGGTACCTGCTGGTCATTAAATCGATGCGGGATAAACTCCATCGGACAAGCCGTTACGTGGTTGCCGATGCCTACTTCGCAAAGAACAACTTCGTTATGGGTCTGCAAGAGATGAAGTTTGATCTGGTCAGCCGTTTCAGGGATGATGCCGCACTTTATTATCCAACACTGCAGAAACCAACGGGCAAGAAAGGCAGGCCTAAACTCTACGACGGAAAGATTGATATGGCCAACCTGGATACAACCAGAGTGCAAAAGATCAATATTGATAACGGTGATCTCTACACCTTGATAGCCTATTCAAAATCTCTTAAACAGATGGTCAGGCTTGTCGTCTGGTATTCCAAAGATGGGAAAAAACCAAAACTGTTCTTCTCTACCAATTCTAAGATGAGCGGGAAGGATGTCATAGAGTATTACCGCACCCGTTTTCAGATCGAGTTTTGCTTCAGGGATGCAAAAGGCTTCACAGGACTGATGCAATCGCAGGCAAGGGATGTAGCAAAGCTATCGTTCAACTTTAATGCATCTCTTACCTCGGTTAACCTGGCAAAGGTGTTGGCAAAGGAGAAAGGCATCCCCTTTTCGATGGCATCATGTAAAACAATGATACACAACGCTTATCTGCTTGAACGATTTATTTGCGTGTCTGGCATTAAACCGAACAGAAGATTAAATGATAAACTTGTTAAAGAACTCGTGGAGTTTGCAGCCATTGCTGCATGACTCATATAGTAAATTTTTAACGGACTATTGATATATAGTAAGGCACAATTATTTTATTTTAATATATATCTCTTTTCCTAATTCCGAAATGAAATTTATTGTATCACTTAACATTTGTCCATCAATCGGCCATTTACGTCCGGGGTATGATGGATCCATATCTGCTTCATGCGCAATTTTATTTCGTCGGTCAACAACAAGCTTCAATTTAATTTTCAGGTCACCTGCACTTATGTGAAAACTTGGGGCCACTTCCTCCCAAACTTTCTTATCGCTTATGAGCCTCAATGCATCAGCAATTTTAATCGGGTCATGAAATGTTAACCAAGAATGCTTTTGTCTTATATGTGAGGCAATTGTATTGGAAGTGGGTCGTCCTGATTGTGCTATAGAAATTGGAATAGGGTATTCATTAAATGAATTCGTTGCATCTCTGCGAGCATTAAATATTTCGAGCATCTCTTCTAAAACAAATGAATGAATAAAATGATCAAGGGTACTTACAACGAGTACTATTTGCGCTCTATACAAATCTGAAACATCTATGAGATTTGTAGTAAGTTTATCTACTTGTTTAATGGTTGCATTCAAATCTCTTATTCTTGAAATACCATTATTAAATTGAATTATTGAGTCATTCATTATGATGTCAAACTTTCAATTCTACTGGCTAAATTTTCAAATATTTGGTCAAATTCATCTCTTTTCGATTGATCCTGAAGTAGAACTTTCCCCACATGGCCAAATTGCTCATCACTCAACGCAAACACCGGAGTTTTATGATTTTGTGATGTTGCTATTAAGGTATTAAAGTCGGGAATTTGGACTAGGCAATAATTACGTGTGAAATCAGCACCTATTTCTAAATATTCAGTAGCGGAAAGAGCCATTCCTATTTCTTGAAGTTTCGGCACAAGACCTTCTGAAACTGCAACATTTATTCTGTCTATCCAACCTTGAAATCCTTCAGTTGCTTCCCCTTTTCTGGGTCGATATTTTTGAACTACTGTTCCAAGAAATTTGGGAAACCCTTTAGGAAAGGGATACGCAGCTTCTTCTAGTTCTTCTAAACTTTGAGCACGCGCTGACCATTGAACCCAGCGAGGGAACACCGACGTTAGTGAGTCAATGGCCATCTTGGAAAAGTAATCAGGTGCAGTCGGAACTAAAAAATAATCACATGTCATCAATATATTTTGATTTAAAGCTCCAAGGCTTGGATTCATATCAATTAAAACATAATCAAAATTATGGATTTCGATTTCTTTATTAACGAAATACGAAAATGCACCTGGTACATTTTTAAGTGCTTGTATTGAACTTGACAGTTCTTGCGCAATACCTAATGTTATTTCATATTCTGAAAAATTTATGTGACCAGGAATCAAATAGAGATTTTCGCGATTACGCACCTCAATTGGTTCAATTGCTTCAATCAAACGTGGCATAGATTCATACGCTGGCTTTAGTGCAGATTTAATATTACGATCAGGATTATCCAGATAAAATTGTTCAAAGTCATCGTCACCTGAATATCCTAATATAAGACCAGTCAAATTGCATTGCGGATCCGCATCTATCAATAGAACCTTATGTCCTTTTTCAGCTAATTTCCACCCTACATTAAAAGTTGTGGTTGTCTTACTTACTCCACCTTTGTGATTAAATAATGCAATTTTTTTTGTCATCATATTTTTATGTGATATTTTTGATATAATTGTGCTTTACAGATGAATATAAGAATAGTAGCCGTCAGCATGGCAATTTCTTTTCAAGTTACATTAAAGCAGAAACAGGCTATATCCGATGAATTTACAACTGTTTGTCTATTGTTTTTTATATTGTTAGCTCTCGTTATTCCTATTCATCAAATGCCATTTTTGTGATATGATGATTTTCATACAATAGAAAAATCGAATAAGGTTTAATCATAGAAGACACTAATTCATCCACTTCTAATGGTTTTAATTTATCATCCTCTTTTCTCATTTTCTGAAGGATGCTATATAGAAAAAGAGAATGTAAATATATTGACAAGAAATATTTGTCAGTGATATATTTTAACTCTTTTTCTGTAGTAATCCTGTTCTTTGAAACAAATTGTTTTAATACAAAAGCATCCATATTAACTACAATACCATCTACCAACAGTTCTTTTGAATCATCATCTATTGAACAGATTACTTTGACAATATCATGACCGTCCCAATTAAATTCATACCATGAAATTCCATCTTCGCTTTTAGGATTCTCATATGCCTTTTTTGGAGTAGGTAAATTTGGATACGTCTCTGTTTTTTTGTCTTCTATTTTATGAGGTGGACTTATTTTCTCGTCAACTTTAACAGTAAAGACGCATGTCAAATCATTACCCGGATTACTTAGTGTCGCTTTAATTTCAACTTCATCTCCAATTTGAGCCTGTTCAGTGGGCTTGACAATAAGTTTGATGGAACCATTTGTTGGACCCTCTCTTTCTACAGTTATTATGTCTACAACTTCGTTTGGACTAGGATTAGATGTTTTAACTACGTTGTCATTAATATTTCTTTTTTGTAATATTTCTACCTCAAATTGTCCTTTTTCATATGGTCTGAATAAATAATCATCCTCAACATCTGTTTCAAAAAATACTTTTCCCTGACTATTAATAGGTATAGTTTTGTATGTTTTGCCATGATTACTATGTTTTAAGTTAAATATTGATGGAAATCTATTAAGTTTTTTTTGTTCTTCTTTTTTTATTGGTGTTGTTTTTTTTCCTTTAGTTTTCAGAAAATTTAAAGCACCATTTTTCCTAAGTAGATTTATAACATCATCATCAACAGGAAGCTTTGACAATAAATTAGTGATTAATTCATTATCAGAATCAGAATTCTGGAATATGGCGTTTTTCCAGTCATTGTTTATTTCTTTTAATTGTTCACTTTTTCGAAGCACTTCAATGATTACATCTCGCAAGTTTTCTGTTTTAGGACCTTGTTTTAAATGAGTTCGATTTGACATAAATAAATCTTGTCGGATGCTTGTCGGGATTTTTGTGCAATCAACATGAATCAACAGATGTTTTTTTAAAAGAGAAAAACCCAAATCTTGTGAAATAAAAGACTGACCTTCAAATCCATGTACCTGACCATTTAGTGTAAAAATAATTGATTTATTTTTGATGAATTCACCATGGTCTACTACCTTGTCAAAAATAATTGCTTCAATATTCACTTCTCCTACAGCTGAATTTGGGGGGATATTAAATTGTATGATTTTTTGAACTTTATTTCTATCATCAATAGCGATTCTCGTACGATTTCCGAGAAGTGGTTTATCTGGTGTTTTACCTGCATAGTCTCTTTTTTCGAAAACAACTAAAGGTAGAGGTAAATTAAACATAAATTGATTCAAATCTCTCCACAAATCAAGTGTAATATCTGAACGAGACCCTCTTGGTAACTGGTATGAGTAAAGTTTTACAATACTACCACTGGTGAACAATCTATTTTTTAAACCAATATCAATTGAATCTATTAGAAATGAAGGTATCTTAGAATTTGGACAGAAATATTCATACCAAGTTGCTTTCCCATATTCATACTCTTCTTCCTTAGACAAAGGATGCCTTCTTACAAGGGTAAAACCTAATTCTCCATTTGATTCAAAATCAGGATGCCTTTTTGAAGCAATTAACTGGTATTTGTTTTCTCCGCAAAAAACGACTGCTCCAGTAGACCCCATATTATATTTGCCTTGGACAAAATGGATATTTGTTTTATTGTTACGATGCAGAGAAAGAAATGTGTTATAAAAATTTTCAGGATTTTGACCCTCTCCATTGTCGTAGATAACTAAAGACGGTTGTTTTTTGTCACCAAATGCTAATACTTGGATATTTTCCGCTAATTCTCTTCTTGATTTTGGGTCAAGTTCTCCTATTTCCCCATCCTTTACATTATAAAACAATTCAACTGCCTTCTTCATTGAATTTGGAGCTTCTTTTGATTTTGGATCTAATCCTTTTAATTTACATTCTTTAATAAGAATTGCATCTATTGAATTCGTTATTTTTTCAATTAAAGCAGGGACAGGATGATTTTGTTGACTTTCAAAAGTCCCGAAGTTCCCCTTATTATCTCCATATGGTCTCCAGTTTTCTGACATTTCAAAAATGGCATTTTCAGAAATAATCTTAGTTATTTCATTTTCATCGTGAGTCTTGTACAAATCCCAAAATAATTTTTCCATCATATCAGTTTCTTTATTTCAAATGAAAACTAACGGACGAACGGAAGATTTGCGAGAGATATTCACTATCACTGGTAATCTCGTAAATCCTGTGTTCAACGATGTCTCCGTGATGCGAATAATTGAATGCAGGATGTAATCCATCATTCGTTCTCCCTACTAACAGAAAGCGATATAGGGAGAAAGTGTTATTAACGCAATTAAAATCCAACTTTCGTAATTACTAGATTTACAAAATTCTATTATCCCAAAGTAAATGGAGGTGGTTACGATAGATATTAAAATGCGATTACAGTTATCTAATCATGCGTTACTCATTAGTATATGTAGTCAAAAACCCAAAGTTAATAAAAAATGTAAATTGAAAAAACAAAATTGTTAATTATTTTTTTCAGTTTCCCTCTGCACTTTGATCGCTACCTACCAACGATAATCGATTGTGAAATAAGCACCTCGTGTCAGCCCTACTATTTTGTAATTGCTCTTGCTTATATTCTTTTAAAACCTTATCCTAGGCTTGTGTTATTAAATCTGATACCTCTTTATTCCCCAAAGACCTGAGTCAAGCCGCAAAGATTGGACTAATATTTGACACCTTGTGTCATTCATCTCATTTGTTTAAATGAAAATAGGAACCTATTTGGCTAGACATGGGCAAGGACTCGGCCTCTGCCTCTCCAATTTTTATGGGAGGGGCATGGGAGGGGCTTTGGAGGGGCATTGGAGGGGCACCGGCCCAGTCCTTGTCAAATCCTTTCACAAAAGCTGCACAAAGAGTACCATATTGAACTTCTGCCGGTATGATCTGAGTGGGTTCATGCAGTTGCGTGGGGCCGCAGGAGGGCAGCCTAAAACCCCTCCAGCTCCATGAAGACGGTGGGGAGCAGCAGGAGAAAAGCGAGGAAAAAGAGCAGCAGTAGGATCTTCCAGAACCACTTAACCCACACGTCGAAGGGTACCCTGGCAATGCCGAGGGCGCCGATCAGCACGGGGGAGGTGGGGGTGATCATGTTGGTGATGCCGTCGCCAAACTGGTAGGCCATCACGGTGGCCTGGCGCGAGAGGCCGATCACATCGGAGAAGGGTGCCAGAATGGGCATGGTGAGGGCCGCCTTGGCCGACCCGGAGGGGATGAAGATGTTGATCACCGACTGCATCACGTACATCCCGCCGATGGTGAGTACCTTGCCGGCATCCTGCATCAACAGCGCCAATGAGTAGAGGATGGTGTCGATGATCCTGCCCTCGGTGAGGATCTGGATGATGCCCCCGGCCAGCGCGATGACAAGTGCCGCGGTCAGCATATCTTTCACCCCGGCGATGAACTCCCTGGTGATGGCGCCGGCGGTCATGTTGTTGGCGATGCCGGCCAGCAACCCCATGCCGAGGAAGAGTGCCGAGATCTCCTCGAGGTACCAGCCATAGCCCATCACACCGGTCACCAGGAAGAGGATGGTGAAGAGCAGCAGGTTGAGGATGAAGAGTTGTGCGGACTTCCTGATGGCGAGGAACGAGGTGACCGCGAACAGGAGGGTGATGGCCGGGATGAGCGGGAGGGTGAGTTCACTTGCCCCCGCCGAGAGGGTGGTGAGGGGATAGCGGAAGGAGAGGAACCCCAGGAGCAGCGTCAGCAGCAGGTAGAGCAGCCGGGCACTTCTCCCGGCGGGGAAGCTCAGCTGCTGCGATTCGCTCTCTGCCTCCCGCTTGCGCCAGTAGGCATCGGCACGATACATGGGGGATCGCTCCGGGTTCTTCTTTACCCTGGCAGCATAGAGCAGGGTGATGACAATCGCGACCCCTGTCAGGATGACCCAGCTGAAGAGCCTATAGCCGATGCCGGAGAAGAGGGGCAGGCCGGAGAGCCCCTGTGCGATGCCGATGGTGAAGGGGTTGAGCGTGGCACCGGTGAAGCCGATGTGGGCGGCCACATAGACCATCATCAGGCCGGTGAGCGAGTCGTACCCCATGGAGATGGCCAGCGGCACGATGATGATCACGAAGGCGAGCGTCTCCTCGCTCATCCCGAAGATGGAGCCGAAGGCGCTGAAGAGGAGCATCACCAGGATGATCACCAGGTTGTGGACCCCCACCCTGCCGAGCAACGGATGCTTGTCGAGCCGGGCGGTCACCTGCAGGAAGGAGTAGATGCCGCTGTCCACGGCACGGCTGCTGTTGAGGATCTGAAAGGCGCCGCCGATGATGAGCACGAAGGCGATGATGGCGGCCTGCCGTTCGAAGCCGGCAAGAAAGGAGGAGAAGATCTGCCAGCTCTGGGGTGACCGCTCCACGCGGTGGTAGGAGTTGTCGACCACCACCTCCCTGCTGATCCCCTCCACCTCCACGGTCTCGTAGTGGAATGCTCCCGCGGGTACAATCCAGGTGAGCAGGGCGCAGAAGATGATCAGCGAAAAGATGATCACCAGGGTATGGGGCGTCTTCTTCAGCATCTGATGGCTTTAGAAGGGAGGCTCATCGTAGTAACCGCCCGCGGGTGGGAAGGGCTCGGCGGACGAAGGGCCGTTGAATTCAGGCGGAACATCTTCCTTCGCGCCGCTTTCGGGGGTGATCTTCCAGGCTTTCACATCGGTGTACCATTTTCCGTTGAACTCGCGGCTTTCGATGTCGAACGAGATGTCGTAGTTTTGTTCGGGGGTGAGGGTGACCCCGTCGAGCTTGTCGCCCCAGATGGAGACACAGACCTTCTTGGGATATTGTCCCGGTGTCTCCACGATGATATCCTGTTTCTTCCACTCTCCGTTACGGCCTTTTCCCGTCTGCAACGGGAGTATCTCTAGCAGTTTCGCTGTTAATTGCATGCTTGTCTCTTTTTCTGATTCTCCGGGAGCAGATGGCTCCCGCATAAACGGCAAAAATAACCATTTTTCCGCTCCGGAGGGCTCTTTTTCGGGTTTAGTTTTCAACAAAAAACCCGGACCTTTCGGTTCCGGGCTTCCTGTGTGGCCAGTGACGGCTCAATTGGTGTAGCTCTCTTTTACGAATGCTGCGTTGTTGAGATAGTCGTAGCTCTCCTGAACACCTTCAAGCGGGGTGCCGGTGTAACGCTCTACCTCTACTACCATGTACTTGGCTCCGGACTGCTCTACGTTGTTGAAGATGCCTTCAAAATCTACCTTGCCGCTCTTGCCCAGCTCCAGCTCATCCTTGATGTGGAGCACCTCGAAACGACCGGGGTAGTTGGTAAAGTAGTCGACAGGGTTCTTGCCGCCCTCGCCTACCCAGTAGACGTCCATCTGGAAGAAGACCTTCTCGGGATCGGTGTTGTTGAGCATGTAATCGTACATCAGCTCTCCCTCCACTTCGGTGAACTCGAAGTTGTGGTTGTGGTAGCCAAAACGGAGGCCGGCAGCGTTGCACTTCTCACCCACCTGGTTGAAGTAGTCGCAGTATGCCTGCAGGTCGACCAGTGTCTTGGGGGTCGGGATCCAGGCCACCACCAGGTATTTCATCCCGGCATCCTTGTGTGCCTGTATGGCGGTGTCCCACCATGCCCAGGTCTCTTCCCAGTTGGTGTCGGAAGCGGGGTCGGCCAGCGGTCTGCCCGCGTGTGAGGAGAGCACCTCCATGCCGGCATCCTCGATCGATTGCTTGAATTCAGCCGGGGTCAGGTCGTAAAACAAACCGTCGTTGTATCCCGCTGCTTCCACGCCGATGTAGCCCATTTCGGCGGCCTTGGCGATGGTGCCTGCATAATCGGCCTTGATGTCGTCGCGCAGGGAGTAAAGCTGCAGGTAGATATCCTTCTTCGGCGCTGCTGCTTCCTCTTTTTTCGCTCCTTGCGTGCAGGAGGAGAACAGGAACAATCCACTCATCAGTGCGAGGGTTAAGAATTTGATTTTCTTCATTCTGTTGACTTTTAGAAACGAATCACCCGGCCCGGAGGCTAAATGATTGTTGTGTGTGTGTTTGATTAATCGAGTACTTTTAGTTTGATGTTACGGAACCATACATCATCGCCATGGTCCTGCAGGCCGATGAAGCCTTCCTGGTTTTCACCACCGGCGTTGAGGAAGTTGGGCCAATCCTTGAACTTGCTGTTGGCTACCATCTCATTCCAGTCGTCGGTCCAGAGGTGATATTCCACCACGTTCTCGCCGTTCTGCGAGTGTACCACCGTGCCCTTGTAGACCAGCACGCCGCCGGTGTTCCATTCGCCGGCAGGTTTTGCGTTCTGGGGAACGGCAGGAACAAGGTCATAGAGGGAGGCGGACTGACGGTTGCCATCCTTGCCCAGGCGGGCATCGGGGTGACGCTCGTTGTCGAGTACCTGGTACTCGGGGGAGGATTCGTAGATGGGCTTGCCTTCTACCTCTTGTGCCAGATAGAACAGGCCGCTGTTGCCTCCTTCCGAGACCTTCCACTCGAAGGTGAGCTCGAAATTCTTGAACTTCTGATCGTAAACGATGTCGCCACCATCGGCTGCACCGGCTTCACCCATGCCCGATCCGTTGATCTTGATGGCGCCCTCTTCGATGGTCCAGGCTGCCGGCATGTCGGTGCGGTTGTAACCTCTCCAGCCGGTGAAATCTTCCCCGTTGAACAGGGAGATCCATCCTTCGTCGGCAGCTGCAACTTCGGTGGCTGCCTCCGACTCACTTGTCTTTTTGTTTGCGTTGGTACATGACATAAAAATCATTCCTGATAAAATGAATAAACCAAATAGATAAAATACTTTTTTCATAAAAACGCTCTTTTTTATATGACTAAACTTGAAACGAAAATGATTATTTGGGCATCGCCGGCAGCTGCCAGCCATTCTTGTAAGTATGCTTGATCATCTCGTTGGCATAGGCTACCGCATTCACCGGGTCGGTCATGGTCTTGTTGAAGGTGGGGTGACCGTCGGTGATCTTGAAGCCATCTTCCACGATGGTCTGTAGGGTGGCATCTTGCGGGATGTTGGTGAACTGCATGTTGTTGCCGTCCCACGCCAGCTCCTGGTTGAGCGACTGCAGCCGCACGGCCAGCACGCCCATCACCACCATCTCGTTGAAGGGTCCTGCTTCCGAGAAGGGAGAGGCTGTCTCCACACGGTTCTCGGGACTCTCCTTGCAGGCACGTACCCAGTCCATCTCGTGCGAGAGGGTCACCTCACGCTGCGTCTTGGGGGAGTTGGGTGTGCGACCGGAGACCAGCCACGGGTCCTTGCCGTAGCATCCGCAGATGAGGGTGTCTTTCGAGCCGTGGAAGATGACGCCGCCACCGGCATCGTTGAGGTTCTTCCCGGCAGGGACTCCTTCGGGGCGCATGGGCTGCAGCCCGCCGTCGTACCAGAAGACTTCCACCTCGGGCATCGCCACCTTGGGCAGGTTGTCGCGCCGGGGGAAGAGATATTTCACCATCTGCGCGTTGGGGGCACAGTCGGTCAGCAGCATGGTGGAGGAACCCTGCACCTTGGTGGGGTAGCCCAGGTTGAGACCCTTGAACACGGGGTGGAGGATGTGGCAGGCCATGTCGCCCAGGGCGCCGGTACCGAAGTCCCACCAGCCACGCCAGTTCCAGGGGTGATAGATCTCGTTGAAGGGACGCTTGTTGGCCGGCCCGATGAAGAGATCCCAGTCGAGGGTGCGGGGCACCTTATGTGCTTCCTTGGGGGTCATGAGTCCCTGCGGCCAGATGGGACGGTCGGTGAAGGTCTCTACTTTTCTCACTTCTCCTATCTGCCCATCGGCAATCCAGTCGATCACCTGACGCACACCGGCACCGGAGGAGCCCTGGTTGCCCATGCTGGTGGCTATCTTGTGCTTTTTGGCCAGATTGGTGAGCAGTCGCGATTCATAGACGCTGTGGGTCAACGGCTTCTGCACGAACACATGTTTCCCCATGGTCATGGCATCGGCGGCAACGATGGCATGGGTGTGGTCGGCGGTGGCCACGACAACCGCATCGATCGACTTGCCCAGCTCTTCGTACATCTTACGGTAGTCGTAATATTTCTTTGCATTGGGGAAGTAGTCGAACACCCGTTTGCTGTATTTCCAGTCTACGTCGCACAAACCGATGATGTTCTGGCTCTCCAGGTTCTTCAGGTTGCTGAAGCCCATACCGCCCACGCCCACGCCGACAATGTTCAGCTTATCGCTTGGAGCGGTGTGTCCCAGGTTCTTCCCCAGCACGCTGGAGGGTACAATGGTCAATCCGGCAGCGGCAAAGGCACCTGCTTCCAGAAACTTTCTTCTTGAGATTTTTGATGACATAATTTTTGCAGATATTTTGTGAATATTTTAAGGGTAAATTGTGCAAAATGGGTGGAATGTTGCATCCACGCGGTAAATTTACCAAAAAAAAACCTATCTTTCACAGATATTTCTCCTATTTTTGTGAGAAACAGTAGAGAATGATGGTGCTCCCCCGCGGGGGCAGTCTCATTCTCGACGTATGTAAGGCCGACTAATTTAAAGGAATGAACTATGAACCAAAACAGCTTTTTAAACCTTATTGAGCAGAGCGTTCGCACCCACTGGGAGATGCCTGCGATGACCGATTTCCAGGGAAAAACCTATCTCTACAAAGATTTTGCACAGGAGATAGACCGGCTGCACGACTTTTTCAGGGAGGCCGGCGTGGAGCGGGGTGACAAGATCTCCCTCTGCGGGAAGAACTCTGCCAACTGGGCCATCGCCTTCTTCGCCACCCTCTCCTACGGGGCCGTTGCCGTGAGCATCCTCCATGAGTTCGACAAGGAGAGCGTGCAGTTCATCGTGGATCATTCCGATTCGAAGATCTTCTTTTCGGATGAGAGTATCTGGAAGGAGCTGGAAAGCGAAAAGCTGCCCAAGGTGGAGACGGTCTTCTCGCTCGACAACTTTGCACTGCTGACCACCACCTCCGAGAAGCTGCAATCCTTCGCGGCAAATGCGGAGAAGTTTTTCGAGGACAAGTATGCCAGGGGCTTCTTCGTGAACGACATCTCCTTCCGTACAGACAAGCCTGAGGAGCTGGCGGTGATCAACTACACCTCGGGTACCACCAGCAGCCCCAAGGGGGTGATGATTCCCTACCGCAGCCTCTGGTCGAACACCAAGTTCGCCAACGACTGCCTGGAGTTCATCCACGCCGGCGACAACATTGTTTGCATGCTGCCCATGGCACATACCTACGGGCTGGCCTTCGAGATCCTCAACTCCATCTCCATGGGTTGCCACATCCACTTCCTGGGCAAGACCCCTTCACCCAGGGTACTGCTCGACGCGTTTGCAAGGGTGAAGCCCAAGCTGGTGCTGGCGGTGCCGCTCATCATCGAGAAGATCGTGAACAAGAGCGTGCTGCCCAAGCTGCAGAAGGGTGCCGCGAAGGTGATGTCGCAGGTACCGCTGCTCAATCAGCTGGTATACGCCAAGGTGCGGAAGTCGATGATTGAGGCGTTCGGCGGCAGCCTCAACGAGGTGGTGATTGGCGGTGCCGCCATCAACCCCGACGTGGAGAAGTTCCTCCGCAAGGTACGCTTCCCCTACACGGTGGGTTACGGCATGACCGAATGTGGGCCCCTGATCTCCTACTCCTACTGGACCGCGTTCAAGGAGCACTCCTGCGGCAAGGTGGTGGACCGGATGGAGGTGCGCATCGACTCAGAAGATCCGCAGCATACAGTGGGTGAGATTCAGGTGAGAGGTGCCAACGTGATGCAGGGATACTACAAGAACGAGGAGGCCACGAAGCATACCTTCACCGACGATGGCTGGCTGAAGACCGGCGACCTGGGGGTGCTGGACAGCGAGGGCTATGTCTACATCCGCGGCAGGGACAAGAACATGATCCTGGGACCCTCGGGACAGAACATCTACCCCGAGGAGATTGAGGAGAAGATCAACGCCCTGCCCTACGTGAGCGAATCGCTGGCCATCGAGGAGAACAGGAAGATTGTGGCACTGATCGTGCCCGACATGGATGTGATGAAGGAGCATGGCATCGACAGCAAGCAGATGGAGCATCTTTTCGGGAAGCTGATCGGCGAGATCAACGGCAAGCTGCCCAATTACAGCAAGATCGCTTCCTTCCGCCTGCGGGACGAGGAGTTTGAGAAAACACCCAAGCGGAGCATCAAGCGGTTCAAGTACCAGCAGAAGAGTTGATCGTACAACCCCCTTAAACGAACTGACACTCCATAAAAAGAACTTATACCCCTTATAATGAAGAAGTCCGGGTCTTACGCCCGGACTTCTTATTTTTATGCTGGTCTCAATACTCGTTCCAGCTTCTGATCTCGATATCCTCCTCACCCATCTTGCAGATGGCGGTGATGAAGGCACTGGCCAGTCGCGAGTTGGTGATCAGCGGGATGTTGTAGTCCACCGCACCGCGACGGATGATGTATCCGTTTGTCAGCTCCCGTCGCGTCACATCCTTCGGGATGTTGATGATCAGGTCGAACCGTTTGTCGGCAATCATCTGGCGGATGTTGTTTTCACCATCTTCATCGGGCCAGTTGACATCGGTGGCGGGGATGCCGTTCTCCTCGAGGAACTTCTGCGTGCCGTGGCTGGCGTAGAGCTTGTAACCCTGTTCGCCCAGCAGCTTGCAGGCCTCCAGCAGGTCCACCTTCGACTTCACCTCGCCGGAGGAGATGAGGATACCCTTCTCTTTTTGCGGGAAGCGATAGCCCACAGAGAGCATCGACTTGAGGATGGCATCGTGGAAATCCTCGCCGATGCATCCTACCTCGCCGGTGGAGGACATGTCCACACCCAGCACCGGGTCGGTGTTCTGGAGGCGGGAGAAGGAGAACTGCGACGCCTTCACGCCGATGTAGTCTAGGTCGAACACCGAGCTGTCGGGTTTGCGGAAGGGGGCATCGAGCATGATGCGGGTGGCAGTATCAATGAAATTCTGTTTCAGCACCTTCGAGACAAAGGGGAACGAGCGCGATGCACGCAGGTTGCACTCGATCACC
This sequence comes from Dysgonomonadaceae bacterium zrk40, assembly GCA_016916535.1. Taxonomy (NCBI): domain Bacteria; kingdom Pseudomonadati; phylum Bacteroidota; class Bacteroidia; order Bacteroidales; family Dysgonomonadaceae; species Dysgonomonadaceae bacterium zrk40. The sequence continues at coordinate 218,612 of CP070276.1, forward strand.
TTGATCTCGTTGTTCTTGGCAAGATACTGGATGTTGAACGGTCCGGAGATGTTGAGTGCCCTTGCGATCTGCTTGGAGATCTTCTTCACGCGGCGCATCGTCTCGAAGTAGAGCTTCTGCGCGGGGAAGACCAGCGTGGCATCGCCCGAGTGGACACCGGCAAACTCCACATGCTCGGAGATGGCATACTCCACCACTTCCCCGTTGCGGGCCACGGCATCGAACTCGATCTCCTTGGCGTTTTGCATGAAGGAGGAGACCACCACGGGGAACTCTTTCGAGACGTTGGCGGCCAGCTGCAGGAAGGTGTGCATCTGTTCGCTGTCGTAGCAGACGTTCATGGCAGCTCCCGAGAGCACATAGGAGGGGCGGATGAGCACCGGGAAGCCTACCTCCTCGACGAAGCTGTCGATCTCGTCGAAGCTGGTGAGCTCCTTCCAGCGGGGCTGGTCGATGCCCAGCTCATCGAGCATGGCGGAGAACTTGTGACGGTTCTCGGCCCGGTCGATGGAGAGGGGCGAGGTGCCCAGGATGGGTACCTCCTGCCGGTGCAGCTTCATGGCCAGGTTGTTGGGGATCTGTCCCCCCACGGAGACGATGACGCCCTTGGGTGTTTCGATGTCGATCACGTCGAGCACACGTTCGAAGGTAAGCTCATCGAAGTAGAGGCGGTCGCACATGTCGTAGTCGGTGGAGACCGTCTCCGGGTTGTAGTTGATCATCACCGACTGGTAGCCGAGCTCACGTGCGGTCTGCACGGCATTCACCGAGCACCAGTCGAACTCCACAGAGGAGCCGATGCGGTAGGCACCGGAGCCCAGCACGATCACGGTCTCTCCCTCCTCGCGGTGGGGGGTGTAGGCCTTGTCGGAGCCGTAGGTGAAGTAGAGGTAGTTGGTCTTGTCGGGGTGGTCGGAGGCCACGGTGTTGATGCGGCGCACCACAGGCAGCACCGACAGCTGCTTGCGTCTGTTGCGCACGCGTATCAGATCTTCTTCGAGGCTGCCTTCCGGATCTTCCACGAAGCGTGCGATCTGGAAGTCGGAGAAGCCGAGCCGCTTGGCCTCATGCAGCACCTCTGCGGGCAGCTCTTCAATCTTCTGGTAGGTGGAGAGCACCTTCGAGTAGTTGTGTATGTTCTCCAGCTTCTCCAGGAACCAGCGGTCGATCTTGGTCAGCTCTTCGATCTGAGCCACGGTATATCCTTTTTCGAGGGCATCGGCGATGGCGAAGATGCGCAGGTCGGTAGGCTTGGAGAGCGACTCTTCCACATTGTCGAAGGTCATCTCACGGTTGCCCACGAAGCCGTGCATCCCCTGCCCTATCATCCGGAGCCCTTTCTGGATGATCTCCTCGAACGACTGGCCAATGGACATGATCTCACCCACCGACTTCATGGAGGAGCCAATCTCGTGGCTCACGCCGTAGAACTTGTTGAGGTCCCACCTCGGGATCTTCACGATCATGTAGTCGACCGAGGGTGCCACGTAGGCCGAGTTGGGTGTGCCCATCTCGCCGATCTGGTCGAGGGAGTAACCCAGTGCCAGCTTGGTGGCGACGAAGGCGAGCGGGTAGCCCGATGCCTTGGAGGCGAGCGCCGAGGAGCGGCTCAGGCGGGCGTTGATTTCGATGATACGGTAGTCGTTGGTCTCCGCGTTGAAGGCGTACTGGATGTTGCACTCACCCACGATGCCGATGTGGCGTACGGTGCGGCGGGCGATATCCTCGAGTAGCGCGATCTGCTCCTTGTCCAGCGTGATGATGGGTGCCACCACGATGCTCTCGCCGGTGTGGATGCCCAGCGGGTCGAAGTTCTCCATCGGCACCACCGTGAAGCAGTGGTCGTTCTTGTCGCGGATCACCTCAAACTCGATCTCCTTCCACCCTTTCAGGCTCTCCTCCACCAGGATCTGGTTGGAGAAGGAGAGGGCGCTCTTGCAGAGCTCGACGAACTCCTCCTCGTTGTTGCAGATGCCCGATCCCTGGCCGCCAAGGGCATAGGCGGAGCGGACCATGATGGGGAACCCGATCTCATGCGCCGCTCGGAGCGCATCTGCGAGGCTCTCCACGGCGTGCGACAGGGGTGTCTTGACCTCAATCTCGTTGAGCTTCTTCACGAACAGGTCGCGGTCTTCGGTGATCATGATTGCCTCGACGGTGGTGCCCAGCACCCTCACCCCATGCTTCTCCAGCACGCCGCTCTGGTAGAGCTCGGTACCGCAGTTGAGGGCGGTCTGGCCGCCAAAGGCGAGCAGGATGCCGTCGGGCTTTTCCTTCGCGATCACCTTCTCTACGAAATAGGGGGTGATGGGCAGGAAGTAGACCTTGTCGGCCACCCCTTCGGAGGTTTGTATGGTGGCGATGTTGGGGTTGATCAGGATGGTTTCGATCCCCTCCTCGCGCATTGCCTTCAACGCCTGCGAACCGGAGTAGTCAAACTCACCCGCCTGTCCGATCTTCAGGGCTCCCGAGCCCAGTAATACTACTTTCTTGATTGATTGGTCCATTCTTAATCTATTTCTTTGCTTTATAATTTTTCTATCTTTTTTCCCTTGTTCAGCTGATCACTGACAACTGATTGCTGACAACTGATCAATACTCCCCCCAGTGCCTGATGCCGATCTCCTCTAACGTGATGCGGCAGAAGGCCTTGATGAAGGCGCTGGCCAGACGCGCGTTGGTGATGAGCGGGATGTTGTAGTCGATGGCGCCCCGCCGGATGCGGTAGCCGTTTGTCAGCTCCCGCTCGGTAAGGTTCTTCGGGATGTTGATCACCAGGTCGAACCGCTTCTCCGCGATCATGTCGTTCACCTTCAGCGCTGCTTCCTCATCGTCGGGCCAGGCTACAAAGGTGCTCTCCACGCCATTCTCCGCGAGGAAACGCTGCGTGCCGCCCGTGGCGAAGAGGTTGTATCCCTTTTGCTGCAGAAGGCGGCAGGCGTCGAGCAGGTCCACCTTCGAGCGGGTACCGCCGGAGGAGACCACGATGTTCTTCCGGGGGATGCGGTAGCCGACAGCCAACATGGCGGTGAGCAGTGCATCGTCGAAATGGGTGCCGATAGCCCCCACCTCTCCGGTTGAGGCCATATCGACTCCCAGCACGGGGTCTGCCTTTTGCAGGCGGGTGAAGGAGAACTGTGAGGCTTTGATTCCCACGTAGTCGAGGTCGAAGGCGGACTTCTCGGGTTGCTCTACGGGGATCTCGAGCATCACTTTCGTAGCAAGCTCTATAAAGTTTATTTTCAATATCTTCGATACGAACGGGAACGATCTTGACGCTCTCAGGTTGCACTCGATCACCTTGATGTCGTTCTCCTTTGCCAGGAACTGGATGTTGAAGGGTCCCGAGATGTTGAGTGCCCTCGCAATCTCACGTGTGATCTGCTTGATGCGCCGGATGGTCTGCACATAGATCTTCTGTGCCGGGAAGAGGATGGTGGCATCGCCCGAGTGGACACCGGCGAACTCCACGTGCTCGGAGATGGCGTAGACCACCAGCTCTCCGTTTTGCGCCACGGCATCCATCTCGATCTCCTTGGCCTCCTCCACGAATTCGGAGACCACCACGGGGTAACGGGCCGATACCTCGGTGGCGAGCGTCAGGAACCGTTCCAACTCATCCTTGTTGGAGCAGACGTTCATGGCTGCCCCGGAGAGGACGTAGGAGGGGCGTACCAGCAGGGGGAAGCCCACCTCATCCACGAAGCGGTGGATCTCGTTGAGGGTGGTGAGCTCCTGCCAGCGGGGCTGGTCGATCTGTAGCCGGTCGAGCATGGAGGAGAACTTGTGGCGGTCTTCGGCGTTGTCGATGCTCTTGGCGGAGGTGCCCAGCAGCCGCACGCCGGCGTTGTCGAGCTTCACCGCCAGGTTGTTGGGTATCTGCCCCCCTACGGAGACGATGACGCCATGGGGGTTCTCCAGCTCGATGATGTCCATCACCCGCTCATAGGAGAGCTCGTCGAAGTAGAGCCGGTCGCACATGTCATAGTCGGTGGAGACGGTCTCGGGGTTGTAGTTGATCATCACCGAGCGGTAGCCCTCGCTGCGCACGGTGTTGAGGGCGTTCACCGAGCACCAGTCGAACTCCACCGAGGAGCCGATGCGGTAGGCCCCGGAGCCCAGGACGATCACCGAGCGGTGGTCACCCAGGTAGTGGACATCGTTCTCGGTGCCGTTGTAGGTGAGGTAGAGGTAGTTGGTTTGTGCGGGGTACTCAGCCGCGAGGGTGTCGATCTGCTTGACCACGGGGAGCAGCCCGCGCTTTTTGCGGTAGCTGCGGATGGTGAGGGGTGCCTCGTCGCTGATCTGCTCCTTCCAGAGGGCGCGTGCCACCTGGTAGTCGGAGAAGCCTTGTTGCTTGGCAAGTTGCAGCAACTCGTCGAAGCCGTTGTTGTGTGCCGCCCCGAAGTCGATCGCTTCGGGCCGGTATGCTTCGAGCTTTTCGGCCGTCTCAACGATATGATGGAGCTTGCGCAGGAACCACTTGTCGATCTTTGTCAGCGCATGGATCTCATCTACTGTGTATCCCTTGCGGAATGCTTTGCTGATGACGAAGATGCGCTGATCGGTAGGCTCGTGCAGAGCCTTGTCGATGTCATCGATCTTCAGCTCCTTGTTCTCCACGAAGCCGTGCATGCCCAGACCGATCATGCGGAGCCCTTTCTGGATGGCCTCCTCGAAGGTGCGCCCGATGGCCATGATCTCGCCCACCGACTTCATGGAGGAGCCGATCTCCTTGGAGACGCCGCTGAACTTGCCCAGGTCCCAGCGGGGGATCTTCACCACGATGTAATCGAGTGCGGGCTCGAAGAAGGCGCTGGTGGAGCGGGTGACCGAGTTTTTCAGGTCGAACAGCCCGTAGCCGAGTCCCAGCTTGGCAGCCACGAATGCCAGCGGGTAGCCTGTAGCCTTGGAGGCGAGGGCCGAGGAGCGGCTCAGGCGGGCGTTCACCTCAATGACACGGTAGTCTTCCGACTCGGGGTCGAAGGCGTACTGCACGTTGCACTCACCCACGATGCCGATATGGCGGATGATGCGGATGGCGAGCTCGCGCAGCTTGTGGTACTCGCTGTTGGTGAGGGTCTGCGAGGGGGCCACCACGATGCTCTCACCGGTATGGATGCCCAGCGGGTCGAAGTTCTCCATGTTGCAGACGGTGATGCAGTTGTCGTAACGGTCGCGCACCACCTCATACTCGATCTCCTTCCATCCTTTGAGCGACTTCTCGATGAGCAGCTGGTCGGAGTAGTTAAATGCCTTGGTGGCGAGGGCATGCAGCTCCTCCTCGTTGTTGCAGAAGCCGGAGCCCAGTCCCCCGAGGGCATAGGCGGCACGTACGATGACGGGGTAGTTGAGCGTGCGCGCAGCCGTCAGCGCCTCCTCCATGGTGGCGGCGGCGAAGCTCTTGATGCTCTTCACCCCTATCTGGTCGAGCTTCTTCACGAAGAGGTCGCGGTCTTCGGTGTCCATGATGGCCTGCACCGGTGTGCCCAGCACTGCGACGTTGTATTTCTCGAAGACACCCGACTTGTAGAGCTCCACGCCGCAGTTGAGGGCTGTCTGGCCGCCAAAGGCAAGCAGGATGCCGTCGGGTTTCTCGCGGGCGATCACCTTCTCCACGAAGAGGGGTGTCACCGGCAGGAAGTAAATCTTGTCGGCGGAGCCTTCGGAGGTCTGCACCGTGGCGATGTTGGGGTTGATGAGGATGGTCTCCACCCCCTCCTCGCGCAGTGCTTTCAAGGCCTGCGATCCGGAGTAATCGAATTCGCCCGCCTCACCGATCTTGAGGGCCCCGGAGCCGAGGATCAGCGCTTTCTTGACCTGCAAGGGCCCGGCCGGTGCCGTCTCGTATGGGGTTGTGATTGTTTTGTCGTGGGGTTGTATGCTGTTGTTCATCTTATTCCTCACTTTTAAAGCATTTGTACAAAATCCTGGAAGAAGAAGCGGGTGTCGGTGGGTCCACCGGTCGCCTCGGGATGGAACTGCACCGAGAAAAAGGGTTTGCTCTTGTGGCGTATTCCCTCGTTGGTGCCGTCGTTCATGTTCACGAAATAGGGTTCCCATTCGTTGTTCAGCAGCGACTCATCCACGGCGTAGCCATGGTTCTGCGAGGTGATGAAGCATTGGTTGCTGCCCACCTTGCGTACCGGTTGGTTGTGGCTGCGGTGTCCATACTTCAGCTTGTAGGTGTCGGCGCCGGCCGCCTTTGCCAGCAGCTGGTTGCCCATGCAGATGCCGAAGATGGGTTTCTCCTGCTGCATCGCCTCACGTATGTGTGCCACCGTGGGGCCGCAGTGGTCGGGGTTGCCCGGCCCGTTGGAGATGAAGAGTCCGTCGTAGTGGAGGGTGCTGAAGTCGTAGTCCCACGGCACGCGTACCAGCCGTACCTGCTGTTTGAGCAGCTCACGGATGATGTTGAGCTTCACGCCGCAGTCGACCAGCACCACTGTCTTCTCTCCCTTTCCATATTCAATCACCTCGCTGCAGCTCACCTTCGCCACCAGGTTCTCCTGCTCGGGATCGTAGAACGCCACCTCATCGTCACTGTCGTAAACGATCTTACCCAGCATGGAGCCCTTTTCGCGCAGCACCTTGGTGAGCATGCGGGTATCGATGCCGCTGATGCCGGGGATGCCCTCCGCGCGGAGCCACTGGCCCAGGCTCTCCACGCTGTTCCAGTGTGAGTGCTCCTCGCAGTAATCCTGCACGATGAGCCCACTGACATGGATGCGGTGGGATTCAAAAAAATCGGAAATTCCGTCTGTTGCGCTTTTGGCGGCAACTCCGTAATTTCCGATGATGGGGTATGTGAGTGTTAAAATCTGTCCTTCGTAGGAGGGGTCTGTGAGGCTCTCGGGGTAACCGACCATTGCGGTGTTGAAAACAACCTCTCCCGATGTGGCCTTTTCAGCTCCAAACGATTGTCCATGAAAAACCATCCCGTTTTCAAGGATCAATCGCACCGGCTTGTATCTGTGCATAGTGCCTAAAATGTTATGTTGAATTGAACCTTATTGATATCGGAATACAAAGGTAGCAAAAAAAAGCGAAAAGAGAAACAAACAATCAGCAATCACCCGTTATTTTTAACAAAATGACAACGATTGCTCCTATTGCCTTGTTCCTGTTCACTCCTCCGGGTGCTCCCTCTGCTCCTTGCTGAAACCGAGGATCCACAACACCACCCCCACGATGATCACCACGATGGTGATGATGGGGAAGAATCCGAGCAGGTACTCCCACCCCATCAGGTATCCGAAAAGCAGAAATGCGGCGGCTACGAGTATCGCGGCAAGGGTTGCCAGCAGCTGTGCCGTGCTCTTTTTGAGTCGTGCCATAACCTGTAATTGTATCTGTTTTGATTTTTGGAAGCCAAATATAGCATATTTTTCTGAAAACGCCACTTTTCCGCAAAGATGATTATCTTTGCATGCAAAGGGATTCAATAAAAAATTGCACGTATGAAAAACAGGATCATTGAAGCAGCGATCATAGCCGTGGGTATCACCCTGCTGGGTTACATGATTCGCTCGGGAATTGACAGTTTCAAGGAGAGAGACCGCGTGGTGAGCGTGAAGGGGCTGGCAGAGATGGAGGTGGCGGCCGACAAGGTGGTATGGCCCCTGATGTACAAGGATATCGGAAACGAGCTGCTCTCACTCTACAACAACATTCAAACGAAGAACAACACCATTGTCTCCTTCCTGAAAACCAACGGTATCACTGATGAGGAGATCAGCATCTCACCACCGGAAATCATTGACATGGAAGCGGAGCGTTATGCGGCGCAGGCACCGCAGTACCGTTACAACGCCACCTCGGTGATCACCGTCAGCTCTGGTGATGTGGAGAAGGTGCGAAAGCTGATAGCCGAACAGACGGAGCTGCTGAAGCAGGGGGTAGCCATCACCGGCGGTGATTATCGTTACAGCATCCTCTACGAGTTTACCGGATTAAATGCGATCAAGCCCAATATGATAGAGACGGCCACAAAGAATGCACGAGAAGCTGCCGAGAAGTTTGCAGTGGACTCGGGCAGCAAGCTGGGCAAGATACGCGATGCATCGCAGGGTCAGTTCACCATCACCGACCGTGATGCCAACACCCCATACATCAAGAATGTACGGGTGGTGACCACGGTGAATTACTACCTGAAGAATTAAGGATCTCCTCTGTCAGAGAGAGAATCGTTTACCTTTTTCAAGGAACAGCGCATATTTGTCGGGGTTGAAGGTGTAGTAGTAGGCTCCCCGTTTGGAACTCTCCTTGTCTTTGTCCTCCAGCTTGTCCAACAGATCCATCGTGGTGAGCTTCTTCCGAAAGTTGCGTTTGTCGAGCGGCATCTGGAAGATTGCCTCATAGAGCTCCTGCAACACCGGCAGTGTGAACTTCTCCTTGAAGAAGTTGAAGATCACCGGCTCTGTGGAGACTTTGTAACGAAGGAGTCGCAGGGCATCGTCCACCATCTTGTTGTGGTCGAACACCAGCTGCGGCAGCTCATTGATATTGGTCCACCTGGCATCATACTCCCTGGCAAGTGAGGTATCGAACTGTTCCATCTTCACCAGCCCGAAGAAGGCAACAGAGACGACCCTGTCGCCGGTATCCCTGTGGAGATCACCGTAAGCTCCTACCTGCTCCATGTATATATTTTTCTGCCGGGTGAAATTGAACAGGATATTCTCGGCGGTTTCATTCAGGGTTTCCTGTTCATCCATAAAACCTCCCATCAGCGACCATTCGTTCTTCATCGGCTCCACAGGACGACGGGTCAACAACAGATGCAGCTCTTTGTTGCGGAAACCGAGGATGATGCAATCGACGGCAATCAGGAAACGACTTTTGTTGGAGTAGTATGCTGGTATCATCTCACAGTAAGGTGAAAAATAAAAAAAAAGAGAAAAGTTGGGAGGAGACCCTCTTTGCGATGAATCTCAACTCCCAACCCTGAATTATGTTGTCTGTTCTCAGAGCTTACGGGCACCGTCGCTGATCACCACGTCGTATACCTTTGGCTCATGTCCATATTTGGCCTTGAACTGTGCCTTGGCATCGCTGATGAAGGAGTCGTAGAGTGTATCTTTCACCAGGTTGATGGTGCAGCCGCCAAAGCCTCCACCCATCACACGAGAGCCTGTGACACCATGTGCACGGGCTACATCGTTGAGGAAATCGAGTTCTTCGCAACTCACCTCGTAGAGCTTGCTCATGCCGTGATGTGTCTCGTACATCTTCTGACCTACGGTTTCATAGTCGCCCCGTTGCAGTGCATCGCTCACATCTCTCACCCGTTGTGTCTCTTCGATCACATATTCGGCACGCATGAAGTCTTCCGCAGAGATCTCATCCTGCACCTCTTTGAGCATCTCCATCGATGCATCACGGAGGAATTCGACTTCGGGGTGACGCTTAGCGATGGTACGGGCTACGTACTCGCACGACTCACGTCGTTTGTTGTAGGCCGAGGAGGCCAGTTCATGTTTCACCACCGTGTCGAGCAGCACCAGCTTGTATCCTTTAGGGTCAAACGGGTAGTAGGCATGCTCCATCGACTTGGTATCGAGACGGATGAGATGGCCCTTCTTGCCAAAGATGGAAGCGAACTGATCCATGATGCCGCACTTCACACCCACGTAATTGTGTTCGGTGCTTTGACCGATGCGGGCCAGCTCAAACTTGTCGATGCCCAGTTGCAACAGGTCGTTCAGTGCAAAGGCATAGGTGCTTTCCAGTGCGGCCGATGAGGACATTCCGGCACCCAGGGGCACATCGCCCGAGAAAGCGGTGTCGAACGTTTTCACGCTGCCACCCCGCTTGATGATCTCACGGCAAACGCCAAAGAGAAATTTAGCCCATCCCTGGTTGGGGAGATCCTCCTCGTTGAGTCCGAACTCGGCGTACTCATCGAGGTCGACGGCGTAGGCTCTCACCTTGTCGCCATCATTGAAACGGATGGCGGCAATCATGCCTTTGTCGATGGCACCGGGAAAGACAAAGCTCCCATTGTAGTCGGTATGTTCACCGATCAGGTTGATGCGTCCCGGTGAGGTGTATACTTCGGGGCTATCCTGACCGAATTTTTCCTGAAAGATATTGATGATTTCGTTTTTGGTCATAATGTTGATAGAAATGTTGAATACTCTTTTTAGTTTTCTGCAGGCATGCTCTGCGATGCTGTTTCTACTGGAAGCTCATCTTCGTCTGCCACAGAGATGTTACGATTGACATTCTTCGAGCCAACGACGGCATAAAAGAAGAGATAAGCAAGACAGATCAGTATTACCCAGTAGCTGGGGAGGTAACCGGCAGCGTCGGCCATGCCTCCCTGAATGGCGGGAACGATTCCCCCACCGGAGACAAGCACCATAAAGATTCCGGAAGCAGCAGCTGTGTATTTGCCCAGACCTTCCACGGCGAGGTTAAAGATGCCACCCCACATGATTGAAGTACAGAGGCCAACCAATACGATGTACATGGCATTGATGGGAACCTCAGCAAATCCGAACGAGAGAGAACCGGCATTGCGTTCCAGCACCGGCAGGGAGACCATGGTAGAGGTAGAAGAGAAGATGGCCAGCAGAATCAATACCATCCCAACAAAAGAGGTGACGGTAAGCATGGCTTTGCTGGAAACCTTACTGCCAATGGAGGCACCGATGAGACGGCCTGCAAGCATCAACAGCCAGTAGGTTCCTGCTACAACACCGGCAATGGTTTTACCCACTTCGGGATGATCGGACAACCAGTAGATCATCACACCGGGTGTTCCCACTTCCACACCAACGTATACGAAGATGGCAACAGCACCCAGCACAAAATGTCTGAACTTGAGGGCTCCGGTCATCAGCTGTTTGAGAGACTCCTTGTTTTTGGTTACGTAGGGTTCGGGAATGTTCACCGCAAGCAGCACAAAAAAGACCACTGCGAAGACACCCATTGCAATGTACATTACGGGAAATACATCTTTGATGTTGGCCTTGGCCGCTTCACCAATCAACACTCCCACAAAAGCAGGGGTAAAGGTAGCCATCACCGAATTGAAAGAACCTCCCACCTGTATGAGCTGATTCCCTTTGTTGCCACCACCACCGAGCGTGTTGAGCATCGGGTTGACCACGATGTTGAGCAGACACATGGAGAAACCGGCGATGAATGCACCCAGGAGGTAAACACCAAAAGCGGAGCTTTGAGGAGAGTGGCCTGAGAGATATTGAACAAAGATGCCCAGGAAACCAACGGCAATGGCAATAAGCGCTGTTTTCTTATACCCCACACGCTGCAACAGGATACCACCCGGTATTCCCATCACGGCATATGCAATGAAGTTGGCTGCATTACCCAGCAACCCCTGAAAGTTGGAAACGCCGAACTGTTCTTTCAATACCTGTCCCATTGGTGCGGCCAGATTGGTCACGAATGAGATCATTCCGAACAGTGCAATCATCATAATGATGGGCACGATTCGAGTTGTAGACTGATTTGTTTTAGTGTTCATTACAAAAAAATTAATTTAGCTATTCGCTTGCTTTGTTGATAACTGTTATATAGAGAATTTATAAGTTGTGCGTGACTCAAACTCCTCACCGGGACGAAGGATGGTGGTCGGATAGTCCGGTTTGTTGATGCTGTCGGGATAATGTTGTGTCTCGAAGCATACTGCCGATCGGCAGGGATAATGCTTGCCCTGCTTACCGGCGAAGTTACCGGTCATCCAGTTGCCGGTATAGAGCTGGAGACCCGGCTCAGTGGTGTAGATCTCCATCTTGATCCCTGTTTTGGGTGATTCGCAGATGCCGGCATAAGCATATTCTCCCGGCGCTGGTTTCTCCAGCACGAAGGTGTGGTCATATCCATTGCCAAAGCGGAGTTGTTCAAAATCATCGTTGATGCGTTCACCAATGCTGAAGGGTTGTGTAAAATCCATCGGGGTGCCTTTCACCGGCTGCGGATCACCATAAGGGATGGCGGTCTCATCGGTGGGCAGATAGGTTTCGGCATTGAGCATCAGCAGATGATCTCCGATAGAGGGATCACCCTGTCCGGAGAGATTGAAGTAGGTATGGTTGGTGAGGTTGAGAATGGTGGTCTTGTCGGTTTCAGCCTTGTAGATGATGTCCAGTGCATCGTCCTCGGTGAGTGTGTAGATAATGGTGACCGAAAGATTGCCCGGATAACCCTCCTCCTCGTCGGGTGAGCGGTAGAAGAGCTCTATGCTGCTTTCACTCACCCTTTTCACTTCCCACACCAGGGCATTGAATCCCTTTAATCCGCCGTGCAGGTGGTTAGGGCCGTTGTTGACAGCCAGCTGGTAACTGACACCCTCGAGGGTAAACTGTCCTTTGGCTATTCGGTTTCCGACCCTGCCGCAAACAGCCCCAAAATAGGGCTCCTCGGAGGTGAGATAATCATCGATAGAGGGATGTCCCGTCACCACGTCGGTCAGTTGACCCGACTTGTCGGGAACCATCAGCGAAACGATCTTTGCACCGTAGTTGGTTACCGTGACCTCACAGCCTCTCTTGTTTGTCAAAGTGTATAACCCGGTTTGCCTGCCATCCACACTTTTTTCAAATGCTTCCGCAAGCAAACCGGATTTGCTATACATTGCTTTCATGTAATTCTCCTGGTTTTAAAGATAAGATTGAGATGAAGATTGATCTTTTGTAAAAGTGATGTAAAATTAACACAGTTTTTATTTATGGCCTAAACAAAAAGTGTGTTGTATAACATATAACCAATAATTAACATTTGATCTTACCGGTTGCACCATTCAAAAAACCTTGCTTTTTCAATCTTATCTGGTTTATATCAATTATTCAAAAATTCAGTATGTATCTTATTCTTTCTGCTGACCAACACCTTGTCGATACGGTTACCGTCGAGATCAACGATTTCGAAATGCAGGTTGTCATAGTCAAAGGTGTCACCCACGACAGGCATCTTGTTGATGCATGCGAACACGAAACCGGCCACGGTGGCGTAATCGATCTTGTCGAAATCGACAATGAACTCTTCGTCGATGCGGGTCAGGGTCTCTATGGGAGCCTCACCGCTCACCAGCGCCGAGTGTTCGTCACGCTGAAAATAGAGTGGATCGGCCGTCGACTCATCACTCTCCTCGGGGATGGTACCCACCAGGTTTTCAAAGATGTCATGTATGGTGATGATGCCATCGAGGCTGCCATACTCGTCAACCACCACCGCCACGAACCTGCGTATGTTCTTGAAGTTCTCCAACACCTTTTGTGCGCGCAGGGTACTGGGCACGATGATTGGCTCCATGATGAGATCTTCAATCCCGAAGGCTTCGCGGTTGTAAAGACGCAGAAGCAAATCGCGCACGGTGATGGTCCCCACGAACTCATCGATGGAGCCGTGACAGGCAAGTATCTTGCTGTGCCTTGTCTCCAGCAGATCATGTATGATCTCGTCCCTCCCCTTGTCGATGTCTACCCACTCCACATCGGTGCGGTGTGTCATCAGGTGTATCGCCTTCTTGTCGGAGAAATAAAACACCTGCTCGTGGATGATGTTCTCCTCCGCATCGATCACACCCTCACGGGATGCGGTCTTCAGCATTGCCCGCAGCTCCATCTCCGAAACCACCTCACTTCGGGGTCTGATGCCAATCAGCCTGTTGATGAGATTTGTGGAAAAGGAGAGCACCTTCACGAATGGGTAGAAGACAATGCTCACCAGGTGAATGGACGGGGCCACAGCGATTGCCAGCTTCTCCGGGTTGTTCAGTGCCATGGTCTTGGGCACCAGCTCGCCGATCACAATGGAGAGATAGGTGATAAGGACCACCACCACCACCATGGCAATGACATCGGCAAATGGGGCCAAGGGCGCGAACTGTTGGAAGAAAGGTACCAGGTATTGGGCAAAAGCTTGTCCACCGTAAGCACCATTGATGATGCCAATCAGGGTAATCCCCACCTGCACCGACGACAGGAAGTTATCCGGTTGGGCGCGCAGTGAGAGGGCACGTCGTGCGCCCTTGCTTCCTTTTTTACGTTCTGACTCCAGCTTGTTTTTTCTGGCCGACACGATGGCGATCTCAGAGAGTGCAAAGAAGCCATTGAGCAGGATCAGCAGGAAAATGATGATGATGTCTAACCACATAATCTGTTGGTTCGGGAAGAGTGTTCCCTATGTTTTACCAGAGGGGAGAGGGATAGCGGCCCTCATCTACCAGCTCTTTCAGTCGTGCCACCACTGAGGGCCGATCTTCGGCATAGGTAACGCCGAACCAGCTGGAGGGTGTATCAAGCACCTTCACACTTACGCTGCCCTCAACAATGAGGTGATTCACCAGCAGCGGAATGAAATATTCAGCCTTGATGTTCTCTGCATTCTCATTGAGGAACCGCACGAAATAATCGTCTGAATAGCGGAAGTAGTCGGGGGTGAAACCCCACATGTTCATTGATACAGGTGTATGATCGTCAATGGCCACCCATTGATCGTGTTCATCCTTATAGCTGACACGACCCTCTACACGCATCACCTGGGTACGTTCCACCACACCGGTGAGGTTACCCTCTGCATCGGTCTCGCAGACACCGCGTGCCACGGTACCACTTTCGGAGAGGGTGTTGCCCACACGGTAGCCCACCATGCAGTAAAGGTTTTCGCTCTCAGCCAATTTTTTCAGGTAATCACCCAGGATGGAAAAGCTCTCACGCCCGTAGAAATCGTCGGCGTTAATTACGGCGAAGGGTTCATGGATCACCTCCTTGCCCATCATCACCGCGTGGTTGGTACCCCACGGCTTCACCCTGTCGGGATGGGGGGTGAATCCTGCCGGCAGGGCATCCAGTTCCTGGAACACCAGCTCTACCGGTATCTTTTTCTCGTACTTTTTAACGATCTTATCCCTGAAATCAGCTTCGAATGATTTGCGGATCACGAAGACCAGCTTACCGAAACCGGCGTTCACCGCATCATAGATGGAATAATCCATGATAGTCTCACCCGACGGACCCACTCCGTCCATCTGTTTCAGGCCACCGTAACGGCTGCCCATCCCTGCTGCCAGTACAAATAATGTAGGTTTCATTCGCTTTATTTTCTTTGGTTGTTGTTTGAAGCACAAATGTACACTATTTTAGGCAAACAGTCGGAACGAAAAACGATAAAAATCGGCAACAATGGTGCATCATTACAGGAGGTGAATGCAAAAAAGCTATCTTTGCTTGTCAGTTCTTATAAAAACGTGATATGCCGATTGACTTGAACAAACTGGTAGCCGAATGTACCTTTCAGACTGCACGCAGCAGCGGTAGCGGGGGGCAGAACGTGAACAAGGTGGAGACGAAAGTGATCCTGCTGTTTGATGTATCAGGCTCTCAATCGCTCACCGATGAGCAAAAGCAATTGTTATCGGAGCGAATGAAAAACAGAATTACGAACGGTGGGATCCTGCAGCTCTCATGCGAAAGAGAACGCAGCCAGCTGATGAACAAGAAAAGTGTGGTTCGTCAGTTTGAAAATTTACTGCTGAGTGCACTCAAACCGGTCAAAAAGAGAAACAAGACCAGGCCTACAGCAGCCTCGGTGCGAAAACGACTGGAGAAGAAAAAGCAAATTGGGGAGAAGAAAAAAAGACGCAGCGATATTGATTATTGAAGCCGGCAGCTCACGATGGGTTGTTCACTTGCTCAAAAGCCTTCCAGAGATTGTCATCCATCAAGGGTGCCGTAACGTTGATCAGCTCTTTTGATACCGGATGGACAAAAGAGATGCTCCGGGCATGAAGACTGATGCTGCCATCAGGGTTGGAACGTTCTGCCCCATATTTCAGATCTCCCTTGATGGGACACCCTATTTTCGCCAGCTGACAACGTATCTGGTGATGTCTACCGGTTTCCAGTTTTATTTCCAACAGGTGATACTTCTCTGAGGATGCGATCAGCTTATAACGCAAAACCGCCTTTTTCGTATTGGGTTTCTCACTGAGGTAAGCAGTCGACTTGTTGTTCTTTTCGTTCTTGATCAGGTAGTGAACCAAGATATCCTCCTCCAGCGGTGGTCGTTTTTTCACCACTGCCCAGTAGGTCTTGTCCACCTCCCCTTTACGGAACAGCTCATTGAGCCGCGACAACGCCTTGCTGGTGCGGGCAAACACCACCACCCCACTGGTAGGCCGGTCGAGACGGTGTGTCACCCCGCAAAAGACGTTGCCGGGCTTGTGGTACTTCTCCTTTAGATACTCCTTTACAATATCAGAAAGAGGCTTGTCACCGGTCTTGTCGCCCTGGACAATCTCCCCCGGTAACTTATTGACAATGATGATGTGATTGTCCTCGTACAATACGGTCATACCCAATCAGGTATTCATCCCGCCGCAGACGTTGATCACCTGACCGCTCACGTACGAAGAGAGGTCGGACGCGAGGAAAACCGCTGTATTCGCAACATCTTCAGGCGTACCTCCACGGCGCAGCGGGATCTGCTTGGCCCACTCGTTGCGCACCTCTTCCGAAAGGGCACCGGTCATCTCGGTGATGATGAATCCCGGGGCGATGGCGTTGGCACGGATGCCTCTCGAGCCAAGCTCCTTGGCAATCGATTTGGCCAATCCGATCATCCCTGCCTTGGATGCGGAATAGTTGGACTGTCCGGCATTACCTGAGACACCCACCACTGAGCTCATGTTGACGATGCTGCCTGATTTCTGACGCATCATGATGGGGGTGATGGCATGAATGAAGTTGAATGCCGATTTCAGGTTCACGTTGATCACCGCATCCCACTGCTGCTCGCTCATACGCATCATCAGGCCATCTTTGGTGATGCCTGCATTGTTGATCAGGATATCGATGCGTCCAAAATCCTTCATGATCTCCTCCACCACGCGGTGGGTATCATCAAAGTCGGCCGCGTTGGAGGCGTATCCCTTGCATTTCACACCCATGGAGGCGATCTCATGTTCGGTAGCTTCTCCCGCTTCGTCGATCTTCAGGTCTGTGAATGCAATATTTGCACCTTCGGATGCGAACCTGAGTGCGATGGCTTTACCAATACCCCTGGCTGCTCCGGTGATGACTGCTGTTTTTCCTTCCAGTAACTTCATATAAATATTCATTTTTTTGTGTAAATTCCCTTGAAGAGGATACCGGCAATGATTTCCCTGTCCTCTTTCTTGTTGTAATCGAGTCGCATGGCTCCTCGTATGGTTGGTACTTCCAATCCTTTAAAGGCATAATGAAGGATCTCGGCGGTCTGACGGGCATCTTCAAGCTGGAAGATACCCTTGTCGAGGCCATCTTGTATGATCAATTCCAGGAAATGGATCTCTTTTCGGTCGAATTCTTTCCGCACGTTTTCCACCTGCCAAATATCGCGAAAGAAATCGGCCCGCAGGGTACCGTTGCGGGTTACTACCTCCTTGATGGCACTCAACCGGGTGAATGCCATCAGGATCAGCTTCTCATCCGCCGGAATGTCACGCAAGAGCACCTCCTCCAGCTTACCGTAGAGGACATTCAGTTCCGACTCAATCACGGCCTTGAAGATGTCATACTTGCTGCTAAAATAGGTGTAGAGGGTTCGTCTGCCACGGTGTGAAGCTTCAGCAATGTCATTCATCGTGGTATTCTCGAGTCCTTTTTTTGCGAAAAGTTGTCGAGCCACATCTATAAGATTCTTTTTGGTTTTAGAAATAGCTGATGTCACGTTGTTTGCACATTAATAGTATATATGTGTAAAAATAGTACAAAGATTTCAGAAAAAGAAAGCAAAGACAAAAAAAGTTATTTTTTCGCTTTCTCAAGGAGCGTGGTAGCTTCACACACTTCTCTGTACCAATCTTCGCCGAACCTCCGTATCAGTGGCTCCCGCAGGAAGCGGTAGAGGGGCACCCCCTCCTTGCGTCCCAACTTCACAGCAGGGCGGCAGACCGACCACTGGTGGTAATTGACGGCAGTATAATCGGCATACTCTGTCAATCGTATCGGATAGAGATGACAGGATATCGGTTTTTGTACCGTTGTTCTACCCTCTCGGTAAGCGGTATCGATGGCACACTTGCAGATACCGTTTTCATCGAAGTAGGTAAAGACACACTCCTCTCCGTTTATGATGGAGGTAACCAGCTCACCATCGGTGTCGGTGTAGGAGATCCCCTGTGTTGATATCAGCTCCTGCGCTTTGGGTGAGAGATCATCCCAGATTTCGGGCAGTATTTCCTGTATCTGATCATGCTCCTCTCTGGTGAGAGGTGCGCCCGATTCGCCATCCACACAGCATTGACCTTTGCACTTACAGAGGTCACAGATGAACTGTGCTTCAAATATATCGTTCGAGAGAAGTGTATTTGCGATTTGTATCATTGTTGTTGGGTTGTTGTCTGTTGTTGGGTCGTTCTACTCCTTTTCATCAATAGGTGAAACAGCAGCAGCGTGCCCAGTGCACTCATCACTGCTGTGATCAGGAAAGGCAAGGTGAGCGGTAACTCATCCAGCTTCCGGAACCAGGATGCATCACCCCAGAAATAGTGGAGGAGGATCACCGAGGCGTTGTTGACAAAGTGAAAGAGAATGGGAATCCAGAGATTGCGACTGTAAAGAAAGAGGTAGCCCAGCAATGCCCCCAGCAGCATCCTGGGCAGAAAGCCGTAGAACTGGAAGTGCACCAGGCTGAAGATGGCCGCCGTGATCCAGACAGCGGCATGACCGCTTCTGAGCCATTCCCCCAGCAGTTGTTGCAGTGCTCCCCGAAAAAAGAGCTCTTCGGAGAGCGCTGCCAGCAGCGCCACCACCAGCAGGTTTAGCAGCAAGCCCCCCACACTGTTGAGCGAGAGGATCTGTTGTGTGGTCTCCATCGCTGCATCTTCCATTGCACGCATGGTTTTTTCCAGTTCACTGAACGCTTCCGGCAGCACCATCTGACTGTTCCATTGTGAAAGAAAAGAGGTAAAGGGGTAAGAAATGAGAAAAATGGCCAGCGTGTAGAGGATGTGACCTCCCCAACTAACGTTGTCTCTCATCCCGAGGTAACCGGTTCCATTTCTATCGATGCTGTAGGCGAGCAACATTGCAGGCACCACAAAGACTAAAAAAGACTGTACCACGGTACCGATGTAGATCATCTTCACAGCATCCCCGTCACCACCATTCGTCACCGTTCCTATGAGCGTGATCAGGCCACCCGCAAGGATCAAGCCTATCAGCATCAGCAAGAAAAGGAAAATGATCCGGGTGCCCGTGGTCATTGAATGAAGGGGGTTGTACATGAATCGATATCTTTTTGCGGCAAAGATAGGGATTTTTTGGGAGATGGGTGCAGGAGGCTGGAAGTGGGATACGGGAGAGATACAAAATATTTTTTGCAGATTGGAAGAATAACACTATTTTTGCACTCTTATTTCAAAACTATATCAAACGGTTGAAATATACCTACTTTCAACTTAAAAAAATCATTCATCCCAATGAAGTCAACACTGAATAAAACGAGCGATGTAAACGGAACCATCGTCATAGAACTGGAAAAAGAGGATTATCAGGAAAAGGTGGAAAAATCGCTGAACCAGTACCGTCAGCGTGCCAACATCCCCGGCTTTCGCCAGGGCAAGGTGCCCAAGAGCGTGATCCGCAAAATGTATGGTAAAGCGGTGCTGGTAGACGAGATCAACAAAATAGTCTCAGACGAGCTGGGCAATTTCATCCGCGAGAACAAGCTGAAGATCCTGGGTGAACCGATGGCTGACGACAGCGAAGAGAAACAGGTGGACCTGGAGAAGGATGAGACTATGAGCTTCTACTTTGATGTAGCCCTCACCCCGGAGTTTGAGCTGACGCTCGACAAAGAGACCGAGCTGACCTGGTACAACGTGAAACTGGAGGCAGACCTGCTCGACAAACAGATGGATGGCTACCGTCAAAACTACGGCACCTACGAAGCCGTTGAAGAAGAGGCCAAGGATACCGACCTGATTAAAGGCACCCTCACCGAGATGGAAGGGGAGCAGGTGAAAGAAGGAGGAGAGGTGATTGAAAATGCCATCCTGATGCCCTCCTACGTGAAAGATGAAACCACCAAAAATAGCTTCATCGGCGCCAAGGTGGGTGACAGCATTGTTTTCAACCCGTTGAACGCCTACGACAACAACAAGGCCGAGGTAGCCTCTCTGCTGCAGACCACCAAGGAGCAAGTTGGTGAAATCACTTCCGACTATCGTTTCGACATCAAGGAGGTAACCCGTTACAAGGAAGCCGAGATGAACCAGGAGCTGTTCGACAAGGTGTTGGGAGAAGGAGTATCCACATCGGAAGAGGATTTCCGTGAGAAGGTATCCGCAGAGCTGACACGTCAGTTCAAGCCAAGCGTGGACCACCTATTCATTCACCAGGCAAAGGATCTGATCGTGGAGAAGATGAAGGATGTCGCTTTCCCCGATGAGTTCCTGAAACGTTGGCTGCTGGAGAGCAGTAGTGAACGCACCGAGGAACAACTGGAAGAGGATTACCCCAGGATCCTGGAAGACCTCAAGTTCCACATCGCCAAGCAGAAGATCGTAGATGAGAACGAACTCAAGGTAGAGTATCAGGATATCGAGGCACTGGCAGCCGAAGTAGCCAAAGCTCAATTTGCACAGTATGGCATGAGCAACCTGCCGGCCGATGTATTGCAGAACTACACCAAGAGCCTGCTCGAAAAAGAGGAAACGGTTCAGAACCTGGTGGAAAGAGCCACAGAGGACAAGGTGATCGAATGGCTGAAGGCCAACGTGACCGTAGTGGAGCAAGAGATTGAATCAAAAGCATTCAACGATCTGATGAGCGAGCATTCCCATACACACCATGAAGAGGTGGAGGATGAGACGGCCGCAACAGATGCATCAGAAGAATAAACTGATAGAACAGATCTACATTCAACAAGTTGAATTAAAAAAAGAGCTATATGCAAGACGATTTCAGAAAATATGCGGTGAAGCACCTGGGCATGAACGGCTCCAGGCTTGACAGCTACATCAATATCACCAGCCAGGGTGGCGGTTACATCTCCCCTACCATCATTGAGGAGCGTCAATTAAACGTGGCACAGATGGATGTCTTCTCACGACTGATGATGGACCGCATCATCTTCCTGGGGACAGCCATCGACGACTATACAGCCAATGTGATTCAGGCACAGCTGCTTTACCTCGACTCGGCCGACCCGGGTAAAGATATCTCAATCTACATCAACTCACCCGGAGGATCGGTATATGCCGGTCTGGGGATTTACGACACCATGCAGTTCGTATCGAGCAACATCTCCACCATCTGTACCGGTATCGCTGCCTCTATGGCGGCCGTATTGCTGGTGGCCGGGAGTGAAAAGAAACGGTTTGCCCTCACCCACTCGCGCGTGATGATTCACCAGCCACTGGGTGGCGTTCAGGGCCAGGCTTCTGACATCGAGATCACGGCACGTGAGATCGCAAAGATCAAGCAGGAGCTCTACCAGATCATCTCCTCCCACTCGGGCAAGTCGGTTGAAGATGTGGCACGCGACTCCGACCGTGACTTCTGGATGACCGCAGACGAGGCTAAGGCCTACGGCATGGTAGATGATGTGCTGGTAAGAAAATAACAACACCCGGATGGCTAAAAAAACAAACAGCAGCAACCATTGCAGTTTCTGCGGAAGAAGTGAACAGGAAGTCAACCTCTTGATCTCCGGAGTGACCGGTTACATTTGCGATATGTGTGCCGAGCAGGCTCATGAGATCGTAAACGAAACCTTCAAGGGTAACAAAAAGAACGACCCGGGGATCAACCTCGCATCGCTACCCAAACCGGCACAGATCAAGGAGTTTCTCGATCACTACGTGATCCGCCAGGAGAATGCAAAACGTTTTCTTTCGGTAGCGGTCTACAATCACTACAAACGAATCCTGCAAAAGAATTTGAAGGATGAAGTAGAGATTGAGAAATCGAACATCATCATGGTGGGTGCCACCGGTACGGGCAAGACATTGCTGGCTCGCACCATTGCCAAGTTATTGCATGTACCCTTTACCATTGTCGACGCCACCGTACTCACCGAGGCCGGTTATGTGGGTGAAGACATTGAAAGCATTCTCACCCGTCTGCTGCAGGTAGCAGACTATGACGTGAATGCGGCTGAGAGGGGAATCGTTTTCATTGATGAAATCGACAAGATCGCACGCAAGAGCGACAACCCCTCCATCACCCGTGACGTGAGCGGTGAAGGGGTACAGCAGGGACTGCTGAAGCTGCTTGAAGGATCGGTGGTCAACGTACCACCCCAGGGAGGACGCAAGCATCCGGAGCAACGGATGATCGCGGTCAACACCAAGAACATCCTCTTCATCTGCGGTGGTGCCTTCGATGGCATCGATAAGAAAATCGCACAGCGCCTCAACACACGGGTGGTGGGGTATGCTGCAAGTAGCCAAAAAGCCAACATCGACCGGGACAACATGCTGCAATACATCACACCGCTCGACCTGAAATCGTTCGGCCTGATTCCCGAGATCATTGGCAGGCTCCCCATCCTCACCTACCTGGAGCCGCTCGACAGGGAGGCGCTGCTGCGCATCCTGGTAGAACCGAAGAACTCAATCATCAAGCAGTATCAGAAGCTGTTCGAGATGGATGGTGTGGCACTCAGCTTTGAGCAGGAGGCATATGAATATATCGTCGACAAGGCGATCGAATTCAAACTGGGGGCACGTGGTTTGCGCTCCATCGTGGAGGCGATTATGATTGATGCCATGTTCAGCACCCCCTCGGAAGAGAAGAAGAAACTGCATGTCACCCGTAAATATGCCGAGCAGCAGCTTGAAAAATCTGACCACCATCATCTGAGGGTGGCCTGAGGCTCTTGATGTTCGACGGATAGAACAAAACCCGCTGATTCACAAACAGCCGGTTCCCGACAGATAAAAAACGCATGGTCTCCCTGCGTTTTTTTCGTGCATTCCCCGTTTTGTTATTGTATATATGAAATACTTTTTTAATTTTGTATCAACCTTTCGGTGACAACCTTCTTATCGCAGGGACACGGGCACAATGGGAAAACAAGATTCAATACACAAGGGTTTAAAGAAATATTTTGGCTTTGATACTTTCAAAGGCAATCAGGAAGCCATTATTGCAAGCATCCTCTCCGGCAAGGACACCTTTGTGCTGATGCCGACGGGAGGAGGCAAGTCGTTGTGTTACCAACTGCCTGCCCTGCTGATGGAGGGTACCGCCATCATCATCTCCCCACTGATCGCGCTGATGAAAAATCAGGTGGATGCCATGCGCAACTACAGTGAAGAAGACGGCATTGCCCATTTTCTCAACTCCTCGCTCAACAAGCAGGAGATTGAAGAGGTGAAACGGGATATCCTTTCCGGCAAAACCAAGATGCTTTACGTTGCGCCAGAGTCACTCACCAAGTTGGAGAATGTGGAGTTCCTGCGCTCCGTACCCATCTCCTTTTACGCGGTGGATGAAGCCCACTGTATCTCTGAGTGGGGACATGACTTCAGACCCGAATACCGGCGCATCAGACCTATCATAGCAGAGATATCCCCCCGTCCCATCATCGCACTTACCGCCACGGCAACCCCCAAGGTGCAACATGACATACAAAAGAACCTGGGAATGAGCCATGCAGCCGTCTTCAAATCGTCCTTCAACCGTCCCAACCTGCATTATGAAGTAAGACCCAAGACGGAACATATAGACAGGGAGATCATCAAATACATCCTCTCACAGGGAAGAAAATCGGGAATCGTCTATTGCCTAAGCCGAAAGAAGGTGGATGACTTTTCCAAGATCCTGCAGGCAAACAATATCAGGGCACTCCCATACCACGCTGGCATGGATGCAGCAACACGCAGCTCCAACCAGGATGCCTTCCTGATGGAGAAAACAGATGTGATTGTCGCAACCATCGCCTTTGGCATGGGGATTGACAAACCAGACGTACGATACGTCATTCATTACGACATCCCCAAGAGCCTGGAGGGTTACTACCAGGAAACCGGGCGTGCCGGACGTGACGGAGGTGAAGGCAGATGCATTGCTTTCTACTCCAATAAAGATCTGCAGAAGCTGGAACGCTTCATGCAGGGTAAGCCCGTCTCTGAACAGGAGATAGGCAAACAACTGCTGCTGGAGACAGCAGCATATGCCGAGACATCGGTATGCCGGAGAAAGATGCTGTTGCATTACTTCGGCGAAGAGTATGATGAAACAAACTGCGAACATTGTGACAATTGTTTAAATCCAAAGAAGAAAGTGGAAGCGAAAGAACTATTGATTACGGTATTGGAAGCAATTTCAGTATTGAAAGAGAAACAGAAAGCCGATTACCTGACCGATTTCCTGACCGGAAAAGAGACTTCTGATATTGAAACATACGGACACAACGAACTGGATGAATTTGGTTCCGGTTCAGATGAAGAGTCCGATACCTGGGAGACCGTGATCCGACAGGCCCTTCTGGACAACTACATCAAGAAGGACATCGAAAATTACGGCATCCTCAAGATTACCAAGAAAGGGAAAGATTTCCTGAAGAACCCGGTCTCATTCAAGGTCACCAGAGATGATGAAGATGAGGACGATATCTCAGATCTGGAAAGTGACGATTCAGATGTGCTCGGTGCAGCTGCCGGCAGTGGCGGTGCAGCCGACCCGGTGCTTTTCTCCATGATGAAGGACCTGAGGAAAAAGTTGTCGAAGAAACTGAATGTACCCCCCTATGTAATCTTCCAACCTTCCTCGCTGGAAGCGATGGCCACCTCCTATCCCATCACACTGGATGAGTTGCAAAATATTCCGGGAGTGGGTGCCGGCAAAGCAAAGCGTTACGGCAAAGAGTTTGTAGACCTGATTCGCAAACATGTGGAGGAAAATGACATCACCCGTCCCGAAGACCTCCGCGTGAAAACGGTCGCCAATAAATCGAAGCTAAAAGTATCGATTGTGCAGGCCATCGACCGCAAGGTGGCTCTCGACGACCTGGCAGAATCGAAAGGCATTGATTTTAACGAGATGCTCGCTGAAGTGGAAGCGATTGTCTATTCGGGTACCAAGATCAACATCGACTACTTTCTCAATGAGGTGATGGATCAGGATGTGCTGCAGGACATCTATGCCTACTTCAAAGAGGCGGAGACAGATAACCTGGAAAGCGCACAGGAAGAGTTCCCGGATTATACCGATACTGAAATCAGACTGGTACGGATCAAGTTCTTCTCCGACATGGCCAACTAATCAGTTTGCAACAATTTAAACATATTCACACCAGTATCGTTATGATAGAAAGACGAAAGGTGTTTGGATCATGAAATATTTACAAGAGATAAATAGTCCCGACGATCTTAAGAATCTCAAGATAGAACAACTGGAAGAGGTTTGTGCAGACCTGAGGGAATTCATCATCGATCATCTCTCCCACAACCCGGGACATTTTGGTTCCAGCCTGGGCACCGTTGAGCTGACCGTTGCGTTACACTATCTGTACAACACCCCCTACGATCGCCTGGTATGGGATGTGGGACATCAGGCTTACAGCCACAAAATCCTTAGCGGGAGGCGCGATCGCTTTCATACCAATCGGAAACTGGGAGGCATCTCAGGATTTATCAACCCATCCGAAAGCGAGTATGATACCTTCTCGGTGGGACATGCTTCCACCTCCATTTCAGCCGCGCTGGGCATGGCTGTTGCTGCATCGTTGCGCAAGGAAGAAGATCGCCACGTGGTGGCCGTGATTGGTGATGGCTCAATGACCGGCGGTTTGGCGTACGAAGGACTCAACAACGCCTGCTCACAACCCAACAACCTGTTGATCATCCTTAACGACAACAACATGTCGATTGATAACAACGTGGGCGGGTTACAGGATTACCTGGTGAAGCTGACCACCTCATCGAAGTATAACAAGGTAAGACATGATGTCTACCAGGGGTTCCGTCGTCGCAACCTGATCTCCGAGCGCGACAAAAACAGGGTGCTGCGTTTCAGCAACAGCATCAAGTCGCTGCTCACCAAAGAACAAAACCTCTTCGAGGGATTCAACATCCGCTATTTCGGTCCGGTAGATGGACATGACCTGCCCGGGCTGATCCGCATCCTCTCCAACATCAAGGAGATGAAAGGTCCCAAGATGCTTCACATCAAAACCGTAAAGGGTAAAGGTTATGAGCCGGCTGAGCGCTCGGCCACTGAATGGCATGCTCCCGGCCTCTTCAACAAGGAGACCGGAGAACGCAAGGTGAAGAAGTGTCTGGACCAACCGCAGGCCTACCAGGATGTCTTCGGTCATACCCTAGTGGAGATGGCCAAGGAAAACGATTCAATTGTGGGGGTGACCCCCGCCATGCCTACCGGTTGTTCCATGATTTACCTGATGAAGGAGATGCCGGAACGGGCATTCGATGTGGGAATCGCCGAAGCACATGCGGTAACCTTCTCCGCCGGCATGGCCAAAGAGGGGATGATTCCCTTCTGCAACATCTACTCTTCCTTCATGCAGCGTGCCTACGACCAGGTAATCCACGACGTGGCACTGCAGAAGCTGAAGGTGATCATGTGCCTCGACAGGGCGGGTCTGGTAGGTCCCGACGGCCCCACACACCATGGTGCGTTCGACCTGGCTTACCTGCGTCCTATTCCCAACCTTGTGATCTCTGCACCATACAATGAGCATGAGTTACGCAACCTCATGCACACCGCCGTATATGGCAATGACGGCCCCTTTGTAATCCGTTATCCCCGTGGCCAGGGACAGCTTTCCGACTGGCAAAACAAACCCGTGATAGTTCCCATTGGCAAGGGAAGAAAATTAACTGAGGGAAACGATGGGGCACTGCTCTCCATCGGTGCCATTGGCAACAGCGGTGCCAAGGCGATCGAGATGGCGGGAGAAAAAGGGATCAGCCTGGCCCATTACGATATGGTATTCCTCAAACCGATCGACCAGGAGTTGTTGCATGAGGTGGCTTCCCGCTACCCCGTGGTGATCACGCTGGAAAATGGTACGGTAAACGGTGGCCTGGGAAGTGCTGTTTCTGAGTTCCTCTCAGACCACAACTACACAAACGTCAGGCTGCTCAGAATCGGAATCCCCGACACGTTTATAACCCACGGATCCATCAGTGAGCTGCAACAAATCGCAGGCATCGATGTAGAAGGGATCCTGAGACAGATTGAGTCTTTCTGCCTATCTACATCCGACTCACACAATCCGTCAGAGAGAGGGTACAGACACCTTGTTGATTAACAATATTGAAACATCTTCAATGAAAATACTTATTGCCGGTGCAGGCGCCGTTGGTACACACCTTGCGAAGTTGCTCGGACAGGAAAATCATGACATCACCCTGATGGACGAAGACAAAGATCGGCTTGCCATCATACGGGACAACTCCGACGTGCTCACCTATGTAGGGAAATGCACTTCGCTCAAAGATCTCACCGATGCCGGCACCGGAGGTGCCGACCTTTATATCGGTGTGACACCCGAAGAGTCGAAGAACATCACCTCCTGTATGCTGGCCTCCAACCTGGGAGCGAAGAAAACACTGGCCCGTATCGACAACTACGAATACCTGCTGCCTAAGAACAGTGATTTCTTCGAGAAGCTGGGCATCCACTCCATGATCTATCCGGAGCTTATTGCAGCCCGTGAGATCGCCATGTCGCTCAAGAAGCCCTGGACACGCTTCTGGTGGGAGCTATGCAACGGCACCGTGATTCTGGCTGCTGCCAAGGTGCGTGAGAATGCCCCCATCGTCAGCAAATACCTCTATGAGTTGATGGAGGAAAACAAGCGCTTTCACCTGGTTGCCATCAAACGCAACAACACTACGCTGATCCCCAGAGGGAATGATCAGGTGTTGCCCAACGACATCATCTACTTCACCTCACTGCGCAAGCATATCGATACCCTTTCGGAACTGCTGGGCAAGAAATCGTTCGAGACAAAGAAGATCATGTTCATGGGAGGCAGCCGCATCACCATGCGCACCATCCAGCAGCTGCCGCAGAACATCAGTGTCAAGATCATCGAGAAAGACCGCGAGCGGGCGGAGATGCTGGTGGAGATGGCTCCGCCAAACGTCACCGTCTTCGTGGAGGATGGTCGTAACAGTGAGTTTTTGCTGCGGGAGGGGATCACCGAGACCGATGCCTTCCTTGCCCTTACCGCCAACTCGGAAGCCAATATCCTGGGCTGCATGATGGCAAAGCAGTATGGTGTAAAGAAAACAGTGGCAGAGGTGGAGAACCTCGATTACATCTCCATGGCGGAACGGTTTGACATCGGCACGGTGATCAACAAAAAGCTGATTGCCGCCAGCAAGATTTACGAATTGCTGTTGAAGGCGGATGCCTCCAACATCAAGAGCCTCAACATCGCCGATGCCAACGTGGGTGAGGTGACCGCTAAGCCCAACTCAAAGGTGACCAAGAAACTGAT
This sequence comes from Dysgonomonadaceae bacterium zrk40, assembly GCA_016916535.1. NCBI lineage: Bacteria > Pseudomonadati > Bacteroidota > Bacteroidia > Bacteroidales > Dysgonomonadaceae > Dysgonomonadaceae bacterium zrk40. The sequence goes on from CP070276.1 coordinate 247,046, forward strand.
TAAAAACCTGAACCTACCCTCCGACATCACCTTCGGAGCCCTGATCCGCAACGGTGAGCCAATGCTTGTGGATGGTGACACCCTGATAGAGCCCTACGACCAGGTGGTGGTTTTCTTCCTTAACAAATCACTCAAAAGCATCGAAAGCCTCTTCAACTGATCCTGATCAGAGGCTACAACACTGAAGCAAACAACATTTGAAGTCGGCAGGATAACAGGAATCTGAACAAAGAAATATGCGGAGATTCAACTATCGGTTTGTTCTGAGCAGCATCGGACTGCTGCTGATGATTGAAGCGCTCTTCATGCTCTTCTCCGCGTTCGTGGGCGAATATTTCCGGGAGAGAGCGGTCACAAGCATCTACCACTCCACGTTGATCACCTTCCTCTCCGGTGCCCTTTTCACCTTCCTGGGCTGGAAGAGAAACCGCAAGCGGGGCAGCATCAGTAAACGGGAGGTATACCTCACCGTGACACTCTCCTGGGTCATCCTGGCTCTCTTCGGAACGCTTCCCTTTCAGCTGAGCGGTGCCATACCCTCCTTCACCAACGCCTTTTTTGAGAGCATGTGTGGTTTCACCACCACCGGCAGCTCTACATTGCTCAACATCGAAGCCTTTCCCAAATCGCTTCACTTCTGGCGCAGCTTCACCCAGTGGATCGGCGGCTTCGGCATCATCATCTTCGTGATGTCATTCATGCCGGTGTTCGGGGGGAGCTCCGGGCAGTTCTTCGATGCTGAAGCTACCGGCATCGCCGAGGATATGTTCCGTCCCCGCATCACCGAGGTGGCACAGCGCATGGCTCTCACCTACCTCACCCTCACCCTTGTTGGCTTCCTCTTTCTATGGGCGGGCCCGATGGATGCGTTCGATGCTGCCTGTCATACCCTCTCGGCGGTCTCCACCGGCGGCTTTTCCACGCGGCAGGCCAGCATTGCCTTTTTCAACTCTCCCTACACCGAGTATGTGATCACCCTGCTGATGTTCTTCGGCGGCACCAACTTCATGCTGCTCTACACCTTCTTCACCCGGTTCAAACTTTCAATCTTCAGGGAAGAGGAGTTTCGCTGGTACCTGGCCATCATCCTGCTTTTCACCCTGCTCATCACCTTCCTGCTCCTCACCACGGGTGAGATGAGCGGACTGGAATCCACCTTCCGCACGGCGCTCTTCCAGGTGGTGGCGGCGGTCACCACCACCGGCTATGCCACCATCGATTTTCAAATGTGGGGACATGTCTACTGGCTCCTGCTGCTTGCCATGATTCTCTTCTGCGGCAGCGAGGGATCCACCTCCGGAGGCATGAAGATCTCGCGACTGGTGGTCCTCTTCAAGAGCACCATGCTGGTGTTCAAAAAGCAGGTGCACCCCGACGCGCTCTACCGGGTGAAGCTCAACGGCAATGTGATCACCGGCAGCGTTTCCGCCAAGGTGCTGGCCTTCGTCTTCCTCTACCTCTCACTGGCAGCCTTCAGCGCGCTGGTGCTGAGTTTCACCGGCATGACCTTCGACGAGTCGATCGGCGTCTCCATCTCCACCATCAGCAGCTATGGCTTTGGCCTTGGCTCCTACGGCCCCAGCGGCAATTTCGAGTCGGCAACTCCCTTTGCCAAGTACTACCTCACCTTCCTGATGCTGGTGGGGCGCCTCGAGGTCTTTACCGTGCTCTCCCTCTTCATCCCGGGATTCTGGAAGAGGTAGCTGAAAGCTGTTAGTTTGTAAAGAATACAGTGTCATCGACGGCGTCGATGGTGATTGGTTGCGACTTATCCACCGAGCCTGCCAACAGCTCCTTCGAGAGTTGGTTCAACACCTTGCGCTGGATCACCCGCTTCACGGGGCGTGCCCCGAACTCGGGATCGAAGCCGGCCTGCGAGATGCTCTTTACCGCCTCCTCACTGTAACGCAGCTCGATACCATTCTCTGCAAGCATCCTGCGCACACCCTCCAGCTGCAGGCGGACAATCTGTGTGATCTCCTCCTCCTTCAGCGGGGCAAACATGATGATGTCGTCGATACGGTTCAGGAATTCGGGCCGTATGGTCTGTTTGAGCATCCCCAGCACCATGTTCTTCGTATTCTCCACGATCTCCTCACGGTTGACGGGTGTAATCCGCTCAAAGTTTTCCCTGATCACGTTTGATCCCATGTTGGAGGTCATGATGATGATGGTGTTCTTGAAGTTGACCACCCTCCCCTTGTTGTCGGTCAGCCGACCGTCATCGAGCACCTGCAGCAAGATGTTGAACACATCGGGGTGTGCCTTCTCAATTTCGTCGAACAGCACCACCGAGTAGGGCTTGCGGCGGATCGCCTCGGTGAGCTGTCCTCCCTCGTCATATCCCACATATCCCGGAGGGGCACCAATCAGGCGCGTGGCACTGAACTTCTCCTGGTACTCGCTCATGTCGATGCGGGTCATCATGTTCTCATCGTCGAAGAGGTACTCCGCCAGCGCCTTGGCCAGCTCGGTCTTCCCCACCCCGGTGGTGCCGAGGAAGATGAAGGAGCCGATGGGCCGCTTGGGGTCGCTCAGCCCGGCACGGTTGCGCCGCACGGCATCAGAGACTGCCGTGATCGCCTCCTCCTGGCCGATCACCCGCCGGTGCAGCTCCTCCTCGAGGTGCAACAGTTTCTCCCGCTCGCTCTGCAGCATCTTGCTGACGGGGATGCCGGTCCAGCGTGATACCACGTCGGCGATATCCTCGGCATCCACCTCCTCCTTGATCATTGCGCTGGCACCCTGCCGCTCGTGCAGTTGTTGCTGCAACGCTGCAATCTCATTCTCCTTCTCCTTGATCCTGCCGTAGCGCAGCTCGGCCACCTTGCCGTAGTCACCTTCACGCTCCGCTTTCTCCGCTTCGAAACGGGCATCTTCAATCTCAATCTTGGCCTGCTGGATGCGGTTGATCAGCTCCTTCTCCGACTGCCACTTGGCTTTGTAGTCTGCCTCCTCGGCCTTCAGCTCCTCAATCTGGCGGGTGAGCAGCTCCTCCTTGGGTGCATCATTCTCACGCCGGATCGCCTCCCGCTCTATCTCCAGCTGCTTCACGCGGCGCATGATCTCATCCAGCTCCTCCGGTACCGAATCCACCTCCATGCGCAGCTTGGCTGCTGCCTCATCCATCAGGTCTATTGCCTTGTCGGGCAGGAAGCGGTCGGTGATGTAACGGTGCGACAGCTGCACGGCGGCGATGATCGCCTCATCCTTGATCCGCACCTTGTGGTGGTTCTCGTACCGCTCCTTCAGTCCCCGGAGAATGGAGATGCTGTCCGACTCGGTCGGCTCGTCCACCATCACCGTCTGGAAGCGGCGCTCCAAAGCCTTGTCCTTCTCGAAGTACTTCTGATACTCATCGAGGGTGGTGGCACCGATGGCACGTAACTCACCACGTGCCAGCGCAGGCTTCAGTATGTTGGCCGCGTCCATCGCTCCATCGCTCTTGCCGGCTCCCACCAGGGTGTGAATCTCGTCGATGAAGAGGATGATCTCTCCCTCTGCCTTCACCACCTCGTTGACCACCGCCTTGAGCCGTTCTTCAAACTCACCCTTGTACTTGGCACCGGCGATCAGCGCCCCCATGTCGAGCGAGTAGATCTGCTTGCTGCGCAGGTTCTCGGGCACATCGCCCCGCACGATGCGGTAGGCCAGCCCTTCGGCGATGGCTGTCTTACCGGTACCCGGCTCTCCAATCAGGATGGGGTTGTTCTTAGTGCGGCGGCTCAGGATCTGAAGCACGCGGCGGATTTCCTCATCGCGACCGATCACCGGGTCCAGCTTGCCGTTGCGGGCCCGCTCGGTGAGGTTGACAGCATACTTGGCGAGCGACTGATAGCTCTCCTCGGCACTCTGACTTGTCACCTTCTCTCCTTTGCGCAGTTCCTCCACTGCCTTGCGCAGCTCACCGGGCGTGATACCGGCATCCTGCATCATCCGTGAAACGTTGCTCTTCACCTCGGTGAGTGCCAGCAGCAGGTGCTCCACCGATACGAACTGATCGCCCATCTTCGATGCGAAATCGGTCGCCTTCTGTAAGACCGCGTTTGTCTCACGTCCCAGCATCGGTTCACCCCCCGACACGCGGGGATAGGATTCAATCTCCCTGTCGAGCACCTTCTCCAGCTGCGCACCGTTCACGCCCAGCTTCTGAAAGAGGAATCCTGTTACATTGTCAGCTGTCATCATCACCCCCTTGAGCAGGTGCGACGGTTCAATCATCTGCTGGTTGTTGGCCTTGGCCAGGTCGATCGCCTTCTGCACCGACTCCTGCGCCTTTATGGTAAAATTGTTGAAATTCATATGCTTTATCCTTTTATAGATGATGGTCAAAATCTTTGCCATTTGTAAAAGCGTGACTTTTTGTCAGATTATTGTGCTACCTTTACGCTTCAATCAACCAGATTATATGTCAAAAGAGAAATTTTACACCGCCAGGGAAGAGAAGGCCAATTGGCTGACCCACGGGCTGGGAGTGCTGATGGGACTCGCGGGATCGCTCCTGCTGATCGGAAGAGCTGTTGTAGCGGGTGACCAAAGGGCGGTGGTGGCCTTTGCCCTCTTCGGCGTGGGGATGATCGGATGCATGGGTGCCTCCACCCTTTACCATTACGTGCAGGAGCCACTGCGCAAAGCCATGCTGCGTCACTACGACCATGCAGCCATCTACCTGCTCATCGCGGCAAGCTATTCACCTTTCACGCTGATCCTGCTGCGGGATGAACCGTTCTGGGGCTGGTTTATTTTCGGGGTTGTATGGCTGATCGCACTCACCGGCATCCTCATCAGCTTCCGTCCGCTGAAACGCAACAGTCACCTCAAGACCGCCTCCTACGTGCTGATGGGACTGATCGTGCTGATCGCCTTTAAGCCGCTGCTGGAAGTAGCACGTGCTGCGGATGCCATGAACACGGTGCTCTGGCTGCTCGTGGGAGGAGTCTTCTACATTGTGGGGGCAGTGATCTACGCCACCGCGAAGCGGGAGTTCGTTCACACCATTTTTCACCTCTTCGTGCTGCTGGGACTTGCCAGCCATATCTATGCCGCCTGGCTGATACCAATGTAAACAATTGCGGGAGGAGTTGCCGCTAAATTCCGGGGGATTTTGCCCTCTTTCCTCCGTTACTCGTTCTAATCTCGTTCTAATCTCGTTCTAATATGGTTCTAATATGGTTCTAACAGATTCGAACCAGTAAAGAGTCAGTTACGAGTGAGATTACACGCTGTAAAAAGCCAAATAAGGCGATTCCCTGTGGATGGGATAATAAAAAAGCCATCTCATTTTGTTGATGAGATGGCCTCTTTTTTGCCTCTGGCTTGAACGGTTACATTTATTAAACATTCACCGCCCTAAGGGTAAGCTGAATATTTTCAGTTTACAAACATTCTACGATTGAATGTTCGGCATCTCCAGCCCGTATCCCTTCTTTTTGTCCTCCGCTTTCAGCAGGAAGGCGAAGATGAGTGCCAGCACACCGAAGCTGGTGAAGATGAGCATGGGGAGCGTGTAATCGTAGGTGTTGACGGTGAGACCGTCGCGCACGGTTTGCCCGGTGATGCAATATTTCTCCAGCACCCAGCCAATCAGGAGGGGTACCCCCATCAGGCCCCAGTTCTGCACCCAGAAGATCAGCGAATAGGCGGTACCCAGTCGCTTTTCCGGGATGATCTTGGGCACGGAGGGCCACATGGCCGACGGTACCAGCGAGAAGGCGATACCAAGCACCACCACCAGCACCATGGCGAAGATCCAGCTGTTGAGGCCCGGCACCGAGAAGAGTGCATGCACGAAGATCAGCAACACGGCACCGATGATCATGATGGAGGCTCCTTTCCCCTTGCGGTCGTAGATGCCGCCGAAGAGGGGGGTCAGCAGGATGTTGCCGAAGGGGAGCAGCATCGGGATCAGTCCCGCGAGGTCCTCCTTCACACCGAACTTATTCACCATCAGATCGGTGGCATATTTCAGGAAGGGGAATACCGCCGAGTAGAACAGCACGCAGAGGATGGCGATGTACCACCACCCCTTGTTGGTCAGGATCTTGCCGATGTCGGCGATCTTGAACTCCTCTTCCGGTACGCTTACTTCACCCTCTTCCAGTGCTTCTGAGGCATCCAGCTTCTTGTCCATCATCACGTAGACGATAAAGGAGATCAGGCCGATACAGAGACCGATCAGCGCCACCAGCACGGGACGGGATACATCCACCACGCCGGTAGCCTTGGCGATGGGCACCGAGAATCCGAGTGCCATGGCCGTACCGATACGGGCCATCGCCATCTCCATACCCATGGCCATGGCCATCTCCTTCCCCTTGAACCATTTCACGATGATCTTGGAGACGGTGATGCCGGCCACCTCAACGCCCACGGCGAAGGTGGCAAAGCCGATGCTGGCCCAGAACACCTGTGCATCAAGTCCGAAGAGGGTGGTGCCACTCAGTGAAGGAGTCGATACGGCCCAGTACTTGATGGCGGTGCCGGCCACCATCACCCCGGCGGCACCCAGCCCGGTGAGGCGCACTCCCAGCTTGTCAAGGATGATCCCGCCGAAGATCAGCATCAGCAGGAAAACGTTGAACCAGCCATAGGAGCTGGTGAAGGTGCCGTAGTCGGCGCGGGACCAGCCCAGCTGTCCCTCCAGCAGGCCCGCCAAGGGGGCCATGATATCGGTTAAAAAGTATCCGCACATCATCGTGAAGGAGACAATGACCAGTGCTGTCCATCGTGCCGCTGCAGAATCCCTGAGCGATTTCCTCAAATTCTCTACCATTTTGTCTTTTGTTATAGGTTTGTAGTTAACTCTGATTGTCCATGTGAAGGTGCAAAGATACACAAAGAGATCATTTTGACCTTTTTTTTAACATTTAAATTGACTCTCAGAGTCCATCCACGTCGAGCCGGTTGAGGAAGGAGACCGTCTTGCGGATCTCCTTGTACATCACGATATCCTCATCGATGAAGGGTACCTCCTTGCGGTAGGCCTTCACCACCTTCTCGATGAGAGGCGAGGAACGTAGGGGACGGCGGAAGTCGAGCGCCTGCACAGCGTTCATCATTTCAATGGAGAGGATGGTGTCGAGGTTGTCCAACAGCGGCAGCAGCTTGATGGCGGAGGTGGCCCCCATGCTTACATGATCCTCCTGTCCGTTGGAGGAGACGATGGAGTCGGTGCTGGCGGCGTAGCTGTACATCTTGTTCTGACTCACCACCGATGCGGCGACGTACTGCGGGATCATGAAACCGGAGTTGAGGCCGGGACTGGCCACCAGGAACTCGGGCAGTCCCCGCTTGCCGAGGATCAGCTGCGCCGTGCGCCGTTCGGAGATGTTACCCAGCTCCGCCAGGGCGATGGCCAGGAAGTCGAAGGCGATGGCCAGGGGCTGACCGTGGAAGTTGCCCCCTGAGATGATCTCATCATCGTCGGGGAAGATGGTGGGGTTGTCGGTCACCGAGTTGATCTCGGTCACCACCACCTGCTCCACATAGTCGATTGCATCCTTGGTGGCACCATGCACCTGCGGTACACAGCGGAAGGAATAGGGATCCTGCAGGTGTTCCTTCTTGCGTGAGATGAGCTCACTCCCCTCCAGGAAGCGGCGGAAGTTGCGGCTTGTTTCCTGTTGACCGCGATGGGGACGGAGTTTATGAAGCCGTTCATCGAACGGTTCAAGGTGGCCGTCATAGGCGTCGAGCGAGAGGGCGGCGATCAGGTCGGCCCGCTTGGAGAGTCTCTTCGCTTTCATGATGGCGTAGACACCGTGTGCCGACATGAACTGGGTACCGTTGAGCAGTGCCAGCCCCTCCTTGCTCTTGAGACGGATAGGGCTCCACCCGAACTCATCGAGCACCGCACCGATATCACGTTTCTGCCCCTTGTAGAAGACATCCCCCACCCCGATCAGCGGCAGGAAGAGGTTGGCCAGCGGCGCCAGGTCGCCCGACGCGCCCAGCGATCCCTTGTCATAGACCACCGGCAGGATGTCGTTGTTGAACAGGTCAACCATCCGCTGCACGGTGGCCACCTGCACCCCGCTGTAACCCAGTGAGAGAGCATGCGCCTTTAGCAGGAACATCAGCTTGACGATCAACGGTGCCACCTCGTTGCCCACGCTGCAGGCGTGCGATTTCACCAGATTCTCCTGCAGGGTGTTCAGATCCTCCCCCGAGATGTTACGGTCACAGAGTGATCCAAAGCCGGTGGTGATGCCGTAGATCGGTTCCTTCTGTGTTTCCATTTTGCGATCCAGGTGAACGCGGCATCGTTGTATCCGCTCTATCGCCTCAGGAGCCAGCTCCACCTTGATGTTTTCAGTGATGATCTTCTCCAGGTCGCTGATGGTGAGCTCTCCCCGGCCGATCAGAAAGATGTTTTTCATTTAGATTCTTGATTTAATCAGTTCAATCGCTTTGGCTTCTATCTGCATGGTATCGTTTTCCAGTCGGTCGCACTTCGCGTTCATCTCCTCGACAAACGACTGATCCGTGATCCCCCCCAGGTTGACACGCACGTTGAGCAGTGCGCTCAGGATGGCGGTACGGCAGTTCATCAGCCCCACTAACCCATCGGTAGTCGCGTTGGGGTTTCCTGTCTGCAACGTCTCCCACATGGTCTCCAGCAGGGAGAAGGCTCTCTCTGCCACCTCCATCGGCACCAGCGATGCCCATTTGGTTGCCTCCAGGATTTTCGCCTCGCGTTGCTCTTTTTCTTTCTCCGTCTCTTTGGGGAGCCGGTAGGCCTCCATCACCCGGCGATAAGCCTCCGCATCACGGTCGATATCTTCCAGGAAGTGGCTTCGTTGTGCCGACATCTCAGCTGCGATCTCCCGCATCCGTTCATCTGCATCGGCATACTTCTTCCTGCCGATGGTGAGGTTGGCCACCATCTCGGTGAGCGCTGTCGCCATGGCGGCATTCAGTGCGGCACTGCTGCCGCCGCCCGGTACCGGTTCATTGGCTGCGGTTTTCTCGAGAAATTCTTTCAGTAAAAGATCTTGTAGTTTCATATTGCTATATTTTAGCTTTCAGATTTCAGTGGTCAGTTGTAAGCTTTTCTGGTAGAATGTACTCTCATTCAATGGTCTTGGAATTCAAACATCGAAACCGTTAACTTTGAGCCTACTAATTAACTTACTAACTTACCTACTTTCCAACTTACGAACCAGTTAATTTTCAAATAAAGTACATCGAACATCAAACAAAGAACTATTTTATACCACAACTTCCCCTTTCTTGATCACCCGCTCCACGATGTTCATCCCTACATGGTAAGGCAGGAACTTGTAGGAGGGGAACTGCAGCAGCAGCAGGTCGCCCTGCTTGCCCGGATCAATGCTGCCGATGCGGTCAGCACGTCCCAGTGCTGCCGCACTGTTGAGGGTGAAGGCGGTGACTGCCTCCTCGGGTGTGAGTTGCATGTAGATGCAGGCCAGGGCGAAGAGCAGCGGCACCGAGGCGGTGAAGGAGCTGCCCGGGTTGAGGTCGGTGGCCATCGCCACGATGCAGCCGGCATCGATCATTGTGCGGGCACGGGCGTAGGGCTCACGCAGTGAGAAGGCGGTCAGCGGCAGCAGCGTGGCCACCGTTCCTGTTGCCGCCAGGGCAGCAATCCCCTTGTCGGAGGCCTGCAGCAGGTGATCTGCCGAGAGGCAGTGCAGTTCCGCTGCCAGCTCGGCACCTCCCAGGGGGATGATCTCGTCGGCATGCAACTTGGGTTTCAGTCCGAGCGAGGCAGCTGCCTGCAGGTAACGGCGCGACTGTTCGATCGAGAAGACCCCTTTCTCACAGAAGATATCTGCCGCTTCGGCCAACCCCTCTCCCGCCACCAACGGAAGCATCTCCGCGATCTGAAAATCAATAAAAGCATCCTCCCTGCCCTTCCATTCCTCCGGAATGGCGTGTGCACCCATATAGGTGGAGACAATATCTGCAGGATGGAGATCATTTAATTGATGCATCACCCGCAGCTGCTTCAGCTCTGTCTCCCGGTCCAGCCCGTAGCCACTTTTCCCCTCCACGGTGGTGATGCCCAGCCGCAGCATCGCATCCAGCCGTTGTCGCCCTGAGTCGATCAGCTCCTCTTCCGTGGCATTGCGGGTGGCACGCGTGGTGTTGACGATGCCGCCGCCCCGCTCCATGATCGCCATGTAGCTGTCGCCCCTCATCCGCCAGGAGAACTCCTCCTCTCGATAGCCGCCGAAGACGAAATGGGTGTGGGGATCCACAAAACCCGGCAGCAATGCCTTGCCGGTGGCATCAATCACCTTGTAGTCAGCCTCGGATACCGGCAGCGGTTCACCCTGTTGCAAGACATGTGAGATGATGCCCCCGGTGACGATCACAGTTCCGTTTTCGATCACACCCAGGTTGTTCATCTCCCTGCCTCTTTTTCCTTCGAAGCCGCTGCAGGTTACCACCTGTGCGGCATTTTTGATGATCAGGTTATGCATGATTTCTTTTGGCTTTTGCGTTCCACTCCCGCAGTCCCATGATGGCCAGCACCAGGAAGACGGTGTACTGACCCGAAGTGAAGTAGAGACCCTGCGAGGCATATATCGGTATGGATACAATGTTGCCGATGATCCAGAAATGCCAGTTTTCAAGCCTCTTCACCGCCATCAGAACGGTGGCGACCAGGAAGAAGGAGGTGTTGAAGGCATCGATCCGGGGAAGCCATGATGCCAGGTAGGCAGCATCCTCCCTGTTCACCCATCGCAGCAGGAAATATACAGCCAGGTAAATCAGCAGCACGCTGCTCCAGGTGATAACCTGCTGTCGGGGTGTATTGCGCCTGATCTGCAGCTTCTGGTTGTCGTCGCCGGTGCGGGACCACATGTACCAGCCGAAGATATTGGATGCCAGGTAGACCATGTTGATGCCTGCATTGGCATAGAGGCGTGCCTCAAAGCAGATGTAGATATAGATCGCCACGTTGATGATACCAAAGGGAAAGACTAGTATCTTCTCCTTGCGGGCATACCATACGCTGATCACTCCGAAGATGGCGGCAGTCAGTTCAATCCAGTTCATCTATTCCATCAGTTTTGCCTCGAGCACCTGGCTCATTGAGAAGTTTTCCAATCCGAGGTAGTAGGCAGCCGCATCGACAAGGGCCTCCATAGGTACCAGTCCAATCACCTCGGCACCTACAACCGGTACACCATAGCGCTGCGCTTCAATCCGTACCAGTTCATGGGCGCGATAGATTGCTGTTTTGGTGAAGTCGGTCAGGTTCATCGAGACCTGGGTGATGCCCCGCTCACCGAGGGTCACTCCCATTGCCTTGCAGTAGCGGAGTCCGCCCCCCACGAAGCGCACCTTTTTGGCGATGGCGGTAGCGATCTCCAGGTTGTCGGTGCCCAGGTTGACATTGTAGGCCACCAGCGGCATGCGTGCCCCAATGGCCACCGCGCCGGCGGTGGGGTGCGGTGCGGCGGGACCGAAATCGGGCTGCCACTCCGGCAACAGCATCTTCTCCTGCAACCCTTCGAACTCCCCCTTGCGCACTGTGGCCAGGTTCTCACGATGGGTTGCCGTGGCCGACTTCTCATAGAGGAAGACCGGCAGTTTAAATTGTTCGCCTACCGCCTCAGCCACCTCCTTAGAGAGTGCAACCGCCTCCTCCATCGTCACGTTTCGGATGGGAATAAAGGGCACCACGTCGACCGCCCCCATGCGGGGATGCTGTCCGTTGTGCCGTGTCAGGTCGATCAGTTCCACTGCCCTGCCGATGGCATCGATCACGGCTGCCTTCAACGCCTCCGGCTCACCTACCACGGTGATCACCGACCGGTTGTGGTCTGCATCACTGCTGTAATCCAGCAGCTTCACTCCCTCTCTGCCGCGGAAGGCATCCGCAATCTGCTCCACTTTTGCTTTGTCGCGTCCCTCGCTGAAATTGGGTACGCACTCCATGATTCTGTTCATTGATATCAATCTGTTTTCTGCTTTATTAAATTGCTTTGATGCAAATGTATCGTTATATTTCTGGAATTGACTCTTTTTGGATGATGATTTTCATTGCTCTCTGTTCGGGAAGTAATCCCCGCTTAGAGATCTGTCAGCAGATTCTCCAGCATCTCTCTGTCTGCCACATAGGGTTCAGTAATGTTGTAATCCTCTGCATGTGAGCGGTTAAAACCCTGCAGGGTTTCGATGGCATGGGGGTTGCGGGCCCAGGCACGGCGTGCCACGCCGCCCATCACATCCCACAACATGGCACTGCGGAGGATCTCATCCACCCGCTCGCTGCCGTCGAGCACCATGCCGAAGCCACCATTCACCGCCTTGCCAATACCCACACCGCCTCCGTTGTGCAGCGCCACAAGGCTCATGCCACGGGCAGCGTTGCCGGCGAAGCACTGCACAGCCATGTCGGCCATCACATTACTACCGTCGCGGATGTTGGCCGTCTCCCGGAAGGGGGAATCGGTGCCGCTCACGTCATGGTGGTCACGTCCCAGCATCACAGGGCCGACCTCCCCGTTGCGCACCATCTCATTGAAGCGCAATGCTATCTTCAACCGTCCCTCGGCATCCTGGTAGAGGATGCGTGCCTGGCTGCCCACCACAAGTTGGTGTTTCTCCGCATCCCGAATCCAAATCCAGTTGTCACGGTCCTGCGCACGCCGGTGCGGGTCAATGCAGGCCATTGCCGCCCGGTCGGTTTTCATGAGATCCTCCGGCATCCCGCTCAGACAAACCCAGCGGAAAGGACCGTAGCCATAGTCAAACAACTCTGGACCCATGATATCCTCCACATAGGAGGGCCAGATAAACCCATCCTTCTCATCGATGCCGTTGCGTGATATCTCTTTCACACCGGCATCGTAAACTGCCTTCATGAAGGAGTTGCCGTAGTCAAAGAAATAGGTGCCCCGCTCAGTCAGGCGGGCAATCACCCGGTAATGACGTTGCAGCGACAGATCGACCAGCTCCCTGAACTTATTCCGTTCATCATGCAGCAACCGGGTGCGCTCCTCATAACTGATCCCCACAGGGCAGTAACCGCCGCTGTAGGGTTCATGGCAGGAGGTCTGGTCGCTCAGCAGGTCAATTGCTATCTCCTGGTCAGCCGCATACTCCAGCAGATCGACGATGTTGCCGTGATAGGCAACCGAGAGGGGTTTTTTTCGATTCATCGCCTCCCCTGCCCAATGGAACGCCTGCCGGAGATCACCGGTGACACGCTGCACCCATCCCTGCCTGCTGCGGGTCTCAATGCGGGAGCCATCCACCTCGGCGATGACCGACACTGCCCCGGCGATATCAGCCGCCTTGGGTTGTGCACCGCTCATGCCACCGAGGCCGGAGGAGACGAAGAGGTGCCCCCGCAGGTCGCCATCCTGCGGTATTCCCAGACGAAGGCGTCCCGCGTTGAGCAAGGTATTGAAGGTGCCGTGGACAATGCCCTGGGGACCGATGTACATCCACCCACCGGCGGTCATCTGCCCGTAGTTGGCCACTCCCAGCTGCGCCGCCACCTCCCAGTCGGCCTGGTTGTCGAACAGGCCCACCATCATCGAGTTGGTGATGATCACCCGCGGTGCATCGGGACGGGAGCGGAAGAGCCCCAGCGGATGTCCGCTCTCCACCACCAGCGTCTGCTCACGCGTCATCACTTCCAGGTAATGCTTGATGAGGCGGTACTGCATCCAGTTCTGACACACCTGTCCCGTCTCGCCGTAGGTGACCAGCTCGTATGGGTAAAGCGCGATGTCGAAGCTGAGGTTGTTGTCGATCATCAGTTGAAACGCTTTTCCCTCGAGGCAGTTTCCCTTGTATTGATCCACCGGCTTGGCTTTCAGATCTCCTTCGGGTCGGTAGCGATAGCCGTAGATGCGTCCGCGGCTGCGCAGCTCTTCCAGGAACTCGGGTGCCAAGGTTTCGTGCAGGGCAGGAGGGATATAGCGCAAAGCATTTTGCAGCGCTGTCAGGGTCTGCGCTTTGGTAAGCCGGTATCCCCTGTCGGGGGCACGACGGATTGACTCATCGAAGACCGGGGAGGGTGGCAGCTGATTGGAGAGTGATAATTTCATAAGCAGCTAATTCATCTCAAGGTTATGAAAGCAAAAATAGCAAATTTTATCCAAAATCAGTCAAAGATAGTGATTATTCAAGCGTTGAATTGAAGGAAGTTTTAATGCGGACGAAAGACTTTAAGGTATTTGAAAAAGGGATATACAACATTTATGACAATTTTAATGGATTGAATCACGATATCCTTCCGTTTTTTCTTGTAAATTATTACTTTTGTTAATTAATTTATTAAACTTTTTGATTAACCACCTGCGTATCGGTAATATCGATTGCAGGTAGAGCGTTATCAGGATGAAAAAAGATTACAAACTGGAGATCTGTGCCAACTCAGTGGCCAGCTGCCTGGAAGCAGAGAAGGGAGGTGCTTACAGGGTAGAGCTCTGTGCAGGTATTCCGGAGGGGGGCACCACCCCATCCTACGGAGAGATGGCTTTGGCCCGTAAGCTGCTTCATATCAAGCTCAACGTAATCATCCGTCCACGGGGAGGTGATTTTCTCTACTCTGACCTGGAACAGCGAATCATGCTTGAAGATATCCGCATGGCCCGCGATGTGGGGGTAGATGGTGTTGTAATCGGCTCCCTGACACGTGAGGGAGAGGTGGACATGCTCCGCAACCGGGAGCTGATGGAAGCAGCCAAAGGGATGAGTGTCACCTTCCACCGTGCCTTCGACATGTGCCGTGATCCCTTTGATAGCCTGGAGCGCATCATTGAACTGGGATGCGACAGGATTCTCACCTCAGGCGGTCAACCCAGGGCAGAGCAGGGTATTCCCCTCCTTCGGCAGCTGGTAGAGCGTGCCGGCAACCGGATCATCATCATGCCGGGTAGCGGTGTGAACGCATCGAACATTGCCCAGCTGGCTCTGGAAACAGGGGCAGAGGAGTTTCACCTCTCAGCACGGGAGCAACAGGAAAGCGGCATGGTCTATCGCAATCCAAACGTGAAGATGGGAGGAGAGAGCATTGTGATAGACGAGTACGCCATCCCGGTCACACAGGCACACAAGGTAGCGCAGACCCTTCAAGCACTAGACAACAACCCTAAACAACATATTCAATAAACTAACAGAAAACGAAATGATCAAAAGATTACAACTACTGATGACTGCGGCTATCCTTCTTATTTCCTGTGAAAAGGGAGGTAACGGCAGCACCGAAGCTGACTACAGGGTGGTTCCTTTACCCGATCAGATTGAAATGACCGAAGGTGAGTCGTTCCCTCTCACCGGCAGCACAAAAATTGTTTATCCCGAAGGGAATGAAAAGATGGAACGCAATGCAGCCTTTCTGGCTGATTACCTGGAGCTCTCCGCCGGCATCAAACCAAAGTTAACGATTGATGCAGGTGAGCAGGATGCAGTCATCCTCTCATTGGGCCTGCAACATGAGAATCCCGAAGCCTATCGCATCCGGATCGACGGTCAGACCATACAGATTGAGGGAGCCAGCGAAGCGGCCGTCTTCTATGGCATCCAGACCCTGCGTAAGTCGGTACCGGTAGGGAACTACAAGGCTATCAACTTCACCCCTGCCACCATCAGTGATGCCCCCCGCTTTGCCTATCGCGGCATGATGCTCGATGTGGCCCGTCACTTCCAGTCGGTCGATTTCGTGAAGAAGTACATCGACCTGTTGGCACTGCACAACATTAACCGTTTTCACTGGCACCTCACGGAAGACCAGGGATGGCGCATCGAGATTGAATCCTATCCCAAATTGACGGAAGTGGGCTCCATGCGCAGCGAGACGGTGATTGGCCGCAACACGGGTGAGTATGACGGCACTCCCCACGGTGGTTTCTATACCAAGGATGAACTTAAAGAGGTGGTTGCTTACGCCGCCGAGCGTTACATCACCATCATCCCCGAAGTTGACCTTCCGGGACACATGCTGGCGGCACTTACCGCATACCCGGAGCTTGGTTGCACGGGAGGTCCCTATGAAGTTGCACGTGAATGGGGTGTTTTTGACGATGTGCTCTGCCCCGGCAAGGAGGAGACCTTCACCTTCCTGGAAGCGGTGCTCACCGAGGTGATGGAGATTTTCCCGTCGGATTACATTCACATCGGTGGTGACGAATCTCCCAAGACACGCTGGGAAGAGTGTCCCGATTGTCAGGCACGTATCAAAGAGTTGGGGTTGACCGATCACGATGGTCATATGGCAGAACACTACCTGCAGAGCTATGTGACGGCACGCATCGAGAAATTTCTGAACGATCACGGCCGGAGAATCATCGGCTGGGATGAGATCCTGGAAGGGGAGCTGGCACCCAATGCCACGGTTATGTCATGGCGCGGCATGGCAGGCGGCATACAGGCTGCACAGATGGGGCACGATGTAATCATGACCCCCACCACCTATTGCTACTTCGACTACTACCAAACAGACCAAACAGACGATGAGCCCCTGTCTATCGGTGGTTACGTACCACTGGAACTGGTTTATAGCTTTGAACCGGTACCCGATCAGCTGACCGCAGACCAGAAAGGCCATATTCTGGGAGCACAGGCCAACCTCTGGACAGAGTACATCCGCGAGGAAGAGCATGTGGAGTACATGACACTGCCACGTCTGGCAGCCATGAGTGAGGTACAGTGGATGCAACCAAAGAATAAGGAGTACGCAGCGTTCCTGGAACGTTTGCCCCGTCTCCTGGCTCTTTATGATAAGATGGGCTACAATTATGCCACCCATGTATTTGATGTAAAGGCTGAGCTGACACCCAACTTCGACACCAACGCACTTGATGTCACCTTCAGTACGATCGACGATGCACCGGTCTACTACACACTGGACGGCAGTGAACCCAGTGAATCGTCACTCCGCTACGAGGGCAAGATCTCAATCAACGAGGAGTGCCAACTGAAAGCGGTAGCCATCCGCGAGGGAAAAATGAGCAAGATATTCAGCGAGCAAATCCTCGTCAGTAAATCCAGCTTCAAGCCTACAGAGCTGCTCACCACTCCAGCACCCAATTATGGCTTCGAAGGTGCTCCCATGCTGGTGGACGGGCTACAGGGCAACAGCACCAACTACCGTTCCGGTCGATGGATAGGCTTCCAGGGTGAGGAGCTGGTGGCGGTGATCGACATGCTGGAAGCTACAGAGATCAGCAGCGCTACCATCCGCAATGCCGTGGTTACCGGCGACTGGATCTTCGATGCCGCTGAAATCCTCATCGAAGGTTCTGACGACAACCAGCAGTTCACACAGGTAACCTCCCAAACCATCACCGACGAGAAGCAGGAGCACTGGTCCGACATCTCTGAACACAAGCTCACTTTCGAACCGGTCACGGCCCGCTACTACAAGGTCACCGTGAAACCCTCGTTGATGCCAGAATGGCACCCCGGCAAGGGCAATAGGGCTTTCTTCTTCTTGGATGAAATCCGTCTCGACTGAGTGCAGAAGCGGTAGTTAGAAAAAGCTTGAATGATTGAAAGAGCGCCGTAACCTTTAGAAGGTACGGCGCTTTTAACTTTTCATCAATACCATGTTGATCTCAGTGAATCAACAAAAATGTCAAAATACCTGCAACATAACCCAACAAAGCGAGGGGTGTGAACCGCTTCAGGTAATAACCAAAACTGATTTTTTCAAGTCCCATCACCGCTACACCTGTGGCAGAGCCGATAATCAGTATACTGCCACCGGTTACGGCACAATAGGCTAGGAGGGTCCAGAACCCACCGTCTGCAATAAAGTATTGCATATAAGAAGTCAGGTCTGCAGAGCTATCGGGTAGTGGGAACATACCCATTGTTGCAGACACCAGAGCCACATTATCGACCAGCGAAGAGGCGGCACCAATCAACACACCAATCAGATAGGGTTCGGTAATCAATGAAGTAAGATAGCCGGCAATTTGCAATAGCTGACCGCTTACATTCAACGCGGCTACCGACATCAAGATACCAAAGAAGAAGAAGATGGTCGGCATGTCCACCGAGCGGGACAATGCCGGAATACGCATTTTATCGGAGTCTCTTATTTCGCTTATCCGGCCATATATGAGATCTGTATAGATCCAAAGAAGAGACAATCCAAACAATACACACATAAAAGCCGGGAGATGAGTCACCGTTTGAAACAGAGGCACCAACGCAAGAGAAAGGGTACCGATCCAGAAAATCAGAATTCGTGACCGCAACCGAATCTTATCGATAAAAACATTACCAGCAGAGATATCCCGGTTTTGCCGCAACACAGCTCCTTTTTTGAACAGCCAAAAGTTGGCAATCACCAATATGACCATGAGATTGATAAATGCCGGTAGAAAAAGATGGGTGATCTGGTGCATCGCTGTGATGTTTCCACCGTTCCAAAGCAACAAAGTAGTCACATCACCTATTGGAGACCAGGAACCGCCTGCATTTGCTGAGAGAACGATCATGCTGGCATATTTCAGCCTGTCTGTTTTGTCAGGAACGAGTTTACGCAAGACAGCTATCAACACAAATGCGGCAGCCAGGTTATCGAGCAATGCCGAAAACAGAAAGGAGGAGATACTAATCAGCCACAACAACCTTCGTTTATTGTTGGTTCGCAACGAATGCGTAATGGCGAGAAATCCACCATACTTATCCACGATATTTACGATGAGGAGGGAACACATCACGAAAAAAAGTGTCTCAGACACATCACCCAGATGAGGCAGAAAAGTTCTCTCGGTGAGGTAGGAAATACTTTGCTGCTTTGGGCTGAGAAGGGCAATCTCTACGCGCTGAATATATCGCTGGAAATCATCATGCAATACACTGTCCAGTAACTGAGTGGAATTGAGCATGACCATCAACCAAAGCAGTACAGACATAAAAAGGGCTGTTGCCGATTTGTTGATGTGAATTTTATCTTCCAGTGTAATGAGTACGATACCCATTACAAAAATTATCGGCATCCAGATATCCATTGGAGTATCGAGACTTTAAGTATTATTTTTGCAGCGAGTAGAGCACCTGAATCTCTTCTGCCCATAACGCTTCATCGGGTGTCTCAAGGATCAGTGGCATGTTGTCGAAGCGGGGATCGTTCATGATGAAGCCGAAAAGATCCATGTTCATCACACCCTTTCCGAGGCTGTCGTGGCGGTCCACACGTGTAGCCAGCTCTTTTTTGGAGTCGTTGATGTGCATCCCCTTGAGGTATTGAAAACCAATGACCTCCTCAAATTTTCGGAAGGTATCTTCAAAACCCTCGCCTGTTCTGATCTCGTAGCCGGCAGCGAGCGTATGAGCCGTGTCGAGGCAGACCCCCACCCTGCTCTTATCCTCCACCTTATCAATGATATGGGCTATTTGCTCGAAGGTATGTCCCAGGTTGGTTCCCTGTCCCGCGGTGTTTTCAATCACTGCGGTGACACCTCTTGTCTTCTCCAGGGAGAGGTTGATCGACTCGGTGATGCGGTCGAGACAACCATCTACTGATATCTTGTTCAGGTGGCTCCCGGGATGGAAGTTAAGCCGGTTGATGCCCAGTTGTTCACACCGTTTCATCTCATCGTTGAAGGCGGCACGCGATTTCTGCACCTCCTCCTCGCCCGGGTTTCCCAGGTTGATGAGGTAGCTGCTGTGCGGCAAAATCTGATCTGGGGTGTAGCCATATTCCTTGCAGCGTGAACGGAACAGTTCAATGTTCTGTTCACTATAAGCAGCGGCAAACCACTGCCGCTGGTTCTTGGTAAAAAAAGCAAACGCCTTGGCCCCAATGGCATGAGCGTTGACCGGTGCATTCTCCACACCGCCTGATGCGCTGATATGAGCTCCTACATATTTCATAAGATATAATTCAAATTATTCAGTGTGAAACCAGACGAAACATCTGTCGATCATCCACTTTCGCACGAATGAAAAACCGTTTCGTGCTGAACCTCACACACAATCTCACTTTGTTCTAAAAACAAAGATACAATGTTTTTCCCAAAAAGTGTGTCCGGATGCAATTGTATTGCAAGAATAGGCTAACTGCGTTTTTTGGGAAAAGTGATCAGGAAGGAGAGTCCCCCTTCGGGCCGGTTGCGGGCAAGGATGCTGCCCTTGTGAAAGAGCACCGCGTTCTTCACGATGGAGAGACCCAGCCCCGAGCCCCCTGTGGTGCGGGTACGCCCTTCATTCACCCGGTAGAACCGTTCAAAGATCCGCACCAGGTGCTTCTCTTCCAAACCGGGACCGTTGTCATGAAACTCGAAGAAGTAAGCATCTTCATTCTCGTTGTGGCAGCGTATCACGATCTCTATTCCCTCACCAGCATAAGCGATCGCATTCTCTGTCAGGTTGCGGAAGATGGAGTATAGCAACGTGCGACTCCCGTAGAGCACAACATCCTCATCCACCTCCACCATGAATCGGTCACCTTTCTCCCTGAGTTTTTCAGACAGGTCGCCCTCCATCTCCTGCAGCAACTCCCCTATGTTCACCGGTTCCATTTCAAAGCGGTCGGAAGCCTCCTCAATCTTGGTAAGCATGCTGATGTCCTGAATCAGTTCCGATAGACGGATGGTCTGCAGGTAGGCTCTGTCGAGAAAACTGCGCAGGCGCACATCCACATCCTCACCGGCAAGTCCCAATATGGTCTCCAGGTAACCTCGGATACTGGTGACAGGCGTCCGCAACTCATGCGCGATGTTGTTGGTCATCTCCTGCTTAAGCAGCCGACGCTTCTCCACGCGGGTGATGTCGCTGATATATAGCTCGAAGCTGTGGTCTTCAAAGATGATCACCCGTACGTTGAACATCTTGCCACTCTTCTCCATGCGCACCGAGAAAACGTTCTCCTCTGCATCCTTCCGGTCGAGGAAACCTACCACCTCCTTGAATGCGGGATCAGCAAACAGGTTCTCCGTGACCAGCGTGGGTGACTCGAGGATCAGGTTGAGATATTGCAGAAAATGGGAATTGGCGTACACCTCTTTTCGTTCTTCCGAGAAGATGGCAATACCCTCTTCTGAGAACTGAAAGTGCTGCAGCAGCTTCTCCCGCTCGGCAGCCAGACGGCGTCGGTTCTCCTGCAGCAGGTTGTAGTTCTCGACAATGGCGGCACTCACCTCTCCCACCTCATCATCGGCAAAGACAAATGAGGGTGGGATTGCGGCACCGCTCTTCACGTTCTGTGAGAAAGCTCTCAGCTCCCTTATGGAGCGGGAGAAGCGGTCGGAGAAGTAAATCACCATCAGCACCGAGACGATAAAGAAAAGCAGGATGTAGTAGGCAAACGAGTTACCGGAATGAATGAATGAGCGTAGCTCTACATCGTAGGGCAGTGCTACACGTACAAAGAGGTTGTCACTGTATCGCACATGGTAAAGATACTCCAGCTGGTTGCTCGCTGAACGGCGTATATCCGACCCGCTGCCTTCGACAATGCTCTCCTGCACCTCCGGTCGCAACAGGTGGTTCTCCATGCTGTCTGCTTCCAACCGGTTGTCATACAACACCTCCCCTTTGTGATCGATCAGGGTGAGCCTCACTTCCGGCTGCATGTATTGCAGCAGTTCCTTCAGCCTGGTGGTATCCATCTCGTGAAGAATCTGATTCTGCTCCAAATAGCGGGCAATCAGGAGTGCATCATTGTCCAGCATCCGCTGCAAGCTCTCGGTACGTTCTTTTCTCAGCTGCTGTTGTTCAAAGTAGATGATGCCTGCGGTGAAAAGAGCGATGATCAGTGAAAAAGTGAGCAGGATACGACTCTTAAAGGAGAACTTTATGCGCATAACTACTTCTCATTGTCCAGGTTCAGCCAATAGCCGAAGCCGGAGCGATTGACGATGATGCCGGCATATTCACCCAGTTTCTTTCGCAAACGGGTGATATGCACGTCGACGGTACGGTCAAGTACATATTCATTCTCACCCCAGACGCTTCCAAGGATTTCCGCACGAGTGAGCAGGTTGGGTGATACCTGTGCCAACAGTGAGAGGATCTCGAATTCTTTCTTGGTAAGAGACACCTCAGACCCGTCGATGGTCACCCTGTTGGAAGGAATGTCAATGGTGAGCCCCCGGTAATTCCAGTGTGTCGCCGGCGGCATCCGCACCAACGTGGTACGTTTCAACAGTGCCCGCACGCGAGCCAGCAACTCCTTCACCGAAAAAGGTTTGGCAACATAGTCATCGCCACCCAGAGAGAAGCCGGTGAGCTTGTCGTTCTCACTGTTCTTGGCCGTGAGAAAGATGATTGGGATTGTATTTCCCTCTTTCCGGAGTGTCTCTGCCATCTTAAAGCCTGACATGCCTCCCATCATCACATCCAAAATCAACAATTGATGCACATCGGTTAGCACTGCCAGCGCCTCTTCTGCTGAAGTAGCCACATCCACGATGTACCCTTCCTGTTCCAGGTTGAACTGCAGGATATCACAGATATCCTTCTCATCATCCACCACCAGTATCCTCTCTTCCATTGTACAGTTGTAATTGGTTTCCAGCCCGACTGTGAGAGGGCCAATCTCTTTGCAAATGTACGACATGCATGTTACATTCCTGTTACAAATAGATTACTTTTTTGTTAAGATGGTTTTAAATACCCTATCAGACAATGAGACAAATAAAGGGAAATATGTTATCTTTGTATCCGGAAGCCAACAGCTTCCTGTGTAGCTTAGGAAACCACATAAAAAACAAAGAAAGATGAAAGATTACCATCAGGAGGATGCACTTGTCCTCTTCTCCGGTGGTCAGGACTCCACCACCTGCCTTTACTGGGCCAGGCAACAGTTCCGTCAAGTCCATGCACTCTGTTTCACCTACGGTCAGCGCCACTCGCAGGAGGTGGAGAACGCTCGCCGCATTGCAGAGATGGCCGGCACACCTTTCCGGGTGCTCGATGCCTCCATCATTTCGCGGCTGGCACCCAACTCGCTGACCGATCTCTCCATGACGATGGATGAGACACAACCCAAAGACTCCTACCCCAACACCTTTGTTCCCGGCAGGAATCTCTTGTTCCTCACCTTCGCTGCCACGCTGGCTTATGCACAGGGAATCCGCCACATGGTCACCGGTGTCTCGGAAGCAGACTACAGCGGCTACCCCGACTGCAGGGATACCTTTATCCACTCGGCCAATACCACTCTGAACCTGGCAATGGACAGGCAGTTCGTGATCCACACACCACTGATGTGGCGCAACAAGAAGGAGGTATGGCAACTGGCCGACGAACTGGGGGTATTTGAAATCATCCGCAACGAGACGCTCACCTGCTACAATGGTATTCTGGCCGGGGGTTGTGGCCATTGTCCTGCCTGCCTGCTGCGCAACAAAGGGCTGGAGGCCTACCTCGCCGAAAAAGGAGGATAACAGTTATTATTCGTTCATCAACTACAATAGAGATATCCCATATGGAAAAAGATCAACTCACCCTATTGGGTAGCCAAACCGTCTACCGGCAGGATTATGCACCCGAGGTGCTGGAGGCATTCACCAACAAACACCCTGAGAACGACTATTGGGTGACCTTCGACTGTCCCGAATTCACCAGCCTCTGCCCCATCACCGGACAACCCGACTTTGCCACCATCCGCGTCGATTACATTCCGGATGTGAAGATGGTGGAGAGCAAGAGCCTGAAGCTATACCTCTTCAGTTTCCGCAACCATGGGGCCTTTCATGAGGATTGCGTGAACATCATCATGAAAGATTTGATCCAACTGATGGATCCCAGGTACATCGAGGTGACAGGCATGTTCACCCCCCGGGGCGGCATCAGCATCTACCCTTACACCAACCATGGCCGTAAGGGTACAAAGTATGAAAAGCTGGGCGAAGAGCGCCTCTTCGCCCATTCTGTCCCCCTGAAATAAACTGACAGGGTAGAAACAAAAGACATCCGGCAGGGGAATTCCCGACCGGATGTCTTTTTCTTGAAAGATAAAAAGTTACAGCTTGTTGCCAATCACTTATTCCTCTTCGCCCACTTTTGGCTCATAGACCCTCACCCAATCAATCAACATATCGGCAGGCAATTGCTCAGGATCGGTATCCTTGTTGAGACGGATGCCGAGGAAGAGATCAAAATCCTGTTCGTCGTATGGGTATTGTCCAGCCATGTCGGTAAGCACACGGGGATACTTCCGCGTGCGGATGTCATCCACGAAAAAGACCAGGCTGTCCGGATACTTCTCAACACCGTAGATGCGGTACTCCACCGGATTGACTCCTACCAGCGAGCTTGAGGGTGGATTTTCTGCCATCCCCTGCGATGTAGTATATTCAGAAGTTACCGACTGGTAAACAAACTCATCCATGCCGTAATGTTCCATGAAGTCGATCGAGATATGATTTTCCGATGGATCAACCGGCAGCAATGAGAGATAATGGGTGGCACCCTCAGCAGGGTTCACCCGGACCTTCACCTCGATCCGGGATACCTTCCCACTCTTCATACCTTCACGGGTGATGCCACCGGTGAGAAATGGCATCGTATCATTCGGCACCGAATTGGGCATTGCTCGCAGCACCAGGTTGCCCTCCTGTGAGAGATACAACGCATCATGCGTACTGGCATAACGGTTCATATGTTGTTTTCCCTTTGAGATTTTTGACCATTCATTCCCGTTCAGACCATCGTCAAAATCATCTTCCCATACCAGTTCCCATCCCTTGCGGAACTTCTCGTCACTCTCCTCCTTCTGGCCCGTACAGGAAACTATTCCACCAACGAGTGCCAATGTGAGGATCAGTAAAGTAGTTTTTTTCATGCAATAAAGTTTGTTGTTTCATTCATATTGTTCTGCAAAAATAACAATAAGAGGTGGTAGAGAGGTTCAATTGGAACACAATAAGTGTTAAACGAGGGGGCTGGCTTATCATTTTTATCAGAAACGGGGGAATCAAATATCGATTTCACACCAACAATAAGCTAAATAAAACAATTGAAAGGAAACTTTTATTACCTTTGCCCCTTGCATCTACATAGAAAAAGATCAACAGAGGTTACAATCAACGCAATCAATATGCCGGAAATTTCTCAGCGGGGATTTGAGATGCCCGCTTCACCCATACGCAAATTAGCCCCCCTCTCCGATGCTGCCAAAGCACGTGGCACCAAGGTGTACCACCTCAACATCGGGCAGCCCGACCTGCCCTCACCACAAGCTGCCCTGGAGGCAATCCGCAACATAGACCGCACTACGCTTGAGTACAGTCCCAGCGACGGTTACCGCTTTTACAGGGAGAACCTGACGGAGTACTACAGAGAGTACAACATTGAACTGACACCCGAAGAGATCATCGTCACCGCGGGGGGATCGGAAGCGGTGCTCTATGCCTTTATGGCCTGCCTGAACCCGGGTGACGAGATCATCGTCCCGGAGCCGGCCTATGCCAACTACATGGCCTTTGCCATCTCCGCCGGAGCAGTGATCCGCTCCCTGCCCTCAACCATTGAATCGGGATTCGCACTACCCCATATCGATGACTTTGAACAACTGATCAACGAGCGCACCAAGGGAATCCTGATCTGTAACCCGAACAACCCCACCGGTTATGTCTACACGCCCCAGGAGATGGAGCAGATACGCCAGTTGGTGATGAAGCACAACCTCTATCTCTTCTCCGACGAGGTATACCGGGAGTTCATCTACAATGACACGCCATACGTCTCCGCCTGCCACCTGGAAGGAGTGGAAGAGAATGTGGTGCTGATCGACTCGGTTTCGAAACGATACAGTGAGTGCGGCATCCGCATCGGGGCATTGATAACCAGGAACCGTAAGGTGCACGACACCGTGATGAAGTTCTGCCAGGCGCGTCTCAGTCCCCCGCTCATCGGCCAGATTGCTGCCAACGCATCGTTACAGGAGAACGGCAGCTACATGCAGCATAACTTTGAAGAGTACAAGAGCCGCCGTGATTACCTGATGGAACGACTCAACAACATTCCGGGTGTCTTCTCCCCCATGCCGCAGGGTGCCTTCTACACGTTGGCACGACTGCCCATCGACGATGCCGACAGATTCTGTGCCTGGTGTCTTTCAGATTTCTCCTACGAGGGTCAGACCATCTTCATGGCACCTGCAACCGGTTTTTACGTGACTCCGGGCTTGGGTAAGAACGAAGTACGCATCGCTTATGTACTGAACAAGACTGAGCTGGGAAAAGCACTGACGGTGTTGGAGAAAGCACTGGAGGCATATCCGGGAAGAAGATAAAGCGTTGAGATGAGTACCGAACTTTTCATAGCCAGACGTATCTACAGAGGAGAGAAGCAAAACGACAAGCGTGTCTCCTCTCCCGCCATACGCATCGCTATCACCGGCATCGCACTGGGACTGGCCGTGATGCTTGTATCGGTTTGTATCATCGTAGGGTTTAAAAAGGAAGTACGTGCCAAGGTGGTGGGTTTCGGATCCCATATCCAGGTCACAACCTTCGACAACAACAACTCATACGAACAGACTCCCATCGCCTTCTCCGACACACTGAGGGAGCTGCTCACCTCCAATCCAGACATCTCCCATCTTCAGGAGTACATCTCCAAGCCGGGCATCATCAAGACCGAGGAAGACTTCCTGGGTGTCATCCTCAAAGGTGTCTCTGAAAGCTACGACTGGGAGTTTTTCCGAAAGAACATGGTGGAGGGAGAGGTGATTCATCCGGATGACACCACCGCCGGCAACCGGGCCATCCTCTCCCGTGAGATCGCAGACAAGCTGCAACTGAAGCTGGGTGACAGTTTCACCTGCTATTTCGTGCAGGAGCCGGTACGTGCCCGTCGGTTTACCATCACAGGCATCTACGAGACCAATTTCGAGGATTACGACAAGCTTTATGTCATCACCGGGAAAGGAGTGCTTGCCTCCCTCAACGGGTGGGATGACGATATGGTGAGCGGTATCGAACTGCTGGTAAAGGATTACGAGAACCTCGACCGCACCACGCAAGATCTCTTCTTTACCATGGCATCCTACAAAGACCGCCTCGGCAACAACCTGTACACACGTTCCATCAAGGATATCAACCCCATGATATTCAACTGGCTCAACCTGCTTGACATGAATGTCTGGGTGATCATCATCCTGATGTTGGTGGTATCCGGCTTCACCATGATCTCGGGACTGCTGATCATCATCCTTGAACGCACCAATATGATTGGCATGCTCAAGTCGATGGGTGCCCGCGACTTCAGCATCCGCAAGGTGTTCCTCTACCTCTCCGCCTTCCTGATTGGTCAGGGGATGCTTTGGGGCAATGTGATCGCGCTTCTCTTCTGCATCCTGCAGGATCGCTTTCACCTGCTGAAACTGGATCCTGCCACCTACTACCTCTCCTCGGTGCCGGTAGACCTGAACCTGCTTTACATCCTGCTGCTGAATGCAGGCACGCTGCTGGTCACCCTGCTGATGATGCTGGGACCCTCCTATCTCGTTGCCCGCATTACCCCTGCCCGCTCCATCCGTTTTGAATAGCGTTTCCAAAAAGTAACTCCCGTAGTCAACCCGTCGACTGAAAAATATTGGTTATATTTGACAGCAAAAAGAGGGTATGCGCATATTACACACTGCCGACTGGCATCTGGGGAAACGGCTCGATGATTTCCCGCGGCTGGAAGAGCAACGGGAAGTGATGGAGGAGATCTGCGAAATTGCAGACAGGGAAGCAGCCGATGTGGTACTGGTTGCAGGTGATCTCTTCGACACCTTCAACCCTCCCACCGAGGCAGTCGACCTACTCTACCAAACACTCAAACGACTCACCGCAGGGGGTCGCCGTCCCGTGATCGCCATCGCCGGGAACCATGACTCACCCGACCGGATAGAGTCTCCCGACCCGCTGGCGCGGGAGTGTGGCATCATCTTCGCCGGTTATCCCCATACGGTGGTACCTCCCTATCTGCTCGAGTCGGGATTAAAAGTACTACAGAGCGACAGGGGTTTTCTGGAGCTATCGTTGCCGGGTTCATCCGCTCCTTTACGCATCCTTTTCACACCCTATGCCAACGAGTACCGTCTCAAAACCTTTCTCGGTAGGGAGGATAGCGAGGAGGAGTTACGGTCTCTTCTGCAGGAGCGATGGCAGCAGCTGGCCGACCGTTACTGCGACCATACGGGTGTCAACATCCTCCTCACACATCTCTTCGTGGCAAGAAGAGGTGCCACTCTTCCCGAAGAGCCGGAGGAGGAGAAGCCGATCCTGCAGGTAGGCGGTGCACAGGCGGTTTACACGGACAATATCCCCGCACAGATACAATACACCGCGCTGGGACATCTCCACCGGATGCAGTTCGTGGAGAAAGGGCCGTCGCCGGTCTGCTACAGCGGGAGCCCCCTCTCCTACAGCTTTGCCGAAGCAGGTCAGCAGAAACAGCTGCTGCTGATCGACCTTGAGCCCCGTGAAGCAGCCGTTGTACGAGAGGTACCCCTTACCCGGTCGAGGCTGCTGCTGCGGAAAAAGGCGGAGGGTGTGGATGAGGCACTGCAGTGGCTCAGCGAGCACAGGGATGCACTGGTAGAACTGACCATCGTCACCGACAGCTTTCTCACCGCCATGGAACGGAAAGCCCTTCTGGCAGCTCACCCCGGCATCGTGAGCATCATTCCCGAGGTTGCGGATGCTGAGACACTGAGGAAGGGAGGAAAACAGCAGATAGACCTCTCCAAGGGTATGGAAGCGCTGTTCCGCGATTATTTCCTGCATGAGAAGGGGCAGGAACCCAACGAAGAGATCATGCAATTGTTTCACGAAATAGTGGCAGAAGAGGAATGATACCAATAAAACTTACTCTGCAGGGACTTTACTCCTACCAGGCAAAACAGACCATCGACTTCACCCGGCTCACCTCCTCCGGCTTGTTTGGCATCTTCGGCATGGTGGGCAGCGGCAAGTCGTCGATCCTGGAAGCGATCACCTTCGCCCTTTACGGACGTACCGACCGCCTCAACCTCTCGGGCGACAACCGCAACTACAACATGATGAACCTGAAATCGAAGGAGCTGCAGATCGACTTCATCTTCGAGGCCGGCAGCGAGCATACGCTCTACCGCTCCACAGTGAAGGGCAGGCGCAACAGTAAACGGTTTGAGGAGGTGAAAACGCTCGATCGCACTGCCTACAGGAAGGTCGACAGCGAATGGATTCCAATTGAGCAGGAGGCTCTGCAGGCAGCCATCGGGCTGAGCTACGAGAACTTCAAACGCACCATCATCATCCCCCAGGGCCAGTTTCAGGAGTTCCTGCAACTGGGCAACAAAGATCGCACCCAGATGCTGAAAGAGCTGTTCAACCTGGGGAAGTATGAGTTTTATTATAAGGTGGCGGCACTCGAGACAAGGAACAACGAAAAGAAACATATCCTGGAAGGTGAACTGAAAGCACTGGGCGACATCGATGAAAGTCAGCTTGATCAGTACGAGTCAGGGCTGGATCAGCTGGAGAAAATCATATCTGAACACAAAAGCAGGCTCATCGAACTACAGCGTAAGGAGGAACAACAGCGGAAATTAAGGGAGTTGCAGCAGAAGAGCAGTGAGGCTGAGCGTGAGCTGCGGAAGCTGGAAAATGAAGAGCCGTTTTTTCGTGCCCTCGAAAAGAGCATCAACCGTTACGAGCAGTGTCACTACCGGTTCAAACATCGGCTTGAACTTTTGGAGGAGTGGAGCAGCAAGAAGAAGAAGAGAGAAGAGCTGATGTCTCTTGACAGAAAGCACCTGAAAGAGGTGGAGCAGACGATTGAAGAGATTGGGAAGCTGCTCACTGAGGTCAGACCGGCATACGAGAAACGGGAAGAGTTGCAGAAAAGGGCGACAGATCTGTCTCTGCTGCTGCAGATGAAAGGTGCCGAAGAGATCATCACCAAGGAAAAGAGACGTTCAGAAACAGGAAAAGGTTTTCTTGAGGAAGCCACAAAACAGCTAGAGCGTCTGAAATCGGAGAAGCAGCGCCTCGGGGATCTGATCAGTGAGTTGCGCGCGAAGATGCCCGATCTCATGTTGCTCTCTGCCATCAGAAGCTGGCATGCCGAAAAGAAGACCCTAGAGAAACAACTGGGCGACATCGGTGGGGAAACAGAGCGATATGCCCGTGAGGAGGAGGAGATCAAGCAGGAGAGAGCGCTCCTACGGCACAACAAGCTGTTTGAAGGAGTGTCGCTCGATGCAGCCCCTACAGCACTGGAGGATTGCCTGAGACAGGAGGTTGACACGTTGAAAAACCGGCAGCGTAAGATGGGTGAAGAGGAACATCATCTGCTGGTAAAAGAGCAGTTGAAAAGCTACGCCAGCGAGCTGGAAGAGGGACACCCCTGCCCGCTCTGCGGATCCAGACAGCATCCGGAAATATTCCGGAGTGATGATCAGGAAAAGCAACTGCTGCAGCTGACGGAAGAGAAAAGAGTTCTAGAGCAGCAACTCAACCAGCTTGCATCGCTCAGCGAGCAGCTCCTGCTGCTCAGGAGCCGTGAACGACAGGCATGCAAGCAGAAGGAAGAGTGGATTGGCAAAGGCAGCCTGGTAAAGCAACAGCTTGAGATGCACGAAGGGCAGTTTCAGTGGGAGAAGTACCACGATGAAGCGGCGCTGAACAACGCTTTCCTGGAAGTGAAGAAACTCCAGGATGAACTCAGGATACAAGAGGACTCACTTGCCGAAAAAGTGACCCAGCTGGAGCAGGAGGAGAAGAACAGGGAACGCTACCGTGCAGCGCTGGATCAGATACGGACCACGCTCACGGTCCAGGAGACCACTTTGGCCACCCTTCAGGAGCAACTTGAAATCATCGACCCCAGTCACTACCGGGAGTCCGGCAGCGAGGAGATTGAAAGGGAAAGGCAGCAGCTGCTCGAGAAGCATCAGCATGTGGTGAAGCAGTTCGAAGAAAAGAGCGGACTCCTGCAGGAACAGACCCGGGAGAAGGATGCCCTCATGGGTGCATTGGTGATCAACAACCGGGAGCTGGAACAGCAGCAGGCGGCCATCGACAGTTTGCAGGAACAGCTCAAGGAGGAGCTGGCAAAATCTACCTTCAGCAACATCGGCGAGGTGAAGGAGATCCTCTCCGCAGCGATGGATCCTGAAACAGAAAAGAAAAAGCTGGCAACGTTCCGTGACGCGATGATGCACTACAGATCTGCTTTCGACCAGTTCCAAAAGGAGATGGAGGGGAGGGTGTACGATGCACGGGCGCATGAGATGCTGATAGACGAAATGAACAGGATCAGTGAGGAGGTGACAGCCAAAAACCAGGAACATGGAAGTATCACCGGATTGCTCACGAAGCTAAAGAGTGATCTGCATAAAATGTCAGAACTGAAGGAGACAATGGAGAAGCTACTGGCAAGGGGTGAAAATATCCGAACAATGAAATCGCTCTTCACGGCGAGTGGATTCGTGAACTACATCTCCACCGTCTATCTCCAGAATCTCTGCAATGCCGCCAACGACCGATTCTTCCGGCTCACGCGACAGAAGCTGAGCCTCGAGATCACCCCCGACAACAGTTTTCAGGTGCGTGACTTCATGCACGAGGGGAAGGTAAGGAGCGTCAAAACCCTCTCCGGTGGTCAGACCTTTCAGGCATCCCTATCACTGGCACTGGCACTGGCCGACAACATCCAGCAGATCACCCGCTCCAGTCAAAACTTCTTCTTCCTCGACGAAGGGTTCGGCTCACTCGACAAAGAGTCACTCGGAATTGTATTTGACACGTTGAAGACACTGCGCCGGGAGAACCGCATCGTGGGAGTGATCTCACACGTGGAGGAGATGCAGCAGGAGATTGAGGCACACCTCCGCATTGAGAACGACCCGGAACGGGGCAGCCTGATCCGTCGCAGTTGGGAAGAGTAACTCTTGAAAATGATTATTCCCTGATCATTTGTGTGAGATTAGATTTAACCCCACGATTGACATGATTAAGGTACACAGGAAGACAATCTTTAACACCGATACCGGTTCTTTTAAAATAAATATTCCAGCCAGTACTGTGAATGTCGCACCCAATCCCGACCAGACAGCATATCCAACACTCACGTTGATGCCGTTGTCTATGGCCTTGTAGAGCATCAACATGCTCAATGAAACCGATCCTATAAAAACCAGTACCCATAAAATCATCTCCCTGCCGTTGGATACAGAAATTTTGGAGAGGCTGAACGCAAACAGAGCTTCAAACAACCCACCTATCAGTAACAAGATCCAGTTCATCATTTCAATCTTTACCTGCAAAGATAACAGATTATTGGTTGAGTATCCCCTTGATTATAATTTACGTTTAGTGTAATCCTATTTAAGAATTGAACACCTTTACCGCTCTGAGCGCCATTTAGGGGTGCTGTTCATAACTTGTTGATATCCTGTTCGTATGTTGTTCACAACAACAGCCAAAAATATTTGCTTATTCTGTGTCACTATTGTTATATTTGCAAACAACGATAACGAAACAATTCCGCATAAGGCGGTAAAAAAGTTATAGGAGTTCATTGACATTTTGTACACAACCGAAAAGAATTGCATTCAGGAGAAGAACGGACTTGTCCGATGAAGCTCCGTGTGTTTGTTGATGATGGCTTCCCGCTTTTTATCACTGCACAGGATGACAATTTTGCCACATGCACGTATCCGCTGCCTCTGCACATTGTATGCTCTCGGGCAACAGTGTTTTCAGCGAAAAAGCGTGATGGAACAGTGAAACAAATGGTAAAACGGATGTTTCATACCCCATTTCGTCCAGTTTAGACGGAGATCATCTTTCGGGTTCTCGGAATTTTTCAAGGTAATGATGAAGCCTGGTAAATGATTGACAGATACAAACAGGTCGTTGAAGAGTGATAGGCCGGTTTCGGGAAAAAGGATGTTCTACTACATCAACTCACCTCGTTCGCGGGGGAGAGGGAGATGGTAAGAATGTTCGGGGCTGAATACCCTTACACGAAAAACGCTTCTTGCATGCATTACCCAAAAGCAGGTTCGCCTGTTTGAAGTGAAGGCATTGCAGAAAAACGTTTGTGTATCTATTCTGCTTCACAGTTCGGAAAAAACGTATCAAACGATTGAATGTTATCGAAACGAATGATATTGTGACTTCCCTGGACAGCTTTAACAGCTTCAAACACTGTTCCAGATGTTTATCGAAGTATCTGTACTCTGAAGTATTTTGCCTGCAGCACGAAAAAGATAAACCTCCAAGTCTATTGGCTTCAAACTGCGTTTCTCAGAAACATGGCACACACGGCACTGCAACAGCAGTTTAACGATGTGACCGTTTGGTACAAGACGATTTGAACTCCTACCCACAAGAAGCCCCGGTCATCCGGGGCTTTTTTTTGCACTTAAGTGAGGCTCAGGATCATTTGGTGATCAGCAGCCAGCCTGCGCATGTTGAGGATGGCATAACGCATGCGGCCCAATGCCGTATTGATACTTACGCCCGTGATGTCAGCAATCTCCTTGAAGCTCAATTCTTCGTAATATCGCATCTCCACCACCTCGCGTTGCGTGTGGGGCAGGTGTTTCACCAGTTTCTTCACATCACTGTGTACCTGCCTTCTCACCAGTTCACCCTCCACAGTTTCTTCACAAAGGGTAGGATTGTTGAGCAGATCTATGCCCCATTCATCGTTTGAGAGGGTCTTCTCGTTCTTCTTCTGCCGGAAATAGTCGATCATCAGGTTATGTGCAATGCGCATCAGCCAGGAACGGAAACGACCGCTCTCGGTATAACGCCCTTGCCGGATGGTGGTGATGGCCTTGCAGAAGGTTTCCTGAAAGAAATCGTCCGCGAGATTCTTGTTTCGTACCGTGTAGAGGATATAACTGAATACCACCTGCTGGTGTCTCTCCAGTAACAGGTCAAACGCGTCATCGTTGCCACCGGCATACATGACGACCAACTCCTCATCGGTCATCGTGCTGAGAATATCCATAGCTTTACTGCTTCAATTGTTATGTGCAATGTTCGGAGTAAAGTGGACTTATAGGCAATCGATTTTAGCGTTTGTTATTTTTCAGTAACAAAGTAAAACAAAAAAGTGAGAACGAGCAACTCTGAATAGTTAAATGCGTAGCGGCATTGGCGAAACCATCAGACGTTGATCGATTATTTTAAAATTTAAGATGTTCTTTGCAAAGTTTGTTACCTTTGCAAACATAGTATTCATCTCAAAGCGTCAATTCTTATGAGACAGTTTTATTTCCCGCTGCTAATGCTGTTCATTTGCTCAACCCTGAATGCGCAGGATATCCCGGTGAAGCAGGACAGCCTCAAACTGGAGGGAGGAAAATCATCTGAGGTGACAATCGATTCATTGGCAATTGAACGCAACGAAACGGTGCCACTGCGGCTGCCCCGTCTCAATCCGGCAGAGAACCTGGCGCCGCAGTTCACCCCCTACGAGCGCCACAGGATTAGCCTGAAGAGGGAAAGAGGCTCCTCCCTGCTACCCCCTATTCATTGGTCCGGTGCCGCTTCCGATTTGATCAACACAAAAAGCCGCACCGCTGTTGCCAGCATGATGCCCGCACGCAACACGCTGATATATGGTGCTGCCACGCTGGGATTGGTGGAGACTCCTTACTTTGGCAAGGCTAATTACTACAACCTGAACGCAGGGGCAAGTTATCTCTTTTCACCACAACTCTCTCTGGGTGTGAGTGGCAGTTACCAATCCGACTTTGGCTACCTGCCCCACTGGAGCACGGGGCTGGATGCGAGCTACCAGATCAACAGGAATTTGATGTTCGAAGGTGGTCTCACCTACATGCAAACGGCAGGCAACATGTTAGGCCTTTCTCAGAACGCCGTGACGATGGATCTGCACGGTCGCTACCGGTTGAACGACGACTGGTTTCTGAACGCCTACGGCGGGATGCCGGTGATGCAGCAGAACAACCTTCCCGCAGCACCCATGATGCCGGTGATGAACACCCCCTACTACGGAGGGTCGGTGGAGCACTGGTTCAACTCAACCACCGGTGTGGAGGCGGGCGTCATCTGGATGCGTGACATGTTCAGCGGGAAGATGCGTCCCCAGCCCAAGCTGGAGCTGCTCTTCCGACCGGGCAGATAGGATGATCCGGAACGGCACACACAAAAGAGAGACTGTCTCAAAACAGAGGCAGTCTCTCTTTTGTGTAGAATATGCCTCATCCTGAAAATGTGTCTGTGTCTCGTCCTGTTTTTGGAAGCTTATCCTATATTCTAAGTTAATACCACCCTTATACCCACTCCAATAATTATTGGAGTGGGTATAAGGGTGCAATAAGGGTGCAATAAGGCTAGAGGCTCCGAGAACCCTTCAAGGAGGATTGGGTTGCGGTCTCAAATGGCCCGGTGGCTTCTATGTTTCTTTGTTTTGTACTAGTTAAAAAGAACGGTAAGTTCTCATTCCTACCAGTGATAATCTGCTACTTCCACCCAGTTTTTGGGGAAATGATTCCGCAAAACGATCCTGGAGGAAGAAGGTTTCGTTAGCCTGGAAAAAGTAAGAAAGAAAAAAAGGCCATCTCACTACAATTATGAGACGGCCTCTTTTTGTGTCATTAATGTGATTTATTACTCAGCAATTGCCGGCTTGTAGTAGGCCATATCCTCAATGCCCAGGCGGGTGATGAAGTTGTAATTCTTCACAACCTCCACCTCTCCATAATGGATATATACCTCCGCGCTGCGGCGGAAGAGGGCGGCATCCTTGTTTGCATCCTGCAGCAGCAGGTGGCCCATCACGAGGTGACCGGCGCACTCCACCAGACGGCGGGCGTGGAAATCGAGATAATCTTCCTCCTTCTGGTTGGTGACCAGCTCCACAAGCTTCTCGTACATCTCAGCCATCTGTTTCAGCACCTTTTTAAGCTGTTCCAGCTCGGGTGTCACCGGCATCGCTTCATACTCTTTGATGCGTTGCAAGTAGGTACCGGTGGTGACATGGCGGATGGCAGCCACCACCTGGAGTTGCGTGGTCCCTTCGTAGATGTTGGTGATGCGGGCATCGCGGTAAAGCCGCTCGCACTTGTAATCCTTCATGTAGCCTGAGCCTCCGTGCACCTGGATGGCATCATAGGCGTTCTGATTGGCATACTCGCTGCTCATAGCCTTGCCCAGCGGTGTGAAGGCATCGGCCAGGCGGGAGTAGCGTTTCATCTCTTCACGTTCTTCGGGAGTCAGCTTCCTTTCGCGAGCGATATCCTCGAGCGTTTTGTACATATCGACAAATCGACAAGTTTCATACAGCATGGTGCGCGATGCATCGGCCTTGGCACGCATGGTGGCCAGCATCTCATAGACCGGCGGGAACTCGATGATCGCCTTGCCGAATTGGCGGCGTTCCAACGCATAGCTGTTGGCTTCCCTTACAGCCGCTTCACAGAGACCTACCGACTGGGCGATGATGCCAAGG
Source organism: Dysgonomonadaceae bacterium zrk40 (assembly GCA_016916535.1). NCBI lineage: Bacteria > Pseudomonadati > Bacteroidota > Bacteroidia > Bacteroidales > Dysgonomonadaceae > Dysgonomonadaceae bacterium zrk40. The sequence goes on from CP070276.1 coordinate 283,406, forward strand.
CGGGCACCATTCATCAGCGACATCACATACTTGATCAGACCCATGCGGCGTGTGCCCACCAGCTCCGCCTTCGCGTTCTTGAAGACCAGTTCGCAGGTGGGGGCTCCCTTGATTCCCATCTTGTTCTCGATGCGGCGTACGTTTACTCCGCCGTTTTTCTTGTCATAGACAAACATGGAGAGACCCCGGGCATCCTTGGTCCCCTCCTCTGAGCGTGCCAGCACCAAGTGGATGTCGGCATCGCCATTGGTGATGAACCGCTTCACCCCGTTCAGGTACCACTGCTTCTCCTCCTCGTTGTAGGATGCCTTGAGCATCACTGCCTGCAGGTCGGAACCGGCATCCGGCTCGGTGAGGTCCATCGACATGGTCTCCCCCTGTACGATGCGCGGCAGAAAACGCTCTTTCTGCTCATCCTCAGCAAACTCATAGATGGTCTCGCCGCAATCCTGCAGCATCCATATATTCTGGAAGCTGGCATCGGCACGGCTCACAATGTCGGCACTCATCATGTAGGGGACCATGGGGAAGTTGAGACCACCGAACCTGCGGCTCAGCCCCATCCCCATCAGCTCAGCCTTGTTGAGCGCATCGAGGTTCTGCTGCGTGGGGGCGGCATAGGTCACCCGTCCGTTCTCCACGGTGGGTCCACTGTGGTCCACCTCCTCGGCATTGGGTTCGATGATGTCGGCACAGATCTCGCCCACCACCTCCAGCACCTTGTCGTAGCTGTCCATGGCATCCTCGAAGTCCATCGGGGCGTAATCATACTTTTCCTTGTCTGCGTAGTTTCTCTCTTTCAGTTCCACGATCCTCTTCATCAGCGGATGTTGCAGGTGGTGACGGAACTGTGGTGTATCGGTATAAAAGTTGGCCATAATTGTTTTCTACTTGGTATTTTTCCTGTAATATTTGATCATCCTCGGGATCACGGTTTCAATGTCACCCGTGATGACATAATCGGCGATGGTGTTGATGGGTGCGTTGGGATCGTTGTTGATGGAGATGATCAGTGAACTCTCCTGCATGCCGGCGATATGTTGTATCTGACCGGAGATGCCGCAAGCGATGTAGAGTTTGGGACGAACGGTGACACCTGTCTGACCGATCTGACGTTCATGTCCGGCATAACCGGCATCAACGGCGGCACGGGAGGCTCCCACCTCGGCACCCAGCACGTCGGCAAGCTGATAGAGCAGGTCGAAGTTCTCCTTCGAACCTACGCCATAGCCACCGGAGACGATGATGGGCGCATTCTTGATGTTCACCTTCGATTTTTCGATGTGACGGTCGATGATGGCAACCACGTAGTCCTCCTCACTGACAAAGTCGGCCACCTGGTGTTCTACCACTTCTCCCTTGTAATAGGGATCGAGAATCTCCTTCTTCATCACCCCCTCGCGCACGGTGGCCATCTGTGGCCGGTGGTCGGGGTTGATGATCCAGGCTACGATGTTGCCGCCAAAGGCGGGACGGATCTGATAGAGCAGGTTTTCGTACACCTTACCCGCCTTCTTCTCTTCATGATCTCCGATCTCGAGCGAGGTACAGTCTGCCGTCAGTCCGCTGCCCAATGCTGATGAGACACGGGGACCCAGGTCGCGGCCGATGATGGTGGCACCCATCAGGCAGATCTGCGGTTGCTCCTGTTTGAACAGCTCGACCAGGATGGAGGTATGGGGTAATGTGGTGTAGGGGGAGAGGCGATCATCCCGGAAGATGTGCAGCCTGTCTACACCATAGGGAAAGACCTGTTCCGCTACACCCTCCGTTTGAGCAGCTGCAGCGATGGCTTCCAGGCGACAATTCAACTGTGTGGCCAGTGACCGTCCCTTGGTAAGGAGCTCCTGGCTCACCTCGGCCACCCTACCCTCTTCTATTTCCAGATATACAAATATATTGTTCATGTTCAATGTGTAATTGTGTTAACCAATAGTGTGATTTTCAATCAGTTCACGCATCAAATCGTCGATCTCGGCATCACTGCCCGAGAGCTGCTTGCTCTCTTTGGCCTGGAACACCACGTTCTCGATCTTCTTCACCTTGGTGGGAGAACCAGAGAGCCCGCACTGTTGGGGATCTGCATCGACATCAGCCACACTCCACTCGGTGAGGTTCAGATAGGGACGGCTGCTGTAGATATCGATGTAATCGATGTGTTCCACCTGTCGCTCGGTGATGGTTTTCGCATGCTTGTACTGCTGCAGCAGTTTGGCGTTACGCGGCCTGCAGGTTGCCGCAGAGCTGTTCACGGTAATCACTGCGGGAAGCGGACATTCCACCACTTCAACACCATGTTCCAGACGACGCTTCACCTTTATATGACCGGGGGTCACCTCTTCAATGGCTTCGGCATAGGTAATCTGGGGGATCCCCAGTTTCTCAGCAATCTGAGGTCCCACCTGGGCGGTATCGCCGTCAATGGCCTGTCGTCCGGAGATGATGAGATCGTAGTCTGCCAACTTGCGTACTGCCATGGAGAGGGCGTAGGAGGTGGCCAGTGTATCGGCACCGGCAAATGCTCTGTCGGTAAGCAGTACCCCGTCATCGGCACCGCGAAAGAGGCCTTCGCGCAAGATCTCCGCAGCCCGGCCGGGTCCCATGGTGAGCACTGTTATTTTACTGCCCGGATGGCGGTCTTTGATCTGCAGTGCCTGCTCAAGTGCGTTCAGGTCCTCAGGGTTAAAGATGGCGGGCAACGCCGCCCTGTTGACTGTTCCGTCGGCTTTCATCGCGTCCTTCCCCACATTGCGGGTATCGGGAACCTGCTTCGCCAACACAATAATGTTAAATGCCATGTTCTTCAATTGTTACGAAGTGTTTGTTTCAAAGAGAGCAACAAATATACACAAAAATGAATAATATGTGCTGTTTTCAGGCCATTTTTCAGAAATAAAAAAATGTTACCATTCATTAAACCAATGGGCGGCTCGTTAGTCAGAAAAATGCGAAAGATGCTATTCCGTAAAACATATCTGAATGATAAATGTTAATTAAGCAGATGCTCAACACAGAGAACACCATTCTATCATCAGCAAAAGAAGGGGAATAGCCGTATAGTCATTTGTATAAATTGAAAAACAGATATGAAACATCTCACACTGATTCTTACCCTCCTTTCCCTCATGTTGCTTGGCAGCTGTTCAGGGATCAAGTACCTTACAGTGGAAACCAGGGAGCCGGCACAGGTCACATTGCCTTCTGAAGTGCTTTCAATAGCCATTGTAAACAATGTGGTCAAACAACCCGATGAGGTTGGCCACACCATTCAGAAGATCGGACATTCCACAAGTGACAAGACAGAAGCATCAGCCGACAGCATGGCACTCTTTTATACAGAGGCACTGGCTCAGTTCTTAGAGGAAGAAGATTATTTTCACCGTGTACATTTTATAGCCGAGGGTCTGCGGAAAGACAACAATTTTTTCAGAGAAGAACCTCTGACTCCTGAGAAAATGAACGAGATTAGAAGTAGTACAGCTGCTCAAGCCGTGGTTTCACTCGACAAACTGATTCTTGAAACTCACACAAAGGAGCATTACCGTCAGCAGGGTTATAGCTACGGTCAGATGACTGGCAGGATCATATCGCTTATCAGGGTTTATCTGCCTACAATGGAGGGTAAGATACCGGTGGTGCACTTTAGCGACAGTCTTGTATGGGAAGGGTTTGACATACGTGACGACAAGGCATATGCTGAGTTGATGCTTCCATCGCGTGAAGAAGCGATGAAGCAGTTGGTTGTGCGGGCTGCTGAGAAAATGACCTATGTCTTTGCACCACATTGGGAGATGCAGGACAGGTGGTACTACACGCTTCCTTCCTCCTTGATGAGAGAAGGTGAGACTTATGCGAAAGCAGCCGACTGGCTTCTTGCAATTGAGAAATGGGAAGCATTTTACAACAGGAGTTCCAAAAAAACAGATCGGGCAAAGGCTGCCGCTAACATCGCGTTGGCCTACGAGATGCTGGATGAGATGCAGCAATCGTACGAGTGGGCAACAATCGCCAACGATTTATTCGTTGAATCCACTTCGCCCAATTCACTCGAACGGAGGAGATCCCTTCTCTACAAGAATGAGATTGCCAGGAGGATGAACACACTCAACCAGATCAACATGAACGAGATGTAAACAAACAATGATTGAAAGAGCGTTTTGCATGATAAAAGAGAGGTTTCCAGCCTCTCTTTTTCATTTTTTTGTTACCCGCTAGAAAAAAAAAGGAACAAACCTCATTGGTTCTCAAAAAAAAGATTACCTTTGCAACAGAATCTTCAACAGTACATTGACTCACTACTGTTATTCATTAGCTTTTATTTCAATTTAGATATATCCGGTCGTTTTGCCAAAGAATGAAATGGATCATCCGCATCCGTTGCGCAATTCTGACACAATTCTAACAACATTTCATACAGAAACCATAACGTATTTTTTAATCCAAATGGCTTATAATATCATTGAGCTCAATGAAAAGCTCACAACCGAATTGCGGGTACTTGCAAAAGAGATGGGCATCAGACGCCCCGACGCATACAAAAAAGAGGAACTGATTTACAAGATCCTGGATGAACAGGCAATAGCCGAAACCAAGAAACTGGGTCCTGAACCGGGTCCTAAACATGGCAGCAACGGCAGAAATCGTTCAGAGAACAGTCGCAATCAAAAGAGTAGAACTGCCGACAGAAAGACAGCGCCTGCAGCCAAGGGCTCCTCTACCCGGCAAAAGTCTAAACCTTCCAAAGCTTCATCAGGAGCACAACCAATTCAGACAGAGCAAAATGCCCCGACGAAGCAGGTTGCACAAAATGCTCCAACGAAGCAGGCTGCACAAAATACTCCCATGAAGCAGGCTGCACAAAATGCGCAGCCCAAAGCGCCGGAGAAGGCACCTTCTGCTGAAAAACAGCCCCAGGCCGAAAGACCGAGGTTAATCAAAAAAGAGGAGGTTAGTGTTAAAAAGACAGAAGAGCCAAAACAGGAAGAGCAAACTGTTGCAACTCCACAACAAACGGTCTCCGTCGACGCAGAAACAAAGAACACGGAGAAAGTTGCAACAAAGAGTGTAAGCACAGAAAAGAGTGCAAACACAGAAAAGAAAGAAGAATCAACAACTCCCTCACAGGCAAAAGCTCCTGAAAAACCAACCCAACTGGTCTTTCGCTCTTCCAAACATCGCAACGACGAGAAAAAGAGCACTCCCGCACCTGTGACACTCCCACCGGTAATCGCTGAAGACCCATCGGTAGAGGTAGCAACACCGGTCGAAAAGGAGACTCCTGTTTCAGGCGGTAAGATGTCACTGCAGGATCTGATTGCTCCTTCACCACTGCAAGCAAAACAACAAGCATCTCAAGGAAAAGGGCACAATCAGGGACAACCTCAGCAACAACGGGAACAGCAGAAAGAAAAAGAGAAGGAGCCTGTCTACGATTTCGACGGCATACTCACCGCTACTGGCGTACTGGAGATTATGCCCGACGGCTATGGCTTCCTCCGTTCCTCCGACTACAATTATATGTCTTCTCCCGATGACATTTATGTATCGCAATCGCAGATCCGTCTCTTTGGTCTGAAAACAGGCGATGTGGTAGAAGGCCCTATTCGCCCTCCAAAGGAGGGTGAAAAGTTCTTCCCGCTGGTGAAGGTGGACAACATCAACGGCCGCAAGCCGGACGATGTGAGAGACCGGGTACCGTTTGATCACCTGAAACCGCTTTTCCCCGACGAGAAGTTCAACCTCACAAAGGGACACAACGACAACCTCTCCTGCCGCGTAGTGGATATGTTCTCCCCCATCGGCAAGGGACAGCGTGGGTTGATCGTGGCGCAACCCAAGACCGGTAAGACAATGCTCCTCAAGGATATCGCCAACGCAATTGCCGACAATCACCCTGAGGTATACATGATCATACTGCTCATTGACGAGCGACCCGAAGAGGTGACCGACATGGAGCGGAGCGTGAACGCCGAGGTGATCGCCTCCACTTTCGATGAACCTGCCGACCGCCACGTGAAGATTGCCGAGATCGTGCTCAACAAAGCACGCCGCCTGGTGGAATGCGGTCACGACGTGGTGATCCTGCTCGACTCCATCACCCGCCTGGCACGTGCCTACAACACCGTACAACCTGCATCCGGCAAGGTGCTCTCTGGAGGTGTTGATGCCAACGCACTGCACAAGCCCAAGCGCTTCTTTGGTGCCGCCCGTAACATTGAGCATGGCGGCTCACTCACCATCATCGCCACGGCACTTACCGAAACGGGATCCAAGATGGATGATGTGATCTTCGAAGAGTTCAAGGGTACCGGTAACATGGAGCTGCAGCTCGACCGCAGGCTCTCCAACAAGCGAATTTTCCCCTCGGTCGACATCATCGCTTCCAGTACGCGGCGTGACGATCTTTTGCTTTCGGAAGAGACACTCAACCGGATGTGGGTACTACGCAACTTCCTCTCCGACATGAACTCGGTAGAAGCGATGGAGTTCCTGCTGAACCGCTTGAGACGAACCTCCAGCAACGAGGAGTTCCTGATCTCAATGAACGATTGACAATAATATCAACTGACTCCGCATCTGTGGAGAAAGATATGGACAAAAACGCAACGCAGCGGTCACTATTAAGTGCCGCTGCGTTTTTATTACCCAAAAACTGTCACAAAAATATCTTATCAATCAGGTGATGTCATAACCATATCTCGTCAGGATACATCACATCCTCCAGGAAGAGGGCATGTCCCGGCACCGAGTCACCGGCCACATTGCGGTCTCGGGCTTCTATGATCCGGCGGAAGCCACGCTCATCCAATCTTCCCCTGCCCGCTTCGAGCAGCGTGCCGATGATGGCACGTACCATGTTGCGCAAAAACCGGTCGGCGGTAATGGTAAAAATATAGTGATCCTCCTTCTTGATCCATCCTGCTTTGGTTATCCGACAGATATTGGTCTTCACGTCGGTATGCAACTTGCTGAAGCTGGTAAAATCGTCATACTCCTTCAATACTTCACACAATACATTCATCTTTTCCAGATCGGGATTGAAATGAACCCTGTAAGTCATTTCATGTTGAAAGGGATCCTTTCGGGTGGTGAGATGGTAGCTGTAGGTGCGTGAAAGGGCACTGAACCGTGCATGTGCATCAGCAATAACCGGACGGATTTCCTGCACAGCAATATCTTTCGGAAGGAAATTGTTGAGTTTGTGAACCAGATCTGCTTCACCAAATGAATCTCCCTCCCAGTCGAAATGGGCAATCATCTTGCGGGCATGTACCCCCGCATCTGTTCTACCTGCACCGGTGATCACCGTCTCGTGGCGCAGGATGACTGATAGTGATTCCTGCAGCACCTGCTGAACACTTGTACCGTTGGGCTGGACCTGCCAGCCCACGTAATTACTTCCATTGTATGAGAGGGTGATAAAAAAGCGAGGCATCGTTCGTGTTACAAGAAAGGATGTTTACTTCAGTATGTAAAAGATATTTTTCTGATTCCTTGACGTAGAAACAAGTCCTAAAGTACGCTCTTTGCTCTTGGTTACATGTGAGATATAAAACGCATCTCTGATGACTCTTTCAGAATGATCCTTTTCGTTAACGATGGTCAGATAACTCCGAAACACCAGAGGTGAGTCCTCTTTCGTAAACTGAGCTCTCTTCACAATAGAAACACCAATGTATCCTTTTTCGAAAGAGGATTTGGGTATAGAATTAAGATTAAAAATCTGAGACAGAGCAATGGGAGTATAAGTTGTTTTTTCACCTGGTGGGATAAACAATCTCTCATTTGGGAGCTCGACCTTTCCGCTGAAGGATCCGGTAGAAACGTAGGCATTGTTTTGACTACTCATGCTTCCGCTAATTCTACCACGGTTGACATCCTGATACACTTTATCATCCACACTAACCACCGATTTGTTCCAATCCACACTGATCGGATCATCCGAACGGTTTTCAATCTGATAGACAAACTCTCCGTTACGATCACTGAATGAATAGGTAACCACAACAGTTGTATCATTGTGAATAAAGCTACCATCCTCAGCCTGAACCAAGGTATCATTGTATGCGTTCACATTGGAGTAATAATAAGTGGAACAACCTGATAGGGCAAAAACCATCAGTAACAAAGAGAATGAATGTTTCATATCTTTATCTTATCCGTTTAACCCCTTGAGACGAATTTTTGTTAATACCTGCTTGGTGTTGAGCGGGAAATCGCCCTCCATCATCCAGGAATAGTAGCTAGGCTCTTTGGCCAACACTTCCATAACCGGCTTTCCCCTGTGTTTGCCAAAGTTGAACACCTCTACACCCTTGTCGTTGTAAATGATTCTGCCGGCAAAATCGACATTGTTGTTAAAGCTGGAATACTCTTTCGAAAGGGATTCCACATCGTTTGTAAGATCGGGATAACGGTCCAGTTGTGATTTGAGCACCTCATAGGTGGCAATGGTGTCTGCTTCTGCCGAGTGGGCATCATCGAGCTTCTTGTTACAGTAAAAGGCGTAGGCGGCCTCCAGGGTGCGTTGTTCCTTTTTGTGAAAAATGATCTGCACATCCACAAACTTTCGTTTGCTCATATCAAAGTCAACTCCTGCACGCAAGAACTCCTCTGCCAGCAATGGCACATCGAAGCGGCTCGAGTTGAACCCGGCAAGATCACATCCCTCCAGCTGTTCAGCCAGTGAGCGAGCCACCTGTTTGAAAGTGGGGCAATCCTTCACATCCTCATCGGTGATACCATGAATGGCTGTTGCCTGTGGCGGGATGGGCATCTCAGGGTTAATGCGGCGCGATTTGATCTCTTCTTTGCCGTTGGGATGAACTTTCAGAAAAGAGATCTCAACGATACGGTCGTGTGTGATGTTGATCCCTGTTGTTTCAAGGTCGAAGAAAACAATTGGATTTTTGAGGTTTAACTGCATCATCAACAATTTAATCGTTCAACATCATGGGCATCAGCAGCGTCAGCATCTCCTCATTCTCTTCTTTCTCTACTGGAAGAATCAACCCTGCCCGCGAAGGATCAGAGAGTTCAATCCGCACATCGGAAGAGGGGATGTTGTTGAGGATGTCAATCAGGAATGCAGCCTTGAACCCGATGTTCATCACATTCCCTTCGTAAGCGCAGGGAATCATCTCCTCCGCAGCGGTGAGGAAATCAATGTCCTGTGCAGAAACAACAATCTTCTCTTCCGAAAGCTGGAATTTCACCAGACTGCTGGCAGGATTGGAGAAGACTGCGACACGCTTGAGCGCATTGAGCAAAGCCAACCGGTCGAGAATAAATTGATTGGGGTTGTTTTGCGGGATTACGGAGTTGTAGTTGGGATAACGCCCCTCAACAAAGCGACATACCATCTTGTATTCGCTCATGGTGATATAGGCATTGTTCTCGTCGAAGCGTATTTCAACCTGGCCGCTCTCCTTGGGGAGGAGGGCTTTGAGCAGGTTCGCAGGTTTCTTGGGCAGGATAAAGGAGGAACGTCCCTCACCTTTCGCCTCAGTTGTGGTAACCCGAACAAGCTTGTGTCCGTCAGATGCCACAAATGTGAGGTCATCGGCTGTGATATCGAAATAGATACCGTTCATCACGGGACGTAACTCATCATCGGCAGTGGCGAAGACAGTACGGTTGATGCCGGAAAAGAGGGTATCAGCCTCCAGTGTGATTGTCATGAAATCTTCCTTCAGCGGTTTCGGCTCGGGATACTCATCTCCCTTCAATCCCACAAAGTTGTATTTACCATTGTGATAGTAGATAAACACCTCCAGCGTTTCGTCGTTGATATCAATTGTCAACGGCTGATCAGGCAGTTCACGCAAGGGGTCCAGCAGGTTGCGGGCATTGATAGCCAGGCTACCCTCACCTTCGGCACTGTTCACTTCAACGGTTGTTTCCAGCCTTGTTTCATTGTCGGCAGCCGTGAGTGAAAGCATGTTGCCCTTCAGGTCCAGGAGAAAACAGTCCAGTATGGGTAGGGTATTCTTGGAGTTGATCACCCTGCTGATGGCTTGCAGGTGATTCAGCAATGTTGCGCTAGATACTACAAATTTCATGATGCTATTTTTTTTGAACAAATATAGGAAATAATCTTGGAGCGGAACTCATTTTCCATATTAAATTTAACGTTCATAGGTCAGAAGTCAGCTACAGGTGATAAGCCCTATGCTTTGTTTCGCGGATGGTGTTCAATAATCTCTTGCCGAAGAAAGTTGCGGTCAAGGTGGGTATAGATCTCGGTGGTGGTGATCTTCTCGTGTCCCAGCATCTCCTGAATCACCCTTATGTTGGCACCCCTCTCCAAAAGATGAGTGGCAAAAGAGTGGCGCAACACGTGCGGACTGATTACCTTCTTCAGTTCTGCCATCTCAGCAAACAGTCTCAGATAATAAAATATGGTGATACGGGAGATGGCTTTGCCACGGGAACTGATAAACACAACATCCTCATGTCCCTTTTTGATGTCGATCTGGGAACGGTATGGAAGCCAGTTGCGAATAGCTTGCAGCGCCGAGTCAGAGATAGGTACAAGCCGTTGCTTGCTCCCTTTACCCTCCACACGGATGAACCCCTCATCGGAGTATAGATCTGAAAAACGAAGGTTGGTCAGTTCAGAGATCCGCAAACCGCAACTGTAAAGTGTTTCGATGATGGCATAATTGCGTGTACCTTCGGCAGTTGACAGATCAATCACGCCAAGGAGTTTGTCGATTTCTTCCACGGTGAGCACCACTGGCAGCTTCAGTCCAATCTTGGGTGTCTCCAACAACTCTGCGGGATTGTCTTCACGGAACTGATCCATCAACAAAAAACGAAAGAAAGATTTCATTCCCGAAATGGTACGGGCAATTGAACGTGGCGCGATGCCACTCTTGTAGAGTTGGGCCAGGAATAATTCCAGATGATGCTGTTCAATGTTGATGAAACTAAGATCCTGTTCATCAACAAAAACAATCAGCTTCTGAAGGTCGCTCATGTAGGCCTCGATGGTGTGAGGTGAAAGACCTTTCTCCAGCAGGAGGTGTCGTCGGTAAGATGCAATGATTGATGGTTGTGTCATTGTTTAATCGACAGATAACTTTTCCACCATCACAGAAGCTTCTACCACGCTTTCTTTCAACATATCCAGCAACTCATCTGTCTCCTGTTTGGAAAGATTCTTTTTCTTTTCAAGCTGTTGCAAATAGAAGACAACCATCTTGTTACGCATCATCCGATATAGCGGTAACATTTTATGTGACAGTTTCGAGGCCGCATTGGTATCGTTGTCCTCCAGATAGCGTTTCAGCTCTTCAATGTTGTCGCTTGTCTCATCGATAAACGACTGAAGAATGGCCTTTGAAACGACAGGATCATCCTTCACAAAATCAATCAAGGTGGAAACACCTGTAAGATGGTTCGATGTATGTATCTCTGGGATTGTCAGGTTTTCTTCAATACCCGGCAAATAGGCAAAAATGGTTTCACGCAACTCATTCAAGGTGAATGGCTTTCCCAAAAAGCCGCTGAAGCCGGCATCGCGAAAATCAGCATCTGTTATTTCCGCCTGAGCAGTGAGTGCTATGAGTGGTATCTCATTATCCTGCAAGGCTGCCTTCACCTTCTCCAGCACCGTAAATCCATTGGTGTGCGGCATTTGTATATCGATGAAAATGATGTTGAATGAATGATTTTTCAAATGAGGAATAACCTTCTCCATATCCCGCTCAGTGATACAATCCATACCCAACTTCTGCAACATCTCAGAGATCATTGTCAGTTGAACGACATCGTCATCGACAACCAGGACGGATGGCTTCACCTGAAGGCTTGTAGGCGATACATCAGTCAAATTCTCCTGTGAAGGAATATTGTTTTTAAGCGGCAGACCAATGATAAATGTCGATCCCTTTCCTATTTCAGAGATTAGTTCAATCTCTCCCCCCAGCACATCCACAAATCCTTTTGTGATGGCAAGCCCAAGGCCGCTCCCCTCTATCGGCTCACTTTTTTCGCCATGTGAGTCAAGTTGTTGAAACTCCCTGAAAATAAGTTGCTGATCTGTTTCTTTGATTCCCTCTCCGGTGTCCGATACAGTAAAAATGAACCAATCGGATTGCTCCCTGATCTCTTCCTGCATCACTACCGATATTTCACCATGCATGGTATACTTGATGGCATTTGAGAGTAAATTTCCCATGATTTGTCTGATCACGTAAAGATCACCAAATCGATAACTCTTCTCGGGAATCCTGTTTTCAACGGTATACATCAATTCTTTCTGCATTGCCAATGGCCGGAAGCTCTCCACAGTCTCTTCAGTCAGCGTGTGCAGGTCAAAACGGCTTTCTTTCAGTTGCCACCTCCCCGACTCAATGCGATGGTAATCCAACAATGTAGATACGAGGCGCAGTACATGCTCACCCGAATGTTTCATGTGATATAGAAAACGCCCCCTCTTTACCGGGTCCTCTTCCTCCTCAATTAGCTCCACGTAGCCCATGATGGAGCTCATTGGCGCCTTGATGTCGTGCGAGATGGTGAGCATCAGCTTCTCACGCGCGGCAAGCAGATCTGAAATTCGTTTATGGGATTGCTCCAGCTCCCTGCGGTATCGACGACTTTTGTTCAGATCAATCAGAAACAGGAGTCCAAAGAGCAGGGCTATCAATACAGCCAAAGTGGAAGCAATTAAAAGCGTCTGCTGTGAACTGCTGATCGCCTTTTGTCGGTCCATCACCAATCGGATCGACTTCGCTCTCTCCTCCTGTTCAACACTCTTCAACAGTCCGTCTATCCGCGCGGTCAGCATGCGGTTGGTCACGCTTGCCACTTCCAGTTGTTGCAGAAACTCCAACTCCAGCTGTTTGTAACGTTTCAGATCCAGCTTCTCAGAGGTACGGATCTTGTTGATCAGCGTGTCTACCATCACCTTGAACTGATTGGCAGTGACCACCGATTGCTTTTCTATCACCAGGGTGGAGTCTTCTGAGGCAACAAAGACGTTGCGTACTCTTTCCATGAAACCTTTACGCTCTCCCTTCACCACACTGGTGTCGCTATTCTGTTCGAGTGAGGGATTCATATTTCTGCTGGTCAGATACCTGGTTATTTCCCTGTTGAGGGCAGGTGGCACATAACTGCTCTCCATTGTGGTTGTGATTTCGGGGGCAGTACGCATCGAATCGAGCAACATGGCAGCCTTTTCCAGGATATCCCGCTTCTGATTGACCAGCATAATGATGCTATCTAACTTATTGATTCGCAAGGAATCTTCACTCATCATTTTCAGCGAATCGAGTCCTTTTGCAATCTGCGGAACGATTGAATCATATTTCCGGAAATAAGCCGTGGCATTTTCAGCGGTGAACAGGTTCTGTTCACTTTCAATTTCATACAACCTGGAAAGTGTGTTGCCGACAATCAGCAACTCACGATGCTCTTCATTTTTAATCCTGCTGTCGGAGAAGGCTACCAGGTTTCGGTACAAGATAAAGAGTCCGGCAAGCATAACCATCACAATCAGCAGGTAGCCTGCGATTACCTTGAAACCAGTTTTTGGTGCTACATCATTTTTCATGGCGAGAATCCTTATCCATGCATTGGTCTAATTTGATATGTCGTAAAGCTTCATTTTGTTGTAAAGTGTCTTCCGGTCAATGTTAAGAATGGAGGCAGCCATGGTCTTGTTCCCTTTGGCAAGTTGAAGCGCTTCCATAATTTTCTCCTTTTCGTAGTTCTCTTTCCGCAGTTTGTACATCGAACTGATTGGTTGAGAGACCTGTTCTTTTTTGGTCTCAGTTTTGCCAAACAATTCCGGTACAAGTGCTGTAGTAATCCGGTTACCATCAGTCAGCAACACCGCTTTCAATATCGTGTTCTTCAATTCCTGGATATTCCCTTTCCAGGAATACCCATAGAAATGTTGCATCATCCCCGGTTCAATTCCTTCTATCTCCTTGTTCAGAATATAATTGGAGAATGTGAGAAAATGGTTTGTAAATGCATCAATCACCTCTCTCTCACCTCTCAGATTGGGGAGTACTACACTACTCTTCTCGAGAAGTGTATACAGCTTGGGAATCAACAATCTCTGCAGTTCTTCTTTCTTCTTCTCCGAACTGATCACTACCTGTACAAAATCATCATCCCGGCATTGACGGGTAAGAATGCTCAACAGTTCGTTTTGTTGATTCAGATCCAGTAACTCTGCATTGCGGATGTGCAGAATACCTCCACGCGCCTCACCAAATCGTTCCATCAGCAATGATGCATCGTCGGAAGATCCTGTGAAATGACGTCTCAGTTCACTGTCACTTTCAATCTGCTCCATATCAATGACCACCAGCGGCCTGCTCAGATCGTATCCCTTGTCGTGTAAGTATCTCACCACCGATGATTTACCAGTGCCACTGTTCCCTGAGATCAGCAGATGACTTTTCGTTTCCACCACGTTGTCCAGATATTGCAACAACTCGGCATATCTCTTACCCGGCGGCTTGATCATCTCATTGCATCGGATCTCTTTCCGTTGCCTGTTCAACTGCGTTTGGAAGGCCTCATCGATTTTCTGAAAGAGTTGTTCAGGTTCAATGGGTTTTGATATATAGTCTGATGCACCTGATTTCATCGATGCAATGGCCGATTCAATATCTGCATAACCGGTCATCATGATTACCAGTATCTCGGAATCGAATTTTTTTACCCACGATAAAAAAGTGAAGCCGTCAACATCGGGCATTTTAATGTCAACCAGGATCAAGTCGAAAGGCTGATCACGCACCAATTGCTTGGCAGTATTCACATCTGAAGCTGTTTCGGCATGGTATCCTTTCTTCACCAACCATGACTTCAGCATCAGACAAACAGTCAGATTGTCATCTACAACTAGAAAATTTCTCTTCATCTCATACATAAAATAATGAACGAATCAGTACACAGATCCAGTCTGTGTTCACGCTTTGTCGTTCTTATCATCTGTTTCACTTTCCAATTCACGGGGTATCATCACACCTGCGTACAACATGAAAACAGCCCCGCACAACATGACAAGTGCCCATTCGTTCCTTTGTCTGAACATCAGATAGGTTGCCACGATCATTAACACAGTGGAGAAAACCTGAAAATGAAAAAGTCTTTTTCCTCGAATGCTTTTCCCGGGATAGGGAGAAGCAACCGTGCGTACTGCGAAAAGAGCTACCGAAACAGCCATGATCCAGGGGGCCACGGTGGGGATCACTAGGTAAAGGGCAGCTGATAGCAAAATAAACAGTGCAGATATTCGCAGCAACATATCATTTGGGTATTGCGTCATTTTTTTTATATGGTGTGGCTCAAATTCGTCCTTTGTCAACAGTTGAAGGACCCTGTTACAGGTATGAAAGTGCCTTTATAGTTGAACAAGAAATGATTTTCCGGTATAAACACAGTTATTCTGTTGCTGATCAGATGAGGATCTTTCAATCTATGATGAAAACATCCTCATTCTCTTTTTTCATGAGATAATTCTCACGCGCAAATTTCTCTAAATCTTCATCATTGGAACGAAGCTCGTGCAACTTATCCATATCGGAAGCTGTTTGCTGTTGATAATAGTCAATCTGGGTTTCCAGTTCTCTGATCTGTGTATCGTAGCGAATCCTTTTAATCAAACTACTGTCACTCAGAAAAAACAACATCACTATCAACACTACAACAATCGCAACCTGATAGGCTGTAAGTCCGAAAAAACGTTTCAAGCCAAGCATATTTGCGATTCGGTTCATTGCTTTCGTTGTCACAAAATAGTTTTATATATACTGACAAAAGTAAAACTATTTTTCTATTTATACGAACCATTTCATGGAAATAAATGAAAATATCGTTGTCAGCAGCTATTAGATTGAACAAAAAAAAGTACCTTTACGCTGTATAGTTTTGTTTTAATAATTGTTCACGCTAAATTGTAATGAGAAAACTTTTTTTAACCACAACCCTGCTGGTCGGTTATGTGATTGCCTCATTGGCCTGTACCAATTTGCTGGTCGGCAAAAAAGCATCAACCGACGGCTCCACCCTTATTTCTTATGCTGCTGATTCCTACGGTCTTTATGGAGAATTATACCACTGGCCTGCACGACAATACCGACCCGGAGAGATGTTAAAGGTCTATGAGTGGGATACCGGCAAATACCTGGGTGAGATACCCCAGGCACTCCGAACATACAATGTGGTGGGCAACATGAACGAGCATCAGCTTGCCATCGGCGAGACCACCTTCGGCGGCCGCAGTGAACTGGTTGACAGCACCGGAATCATGGACTACGGAAGTCTCATTTACATCACCCTCCAGAGGGCCAGAAACGCCCGTGAAGCCATCAGTGTGATGACAGAACTGGTCAGGGAGCATGGCTACTACAGTTCCGGTGAGTCGTTCTCCATTGCCGACCCCAATGAGGTATGGATGATGGAGATGATTGGAAAGGGAGCTGGTAATAAGGGAGCTGTATGGGTTGCCGTACGCATTCCCGACGACTGCGTATCAGCACACGCCAACCAGGCTCGCATCCAACAGTTCCCGCTTAACGATCCTGAAAACTGCATCTACTCACCCGATGTGATCTCTTTTGCCCGTGAAAAAGGCTACTTCACAGGTGATGATGTCGACTTCAGCTTCGCACAGGCCTACGCACCCATCGATTTTGGGGCACTCCGCTTCTGTGAAGCCCGTGTGTGGTCATTCTTTAACAAGGTCAACAGTGAGATGGCACAGTATGTTACCTACGCACAGGGCAAGAGCACCGATCCCATGCCGCTATACATCAAACCAGACAGGAAACTCAGCGCACAGGATATACAGGAGATGATGCGTGACCATTACGAAGGTACCGAACTGGACTGGCGATTCGACGTGGGTGCCGGTCCCTTCAACTCACCCTATCGCTGGTCCCCCCTCACCTTCGAGGTCGATTCCGTGGAATACTGCAACGAAAGGCCTATCGCTACCCAGCAGACCGGCTTCTCCTTTGTGGCACAGATGCGTTCGTGGATGCCCGACGCGATAGGTGGCATCCTCTGGTTCGGCATCGATGATGCAGCACAAACGGTCTACTATCCCATTTACAGCGGTCATACCGAGGTGCCTCATGAGATGGCTCCAGGCAATGGTGACCTGCTCAATTTCTCCTGGACATCAGCCTTCTGGATTCACAACTGGGTATCCAACATGGTTTACAACCGCTACAGCGACATGAGTGTGGATATGAAAAAAGTGCAATCCACCCTGGAAACACAATTCAGGAACTCCCAACCGGACGTGGAAAAACAGGCTCTGGCTCTTTATGAAAAGTCTCAACCGGAGGCGATTCACTACCTTACCCAATACTCCAACAACCTGGTGAAAGAGGGTGTGGCTGAATGGAAGAAGCTGGGAGAGTACTTGATGGTGAAATACATCGACGGTGTGGTCAAGAAAGAGGAAAACGGACAGTTCAAGCGAAACGAACATGGTCTACCCGCATTCCCCACCCGACCCGGATACTCAAACGAATATTACAGGAAAATTGTCGACCAGACCGGCGACAAATACAAGGTACAACCGATTGAAAATTGAAAAAGCTGATAGCTTTTCACTAAACATAGACTCATAACTTACACAACGAATATGGAAGAAGCAACTTTACTTGCACAGGTGACCGACAAAGCAATGTCGTGGTTGAATGGAAACTATGATGTGGAAACGAAGGCAGAGGTACAACATCTCCTCGACAACGAAGACAAAAGACCGTTGATCGATGCCTTCTACAAAGATCTGGAGTTTGGTACCGGAGGGCTGCGCGGCATCATGGGTGCAGGCAGCAACCGCATGAACAAGTACACTGTAGGATCGGCTACACAGGGCCTTTCCAATTATCTTCGTAAAGAGTTTGACAACCTTGAAGAGATCAAGGTGGTGATTGGGCACGATTGCCGCAACAACAGCCGCCGTTTCGCAGAGATCGCCGCCGGCATCTTCAGTGCCAACGGCATCAGGGTCTATCTCTTCGAGGATCTGCGTCCCACTCCGGAGGTATCCTATGCCATCCGTAAGCTGGGGTGCCAGAGCGGAATCATGATCACCGCATCGCACAATCCGAAGGAATATAACGGTTACAAGGCTTACTGGAACGATGGGGCCCAGGTTCTGGGACCGCACGACAAGAACATCATCGCTGAGGTGAACAGAATCTCTTCCGTTGATGAGATCCATTTCGAAGGAAAGAGCGACCTGATTGAAATCATAGGCAAGGATATGGACAAGGCATTCATTGAAGAGGTGAAGAAGTTGGTGCTCTCACCCGAAGCCATTGCCCGCCACCACGACATCAAGATGGTATACACCCCCATACACGGTGCCAGCAGCACCCTGGTACCCGACGCGATGAAAGCGGTTGGGTTCACCAACGTCATCCGTGTCCCTGAGCAAGATGTGATCAGCGGCGACTTCCCCACGGTAGTCTCCCCCAACCCGGAGGAACCGGCAGCCCTCGACCTGGCCATCAAGAAAGCTATTGAAACGGGTGCGGAGCTGGTGATGGCGACCGACCCTGACGGCGACCGGATTGGGACTGCCATTCGCGACAATGATGGCAACTTCATCCTGGTAAACGGCAACCAAACCATGCTGATCTACCTCTATTACATCATGACCCGCCGGGAAGAGCTGGGACTCCTCACAGGTAAAGAGTTCGTGGTGAAGACCATTGTCACAACTGAGCTTGTGAAGGATATCGCCGAAAAGAAAAGTATTGAGATCTTCGATTGTTATACCGGCTTCAAGTGGATTGCAGACATCATCCGCAAGAATGAGGGTAAGAAGAAGTACATCGGCGGTGGTGAAGAGAGCTATGGTTTCCTGGCGGGTGACTTTGTCCGCGACAAGGACTCGGTTTCGGCCTGCACCCTCTTCGCTGAGATTGCCGCATGGGCAAAGGACAAAGGCAAGAGCATGTACCAGTTGCTGGAAGACATCTACCTCGAGTATGGTTACTCGAAAGAGGTGGGTATCTCCCTTGTGCGCAAGGGAAAAGAGGGTGCCGATGAAATTGAAGCGATGATGAAGAAATTCCGCATCAACCCCATGGAAACTCTGGGTGGTTCACCGGTCACACTGATTAAGGATTTCGCCCGGCTGGAGGCGACCGATTTCATTCGGAACGAACAGGTAGCCCTGGAGATGCCCACCACCTCCAATGTATTGCAATACTTCACCGAAGAGGGCACCAAGCTGTCCATCCGACCCTCCGGCACAGAACCAAAGATCAAGTTTTACATCGAAGTGAAGGGATCTGCAAAAACAAATGAGGAACTGACACATGCAGAAGCAGAAGCTGACGCCAAGATCAATGCCATCCGTCAGGAATTGGGTATTTAAGTTACCTGGTTTGCAAGTTCATGGTTCATGGTTAACTACTCACTAACTGACAACTGATAACTAAAAAAATGAGACGAAAACTAACGATAGCGCTTGTGGCGCATGATCACCGGAAAGCCGATATGGTGGAATGGGTGATCTTTAATTCCGACTTCCTGGCAGAGCACCATCTGGTCTGTACCGGCACTACCGGCAGTCTGGTAAGGGATGCCCTGAAAAACGAAGGAGTCCATCCTGACTTTACAATTATGAACTCCGGCCCCATGGGGGGAGATGCAGAGATTGCCGCCATGGTGGTACGCAAGGAGATCGACCTGGCAGTGTTCCTGATCGACGACCTCAATGCCCAACCGCACGAGGCGGACATCATGATGTTGCTCCGGCAGTGCCGTGTGCACAACGTGCCCATCGCCTGTAACCGGTACAGTGCTGACCTGATGATCACCAGCAACCTCTGGGATGATGAGGAGTACAAACCCTCCCCCCCGCGCTACGAGAAATTTGACAGGGAGAAAATGGGTTTCTGAACCATACCCTCCACAATAGTTAAGGCTGTCTCATCATATTACATGAGACGGCCTTTTTCTGTTTATACGTTTCAGTTTGAGTAGCCCTGTTACAGGAAGAAACAACCTACTTTCTTCGTTACTGGTTCTAATCTCGTTCTAATATGGTTCTAATATGGTTCTAATATGGTTCTAATAGATTCGAGCCAGATTAGAGTCAGTTACGACTGAATTGATACGCAGTAAAAAGCCAACTAAGGCGAATCTTAGTGGGTGGGATGAGAAAAGGCCATCTCATTTGTATATTGAGACAGCCTCTTCTTCTTGTCAGGGGCATTTCCCCTTTTGTCTTTCACATTATTCGGCCACAACCAGCTCTTCCACAATATGGGGCGCACCCATCACCTTGTCAATGACAAAAAGTACGTAGCGGATGTCCACACTGATGGTGCGCTGCATTTCCGGCTCAAAGAGGATGTCACCGCTCAGCGACTCCCAGTTGCCATCAAAGGCAAGCCCGATCAGCTCGGCGTTGCCGTTCAACACGGGGCTTCCGGAGTTACCTCCGGTGATATCGTTGGTTGAGAGGAAGTTCACACGCAGTCCCCCCTCGTTATCCACGTAGGGACCGAAGTCACCGGAGCGGATCACATCAAGGATATTCTCCTGCACGTTGAACTCGGGATCACCCGGCTTCTGTTTGTCGAGGATACCCTGAGAGGTGGTGTAATAGTCATACCACACCGCATCACGTGGCCAGTAACCCTTCACCGTGCCATAGCTCATCCGCTGTGTGAAGTTGGCATCGGGATAGAAGGTGCGATCGTTGTCCATCTCCATCAGGGCAGCCATGAACTCGCGTTCGCCACGCAACATCTGCTCATAGAAGGGCATCATCTTCCCGGAGAGCTCGTACCCCATGTCGGTGGTCGACAATGCAAGCTCCATGGCAGGATCCTTGGTCAGCACCTCTGTATCGGCGCTTTTCAGCAGTTTCAGCAATTTCTCCATTGAGGTGAACTGCGAATTGGCAAAGAGCCAGTCGGCATATTTTGTGTAGTCTCCCCCGAAAAGAGAGTCAATCTTCTGGTAGATATCGGGGTGATACTCCGCGGGAACCCTCTCGGCATATAGCTTCATCACTACCGGCAACACCTTTTTGTCGAGTGCCGGATCGTAGTTCTTGTACGATTCAACCAGGCGGTCGTTGATGAAAGCCTGCTTCTCCTCTTCTGTACCATCGCTGTCGAAACGGAGGATGGTGCTGGCAAAGCGAATCAGCTCGATGCCATTGTTGAAGGTCTCCAGGAAGTAGGTGGTATTGCGCGCCAACTCATCGGAAGTGCTGTAGGCTTCCTTGAGGGTAGCCAGCGTACCTTCATATTTCTTTCCCTGTTCCGGGTTGTTCTTGATCCACTCAGCCAGCTTTGACTCCAGATCTTCCTTCTCTGGCAGCACCCCAAGGCGGGTCAGTGCCTCGTTCATCCCCATCGAGTTCTTCCAGTAGTTAGAGCTGCCGGCATGCTTGCTGGCATACTTGATGCGGATGGTATCGTTCTGCGTCATCGCATCCCACCAGATAGCCTGCTTGGCACCCCGCACCTCAATGCGTGGTTTGTTCTCCGACTCCATGCGCTGGCGAATGCCCCATGAGGAGAGATAGCGTTGAGTGCTTCCAGGGTATCCCACAGTCATTGCGTAATCACCTTCCGTCGCCCCTGCCAGCGATACCGGTACCACATATTTGGGCTGATAGGGTACATTATCGGCACTGTAATTGGCCGGTTGGTTGTCCTTGCCGGCATAAACACGGAACACCGAGAAATCGCCTGTGTGGCGTGGCCACATCCAGTTGTCGGTATCCCCGCCGAACTTACCTACAGAGGAGGGAGGAGCTACAACCATGCGCACGTCACGGAACAGATCGTAGAGCACAACATAATATTTGTTGCGAGAAAAGAAGGGTATCACCCGTGCACGGGTAAAAGGATCACTTTCATACTCACTGATCAATTCGTTTGAAATGGAGTCAATGGCCAGCTCACGCTGAATCTCGCTCATTACCAGCGGCACATGGGGTGCAATGCGGTCTGTTACATCCTCCATCGAACGGAGAAAGGAGACTGTAAGACCGTCGGCATAGAGTTCATCGCTCTTGCTGGCAGCCGCAAAGCCGTCACGCAGGTAGTCATGCTCCACAGCACTCAGCTGCTGTATGGCTCCATAGCCGCAATGGTGGTTGGTGAAGACAAGTCCTTCTTCCGATACTACCACGCCCGTACATCCTCCGCCGAAGATTACGACGGCATCTTTGAGCGATGGGTTCTGTTCACTGTAAAGCTGGTCAGCAGGAAAAGTGAATCCCAGCTCCTGCATGCGAGCGATATTCTCACGGTTAAGCTCCTTCAGGAGCCACATTCCTTCATCTGCTCTCGCAGTGAATGCCACAAATAAAATTGTGAGCGATAAGAAAAGTTTTTTCATAGGTTGGTGTAATTAGCAATAAGCCATAAGCGACAAGCTATAAGCTGTTAGCTTTGATAATGATTGTATAATTTATTAATATTCATTTTAATTACTTGAAATATTTCCCGATAAATGGCCATTGTCTCAGCGGCAGTTCCCTCTTTATCATCACAATAAGATATATTGCCACCAGCAAGGTGCTGACAGCCAGTCGTAACGGGAGGCTCTCAATCTGTAGATAGCTTATCCTGATGCCTGCATAGAGAATGAGTGTGAGCAGAAAGAAGGTTGATGCAGATCGGAGATTGTAAGGGATGGGGTAATGTTTCTGTCCCAACCCGTAGGAGATTGCCATCATCGCCAGGTTGGCGATAAACGATGCCCAGGCGCAGGCCATGTATCCAAAGCGGGGGATGAACAGAATGTTGATCAGCAAGGTGATGATGAAACCGAAGACAGACATATAAGCTCCCCAGCGGGTCTGATCGGTAAGTTTATACCAGAGCGACAGGTTGAAGTAGACACCAAAGAAGAGCTCACCCATCAGCACGATCGGCACCACCTTCAGCCCCTCGTGATAAGCTGTTGGTATCAGGAACTTGATGACATCAATGTAACCGGTGGTCAGCAGGAAGATGAGTAGCCCGAAGAGAATGAAATAGCGGGTGGCGTCGCTGAACGACTGCCGGTCGTCGGCAGCCTCCCTGTTGCGTGCAAAGATAAAGGGTTCGAAGGCGTAGCGGAACGCTTGGGTGAACATCACCATGATGATGGCGATCTTGAAGTTCTGCCCGTAGATGCCCAGTTCCCGGAAAGCGTTCGCCTTGTCGGGATAGAACCAGGGGAAGAGAATCTTGTCCACCGTCTGGTTGAGAATACCTGCAATCCCCAGGATCAGTATCGGGAAGGAGTAGCGCAGCATCCTCTTCAGCAGCGCCTTGTCGAAGGTGAAGCGAACCCTCAGTTCCGGTGCGACCATCAGCAGCTGCACCACCGAGGCGGTAAGGTTTGCGATCAGGATGTAATCGACGCCCCTGCTCAGATCGAACCAGGCAAAAGCATCGGGGAACCGCTCCTGCAAGAGAGGACAAGCCAGGAAGAAGAAGAGGTTGATCAGGATGGTCAGCCCCACGTTGACCAGCTTGATGGCTGCAAAGCGGATGGGTCTCTTTTTGAAACGCAGGTTGGCGAAGGGGATGGCTCCCACCACGTCGAAACAGAGGATCAGTACCATCAGCAGCAGGTAGTGCGGCTTCATCTCACTGCCGCCCAGCGCAAATGCCACCGGGTTGAGGAAGAGAAGGGCCACCGTAAAGAAGAGAATCGTACTGGAGAGGATGCTGGTAAAGGCGGTGGAAAAGACTTTTGTAGGATCTGACTCCTTGTTGGCAAAACGGAAGAAGCCTGTTTCCATCCCATAGGTGAGGATCACCTGCAGCAGTGCCACCCAGGCATAAAAGTTGGTCAGTACGCCTATGTCGTCCACCCGCGGCAGGGCAAAGGCCCAGTAGAGGGAGAGGAACCAGCTCAGGAGTCTGGGCAGCACGCTGCCCATTCCGTAAAAGAAGGTCTCCTTTGCCAACGATCTCATTCCCCCTGCCATCTAACTCCTGTTCTTTGTTTGTAGAATTGTCAGTGTAAGATGCAAAAATACAATTTTTCCCTGATGTCGGCTTCAAATTGGCATCATTATTTATCTTTAAGCATTTTGGTGGCCCGAATCTCAAAAAAAACCTTTTACTTTGCAGGTTGAAAAAAGTGAACAGATAGCAATCAGAAACAAATACATGCAGGCGCATGATGAACTGCGCCGAAGGTATGATTCCCTAAATTGAATATGGCACAACAGGAAGAGGTATTTAAGAAACTGGTATCACACTGCAAGGAATATGGATACGTGTTTCAGTCGAGCGAGATCTATGACGGGCTGGGCGCTGTGTATGACTACGGTCAGATGGGCGTGGAGCTCAAGAACAACATCAAGAAATACTGGTGGGACAGCATGGTGCTGCTGCACGAAAACGTGGTGGGCATCGACTCCGCCATCTTCATGCACCCCACCATCTGGAAGGCATCGGGACACGTGGATGCATTCAACGACCCGTTGATCGACAACAAGGAGAGCAAGAAAAGGTATCGCGCCGATGTGCTGATTGAGGATCACCTGGCGAAGTACGACGACAAGATAGAGAAAGAGGTGCAGAAGGCGGCCAAGCGCTTCGGCGATAGTTTCGACGAGCAGATGTTCCGCGACACCAATCCCCGTGTACTGGAAAACCGCCAGAAGAGGGATGAGATCCATGCCCGCTTCGCCAAAGCACTCAACGACAACAACCTGGAAGAGCTGCGGCAGATCATCATCGACTGCGAGATCGCCTGCCCCATCAGCGGCACCCGCAACTGGACGGAGGTGCGTCAGTTCAACCTGATGTTCTCCACCGAGATGGGCTCAACTGCCGACGGTGCCATGAAGGTGTTCCTCCGTCCCGAGACGGCACAGGGCATCTTCGTCAACTTCCTAAACGTCCAGAAAACAGGCCGCATGAAGATACCCTTCGGCATCGCCCAGATCGGCAAGGCGTTCCGCAACGAGATCGTAGCCCGTCAGTTCATCTTCCGCATGCGGGAGTTCGAGCAGATGGAGATGCAGTTCTTCGTGGCACCCGGTGAGGAGCTGAAGTGGTTCGAACACTGGAAGGCGTTCCGCATGAAGTGGCACCAGTCGCTCGGCTTTGGTGCCGACAAGTACCGCTTCCACGACCACGACAAGCTGGCGCACTATGCCAACGCGGCTACCGACATCGAGTTCGAGATGCCCTTCGGCTTCAAGGAGGTGGAAGGAATCCACTCCCGCACCGACTTCGACCTGAGCCAGCATGAGAAGTACTCCGGTAAGAAGCTGCAATACTTCGATCCGGAACAGAACAAATCTTACGTACCCTACGTGGTGGAGACCTCCATCGGCGTAGACCGCATGTTCCTCTCGGTGATGGCTGCCTCCTACTGCGAGGAAACGCTCGAGGGGGGTGAGACCCGCGTGTTGCTCAACCTGCCGCCCGCCCTGGCACCGGTGAAGCTGGCCATCCTGCCGCTGGTGAAGAAAGACGGTCTGCCGGAGAAAGCACGTGAGATCATGGATGAGCTCAAGTTCAGCTTCGCCTGCCAGTACGACGAGAAAGACAGCATCGGCAAGCGCTACCGCCGCCAGGATGCCATCGGCACCCCTTTCTGTGCCACCATCGACCACCAGACGCTGGAGGACAACACCGTCACCATCCGCTATCGCGACACCATGGCGCAAGAGAGAGTGACAATCGATTCGCTGCAACGGGTGATCGCCGAAAAGACCGATTTGAAAAATCTCCTGAAAAAAATCTCCTGATCATGAAGAAAAATTATCTACAATCCATCATATTGCTTACCGGGCTACTTTTCCTTGCCGTCTCCTGCGACAAGACCGAGACCTTCGACGACAAGTGGCAGCTCGACAACGAGGCACAGTTCGCCAGGGTGTCCGCCAACACGGAGTTTACAAAATTGAACTCTCAATCGGGTAAAGGGTTCATCATGTACAAAGAGCTGGAACAGGGGGATGGTACAACCCCTTACTTCACCGATCAGGTGAAGGTGCTTTATACCGGCTGGTACAAGAACAACTGGTCGCAGCCCGACAGCTATAACGATGACAAGGGAAACCTTATTCTGAACAAGATCATTTTTGATTCTACCGCCAACCGGAATGACATTCCCAGCACCTTCTCGGTGAACGGCGTGGTAGATGGCTTCTCCACAGCGTTGCAACACATGCAGGTAGGCGACAAGTGGGAGATCTGGATCCCCTGGAAGCTGGGATATGGAGAGGCGGGGAACAACTCTATTCCGGGTTACACCACGCTGGTCTTTGAAATCGAACTGGTCGATATCGTAGAGTAAGAAACCTACAATCCCAACAACAAATGTTCAATGGCACTCCTCACTTGTGGGCGGGTGCCATTGAATTTATTCACCATCACGGTGAAGGCATATTTTTTGTTGCCGTCAATCAAATAACCCGCATAACACTGTACGCCGCCAATGCTGCCGCTTTTGGCGGCAATCCTGCCACTCAGCCTTGTGTTCCTCAGAAAGGATGCTAGCGTCCCCTCCAGCCCCGCTTTCGGCAATGAATTGAAGAAGAGGGGTGCGTAATTACTCCGAGTATGCATATATACCAGCAGATCGGTCAGCAGCTGCGGGCTCACCGCGTTCTGCGGTGCCAGGCCACTGCCGTCATGCATCTGTAGGGAAGAAACCACAATACCCCTGCTTTTCCAGAAATCCAATGTTGCTGCACTTCCTGCTTCCAGAACATCCCCCTCCTGTGTCATGTTGCTTTTTATGCCGAGGGTCCGAATCAGATGCTCCGCGAAGTGGTTGTTGCTCTCCACGTTCACCTCGCGGATGATATCCTTCAGTGGAGGTGACACCTGTGTTAAAAGCACTTTTCCCACCCGGTAGTTGACACCATGGCCGAATCCGCACACCCCTGAGAGATAATCCCCGCGTGCTGTCTCCACCTTTTTAACTTGTATGCCTGCCGCTTTCAGATATGTGGCCAACGTCTCACCCAGCAACAAGCCCGGATCGGGAATATCCCCCTTGATGCTGAACGCCTTCCTACCAGCCGGGATGTTTCCCCGTAAAATCCGCTCGTTCGAGAAGGGGGCACCATAGATATAGCCGTTGTCGCGACCGGTGGTGTTCAGCGTCAGTTCGTTCTGGAAAGTGAGTTGTTCCATCTCCGGTTCGGTGCGCAGGATTTTGGGACAACTGCTCCGATCGGTGGTATCAAAGAAAAGCTTGTAGCTGTTGTCGAAGATGCTGATGCCGTAGGCACCCGCGGCATAGTAATTTCCCATGTCGATCCAGGTCCACTCGGGCGAGATGCCGTTGTAGCCGAAGAGATCATCCACCACGTAGATGCTGTATTCCCTGCCGGAGGGGAGCGCTCTTCTGAGGGCATCTGCCGCCACGGTAAAGAATGTCTCGGGATGATCGCCAAAAGCCTCGCTACCCAGGGTGGGATCGCCTGCCCCAATCACCAGGATGCGGGTGGGATCATTGGCGTCGAGTGCCACCTCCGTCTTATAGCGGTAATGCTCTCCCAACATCTCCAGTGCCGTGGCAGTGGTGATCACCTTCAGCACCGATGCCGGTGTGAGCGATCGTTCGTTGTTGTACGACAGAATGCTCCTGCCTGTTACCATGTCGGTCACCGATACCCCCACGGAGGCATGTCTCAGCGCAGGGTGATTGACAAACTGTTCAAGTGCAGGTTGTGCAAAGCTGAAGCTGGCCGCAAAGAGTAAAACAACTAAATAGAGATGTCTTTTCATTTGTTCGGGAGATGATGGTTTCTACAAAAATAACAAAATTAAATTTTGTCCATGAAAAAACCCTGCAAGAAATGTTGCAGGGTTCTCTATCAGAAGGGTTGGCTGTTAAAACTTGTAGCCCACCGAAAGATATGCGTTCTGGTTTTTGGTGTTCCCGTTGTCACGGTTGGATATATTCACCATTCCCATATCCCATCCAAGGTCGATCAGGAAGGCACCCATCTCGGCACCCACACCAAGACCGAGTCCGGCATCGAAGGGTTTGTACTGTCCGTTGGCATCACCGAAGATCTTGTCCACATCCCATTCTCCGCTCAGGCTACCCACTTTGGCTTCCCTGCTTCCGCCTACGCCATAGGCTGCATAGGGACCGGCGTGAAATACGATGCGTGAGCCTGGAGTAACATCCACCTTGTAAGCAAGGTGCAGCGGCAGCTGCAGGTACATGAGGTTTTCGGTGTACTCAGTATCCATGGCATCGTTGACAGACTTAAATCCCTTCGTGCTTAAGAACAACCCGGTCTGGAGGGCCATATTGGGTGCAAAGTCCACATCAGCGGCCAGTCCGATATTGAATCCAATCTTCGGGTTCTTGTCATCCACCTCATCGTCATATACCAGGTTTGACATGTTCACACCTCCCTTGATACCCAAGCTCACCTGTGCACTGACGGCAGTTACGATGGCAAGCATGGCAATGACTGCTGTTAATCTCATTTTTTTCATAATTTCATTCATTAAGTTGTTAATCCTAATCTTATTCTTTGGGTTTCAAAGATGACTTCTCTAAAACCAGCAATAAAACAGTTTGCCGCAGTGATTTGTTCGCAAACGTGGTACTTTGAACTGTAACAGGTTGGATTATCGGCTATAGGTAAGTAAGCTCAACAGGCTCGGCAACAAAGAGTTCCCGTGCTGTGACATGCAACTCCTCTGCCGTGATGGCATCGATACGATCAAACATATCGTTTAGGGAGAGATAGCGGCCGGTGTGCAGGTAACGTTTCGCCATGGCCAGGGTATAGTTCTCATTCTGTTCTGCGGCGATACCCAGCTGTCCTTTCCACTGTCGTTTGGCCAGATTGAGTTGCAAGGGTGTCAATTCCTTTTCCAGAAGACGATTGACCTCCTTCCTGACCAGACGGATGCAGCGTTCACGCTGTTGTGGGTCGCCGGCAAAATAGGCGACAAACAGACCGGTGTCGCTGTACAGGGTCACGTTCGACTCCACATGATACACCAGTCCGTGTTTCTCCCGGAGAGAGGCATTGAGGCGGCTGTTGAGGCTGCCGCCGCCCAGGATGTTGTTCAGCAGTAGCAGGGCATGTCGTTGGGGGTGATGCATCGAAAAAGCCGGCAACCCGATCATCACATGGCTCTGTGCAGTGTTCTTCTCCATTTGCTGTTTCACCGCCCGGGGGAACTCTACGGGTGCTCTCCGCACCTTCGCATCAACCCGGGACGGGGCTACAGAAAAATGCCGCTCCAGCTGACGCATCACCTTGTGAAAGGGTGTTCTTCCACTGGAAAAGAAAACCATCTGTGATGGCTGATACTGTCGCTCCATAAAACCAAGGATCTGTTCATGCGTAAAACGGTTGAGGGTCTCCGGCTCCCCCAGGATGTAATGCCCCAGGTCATGACCTGCAAACAACATGTTTTCGAAATCATCCCAGATCAATTCCGCAGGGTCATCCCGGTAGGAGTTGATCTCGTCGAGGATCACCTCCCGCTCCCGCTCTATCATTGCGGGGGAACATTCAGAATGAAACAACATGTCGGCCAGCAGCTCCACGGCCCTGGGAAAATAGGCACCCAGGAAAGTGGCATAATAGAAGGTCTCCTCCTTCGAGGTGTAGGCATTCAGCTCTCCCCCCACACTTTCCATTCGTGCGGCTATCTGATGTGCCCGCCTCCTGTGGGTCCCCTTGAAGAGCATATGTTCCACGAAATGGGCCATGCCGGCTTCCCCGGGGTACTCATCGCGTGAGCCTGTATTTACAACAATGCCACAATGGGATATTTCGGATGGCGCCTCGCGATGGATGATACGCAATCCGTTTGATAAGGTATCTGTATGAATCATCTTCTTCGTTTATTTGGGACGCTGCATGTAACAAGCTTTCTGTTCCGCTGTCAACCGTTCAATGGCATAGCGCAGCATGGTACGGGGCATCACCCGGTGAAAGCGATCCAGAAAATCGGTCAGCGACTGCTCATCGCGTTTGCCCACCTCCCGCAGCATCCAGCCTGTGGCCTTGTGCATCAGGTCATGTCGGTGTGTCAGGAATAGCTCCGAAAGACGAAGGGTATCGCCAAAGTCGTTGTGACGGATAAAGGCAAGGGTGGAAACCATCGCTATCCGCTGGTCCCAGAGCAGTTCACTCTCTGCCAACCGGTAAAGTAGTGAACGATCTTCTTTATCCTTCAACCACTCCCCAACGATATGGTAACAAGAGAGATCCACCAGATCCCAATTGTTGACCCTCTCTGTGTGCGAAAGATAAAAATCCACCATCTCCCCGCGGGTCGCTTCATCCGCTTTCCGAAACTGATCGGCAAGGATCACCAGCGCACAGAGACGACATTCATGCAGCGGATCAGCCAGCAACTTCTCCAATTCGTGCAGGGGAGTAGCCCGATAGAGGGATGCCACCTTCCTGGTTTCGGGTACCGTACATCCAATGAAGCGGTCTCCTTCACCATAGGCTCCTTTTCCGGTCTTGAAGAAATAGGAGGAGTGTTTTGCTCTTTCGGGACTGCCCAAGGCGAGCAATGCTTTTTTAATCTCTGTGGCCTCCATTTGAATGTTCAGTTTACTTTGGATATGGAATAAGCTCCTTCGTAGTAGCCGATGATGTTGCGCACCATCTCCTCCGACATGAGGATCCGATCTTCCAGGGTCTTGGTACCTGCATGGGGAGCCAGCACCACGTTGTCAAGTGTCAGCAGTTCCGGCAGGATGTGCGGCTCCTCTTCGTAGACATCCAGAGCGGCCGCCCAGATGCGTTTATCACTGAGTGCTGTCGCCAGTGCCCGTTCATCCACCATGTTGCCACGTGCGGTATTGATGAAAACGGCGGTGGACTTCATCATGGCCAACTCCCTTTCACCGATCATGTGATAGGTCTCGGGGGTGGAGGGTGCATTCAACGAGATATAGTCGGAGCTGCTCAGCAGCTCATCCAGGGTGAGCCATCGTGCCTGGTATAGCTTCTCTATCGACTCATCCAGCCGATTGCGGTTGTGATAGACAATCTCCATGCCGGAAGCCAGGGCACGGCGCGCGAGCGACTGACCGATACGCCCCATGCCAATGATGCCCAAACGCTTGCCGTAGACCGGCAAGCCTGCCTCGGCATAGACTCCCCAGCTGACACCCTCCGGACTCCGCAGCTTACGGTCGTAATAACCGATGCGGCGGCCCGCGGCCAACAATAGGCCAAAGGCGAACTCGGCTGTCGGTTCACGCGTGGTGTTGGGAATGTTTGTCACTACGATCCCTTTCTCGGTGGCACATGCCACATCAATGTTGTTATACCCCACCCCATAGTTGGCGATCAGCTCCAGCTTTACCCCTCTCTCCATGATCTCACGGTCGGTAAAGAAGCCAAAGCTTGGAACCAGCACCTCATAGTCCGGAATCATCTCCAGTACCTCTTCCCTGCTGAAATGAGACTTATCTGTGGGAAGGGTCACCTCATAGCGCCCCTCCAGCTCTTTCAATCCCTCCGGCTTCAATCGATAGGCTATCAATATTTTTTTCATCACTATTCGTTTTGTTGGATTCTTTCACGGGATGTGCATGCAAACATCTTGTCTCTTCTAACGGAGTGGTGCGGAGAAATGTTCTGACCCAAACCGAATGAACGGGACTAAAACAAAAAAACGAGCCTGTTGACTCGTTTCTTTGCTCTTCAGGTTGGACTTGAACCAACGACCCTCTGATTAACAGTCAGATGCTCTAACCGACTGAGCTACTGAAGAATTTATTCACCCATTATCTTATTTACCTTTCCGCTCTTCAGGTTGGACTTGAACCAACGACCCTCTGATTAACAGTCAGATGCTCTAACCGACTGAGCTACTGAAGAATTTATTCTCTTACTTTTAGAAAAGTGATGCAAAAGTAGTACAATTATCCCAATTATCCAACAACAGTACGGAAAAAGTTATGGTTAATTTGGAATGAAACAACTAAAGCTAACCGTTGGTCACTGCTCCCTCTCCAACAATGACGATGCCAATTCCAACACATCCTGCTCCTTATCAGTGAGGTTCACCCAGTGAACCGCATTGTCTCGCCTGAACCAGGTGAGTTGCTTGCGGGCATAGTTGCGTGAATGTTGCTTGATCTTGTCGATCGCCTGTTCCAGGCTCCAGTCGCCATCGAAATAACGAAACAGCTCTTTATATCCTACCGTGTTGAGTGCATTGAGATGACGCATCGGGTAAAAGCCCCGCGCCTCCTCAACCAGCCCCTCCAGTACCATCGCATCCACACGCCTGTTGATCCGATCGTACAAATCCTCCCGATCGCGGGTGAACCCGATCTTCACAATCCTGAACGCTCTCTTTTTATCGGGATTCGTTCGCAGCGATGAGTAGGGTTTACCGGACATCAGACAGATTTCAAGGGCATGAATCACCCGCTGCGGGTTTTTCAGATCTACCTGGCTGTAGAACACCGGATCAACTATTTTCAACTGTTGGCGAATGGGATCCAGACCCTCCCGCTTGTATTGTTCCTGCAGTTCCTGTCGCAAGGTCTCATCCACCGTGGGCAACTCATCCATCCCTTTGCATACCGCATCGATATACATCATCGACCCACCCGAGAGAATCACCACCGGGTGTTGCATGAAGAGCTCCTCAAGGAGCGTGAGCACCTCCTGCTCATAGACGCTTGCACTGTAATAGGTTTCCGGGGATAGGGTTCCCACAAAGAAATGTGGAACCTGTTGCTGCTCTGCAGCTGTTGGTGCTGCCGTGGCAATCTGCATGCCGCGGTAAATCTGCCGTGAGTCGGCGGACACTACCGGCGTCCGGAAGGCTGCTGCCAGGCGGATGCTCCATTCAGTCTTTCCCACGCCCGTGGGGCCAAGCAGCACGAGCAGGGTGTTCATGATGTGTGAATGCTAATAAAGATCCCCCTCACCCAAATCGCTGTTCAATCCTTCCAGACCTTCAAAACCCTCCTTGTCCAGCTCTTCCATGTCGAAGCTCTCATCGCCGTAAAAGCTCTCACCAATGTCAATCGAGCCGGTCTCTGCCTTTATCTCCTCAGCAGTCAGCACCTGTTTCGGGGCTTCCCCCACAGCCAGTGTACAAAGCGGTTTTTTCTGGTTCTTCCCGGTGATGATCTCCGACAATTCAATGTAAAGTGCCCTCTCGGTCAGGTAATCGAACACATACATCATCTTCTGTTTCTCATCTTCCAGAAAATCACTCAGGATACACTCTTCCATCACGAAGGAATCCTCATCAGAATAGGTGTCCATCTCTACAAGTGTGATCTCCTTCTCTTTACGCCATTTGTCGTCGCACAGAAAAAAGGAGGACATCTCCTTGTCGCTGAACCCCGTAGAAGATACTATCACCTTGTACAAATCAAGGAATGTGGCATCTGCGTCGATGGTTATTTCTCTTCTGAAGTCCTCCACTTCATCCGAAAGTATAAGAAATTTGAATATCATTGCTCTCTTCGTTTAGTGATTCAAAGGTAAGAAAAAGTTTTAAATTTGTAAAAAGCGGCCCAATTTTAACCAATCCTCTTTGCAAATCATGATGCACACCCTGAAAGGAGGATTCGATTTTTTAATTAGAAATCTATATCTTTGCTTTTAAATTATCCCATCTATTATGGCGCTGAAACAGCAACAGGAACTAAAACAAACGCAGCGGCTTTCTCCCCTCCAGATGCAGGTGATCAAGCTGGTGGAGCTCAACACCGTGGAGGTGGAAGATCGAATCAAACAGGAGGTGGAGGATAATCCCGCTCTGGATACAGGAAATGATGACTCGTTGAACGATAAGGAGCAGGATGAGCAGGAGCCGGGCGATGAGATCACGCAGGATGAGATCATGCTGGGTGATTACCTCTCGGAGGAGGAGATCCCCGATTTTCACATCAATCAGCGGGATCGTAAGAATGAACCCAATTTCGTGGAGATCAGCTACTACGACGACATGTCGTTGATCGACTCCCTCCAGGAACAGCTCAGCCTTCTCGATCTGGACGAGAGACGCCACACCATCGCCACCTACATCATCGGCAATCTCGATGAAAACGGTTACCTGCAACGCGAACTGCAGGCTATTGCTGACGACCTGCTGTTTCAGCAACAGATGGAGGTGACAACACTGCAACTGGAGGACCTGCTCTACGAAATACAGGAACTGGATCCCGCCGGCGTGGGGGCACGCAACCTGCAGGAATGCCTGCTGCTGCAACTGGCAAGAAAAGAACCCACCCAGGCGGTGAAACTGGCAGAAACCATCCTATCCGATTATTTTGAAGAATTTTCCCGGAAGCATTACGACAAGATCATCCAGCTGCTGAGCATCTCACAGGATGAGCTCAGGGATGCCATTGAGGAGATCACCTCTCTCAATCCCAAACCGGGAAACTCCATGGGGGGTGCCTTGCAGACTGCCATGAACAACATCACACCCGATTTTCTGGTCGACACCTTCAACGGTCAGGTCACCATTCACCTCAACAACAGCAACATCCCGAGCCTGAAAGTGAACAACAGCTTCTCCGAGATGCTCAAAGGGTATCAGGAGAACAGGCAGAGCATGTCGGCCGACAACAAACAGGCGATGCTCTTCATGAAGCAGAAGGTCGATTCGGCAAAATGGTTTATCGATGCAGTGAAGCAACGCCAGAATACCCTGGAGCGAACCATGGAGGCTATCGTGAAACTACAGTATGATTTCTTCCTGAACGAAGATGAATCGCAGCTCAAACCGATGGTGCTGAAAGATGTGGCGGAACGAACAGGTTTTGATATCTCCACCGTCTCACGGGTGAGCAACAGCAAGTATGTGCAGACCAACAATGGCATTTACCCCCTGAAGTATTTCTTCTCAGAAGCAATGCAAACAACTGAAGGTGAAGATATATCATCGAGAGAAGTAAAGAAGATACTCAAAGAGAGCATCGAGGCGGAGAACCCCGGACGACCGTTGACCGACGACCAGCTCACGCAGATCCTGAACGAAAAAGGGTATCTGATTGCCCGCCGCACCGTGGCAAAATACCGTGAACAATTGAACATTCCTGTCTCACGTTTGCGAAAAAAAATATAACTTTGTCGGTTTATCACCAGGAAACCCATTGAAAGGATACCCATCAGGATGAAAACAATCGCCCATCTCATATCTACCATATTCCAACCCTTGCTGATGCCCACTTATGGGGTGATGCTCATCTTTGTATACACCTACTTCGGCATGATCTATCTGCCGCAGTTCTGGAGGATCCTGCTGCCGGTGATGCTCTTCTCCTTTGCAATCCCGGGACTCCTCATCTACATGCTCTTTCGCATGAAAATCATATCCGACCTATCACTGAAACATCGGCGCGAACGCTTTTTCCCATACCTGATCACGCTCATCTCCTACTCCGCAATGATCGTCTACTATTTCAGGATGGGCATGCCGATGTGGTTCCTGATGATCATGGCCGCTTCGGTCGCCATCATGGTGATCGCCATCCTGATCACCCTCACCTGGAAGATCAGTGCCCACATGTTCGGTGTGGGGGGACTCATTGGCGGTGCCATGGCGGTGACCTATTTCGTGGAACGCTCTAATCCCTATTTCATGTTCATGGGTCTGTTTATCATTGCCGGACTGGTGGGCACCTCCCGACTCATCCTGCGGCGTCATACACTCTACCAAGTGATCGCCGGCTTCCTACTCGGGTTCCTAGTCTCCTTCCTCTTCGTGTGGGGCGGAACAATGGCATAGGAGAAATCGCCAAAAGGCTCTTTGACAATCAAAATTATTGTCGTACATTTATCCCGTCAAACAACTAATTTAAAATATAACTGCTATGAATTTTCCCGACAACCTGAAGTATTCCTCCGACCATGAATGGGTGCGCGTGGAAGGAAATGAAGCCTTTGTTGGCATCACCGATTTTGCACAAGATGAACTGGGCGAGAT
This sequence comes from Dysgonomonadaceae bacterium zrk40, assembly GCA_016916535.1. NCBI lineage: Bacteria > Pseudomonadati > Bacteroidota > Bacteroidia > Bacteroidales > Dysgonomonadaceae > Dysgonomonadaceae bacterium zrk40. The sequence continues at coordinate 319,303 of CP070276.1, forward strand.
CGTTTACGTGGATGTATCTTCCGAAGGTGAGAACCTTTCGCAAGGCGAGGTCTTTGGCAGCATCGAAGCTGTGAAAACCGTTTCAGACCTGATGATGCCTCTTTCAGGGGAAGTGCTGGAAGTGAATGCCAAGCTCGACAATGCTCCGGAACTGGTCAACAGTGATCCCTTTGGTGAGGGATGGATTATCCGGGTAGCCATGAAAGATGCTGCTGAGCTCGATCAACTGATGAGTGCCGCCGCCTACAAGGAGTTCACAGGCAAGTAACCAACGCATAAACAACAGGAATCACTTTCACCAAAGTGGTTCCTTTTTATTCATCCCTACATTCTGAAAAAATATGAAACCATTGGTAAGCATCATCATGGGCAGCACTTCCGACCTGCCCGTCATGGATAAAGCAGCACAGTTCCTCAACGAGATGGAGATTCCTTTCGAGATCAACGCCCTCTCTGCACACCGCACACCCGAAGAGGTGGAGAAGTTTGCCAAGGGTGCCGCAGAAAGAGGCATCAAAGTGATCATTGCCGCTGCAGGCATGGCAGCACACCTCCCGGGTGTGATTGCCTCGATGACCACACTCCCGGTGATTGGGGTACCCATCAAAGCCTCACTGGAGGGTCTCGATGCCCTGCTGGCCATCGTGCAGATGCCTCCCGGCATCCCCGTAGCCACCGTAGGCATCAACGGCTCACTTAATGCGGCCATCCTGGCACTGCAGATCATCGCCACCGGTGAGGAGACGGCACAACAGAAGCTGACAGCCTACAAGGAGAACCTGAAGAAGAAGATCACACAAGCCAACGAGGAGCTGGCGAATGTCTCTTACAAGTACAAAACAAACTGAATATGAAGAAAATAATCTACATGCTCACATCACTCTTCCTGCTGGGTGCCTGCAACCAGGGCAACCAGACCGGCAGCACGCCGGTCGACGACGGCATCGATTCCACCTTCGAGTACAAGGTTGATCGCTTCGCCGACATCGAGATCCTGCGTTACCCCGTACCGGGATTCAACAGCCTCTCCCTTCAGCAGAAGGAGCTGATCTATTATCTCTCACAGGCTGCCCTGGAGGGACGCGACATCCTCTGGGACCAGCACAACCGCTACAACCTCACCATCCGCCGCGTCTGCGAGGGGGTGTATGAAAACTACATGGGCAACAAGTCGTCCGATGAGTGGAAACAGTTCGAGACCTACCTGAAACAGATCTGGATGGCAAACGGCATCCACCACCACTACTCGGAAGACAAGATCATGCCGCAGTTCACACAGGACTACTTCGTCACACTTGTCAAAAGCGTCGACCCGGGGCGGATGCCCTTCCGCGACGGGATGGCTGCCGATGAGACCCTCAACGAGATCCTACCGGTGATGTTCGACCCGGCAGTGATGCCCAAACGAATGAGCCAGACTCCCGGCAGCGACATCGTGGCCACCTCGGCGGTCAACTTCTACGAGGGGGTGACCCAGCAGGAGGTGGAAGCATTCTATAATGCGATGAAGGATCCGGCGGACGAGACGCCGATCTCCTACGGACTCAACAGCAAGGTGACCAAGATCGACGGTCAGGTGACCGAACAGGTCTGGAAGCTGGGCGGCATGTACGACAAGGCGATTGAACGGATCATCGGATGGCTGGAGAAAGCGGCTGCCGTGGCCGAGAACGACCACCAGAAGGAGGTAATCACCCTGCTGATCGACTACTATCGCAGCGGCGACCTGCAAACGTTCGACGACTACTCGGTGAAATGGGTGACCGACACCCACTCGCGCGTTGATTTCATCAACGGCTTCATCGAGAACTATACCGACCCGCTCGGCCTGAAAGCCTCCTGGGAGGCGATGGTCAACTTCAAAAGCGAGGAGGCTTCCAAGCGAACCCAAACCATCAGCGACAATGCCCAGTGGTTCGAAGACAACTCTCCCATCGACGACCGCTTCAAGAAGGAAGAGGTGAAAGGGGTCTCCGCCAAAGTGATCACAGCCGCCATCCTCGGCGGCGACACCTACCCTGCCACTCCCATCGGCATCAACCTGCCCAATGCCGACTGGATCAGACGTGACCATGGCTCCAAGTCGGTCACCATCGACAACATCACCTACGCCTACACCAAGGCTGCCGAAGGCAACGGCTTCAACGAGGAGTTCATGTGGAGCGACAGCGAACGGCAGTTGGCAAAGCAATATGGCTCCCTGACCGACAACCTCCACACCGACCTGCACGAGTGCCTGGGCCACGGCTCCGGCAAGCTGCTGCCGGGCGTCAGCAGCGACGTGCTGCAAGCCTACGGTTCTCCGCTCGAAGAGACACGTGCCGACCTGTTCGCACTCTACTACCTGGCCGACCCGAAGCTGGTGGAGCTGGGGCTGCTGCCCGACGGTGAGGCCTACAAGGCTGAGTACTACTCCTACATCATGAACGGGGCGATGACACAGCTCACACGCATCCAGCCGGGTAAAGACATTGAACAGGCCCATATGCGCAACAGGGCGCTGATCTCCCGCTGGGTGATCGAGAAGGGCAGCAATGAGAAGGTGGTCGAGCTGACACAAAAGGAGGGTAAAACCTATGTGGTGGTGAACGACTACGAGAAGCTTCGCGCACTGTTCGGCGAACTGTTGGCCGAGGTGCAGCGGATCAAGTCGGAAGGCGACTTTGAAGCCGGCAAGCAGCTGGTGGAGAGCTACGGCGTGAAGGTAGACCCCACGCTGCACCAAGAGGTGCTGACCCGCTATGAGGCGCTCAACCTGGCCCCCTACAAAGGGTTTGTAAACCCGGTATACAAGCTGGTGACCGACGACGAAGGCAAGGTAACCGATGTCACCATCTCCTACGATGAGAACTATGTGAACCAGCAACTGCGCTACTCACGCCAGTACTCGGTGCTACCGCTGAAAAACTAATTCTTCTGCAAATCTTTTTCAAATAAGCGTTTCGGTACACCCGAAACGCTTATTTTTGTATCGCTCCAACAACAAAGATAACACATGACCTACGAAGAGACCCTCGATTACCTTTACAACCAGATGCCCGAATACCAGCGCATCGGTGAACGGGCCTACAAGGTGGGGCTGGACAACAGCCTCGCCCTCGACCGCATTTTCGGACACCCCCACAGGCAGTACAAAACCATCCACGTGGCCGGCACCAACGGCAAGGGCTCCACCTCGCACCTGCTGGCTGCGATCCTACAGGAGTCGGGATACAGGGTGGGCCTCTACACCTCACCCCATCTGACCGACTTCCGCGAACGGATCCGCGTGAACGGTGAGATGATCGACAAAGCCTTTGTGGTCGATTTCACCGAACAGTACCGGGAGCAGTTCGAGCCGGTGATGCCCTCCTTCTTCGAGCTGACCATGGAGATGGCCTTCCTCTGGTTTGCCAAACAAAAGGTGGATGTCGCCGTGATCGAAACGGGACTGGGGGGACGGCTCGACAGCACCAACATCATCACGCCGGTACTGAGCATCATCACCAACATCGGCCTCGACCACATGAAATTCCTGGGCGATACGCTCCCCCAAATCGCAGCTGAAAAGGCAGGCATCATCAAGCCGGGAGTGCCGGTGGTGATCGGTGAGAAAGGGAATCAGGAGGTGGAGAGGGAGTTTCGTAACAGGGCGGCTTCGGTGCAGGCTCCCATTCACTTTGCGGAGGAGGAAATCAATGATCTTTCCGCTGTGAGAGCAGGTTCCCGCTGGATCTTCAACGCCCGCGAATACCCCTCAATAGTTTGTGATCTGGGGGGATTCGCACAACAGAAGAATGCCCGCACCCTGCTTACAGCAGTCGCATTGCTGCAGGAAGGCGGATTGTCCATCCCACGCGATGCAGTGTACCGCGGGTTCTCGAAGGTGATCTCCCTTACCGGCTTGCGGGGACGCTGGCAGCAACTGCAGGAGAAGCCGAAAATAATCTGTGACATTGCCCACAATGCCCATGGACTGCATGATGTGAAGGAACAACTGGAATCGGAACAATATAAACAACTGCATATGGTGTTCGGGATGGCGAACGATAAGGATACCGGAAGTGTATTGTCGTTGCTGCCCACAGAGGCACGATACTATTTCACCCGTGCATCAGTGGAGCGGGCACTCGACGAACAGCTGCTGCGGGAGCAGGCAGTTGGATATGATTTGAAGGGTGAGTGCTTCGGGAGTGTGGCGGAAGCGGTGGCGGCGGCCATGAAAAACGCCGATGAAAATGATCTCATCTTCATCGGCGGCAGCTCCTTTGTGGTGGCAGATACACTGCCACTCTTCGACTGATTACCAGATCATCACAAGACGGAAATTGTAGGTCTGGGGGGCATTTGCATCCTCAAAGACATCCGATGACTGGATGAAGAATGCCACATCACTGTTGCCACCCGATTGATACATCACGTCGTAGCTGATGGTCTCGGTAAACGTTTCGGTGATGTTCCCCTCTGTATCGGTACCGTAGTAGGTATGCACATAGGGCAGCATCTTCTGCACCTCGTTCACACCCTGCTCTCCCAGGAAGAGATAACCCAGCACAGCACCGCTTTCATAGATGAACTCGGTCAACTCCGGCAGCGAGTAGACAGCCTCAAAACGTCTTTCCTGATCATTCCACTCCCAGTCGTTCTGATTGGCCTGTATGTTCACAATCTCCCACTGCGTAAACTCCAGGTTGGCATTGTTCTCCTGAAGGGCCTCCTCAATCATTCTCCTTACCTCCAGTTCACTCAGGGTGTCATCTGTGGCACAGGAGGAACCGCCAAGGAGGATGGATGCAAAAAGTGCGGATGCCAGCAGGATTTTCGTGATGTTTCTCTTCATATCTGTTTCTGTTAATTGGTTTCTTAATTCGGCCTTGCGCATTAAAACAATAATTATCTCTATGACCGGAAAAGAGATGATTCGTTTAAATGAAACAAAAAATAAATTGAAAAGTTTAAAACCGGCAGCTAAAAAAAAGTCCGCCGGAGCGGACTTTTGTCGTTGGTTGCAGATAAAAAACAACGATTCTGCTATCTTCTGCTACCCAGGAAGCCTCCCAGCAGATCATCCAGCGGGTTGCCGTCGCCATCCTTGTCCAGGATGCCTCCCAGCATATCCATCAGGCCGCCGCCGGTAGAACTGCGCTGTTGTGTGGCTCCGCCCAGCAATCCGCCCAGCAGGTCACCCAGGCCGCCGGCACCGGTGTTGGTCTGTCGTTTCTCTTTCCCCAGGTAGGCCATCACGATGGGGGCCACGATCGCCAGCAGCGGCCCGATCTTGCTCAGGCTGATGCCCGATTTCTGCGCGATACCCTGCTCCACGGCGGTACGGTTCTTACCGAATACATGTCCCAATATGCCGTCACCGTCCGATTGCAGTTCTGATGTGTGGCCCTGCAGCATCCCCGATAGGTTCTCCAGCAGAGAACCATCATGCTTCTTTTCCAGCGCGTTGTTGAGGCTTACGGCACCATCCTGCGACCGTGCATTGCGTGTCATCCCGGCCAGGATAGCCGGTATGGCCATGTTGACAGCGCTGGAAGCCTGGTTTTCATTTACGCCGAGCTGACCGGCTACATTGCGCACGATCGACTGACCGATGGCGCTGTTCAGCAATTCTGATAAATCCATATAGCAAATTGTTGGTGATATTGATTCAAATATATGGATTAAAACAGAAGATTGTGCTGTCGCACCAAAAAAAATGAAGGGTGAGGAATTACACCCCAACGGGATTTCAGGGAACAGCTGCCCGAATTACGGCTTCTTTCAAATTGGACCCACAGGATGGTTGATTCCAGCAAAAAAAAGGTTATTTTTGCCTGATCACAACAACGACCAGACAAAACGAAAAATGAAACAATATCACGATTTATTGCGGCGGGTGCTCGATGAGGGAGTGGAAAAGGAGGATCGCACCGGCACCGGTACCATCAGCATATTCGGTCACCAGAGCCGCTTCCGGATGAGCAACGGCTTTCCGGTGCTGACCACCAAGAAACTACACCTCAAGTCGATCATCCATGAACTGCTCTGGTTCCTGAAGGGTGACACCAACATCAAATACCTGAACGACCATGGCGTGCGCATCTGGAACGAATGGGCCGGCGAGGATGGGAACCTGGGACATATCTACGGTTACCAGTGGCGCTCCTGGCCCGATTACAACGGCGGCCATATCGACCAGATCAGCGAGGTGGTGGAGACGCTGAAAAAGAACCCCGATTCGCGGCGCATCATCGTCAGCTCCTGGAATGTGGCCGATATCCCCCACATGAACCTCCCCCCCTGCCATGCATTCTTTCAGTTCTACGTGGCCGAGGGGAAGCTGAGCCTCCAGCTCTACCAGCGCAGTGCCGACATCTTCCTGGGGGTTCCCTTCAACATCGCCTCCTACGCGCTGCTGTTGAAGATGATGGCACAGGTCACCGGGTTGCAGGAGGGCGACTTCGTCCACACCTTCGGTGATGCCCACATCTACCGCAACCACCTGGAGCAGGTGAAGTTGCAGTTGAGCCGCGAGCTACGCCCGCTGCCGCAGATGATGATCAACCCCGACGTGAAGGATATCTTCGGCTTCCGCTACGAGGATTTCGAGCTGACAGGCTACGATCCCCATCCCCATATCAGAGGAGAGGTTGCCGTATGAAGATGCATCCACGCAAACCCATCGCACTGATCGCTGCACTGGACGAAGAGAACGCCATCGGACGCAACGGTGATCTGCTCTGCAACCTGCCCAACGACCTGAAGCATTTCAAACAAATCACCCAGGGCCACAGGGTCATCATGGGGCGCAGGACCTACGAGTCGCTGCCCAAGGGAGCACTCCCCAACCGCACCAACATCGTCATCACATCCGATCAGGCAGAGAATTATCCCGGTTGCATCGTGGTCCGCTCGCTGGAAGGGGCACTCGATCATTGCCTTGAAGATGAAACGGCATTTGTGATCGGCGGGGGGATGCTCTATCGTGCCACCCTTCCCCTGGCAGAGAGACTTTACATCACCCGCATCCACCATACCTTTCCCGATGCAGATACCTTTTTCCCGGAGATCACCGCAACTGCGTGGGAAACAACCACAAAGGAACATCATGCGGCAGATGAGAAACATCCTTTTCCCTATACCTTCATAACCTATGCGAAGCGAGGATGATCATCAATGCCACAAACAATGCCCTCAGGCGGGAAACGACCCTTATTGACCCCCTACTGAGAGACACATGGGTAGGTATTGGGCGCCTGCCTCTCCAAAAAAATTTGGAGAGGCTTTGGAGAGGCTTTGGAGGGGCATTGGAGAGGCATAAGCCCTGTACCTGCGAATGAATCTTCCTTCTTTACCCTACAACCAACACAAAATGAAAAAAATAGACGCATTCATCCTCTTCACAGAACCTGCACAGGCAATGCAAACCGTGGCAGAGCTCAGGCAATCGGAATCAGTGGGCAGGATCTTCCTGCTGACGCCTGAAGGCATCACGGAACAGATCGAAGGATGCCTTACCATCCCCATCGACAGGCTGCAGAGCAGTGCCACCGTGCTAAAAATCGCACAGCATGCCGCTGCACCCTACACGCTGATCTACCAGAAGCCGACGCGGTTACAGCCGGGCTACTTCGCACCGGAGCGGATGACACGCATCGCGGAGGATAGCAGCGCCGGGATGGTCTACTCCGATTATTGGGCCATCCGCAACGGGGTGAAGAGCAACCATCCGGTGATCGACTACCAGGAGGGGAGCCTGCGCGACGATTTCAACTTCGGCTCGCTGTTGCTTTACCGCACAGCGGCACTCAAAGAGGCTGCCGGAAGAATGGCCGCGAGTAGCTACCGCTATGCAGGTCTCTACGACCTCCGGTTGAAGGTGTCGCAGCAGCATTCGCTGGTGCACATCAATGAGTACCTCTACAGCGAGATCGAAGAGGACAACAGGGCCTCGGGCCAGAAGATCTTCGATTACGTGGATCCCAAAAACCGGGAGCTGCAGCTCGAGATGGAGCAGGCCTGCACGGAGCATCTCAAGGATGTGGGTGGCTGGCTGGCGCCCACCTTCGAGCCCATCGCATTCGACGGGGGGGAGTTTCCCTGTGAGGCATCGGTGATCATCCCGGTGCGCAACCGCATCAAGACCATAAGGGATGCCATCTCGTCGGTGTTGAGCCAGCAGACCTCCTTCCCCTTCAACCTGATCGTGGTGGACAACCACTCCGACGACGGCACCACCGAAGCGATCCGCGCGTTTCAGGATGACAAGCGACTGATCCACCTGATCCCCGAAAGGGAGGACCTGGGCATCGGCGGCTGCTGGAACATGGGGGTACACCACCCGGAGTGCGGCAAGTTCGCCGTGCAGCTCGACAGCGACGACATCTACAGCGGCAACGACACCCTGCAAAAGATCATCGAGGCCTTCTACGCACAACAGTGCGCGATGGTGGTGGGCACCTACCGGATGACCAACTTCGCAATGGAGATGATCCCCCCGGGCATCATTGACCACCGGGAGTGGACCCCCGACAACGGGCGCAACAACGCGCTCCGCATCAATGGCCTGGGTGCTCCCCGCGCCTTCTATACCCCTCTGCTGCGGGAGATCAAGCTGCCCAACACCAGCTACGGCGAAGATTACGCCCTCGGACTTTCCATCTCGCGCCGTTACCGGATCGGACGGATCTATGAGGTGCTCTACCTCTGCCGTCGCTGGGAGGAGAACAGCGATGCCTCGCTCGACATCGAAAGGATGAACGCACACAACCTATACAAAGACCGGATCAGAACATGGGAACTACAGGCACGAAAGAGATTGAACGAAGTGAACCGCTGATTGCGGTAGGCATTCTACCGGAACAGGCCGCCATAAGCTTTTCACTCCTTTCCGGTTACACGCTGAACGGAAAGCCGCTTCCTGCGGGAGATTACCGGGTGGAAGCCGGTGCGGCGGGTGTCACCTTTCAGGGCGAACAATACCCTGAACTCACCTTCGAACCGGTGGAGATGCACCGTGAGAGCTTCGAGCTGAAGGAGGTGATCATCGGCCGCAACTTCCACTGGGAACGCAGGGAGAACCAGCGTTTTCAGGGAGCGTTGAAGTTCATCGCCGAAGAGAAGGGGATCACCGCCATCAACATCGTCGCCCTGGAGGATTACCTCAAAAGCGTGATCTCCTCCGAGATGAGCGCCACCAGCTCTAAAGAGCTGCTCAAGGCACATGCCGTCATCTCCCGCAGCTGGCTGCTGGCACAGATGGAGAAAAACAGAGTGATCGATGCGGGGTATCAAACCTCTTTTGTCACGCCGACAGAGATCATCCGCTGGTACGACCGCGAAGAGCACGCCCGCTACGATGTCTGCGCCGACGACCATTGCCAGCGCTACCAGGGCATCACCCGGCAGACCACTGACCTGGTGAACAAGGTGATCGATGCGACACGCGGAGAGGTGATCACCTATCGCCATGCCATCTGCGACGCCCGCTTCTCGAAATGCTGCGGTGGCGTGATGGAGCGCTTTGAAAATGTATGGGAACCGATTGTCCATCCCTACCTGCAGGGGATGGCCGATTGGACCGAAGACACTGCCTTCCCCGACCTCACACGGGAAGAGCAGGCCGACCAGTGGATTCGCTCCGCTCCCCCTGCCTACTGCAACACGCAGGATGCTGCGATACTGAGGCAGGTGCTCAACGACTACGACCGGGAGACAGCCGACTTCTACCGCTGGAAGGTGACCTACACACAGGAGGAGCTGTCGACCCTCATCCGGGAGCGCTCCGGCATCAACTATGGAGAGATCGTCGCCCTGGAACCGCTGGAGCGGGGCAGCTCGGGTCGGATCATCCGACTGAAGGTCATCGGCACGGAACGGGTGATGATCATCGGCAAGGAGCTGGAGATACGACGCACCCTCTCCCCCTCACACCTTTACAGCTCCGCCTTCGTGGTCGACGCGGAAGAGGAGAACGAGGAGGGGATTCCACAGCGGTTCATCCTCACCGGTGCCGGCTGGGGTCACGGCGTAGGACTCTGCCAGATTGGTGCGGCCATGATGGCGGCAGAGGGGCAGGACCACAAGGCAATCCTCCGCCACTATTTTCCACACACTACCATCGAAAAGAGATACTAAACAACCCAACAGGATGAAGAAAACAACGCGCTCTCCCTGGAGCTGGATTCCCACCCTCTACTTTGCCGAAGGTCTCCCCTACGTAGCGGTGATGACCGTCTCGGTGATCATGTACAAACGGTTTGGGCTCTCCAACAGCGATATCGCCCTCTATACCAGCTGGCTCTACCTACCCTGGGTGATCAAGCCCTTCTGGAGCCCCTTCGTCGATATCCTCAAAACAAAACGGTGGTGGATCGTCTCGATGCAGCTGCTGATTGGTGCGGGACTGGCCGGCATCGCCTTCACCCTGCCCACCCCCTTCTACCTGCAGGCATCGCTCGCCTTCTTCTGGCTGATGGCCTTCAGCTCCGCCACACACGACATCGCCGCCGACGGCTTCTACATGCTGGCACTCGACGAGTCGCAGCAATCCTTCTTCGTGGGCATCCGCAGCACCTTCTACCGCCTGGCAATGATTTCCGGTCAGGGACTGCTGATCATCCTGGCGGGATTCCTCGAAAAATCGACAGGGCAAATCCCGCTCGCGTGGAGCATCACCTTCTTCGTGATGGCGGGGCTCTTCATCGCCTTTATGGTCTACCACCGCTTTCTCCTGCCCTACCCGGCGCAAGATAGCGGGAAAGCAGTGACCACCCCAAAGATGGTGCTGATCGAATTCGGAAAGACATTTAAATCATTCTTCACCAAGAAGGGTATCGGCCTGGCCATCGCATTCATCCTGCTCTACCGGCTGGCAGAAGCGATGCTGGTGAAGCTGGCATCACCCTTCCTGCTTGACAGTCGCGAGGTGGGAGGACTGGGACTGAGCACTTCCGAGGTGGGCATCACCTACGGCACGGTCGGTGTGATTGCCCTCACCCTGGGTGGCATCATCGGCGGCATCGTCGCCTCACGCAACGGGCTGAAGTACTGGCTCTGGCCCATGGCACTGGCCATCACCCTGCCCAATGCAGCCTACCTCCTGCTGGCCACGTTTCAACCGGAGAACCTTCTCTGGGTGAATGTAGCCGTAGCGACCGAGCAGTTCGGTTATGGATTCGGATTCACCGCCTACATGCTTTACCTGATCTATTTCTCACAGGGTGAGCACAAGACAGCCCACTACTCCATCTGCACCGGCTTCATGGCCCTGGGGATGATGCTGCCCGGCATGGCGGCGGGTTGGATTCAGGAACAGATGGGCTATGAGCAATTCTTCGTCCTGATCATGCTCCTAACGATCCCCACCCTGCTGTTGATACCCTTTATGAAAGTAGACAGCAATTTCGGGAAGAAGAAAGCTACTGTATCTGCCGGTGAGCAATCGTCAGAAGCCTGAACCAACAACGGGTAAAAAAGAGATTTTACATTTGTCGAATGATAAGCAAAAAGATGAAACAATCCCTGACAACTACACAATCGTCCCGGCTCCTCTCGCTGGACATCCTGCGCGGCATCACCATTGCCGGCATGATCATGGTCAACAATGCCGGCTCAGGTCAATATGTCTACGAACCACTGCGCCATGCACACTGGCACGGGCTCACACCCACCGACCTGGTCTTCCCCTTCTTCATGTTCATCATGGGGGTCTCCACCTACCTCTCGCTGCGCAAGTTCAATTTCGAACCCTCCAGAAATGCATTGTGGAAAATTGCACGACGCACCCTCCTCATCTTCGGGATCGGGGTGGCCTTGGGATGGTTCGGTCAACTGATGTGGGGAGTGGCTTCGGGGGAGTCGCTGGCCGTGGCAGCAACTCACTTTGAGACCCTCCGCATCCTGGGGGTGCTGCAACGACTGGCACTGGCATATGGTCTTGCAGCATTCACAGTCCTTCTGGTGAAGGGAAGGTTTTTGCCCTGGCTGATCGGCATCCTGTTGTTTGGGTACTACCTGATTCTTCTCCTTGGAAATGGGTTTGAGATGTCGGAGGAGAATGTGATTGCGGTGGTGGACAGGGCACTCTGGGGTACAGCACACATGTACAAGGACACCACACCGGAGGGGGTGCGCATTGCCCTCGATCCGGAAGGGTTGCTCAGTACACTCCCCTCCATCGCCCACGTGCTGATCGGCTTCCTCTTCGGCAAGCTGATTGCGGAGAACAGAGACAACCACAAGCGGGTGGAGAAGCTGCTGATCTGGGGAACGCTCCTCGCCTTTTCCGGCCTGTTGCTGCAGTACGGATGCCCCATCAACAAGAAGATATGGAGCCCCACTTTCGTGCTCACCACCACCGGTTTTGCAGCACAGCTGCTCGGGCTGTTGATCTGGATTATCGACATCCACAAGAAAAAGCGATGGAGCCGTTTCTTTCACGCTTTCGGTGTGAACCCGCTGATCATCTATCTCTTCGCGGGGGTGATGGCCAGTCTGGTCTCCAACATCCGGTTTGGGTGGCAGGGAGAGACCATCTCTGTTAAAGAGTTCGCCTATCAGGTGATTTTGCGCCCATGGGCAGGCGACTATTTTGGGTCGCTGCTCTACGCCTTGCTGTTCATCAGCCTCTGCTGGCTGTTTGGATATAAGCTGCACAAAAAAAAGATTTACATCAAACTATAAGGGGCGGCTGGTGGTTAATAGAACAACAACACATGAGATTGATGAATAAACCTTCAGCGAGAAACATATTGATTGCCGACAGCGGAGCGACCAAGACCGACTGGTGCCTGGCACGTGGCGGAGAGATCCTGCAGCGCTTCTCCGGGAACGGGATCAGTCCCGTTTACCAGTCGCAAGAGGAGATAGCGGTGGAGATCAGGGAGCAGGTACGGCCACGTCTGAAGGATCATAAGATCCATTTGATACACTTTTATGGCAGCGGTTGCATTCCGGGGAAAACGGTGCTCGTCGAGAACGCGCTCCAGCACTCATTTCCAATAGGATCAATCCATGTCTACAGCGATCTGATCGCAGCCGCACACAGCCTTTGCAACCATGAGGCGGGCATCGCCTGCATCCTGGGCACCGGCAGCAACTCCTGCCAATGGAACGGCAGTGAGATCACCGCTCAGGTATCACCCCTCGGTTTCATCCTGGGTGACGAGGGTAGCGGTGCCGCCCTGGGCAGGCAGCTGGTGGGTGACGCACTCAAGAACCAGCTCACTCCGGGATTGAGGGAAAAGCTGCTGGAGGAGCAGCAGCTCACACCTTCCCTGATCATTGACAAGGTCTACCGCCAACCCTTTCCAAGTCGTTTCCTTGCCGGATTGGCACCTTTCCTGCTTAACAATATTGCCGACGAGAGCATCCGAAGGATTGTGAACCGCAGCTTTACCGATTTCTTCGAACGCAATGTAATGCAGTATGATTACCGGAATCATAAAGTTCATTTCGTCGGTTCCGTTGCCTGGCATTTTGCCGGAATCCTGCGAGAGGTTGCCACATCCAAAGGAATTGCGATTGGCAGGATTGAGCAATCGCCCATGCCCGGGTTGATCGATTATTACAAATGACTCCAAGTAACCACATCCCAAATAGAACAACGACATGACACACATCAGCATTACCGAGCAGGAATCAAACCACAACCACCTGGAGAAAAAATCGGTGCATGAGATACTCACCGGAATCAACAGGGAGGATCAGACGGTAGCACTGGCGGTAGAGAAGACGATCCCTGATATTGAACGTCTGGTCACAGGCATCGTGGAACGGATGCGCCGCGGCGGTCGCCTCTTTTACCTGGGTGCCGGCACCAGCGGGCGACTGGGGGTGCTCGACGCCTCGGAGATACCTCCCACTTTCGGCATGCCGGGCAGTTACGTGATCGGCCTGATTGCAGGAGGAGACGAAGCCCTTCGGAACGCGGTAGAAGATGCTGAAGATGACTTTGACAAGGGATGGGAGGATCTGATGGAGCATAAGATCGGCAGGGATGATGTGTTGGTGGGCATCGCTGCTTCCGGCACCACTCCCTATGTGATCGGTGCGCTGCGACGTGCCCGCGAGAAAGGGATCCTCACCGCCGCCATCAGCTGCAATCCCGGATCGCCGGTGGCAGCAGAGGCAGAGATCAAGATTGAACCGGTGGTGGGACCTGAGTATGTGACCGGCAGCACCCGCATGAAATCGGGGACGGCACAGAAGATGGTGCTGAACATGATCACCACCGCCACCATGATCAGGCTGGGCAGGGTGAAGGACAACCGGATGGTCAACATGCAGCTTACCAACCAGAAGCTGGTGGACAGGGGTACCCGCATGATCGTCGATGAGCTATCGCTGAACTACGAACAGGCGAAGAACCTCTTGCTGCTGCACGGTTCTGTGAGAAAAGCGATTGAGCAATACAAAAACGGAGCGTAAACAATCACATATGGCAATCATCATACATACTTATCATCCTGATCTGTTGCTAGACAAGATTTACGAGGCGATAGATGGGAAGAAAGCAGACAAATGGAGCCGCACCAACGACGGACGGCTGACCTATGGAGCGCTCTTGTGGAGAAACGAAGCCTTTTTCAAGCCCGAGATATGGGTAGATGAAAACGAACTGCGATTTGGACTGATCAAGCGTAAAGACCGGAGGCATATCACCACGAAACTTTACACCACCTTTCATGCAAAACTGATTGAGACGCTGCTCAGCCATTTCGACAGTTATTTCAGGAGTATCACGGCCACCGCCGCAAGAGCTGAACCGGATCAGTTCTGATCCTTTCATTTCAGGAGCAATCAATAACAAGTATCAAATTCAATAAAAGCATTTACCACTCTATTATTGCTCATTCTGTTTATACAGACCTCCTACCCACAGGATGAAGCATACATAACCCTCAGGGATATTCCCTATTACAAAGGCAGTGAGAAACAAATGGATGAGTACATCCGGTAGCGCTGCCAGCCGGACATCACCTACCCGAAAGAAAAAACAGGATTTGCAACGGTGGTCTGGTTCCACGGTGGCGGACCCGTTTTTTTATCCCGGCAAGAATGGCTACCTTTGCAGGTTTAAACTGTTATTGGTATGTTATCGAACATTCGTCCCAAAGAGACCGATGAGCTATACGCCACCCCCATCTTACAACAAACTGCCTTCTGGTCCGAAGTGAAAGCCTCACTGGGAGCAGAGACCATGGCTGTCAACTTCGCAGCCCAGAGCGAGGGACTGTATGGAGCAGCCGATGAAAAGCAGCTGATTCACTCCGATCTGCTGATCATCCTGCGACAAATTGACCGTGATCATTCAGTAGCCTATGTCCCTTACGGTCCCGAGCTGGAACCTGCCGACGAGTTTCAGGGCATCTTCCTGGAAGAGCTCTCGGAGTCGCTACGTTCTCAACTCCCCCACAACTGCATTCTGATTCGTTACGATCTTTGCTGGGAGTCCTACTGGGCCAAAGAAAATGATCATTTCGATGAAAACGGTCTCTGGAGAGGTGAACCGGAACAAACCGCCCAGGAGTTCCGCTTCAACTACAACACGCAGCAGTGGAACTTCCGCAAAGCTGCAACCAACATCCTCCCCGCCCACACCATCTTCCTGGATCTGACAGCTGAAAGGGAGATCCTGTTGAAGAAGATGAAGCCGAAGACACGCTACAACATCGGACTGGCGCGTCGCAGGGGGGTAACGGTGCGGACCATGGGACAGGAAGGAATGGATATTTGGTATGAGCTCTACCGTGAGACCGCTGAACGAAACCATCTGCTGATCAACGAAAAGAAATATTTCGAGGCGGTGCTCACTGCACGGGCCGACGACAGCCGCTCTCCGGCCGACGTGCGGCTTCTTGTCGCCGAGAAGGATGAGAAGCCACTGGCAGCCATGTTCCTGGTGATCACCCGGAACCGGGGCTCCTATCTCTATGGAGCCTCCTCCTCTGCTGAGCGCAACCTGATGGCCCCCTATGCACTACAGTGGGAGGCCATCTGCCAGTCGCAGGAGGCGGGCTGCACCGAGTATGACATGTTCGGCATCTCACCCAACCCTGACCCTCATCACCCGATGTATGGGCTCTACAAGTTCAAGTCGGGCTTCGGCGGCGACATCCACCACAGCCTCGGCTGTTGGGACTACCCGCTTGACGAGGAGATCTACACCCTCTTCCGCGCCTCAGAGCTGCACAGTCAGGGATATCACCTGGTCTGACAAGAAAAGTTAAACTAAAAACCTTTTTTTCCTACAGCTGTTTCATCTTGTCAAAACCACCATAATCTGTATGTGCAGGTTATTTTTTTCGCATCGGGCAACAGAGCCCGTGATATAAACGGCCCCAACAATGAACATCATAGAACCACTGCAGTGGCGCTACGCCACCAAACGAATGACCGGCGGGAAGATTCCGGAGAAGGAACTTGAATCGATACTGGAGGCAATCCGTCTGGCCCCCTCCGCCTATGGCTTGCAGCCCTACCGGGTGATTGTTACCGAAAACAGGGAACTGATAGAGCAGATATATGAGCAATCCTGCCCTCAGGTAGTGCTGCAGCAATGCTCACACCTACTGATCTTCAAGGCGAAGAAAAGACTCGATGAAGTCTATGTGGAAGGATTCCTGGAGGAGTTCAGGAGCGTCAGAAATGCCACCGACACCCATATCGACAGTTATCGGGAAAAGATACACCGCGTGATCAATGATCCGGCGATCAACACCTTCAGCTGGACCACCCACCAGACCTACCTGGCCCTGGGGTACGCCACCTATGCGGCGGCACAGCTGGGCATCGATGCCACTCCCATTGAGGGATTCAACCCGAAAGCACTCAACCGGCTGCTCGCGCTCAACGAGGAGGAGGAGGAAACGGTGCTGATGCTCGCCCTCGGCTACCGTGATGCCGGAGAGGACAGGCTTGCACATCAGCCCAAAGTAAGAAAACCGCTCCACAAACTTGTAGAGCGGTTGTAAAAAACCCTGTCTGTAAGGGCTTACTTATTAGGGAATCCGGTAGACAATGCTGTTGATGTTCATGCCTGCACCTACTGAGGCGAGGCTGATGATGTCTCCGCTTTTCAGGTCGTGACCATCCATCTCCTGACGGGTGAGCAGGTCGAGCAATGTGGGCACCGTGGCCACCGATGAATTGCCCAGCCAGGAGATGGTCATCGGCATGATGCTCTCCGGCACCTCTTTGATACCGTAGAGCTTGAACAAGCGCTGCAGGATGGCATCATCCATCTTGCCGTTGGCCTGGTGGAGCAACACCTTGCGGATATCGGTGATCTCTAGCCCCACTCTATCCAGACCCGCCTTGATCGTCTTCGGCACATTCTCCAGTGCGTACTGGTAGAGACGACGTCCCTGCATCTTCAGGTAATAATCTTTCTTCTTCGCCAGTTCGGGATTGTAGGAGTAGCCCATCTGAAGCATCTGCACGTAATCGAGGGCATCACTGCGTGAGTTGTGTCCCAGGATGCCGAGCGGTGTGTCGCTCTCACGACCCTCCATGATGGCAGCTCCGGCACCATCGGCATAGATCATGCTGTCGCGGTCGTGCGGATCGGCTACACGCGACAGGATGTCGGCACCCACCACCAGCACCTTTTTCGCATCACCCGAGCGGATGTAGTAGTCGGCCTGGATCACCGCCTGCACCCATCCGGGACAGCCGAAGAGGATGTCATAAGCCACC
Source organism: Dysgonomonadaceae bacterium zrk40 (assembly GCA_016916535.1). Taxonomy (NCBI): domain Bacteria; kingdom Pseudomonadati; phylum Bacteroidota; class Bacteroidia; order Bacteroidales; family Dysgonomonadaceae; species Dysgonomonadaceae bacterium zrk40. Next base: position 336,970 of record CP070276.1, read on the forward strand.
GCGGAGGGATTGACGATACCCAGTTTCTGCTTGAGCCGTGAGGCAAGCGAGGGAACCACGTCCATCCGCATGTTATCCGCCATCGTCTCGCCGAAGTTGTGGGCAAAGATGATGTAGTCAAGCTCCTCCTTCTCCACGCCGGCAGCTGCAATCGCACGTTGTGAAGCAATCAGGGCCAAATCGGAGGTCACCTCATGTTCCCCGGCATAACGCCGTTCAGAGATGGTGGTGATCTCTTCAAACTTCTGAACGATTGCCTCGTTGGGAGTGTCGATCTTCTCACCGGATGATTCATAAAACTCGTTCTCAAGAAAAGCATCGTTCTTTACTTGTTTGGTCGGCACATAGCTGCCGGTACCGGTAAACACGCTGTAAATTTTGCTCATATAAAGTAATTCGGTTGAAGTATGGATGTGGTCGTATCACTGATACATACGGACTGACAACCATGCTTTTATCTAACAATCTTTAAATTCTGACAATGGGTGTTACCCCGTGCAAAGATAAAAATTTATTTTATAATATCATCATCTTCCCGGGCGATTCCTGCAAACAACGAAAGAGGAAGACCACAATTACGTTGTCAAATCACAGCGAGCTCACGGCTCCGGGTTGATCCCTGCAGAGAGCACCGGATTGGAAATATCCTCGAACAACTCCAGGTTAAAAAACCTTGCAGCCGCGGTCACATGATCAAACACATCGGAAGTAATATCCTCATATCGCTCCCACTCGGTGGTGGCAGTGAAGAAGTAGAGTTCCAGCGGAAGTCCTTTCGAGGTGGGTTGCAGCTGACGCACCATCAACATCAACTCCTTGTGCACATCGGGATGATGACTCAGGTAGTTCTTGATGTATTCCCGGAAGAGTCCCATGTTGGTGAGGTTACGGCCGTTGAGGGGCAGCGATTTGTCGGCACCGACGGATTGGTTGTAAGCTTCGATCTCACGGCTCCTCGTGGAGATATACTGGTTCACAGCCTGCACCTTCAACAACTTCGTCACCTCTTCGTCGCTGAGAAAACGAATCGATGATTGTTTCACGTAGATGCTTCTTTTCACGCGTCGTCCACCGGCTTCAACCATCCCCCGCCAGTTCTGAAACGAGTCTGAAACAAGCGAATAGGGCGGTATGGTGGTGATGGTCTTGTCGAAGTTGCGGATCTTGACGGTGGTGAGCGTGATCTGGATCACATCACCGTCGGCACCATACTTGGGCATGGTAATCCAGTCGCCGATCCGCACCATGTCGTTGGCCGACACCTGCATACTGGCCACGAAACCGAGGATGGTATCCTTGAAGATCAACATCAGGATGGCCGATGCGGCACCCAGCCCCCCGAGGATCACCCCGGGCTTTTGACCTGTGAGGATGGAGAAGAGGATGATGAAACCAATCGCGTAAAGGATGATCTTCACCACCTGGACGTAGCTATCCAGCGGCTTGTCGGCCATGCTGGGGCGGCTGCGCAGGGTATCGGAGAAAGCGTTCACGATCGATGAGATAAGCCATATCACATAGAATATGAGAAAGATATCCACCAGTTTGTCGACCATCACCATGGTACGGGGGAAAAGATCGAAGATGATGGGGATGGATCCTTTCACCAGGCTGAAGGGGATGATCATCGCCAGGTAATGGGGAAAGCGTCGTTCGGAGAGATGTCGCAGGAATTCGATTCCGGTGATCCTGGACACACGGTTCAGGACAGCATGCAGGATGCGGCGGGTGAGGTATTGTACCATGAACACCAACACAACCAGTACCGACAGTAGCAGCAACAGGTTGATATATTTCACCCAGTTTTCGGGGATACCGATATTGGTCAGCAGCCGGATGCTCCATTCACTGATGGCGTTGGTTGAGCGGGATATTTGTTCAATCTTTTCTTCGTCCATTGTTGTGCAGTTGATTTTTTTTTAACAAAAGACAAATATACACATTTAAAACCTCGCCTCAAAACTTCCATTTTTTTGATCAGAAACCGGGGCCGTTTCCGGGAATCATTGTATATTTGTAGACAACAGCAGACAACGCCCCTGTCAGGCGGAGGCTGCGGTAACCGGATGTTCTTCACTGCCGCAGGGTGATGAGAGCAGCTGTTATAAATTGAATTATCAACACAATAAAAAAAAAGTAATATCTATGGGAAAAGTACTGATCATTGGCGCCGGTGGCGTCGGTACGGTGGTAGCCAACAAGGTAGCGCAAAACAGCGACCTCTTCACCGGTATCATGCTGGCCAGCCGTACCAAAAGCAAGTGTGACGCCATCGCGGAGGATGTGAAACGACGTACCGGTGTCGCCATCGAAACTGCCAGGGTGGATGCCGACAACGTGCCGGAGCTGGTGTCGCTGATGAATGAGTTCAAACCGGAGCTAGTGATCAACGTGGCACTCCCCTACCAGGATCTGACCATCATGGATGCCTGCCTCGAAGCGGGGGTACATTACCTCGACACGGCCAACTACGAGCCGAAGGATGAAGCCAAGTTCGAATACAAATGGCAGTGGGCCTACCGGGAGAAGTTCGAGAAGGCAGGACTCACCGCCATCCTGGGATGCGGCTTCGACCCGGGGGTGACCAGCATCTTCACTGCCTATGCGGCCAAGCATCACTTCGATGAGATCCACCACCTCGACATCGTGGACTGTAACGCGGGAGACCATGGCAAGGCGTTCGCCACCAACTTCAACCCGGAGATTAACATCCGCGAGGTGACACAGAAAGGAAAGTACTGGGAGAACGGTGCGTGGGTAGAGACGGAACCGCACGAGATCCACCAGCCGCTCACCTACCCGGAGATCGGTCCCAAGGAATCTTACGTGATCTTTCACGAGGAGCTGGAATCGCTGGTGAAGAACTTCCCCACCCTCAAGCGGGCACGCTTCTGGATGACCTTCGGGCAGGAGTACCTCACCCACCTCAGGGTGATCCAGAACATCGGCATGGCACGCATCGACGAAGTGGAGTACAACGGTCAGAAGATCGTACCCATCCAGTTCCTGAAAGCAGTGCTGCCCGACCCGGGTGAGCTGGGAGAGAACTACACCGGACAGACCTCCATCGGCTGCCGCATCCGAGGCATCAAGGATGGCAAGGAACGGACCTACTATGTGTACAACAACTGCAGTCATGAGGCAGCCTACAAGGAGACAGGTGCTCAGGGCGTCAGTTACACCACCGGTGTGCCGGCCACCATCGGCGGCATGATGTTCATGAAGGGTCTCTGGAAGAAACCGGGGGTCTTCAACGTAGAGGAGTTTGATCCCGATCCGTTCATGGAGCAGCTCAACAAGCAGGGACTGCCGTGGCATGAACTTTTCGATGTAGATCTGGAAGTCTGAAGATTTTTTTTAACCTTGCAATCAGATTGCAAGGTTTTTTTCTACTTTTGCTGTGCACAACTCATTTAATGAAAATATCACCCATGAGTCCCAAAAGTCTGGTCAATATCGGCGATTACAGCAGAGAGGATATCCTGCGCATCCTGCAAACCGCCTCCCGATTCAAGGAGAACCCCAACCGTGATCTGTTGAAAGGAAGGGTTTGCGCCACCCTCTTCTTCGAGCCCTCCACCCGCACGCGTCTCAGCTTCGAGACTGCCGTCAACAGGCTGCGCGGACGCATCATCGGCTTCTCCGATGCGGCCACCAGCAGCTCCACCAAGGGTGAGTCACTCAAGGACACCATCATGATGGTCAGCAACTACGCCGACCTGATCATCATGCGCCACCACCTGGAGGGGTCGGCACGCTACGCCTCCGAGATCTCACCGGTGCCGTTGATCAATGCAGGTGACGGCTCCAACCAGCACCCCACGCAGACGCTGCTCGACCTGTTCACCATCTACGAGACGCAGGGCACCCTCGAGAACCTCTCCATCACCGTGGTGGGCGACCTCAAGTATGGCCGTGCCGTGCACTCCCTCATCCAGGGACTGTCACACTTCAAACCCTCCTTCCACTTCGTGGCACCGGAGGAGCTTGCCATCCCCGAGAAGTACAAACTCTTTTGCGATAGACAGGGAATACCCTATCGTGAGTATACCGATTTCTCGCCCGCGGCGATCAACGGCTCCGACATCCTCTACATGACTCGTGTACAGAAGGAGCGGTTCACCGACCTGATGGAGTATGAGAAGGTAAAAAACGTCTACGTATTACACAACGACATGCTCAGTGACTCGAAAGAGAGCCTGAGGGTGCTCCACCCGCTTCCCCGAGTGAAGGAAATCAACCAGGATGTGGATGACAATCCCAAGGCCTACTATTTCCAGCAGGCAAAGAACGGCATCTACGTGCGCCAGGCGGTGATCTGCGATCTGTTGGGCATTGAGGTAGCATAACCCATTAAATGAATAAAGATGATGAGAAAAGAATTGCAGGTGGCCGCTCTCGAAAATGGGACAGCCATTGACCACATACCCAGTGATGCTGTTTTCAAGGTGGTAACGCTCCTGCAGCTGCAGAAGCTGAACAACCGCATCACCATCGGCAACAACCTGAAGAGCAGCAAGATGGGTTCGAAAGGGATCATCAAGGTCTCCGATAAATTCTTCCGCGAGGATGAAATCAACCGTATTGCACTGGTTGCACCCAACGTGAACCTCAACATCATCCGAAACTTCGAGGTGGTGGAGAAAAAGAAGGTGGTGTTACCTGATGAGATCATCGAGATTGTGCGTTGCAACAATCCCAAGTGCATCACCAACAACGAGCCGATGAAAACCCGCTTTCACGTGATCGACAAGGAGTTGGTGGAGCTGCAATGCCACTACTGTGAGCTCAAGATCCGGAAGGAGGAGATTGAATTGATATAAATAAGTTGATTCATTTGAGGTTTATGGTATATAGTTCAAAAAATAAACTGAGAACTGACAACTGAAATAAATGAAACAAGACTGGAAACCGGGAACGATGATTTATCCGCTGCCGGCGGCAATGATCAGCTGCGGAAACAGCCCCGAAGAATATAACATCATCACCGTAAGCTGGGTGGGTACCATCTGCTCCGATCCCCCTATGTGCTACATCTCAGTGAGACCGTCGCGTCACTCGTATGAGATCATCAAACGCACCGGTGAGTATGTGATCAACCTCACTACCGAGGCATTGGCACGGGCCACCGACTGGTGTGGGGTGCGATCGGGAAAAGATTACAACAAGTTCGAAGAGATGAAACTGACGGCCGGAAAAGCGACACTGGTAGGGGCACCGTTGATTGAAGAGAGCCCTGTCTGCATCGAGTGCCGGGTGAAAGAGATCATCCCGCTTGGTTCGCACGACATGTTCATCTCGGAGGTAGTCAACGTGAAGGCCGACGATCAGTACCTCGATCCGGTTACCGGTCGCTTCGACATGCAACTGGCGGGACTGCTTGCCTACTCCCATGGTCATTACTATGGGTTGGGAAGGAAAATAGGCAAGTTTGGCTGGAGCGTAGCGAAGAAAAAGAGAAAGAAGAAGAAATAACAACCGATTGTTTACACAATCTCATTCATAAACGACCATTTACATCATGCCTGTCAATTTACCCGACAAACTGCCGGCGGTAGAGATACTGAAGAAAGAGAACATCTTTGTGATGGATGATTTGCGTGCATCCACACAGGACATCCGCCCCCTGAAGATACTGGTGCTGAACCTGATGCCACTCAAGATCACCACCGAGACCGATCTGATACGGCTACTCTCTAACTCCCCGTTGCAGGTGGAGATTGAGTTCCTGGGGCTCTCTTCACACACCCCCAAGAACACCCCCATCGAGCATCTGATGTCGTTTTACACCACCTTTTCAAAAGTGAAGAAACGATATTACGACGGCATGATCATCACCGGTGCACCGGTGGAGATGATCCCTTTCCGGGAGGTGACCTACTGGGATGAGATCACCCGCATCTTCGACTGGGCCCGCACACATGTCACCTCCACCTTTTACATCTGCTGGGGAGCGCAGGCTGCACTGTACCATTTTTACGGCATCAACAAACATCCGCTGGAAAAAAAGCTGTTCGGTGTATTCCGCCATCAGCTCAACGACCCCTCCTTCCCACTCTTCCGCGGCTTCGACGACACCTTCTTCGCACCGCACAGCCGCCACACCACCATCCTCGGGGATGAGATCCGGCAGCAACCGGAGCTCTCCATCCTCTCCGAATCGGAGGATGCCGGTGTCTACATTGTCTCCTCAAGGGGTGGTCGCGAATTCTATGTAACAGGTCATTCGGAATATTCTCCCCTCACCCTGCACAACGAGTACCTGCGGGATATGGAAAAAGGGATGGACTCCGTGGAGATTCCCCTGAACTATTACAGAGACAACGACCCGAATCAACCGCCTTTTGTGCAGTGGCGCTCGCATGCCAATCTACTCTACATCAACTGGCTGAACTATTTCGTGTACCAGGCCACTCCCTACAAACACGAAGAGATCGCCCAGCTGGGTGATCTCTAAGGGGAAATGCCATTTTTTGTTGAGTAGGAAGGTGTCAGCGTGTCAAATGCTCTTTGCAAACTTCAGACATACCGGCTTGCTCAAAAGGATATCCTGTTTTGTGTCATTGAGTAGGCCAGTGACCTCATCTACTGAGAAAACCTGAATCCTGTTTTCATCCCTGCTGGCAACCAGCAGGTATTTTCCATTGGGGGTGAATACAAAATTGCGGGGATGCGTTGCGGTGGGTTGATACCCCACCTTGGTGAGCGTACCCTCGTCGGGATCGATCGCGAAGATGGCAATGCCATCAGCCTGCAGACGGTTGGAGGCATAGAGATAGCGACCGTCGGGTGATACATGAATATCGGCACTGCCGCGTGCGCCCACCGTATCGGCTTTGATCACCTGCTTCTCAGTCAGCTCACCATTGTGATGGTCATAGACCACCACCTCGCCTGACAACTCACCCAGCAGGTAGAGGTATCTGCCTCCATCGGGGTGGAAGTCAAAATGACGGGGACCGGTGCCTGCGGGAGTCTCTATCGCAGTCATGCTGCTCTCCCGGATCACCGGCTGTCCCTGAAAGGGGGTCTCCTGCACCTTGAACCGGTAAAGCTTATCGCTTCCCAGGTCAGCAGCAAAAAGGGAGAGTCCGTCAGGCGAGTAAGCCACACTGTGCAGGTGAGGCTGACGCTGCCGGGAGCTGTCGGGACCGGATCCGCTGAATTGAATCAGGGAGAGCAGTGGCGAAAGGCTGCCATCATCGTTCACCTGGAAGGAGGAGATGCTCCCCCCGCCGTAATTGGCAGTATGAAGGTTACGTCCCTTCGCGTCGATGGTAACGTAACAGGGTCCGCTACCCCTCGTCTCCTGCGTATTGATCTTCTGCAGCGTTCCTTTCGCCTTGTCGAAAGAGAATGCATGCACGGCACCCTGCTCTCCATCGTTCTCTCCCACGGCATAGAGAGCTTGCTCATCGGGGCTGAAGGTGAGATAGGAGGGGTTGGACACCTCCGCCATGCTCACCGAGTCACTCTTCCCGGTGAGGGCATCAAAGTGATAGAGGTAGATTCCCCTGCTGCCCTCCTCTGAGGTGTAGGTCCCCACGGCAAGATATAGCATGTCGTGGCTGCCCATTGCCGGTGAATCGGCGGCGGCAGGTTGATCATTTGACTTACGTGCATCTGCACGATTTCCGTTACAGGATATAAAGAGTGAAGTAGCCAGGGTTACAATAGTCATCAATCGGTACATTGTTTTTCGTTTATGGGTAAATACAGTTGCGAAAATAACCCTTTTTTACTGTAGTCAGAGCCACAGATCGAAAAAACATCACATTTTCCCTGAAAAGTTGCGAATATGGGAGAGTCTGCGTACTTTTGCACCTTGAAAAAACAATTTTGTAACAAAATCGCAAATTACACTGTTATGCTATCCAAGATATTATCGGTTACGGGGCGTCCCGGTCTTTATAAGCTCATCTCTACTGGAAAGAACCTGAACATCGTTGAATCACTTGGTGACGGCAAACGTTTGCCTGTCTACGCGCATGAGAAGGTGGTGGCGCTGAGTGATGTCTCCATCTACACCAACGACGGGGATACCCCCCTGCGGGATGTGTTGAAGCGGATGAAGGAAAAAGAAAACGGCGGCAAGGCATCGGTGAGTAGCAAGGCATCGGGCAATGAGTTGTTCACTTATCTGAAAGAGGTGCTTCCCGACTACAGCCGTGAAAGTGTCTATGCCTCTGATGTGAAAAAGATCATCTCCTGGTATAACATTCTGATGGAAAACGGGGTGGAGCTGGAAGAGGATGAAAACGACGTGACGGAAGAGACCGCCTCACCCTCTGCAGACAAAGCTGAACAAGAATAAAGCAGGTGATGTGTGATGGTTGTTAACGCATCAGCATAAAACAACTATCTTTATCCCTTCACATAAAAAGAGGCGAATTGAATCTGAAAAACTTACTGACTCGTGCCGGGGCAGGTATCATCTATATCCTGGTGATCCTCGTGGGACTTCTGGGGGGACGCTACTCCTTTCTGACCGTATTCGGAATCATCCTCGCCATGGGATTGTTTGAGTTCTACCGTATGGTAGAAAAAGATACATCGCATGCCATCAGCAAGATATTCAACATCACACATGGTCTGATTCTCTTTGTCTCGGTATATCTCTACCTTGAAAAGATCTCATTGGTGGCACTGCCGGTATTTATATTGATATACCTGCTCATCCTTATTGCCTCGGCAATGTTTATCAGGCGTCAAGACATCCTGCATGGCATCATCTATTCGGTGTTCGGTCAGATATACATCACCATGCCTCTGAGCCTTCTGATGATGCTCTCCTATTCATATCAACAGGTTTTCACCGGCATCGGTTACAACTGGTCTCCCTTGCTGGCCCTCTTTGTATTTATCTGGGTAAACGACACCGCTGCCTATTTCTTCGGATCGCTCATCGGCAAGCATAAGCTCATCCCCCACATCTCACCCAAGAAATCGGTTGAGGGTTTCATTGCAGGTATCCTGTTCACAATGCTCTCATCGCTCATCTTCGCACGCCTCTTTCCGGAATTGTCGACACTCCATTGGATTGGATTATCCCTGGTGATTGCCCTTTTTGGCACCGTAGGCGACCTCTTTGAATCGCTGATCAAACGTACCTGCTCTGTGAAAGATGCCGGCACCCTGATCCCCGGCCACGGAGGCATTCTCGATCGCATCGACAGCCTACTGGTGGCAGTACCGGCAGCGTACCTCTTCCTGATTCTCTTTTTAAACTGATTCCTTTTTTCCTCTTTTGGGGCGAACAAACTTCTGACATCAGTTGTTTTTATGATGCAGGATGATGATCCCCAACAACAAACATGCAAAACAAACAAGCATCACACCATTAAGAGCTATCGTTATGAACAAGAAACTGATTGGCACCAATGCAGGTATTATCTGGAACCTGTTGAACAACAACCAGAAATGGAATATCGCCGACCTGCGAGAGGCTTCCGGTTTGACAGAAAAGGAGATTTACACTGCCATAGGCTGGCTGGCCAGAGAGAACAAGATAGAGATTGAAAAAACACACAAGGGTGATGAAAAATACTACCTTGTGATTGAATATTACTTCTGAGCTAACCTCAGAAATGGATACACAAGAAAGGTCCGGCCATCAGTTCCGGACCTTTCTTATATGGTTAATACTGCTTTGCTTTCACATCACACCTTTCTCACGCAGTCGTTGCTGCCATCGCCATGCAGAAGCCATGGTATCCTCAACCGACACCTCTGCTTTCCATCCCAGTACCTCATTCGCTCTGTCCGGTTGTGCCCATATCTGTTCAATATCACCCTCACGACGTCCCACAATCTGGTAGTTGAGGGGCAACCCGGAGACTTTCTCAAAGAGGGCAATCAGTTCCAGCACTGACAACCCCGTACCGGTGCCCAGGTTGAAGATCTCGACAGGTTCATCCGACTGATCTTCGACCATCCGCTCAATGGCTTTGACGTGCGCTTTGGCCAGGTCCATCACATTGATGAAGTCACGGATACAGGAGCCGTCGGGCGTATTGTAATCATTGCCGAAAACACTCAGCTGCTGCCGGATACCAATCCCGGTTTGGGTGATGTAGGGTACCAGGTTTTGGGGCACCCCCAGCGGCAGTTCCCCGATCTCGGCAGAGGGATGGGCTCCGATAGGATTGAAATAACGAAGAATGATGCTTTTGATCGGAGCTCCCGAGTGGACAAAATCCCGAATGATCTCTTCGTTGATCTGTTTTGTGTTCCCGTAGGGAGACGCTGCCGGTTTGATGGGTGCGTTCTCATCGATGGGGTTGCTGTCGGGTTCCCCGTACACGGTGCAGGAGGAGGAGAATACGATTCCCTTCACCTTGTGTTCCGGCATCAACTCCAGCAGGTTGACCAACGAGACCAGGTTGTTTCGGTAGTAAAGCAGCGGCTTTTGTACCGACTCACCCACCGCCTTGCTGGCAGCGAAATGGATGATACCGTCGAAGGTGTGTTTCCTGAAAAGTGCCTTCAACGCCTCCATGTCGGTGCAGTCCAGCTTGTCGAATTGTGGACGGATGCCGGTGATGCGTGTAATCCCCTCGATTACATCGGCATTTGAGTTGGAAAGATTGTCTGCAATGACCACTTCGTAGCCTGCCTGTTGCAATTCAACAACTGTATGGGAACCGATGTAGCCTGTCCCCCCTGTTACCAGTATTTTATTTGCCATATGTTTATAATAGTTTGATTGATCTCTCTGATGGTTTGGTTAGCTTGTTGTACAAATTTACAAAATAAATCAGTAACTGCTGTCGAGTTAAGCAGAAAAGCATATACTTTTGCAGAAAAAAATGAATGTCACTGATCTGCCGAAAGAGGTTGCACTGAGAAAGCCCGCATGGGAGAAATGGGTTGCGAAGAACAAACGACGCCTGATGAAAATGGATCGGGAGATTCTGCAACTGCACCTTGAAGCCGAGGAAGAGACCGATTGCCTGGCGTGCGGAAACTGCTGCCGCTCACTGGGGCCGATGATCCTACCCGACGATGTGGATCGAATGGGCAAGGCTCTGCGCATCAAACCTTCGGTGGTCATTGAGCGTTACCTCCGCACCGATGAGGATGGCGACAGGGTGTTCCGCTCCATGCCCTGCCCTTTTCTTGGTGACGACAACTATTGCGCCATCTATGAGAACAGGCCCAGGGCATGTCGTGAATATCCGCATACCGACAGGAAGAAGTTCTACCAGATCTTCGCTCTTTCGGTGAAAAACGCGGAGACCTGCCCCATCGTTTTCAAAGTGCTGGAAAAACTGACAGCCGGAGGATAACCACCTGGGGTTGTCTGTTTGCTTTTTTTTACTACATTTGTAAAAAATGTGATCATTCACCCCCGATCTGCATGGCATTCAGCGTTCAAACATACTATCACAAAGAAGAGCTGCCGCCAATGGAAGAAACCAACTTCTTCCACTCTCCCGACGCTTTCGACTGGTACAGTTGCATACCCGCATACACCCCCTTCATGCTGGTAGCCTTCAACGAAGGGAAACCGGTTGCCGCCCTCTTCGCCATTATCGCCCGCAAAAACAGATTGCTGCGCCATTCACTCTTCAGACGATGCATCATCAGCCAGCCCCCTTCATTTTTCGGGAGTGATCTACCGCAGATAGAGCTCTTTGAACTGCTTATCACCCGCTTGGTTGAAGAGGTGCGACAAAAGGTGTTTCTCATCCGTTACGAGAACCTGGGTAACGCCATCTTCGGATACAAGGGGTTTCGCGAGAATCAGTTCTTCTCGGTGAAATGGATCAACATCTGCAATTCGTTGCAACGAAGACGAAAGATTTGGGACCAGCTCACACCCTCCCGCAAGAACCAGGTCAACAGGGCATTGAAGAAAGGGGTGCAGATGGTGGAGGTAACCTCTGACGATGATCTGCCTGAAATCTATCGGCTGATCAGGGATACCAACCAGAAGAAGATCAGACGTCGTTTACCACCATACCTCTATTTTGAGAATTTCTACCGACACTATGTGAAAGAAGGAAAGGGAATGATTTTGCTCACCCGCTACCAGGGCAAGATCATTGGTGGAGCCATACTGGGTTTCGAGCAGAAAAAGAAAGTCTACTGCCTCTATTACTGGGGCAAATCGAAGCGCTACAAACTGCTCTATCCTACCATCTTCACCATCTATTCAGCTATGAAACGGTCGGAAGATGAAGGCTTTCACTATTTTGATTTCATGGATATAGGCTTTATTCACAAAAACAGCGGACGGTCACGTTTTCTCCTTCAGTTCGGGGGAAAACAGAAAGCCACCAGGCGCTGGTATCGCCTCAACTGGGGGTTGCTCAATTTTTTTGCCAACAGATTATACGACTAATACCGTGATGTTCAATCAGGAACAACTGTACCCTCAAAATATGCAAACAAACGCAAATAACCTGGTAGTTTGAAGCACTCTAAGGAGATAAATACTAAATTAATTTAAAAAGCATCTTTTTTTCTCCATATTGCTTGGAAAAGTGCATTGATGCGTGTACATTTGTACTGTGTTTTTCATGGTATTAGATTTAAGGTTAACAATGAAGATTGGTTGTCGTGAGACAACCATTTCTTTTTTAACCCCCTCCTAGCGATATTTCTCCCACAATGCAGAATGGATGATCTCTTTTGACCGGTCGATCAGAACGGCCAGCTCCTCGTCGCTGAGCGATGATGTAGGGATCGGATCATGAATGATCAACTCAAGCTTTCCCGGTTTGAGGAATCGGCTGTTTCGCTTCAGTACATCATATGGCCCGTTGATGGTCAGCGGTACCACAGGCAAATGAAGATCCCGTGCGATATGATAGGCTCCCCGTTTGAAACGCCCCATCTTACCGGTGAGAGTACGCGCACCCTCAGGAAAGATCACCATGGAGACACCATCCGTGATTTGTGCCTTGGCTCTTTCAATGGTAGCAGCACGGGCTGTAGCGGTGGAGTTGTCCACAAACACATGACCTGCTTTTTCAGAAGCATACCCCACAAATGGAATCTTTCGCAGACTCTGTTTTTGAATCCATTTGATGTTCTGATTCAGGAAACCATAGACCAGGAAGATATCAAACGCACCCTGATGGTTGGCTACAAAGACGTATGATTGCCTGGGATCCAGTTTCTCGTGACCTGAACATTTCACCCGACAAAGCGCCAGCCAGCAGGTGACCCGGCTCCAGATGTGAGGAGGATAATACCCCCAGAAGCGATTTCCGAAAAAGGGAGTCGTAATCATCACCGTTACAGCGGTAAGAATGGTGATCAACAGAAACAACGGCATGAAAATGATCCATTGATAAAAAAACCGGGCAATTCTTTTCACAGCTTACACTTTCTACGGATGAACAAAGCACAAAAATAAACAAATTAAAAGATGTCACACGCCTCCATGGCTGTTTTTTGGCCCAAAACTGCTTTTTTAAACGGTGGTTCAGTTTTTTCTGTCAAATTATTTCCTGGTTTGTCGATTTTTGTGTTTATTTGCGTTACGAAATCGAAATCATAATTATTATACACATGAAAGAATTTGCGAAGTACTTCGGAGTGATTGTAATGCTCATTGGCGTTGCACTGTTGGTGGTACCCTTCCTGATGGGCACAACAAACAATACCAATTTGATCATTGGGTTGTTATTGGTGATTGAAGGGATGCTGGGCCATATCTTCATCAACAACATGAAAAAAGGAAGCAAGCTGAGCAACATCATCTGGGCCATCATTCTGTTGTTCATCCCTTATCTTCTCTTTTTCTTCTTCAAGAAGAAGGCATACAGCGAAGAGGAGATGGCTGCTTACAATTAAGATTGCTGCCTGAAAGCAGTTGCATAAAAGAACTATTAGACAAAAAACAAACCCTGAGACAATGTCTCAGGGTTTGTTTTTTTCAGAAACCTGGTCAATTATCTTTTCGCATCACATAAAGCTGAAAATTTTCATAACGTTTCACCACCACCTCTTCCCCCTTCTCTACAAAACCTTTCAGAGAGACAGCGTCGTAATATGCTCCCTCCAGTAATATCTTCCCCGAGGGACGGAGCACTGTGGCCGCCACGGCACTCTTACCCGTCAACAGGCGGGGTTCCACCGGTACCGAGACAAAGCCCTCCTCATCGGCATTGAGTGCGGCATTTCTCAAAATACCCGGCTTGCCGATCCTTCCGGTGAGGTAGATGATCAGCACCATCCCCATGCCCATACCTCCCAGCACGATCATCACTGCGCGAAAGAGTCCAACAGCATCTACCCCCTCCAGGCCGAAACGTATGTTCCCCACGAGTGCCAGCACCAGTGAAGAGAAGATAAAGACGATGCCGGCGATACCGGGAACGCCAAACCCCGGAAAGACAAACAGCTCAAATACGATAAAGATCAGTCCCAGCACAAAGAGAAGAACCTCCCAGTTCTGGGCGTATCCGGTGAGGTAGAGCGGTGTGAAGTAGAGCAGAGCTGCAGTGATGGCCATTGCAGTGGGAAAACCCATGCCGGGTGATTGCAGCTCAAAGTAAATGCCGCCGATGATCAGCATGATCAGTAGTGCCTGTACCACACCGCTGGTGAGAAAACCCTTTACCCTGTCGTAAAAGGTGGGGTTATAGGTCTCCAGCCGGTAATCAGCAATGCCCAGCCGGGTCACGATCAATTCATGGAGGCTCTCGGAGGTGCCCTCACAATAACCCAGCTCCATGGCCTGGGTGGCTGTTAGAGTCAAGATCTGCGTCGAATCGGCATATCCGGGTACTACAATCCGTTCATCCACCATTGCCTCTGCAACCAGCGGATCCCGCCGCCACCGCAGAACCGTGTCCCCATCAACGATGGTTGATATTTTACCGTGGCTCTCGGCCGTGGCACGCATGATGCCGCGCATGTAAGATTGGTACTTGTCCGGAGCCGCGGCACCTGTCCCGCCTTCCACCACGGTTGCCGCACCTATGGAGGCACTGTTTCGCATGAAGATGCTATCGCAGGCGGTGGCAATCAGAGCTCCCGCCGAAGCTGCATTGTTGTCGATGAAAACATATACCGGCAGGGAGCTGTTGAGGATGGCCGTTCGCATCGAATCAGCTTCGAGCACCCCTCCCCCGTATGTGTTCATGTGCAGCAAAATTGCATGGGCCTCTTTTTGTCCGGCTTCATGCAATCCATTTTGCAGGTGAATCCAACTGTTGCTGCCGATGTTTTCACGGAGATTGATCCGGTAGATCAGCGGAGTATCATCCTGTGCCGTGATATTGCTGACGAGAAGTGAAAAAAGAAGGAGTAACGCTCCCTGTAAATTTTTCATTTTTTAATAGTTATAGTGGAACAAAGATAATTGATTTACGTTTGAGCCGATCATTTTCATCAAAAATGTGTATATTTGTAGTTCAATTTAACAGTATGAGCACAATTTTACTAAGCATAGGATCCAACACGTTCGCGAGGACCAATATTGACAAAGCCCGGAGGATGTTGACGCGCCTCTTTCCCGGCATCGTCTTCAGTGAGTCTGTCTTGTCGGAACCGGATGATGAGCGTTACTCCTTTCTTTTTCGGAATGTGCTGGCAATGGCTGAGACAGATTACACACCCGTGGAAGTGATTGACAAGATCAAACAGACAGAACGTGCCGTTGGTCGTTCACCGCGTGACAAGTACCAGGGAAAGGTGATCATCGACATTGATCTGATCCGTTACAACGACGAGATTCTGCGTCCCGAAGATTTTCAACGGGAATATCTGCAACAACTCCTCACCACCTTCACTCCTCCGGTCGATTAGTTTAACCTGGTTACCGATTTCACCCCCTTCACAGCCTTCAGTTTCCTGATAAGCTGTTCCAGCATTGAGGTGTTGGCTAGCATCACCGATATATTCCCCTGAAAAAGGCCGTCGTTGGAATCAATGGAGATGGCACGCAACTGTACCCCCTCCTCTTTTGATATAATCGACATCAGGTTAGCTACGATGTTGATCTGGTCATTGCCAATCACCCTCAACACGATGGTGTAGTTAGAGCTGCCGGTACTACCCGACCAACGTGCCTTGATCACACGATAGCCAAAGCGTGAGAAGAGATCCTGTGCGTTGGGACAGTTTACCCGGTGAATTTTAATGCCCTGAGAAGAGACGAAGCCAAAGATCTCATCCCCAAAGATAGGATTGCAGCACTTTGCCAGTTTGTAATCAACGCCGGTCAGGTTTTGATCAATCACAAGCTCATCACTGCTGTGGCTCTCACGAGCGTCGGTTTTGAGGGTGAACTGGCCGGCACTTATCTGTTGAACAGCATCACGGCTCTCGCTTTCCCTGCTCTCCAGTTCCAGGTAACGATCAATCACCCAGTTGACATCCAACTTCTCTGCCGCGATGTCTGCGTAAAAATCAGTAACAGTTTTATATTTCAGCTTCTTGATCAACTGCATCAGGTGGGCATCGTCGACCTCGATCTTACGGTTTTTCATCCGTCGCGAAAGCGTCTCCTTGGCAATATCGACCTGCTTACCCGCTTCCTCTTTTAGCAGCTGGCGAATCTTGGTGCGTGCACGGGAGGTAATCACGAAACTGAGCCAGTCCTGCTTTGGCGTCTGATGTGTGGAGGTGTTGATCTCCACCTGGTCGCCACTCTTCAGCGGATGCTTGATCGGCACATTCTTACCATTCACCCTTCCCGAGATGCAGGAAGCTCCCAGCTTCGAGTGGATGGCAAATGCAAAGTCCAGCACGGTAGCTCCTTTGGGCAGCTTGAAGAGATCACCCTTGGGTGTGAAGACAAAAATCTCTTCCTCATAAAGGTCAAGCTTGAAATCGGTCAGTTTCTGACTCAGGTTGGACTCCTTGTCTTCGAGCGATTCACGCAACGTGGTAAGCCAGCTGTCTAGCGTCGACTCCTCTTTCACCCCCTTGTACTTCCAGTGGGCAGCCAGTCCCCTCTCAGCAATCTCATCCATTCGGCGGCTTCTGATTTGCACCTCCACCCATCTTGAATTGGGCCCCATC
The DNA here is from genome assembly GCA_016916535.1 of Dysgonomonadaceae bacterium zrk40. Lineage (NCBI taxonomy): Bacteria > Pseudomonadati > Bacteroidota > Bacteroidia > Bacteroidales > Dysgonomonadaceae > Dysgonomonadaceae bacterium zrk40. The sequence goes on from CP070276.1 coordinate 353,953, forward strand.
ACGGTGATGTGCAGTGATTCGTAACCGTTGCTCTTAGGGATCGAGAGCCAATCCTTCAATCGCCTGGGGTTGGGTTGATACATGTCGGTAATCACCGAATAGACCTGCCAGCACTGCGCTTTCTCCTGATCGGCCGGAGCATCCAGGATCACGCGAATAGCAAAGAGATCGTATATATTCTCAAAATCAATCTTCTGCTTCTTAAGCTTGTTGAGAATAGAATGAATCGATTTGGTACGCCCCTTGATGTCGAAGATCAGCCCTGTTTTTGCCAGCCGCTCCTCCACCGGCTCAATGAATTCACGGATATATTTCTCTCTTGAGCGCTTGGTTTCGTTCAGCTTTTGTGCCACATAATCGTACGACGCACGGTCGGTATATTTGAGAGAAAGATCCTCCAGCTCCGATTTGATGCTGTAAAGACCCAATCGATGTGCCAGGGGAGCATACAGAAAGGAGGTCTCCACAGCCAGGTCAAGCCGTCGGGAGCTATCGCTGCCTTTTGCATCACGCATCAGCTGCAGCTGCCTTGCAATCATCACGAAGACCACCCGAATATCCTCAGCCATCGAAAGCAGCAGCTTCATGTAATTCTCCGACTCCACGGCTGATCGTTTGTCGCTGAAACGGCTGATCTTCTTTAACCCCCGCAGGATCACCTCCACCTCTTCACCAAAAAGCCGCCCGATATCTTCCAGTTGATACTGATCCGAAACGGCTCCACGATAGAGCAAGACAGCACATACCGTGGGTTGTCTTAGTCCTATCTCATTGATGGCAATCAGAGCAGTACGCATCTCGAGGACAAGGGAGGAATATGCATCCTCATCACCCGGCTCCGCGGACTGCAGGGAGCTCCTTACCATCTCCTTGAGGCGTAACAGCTTCTCGCGCTCCATTGCCTGGCGCAAAAAAGAATATAACCTTCGATAGAGTTGCAGGAACTCGCGGCGTTCGATGGTTTGCTTGTCGTTCATCCTTTTGTGGTTGTTCGTAATGCTCTTACAAATGTACAATTTTCCGTTAAAAAAGTGATCCTCTCACCAGAAAAGTAAAGTGAGAGACCTCTCCCCTGCACTTGCGCAACCGAACCAGAATATCTATATTTGTATTTCATTTTATGCGAAAGATCACCATGCGAAAGATTCTCACCATGCTCTTACCCCTCCTCTCCCTGCTGGCAAATGCACAGCAAAGCGAAACCATCTCCCTGAACGAGGGATGGCAGTTCTCACAGATGAACAGCGACCAGTGGTACAACGCAGAGGTGCCCGGCTCGGTACAGCGCGACCTGGTGCGTCACGGTGTACTGCCGGATCCCTTCTACGGCACCAACGAAGAACGGGTGCAGTGGGTGGAAGATGAAAACTGGGATTTCAAAAAAACATTCTGCGTCTCCGCTGCACAGCTGCAACATGACGAAGTGTTGCTCCGGTTCGAAGGACTGGATACCCATGCCGAGGTGTTCCTCAACGGCTCCCGCATCCTGCGGTCGCAGAACATGTTCGTGGGTCACGAGGTCTCAGTGAAGAACCTGCTGAAAGAGGGGGAGAACAGCCTCTATATTCGTTTCTACTCACCCATCGCGACCATGATGCCGGCCCGTGCCACCTTCGGCTACGACTACCCCGCGGGGAACGACCACCGTGAGGAGAAGCTGAGCATCTACAACCGAAAGGCTCCCTACCACTTCGGGTGGGACTGGGGGATCCGCATCGTGCAGATGGGTATCTGGAAACCTGTTTCACTTCTCTTCTATGACGATGCACGAATAGAGGATTACTACGTGAAGCAGCATTTGGTGACTGAGGAGAAGGCAGAGATTGCACATCAGCTGACCATTCACGCTCTCACAGAAGGTGATGCCACCCTCACATACGGTTATCTTCTCAACGGAAAGATGCTGAAATCGGAGCAGAAAGAAGTCCGTTTGGCGGAAGGGGTGAACAGCCTCTCCATTCCTTCCACCATCAGCAATCCGCAACGCTGGATGCCGGTGAACTGGGGTGAGCAGCATCTCTACGACTTCTTCGTGACCGTGAAGCGTGGCGACAGGCTGATCGCAGAGAAGCAGGTGCGCACGGGACTCCGTACAGTGCGCCTGGTACAGGAACCCGATGATCATGGTCGTTCCTTCTACTTCGAGGTGAACGGCATCCCCCTCTTCGCCAAGGGAGCCAATTACATCCCGGGGGAGATCTTCACCACACAGCAGGATGAAGCCTACTACGAGAAGATCTTCGACCAGATCACCGATGCCAACATGAACTTTGTCCGCGTCTGGGGGGGAGGCATCTATGAGCATGAGGAATTTTACCGACAGGCCGACGAAAGGGGCATCCTGGTATGGCAGGATTTCATATTTGGTTGTGTACCCTACCCCTCCGACGATGCCTTCCTGGCCAACGTGCGGGAGGAAGCGATCTACAACATCAAACGGCTCCGCAACCATCCCTCCCTCGCCTTCTGGTGCGGCAACAACGAGATTGACGAGGCCCTCAACCACTGGGGTTGGGACAAGCAGTACCCAGAAGAGGTGATGAAGGCCTGGTTCGAAGGGTACGACAAAACCTTCCGCGAGCTGCTGCCATCATTGGTGGAAGAGTTGGATGGTACCCGCAGTTACATACACGGATCACCTTACGACGCCAACTGGGGCAACACCGAGAAATTCGCCTCAAGCGACGTGCACGACTGGGGTCTCTGGTATGGGCACCTCCCCTTTGAAGCGATGGCAGACCGATTGCCACGCTTTGCCAGTGAGTTCGGCTTCCAGTCGTTCCCCGAGATGAAGACCATCCGCTCCTTCGCACCCGAAGAACAGTGGGCACTGGAGAGCGAGGTGATGCAGGTACATCAGAAGGCTTCAACTGGCAACTCACTCATCAAGAAATACATGGACATGTACTACCCCGAGCCGAAGAACTTCGAAGACTTCGTTTATGTGGGACTGGTGATGCAGGGCAACGGCATGGAAGAATCGGTGGAGGCGATGCGCCGCGGCAGGCCCTACTGCATGGGTGCACTCTACTGGCAGATCAACGACGACTGGCCGGTGGTATCCTGGTCGAGCATCGACTACTATGGCAACTGGAAGGCACAGCATTACAGGATGCGCAACGTGTTGGCACCTCTGGCATTGGGGGTGGATGAAGAAGAGGGCATGGTGCACTATTACACCCTGTCAGATTATCTCACAGACAGGGATGACCTGACCCTTACGGTACAGGTGATCGATTTCTCAAAAGGAATCCAAAAGGAGTTTCGGGAAAAGGTAAGTGCGACGGCAAACGCCAGCACCATTGTCAAAAGTTACAAGCTTTCCGATTTGTTGAAGGAGGATGAAAAGTCGCACACCCTGCTTCACGCCTTCCTCACCGACAGTAACGGGGAAGTGATCTCGCGCAAGGATCATTTCTTCTACTGGCCCAACCGGCTGAAGCTGCCCAAGACCACAGTCGCAAGCAATGTACAGTACGCTGATGGAGAGTACCGGGTAACGCTCTTCAGCGAGAAGCTGGCCAAGGATCTCTTTCTCGAGATCCCAATTCAGGGAGCCCGCTTCAGTGACAACTTCATCAACCTGTTGCCGGGAGAACAACGCACCATCATCATCCGCTCCCCGCAGTTGAAGGCCGCTGAAAGAACTGCGGTGACTGTGAAGCATATGCGGGAGACATTCTGACATGAGTACCCACCAAGCTGACAATGTGCAACATGCACCGGAAGTGAAGAGTCTCTCCATCCTACTGATGGTTGCCACCACCTCTTTCCTGGGCACCTTCCTCATCTCAGCGGTCAACATTGCCCTCCCGGACATAGGCAATGAATTTAACTTCTCTGCCGTGGGCCTGAGCTGGATCATCACCTCGTTTCTGTTGGCGACGGCGCTCTTCATGCTGCCCGCAGGAGCCTGGGGCGACCGTCACGGCAGCAGCCGTTTTTTCAAGGTGGGAGTGCTGCTCTTCTCCCTCTCCTCTCTCTTCTGCTGGATGGCACCCAGTGGAGGATGGCTCATCGCTGCCCGTTTCCTGCAGGGGGTGGGTGCCGCCTTCACCAGCACCACAGGTCAGGTGTTGTTGGTCTCCTCCTTTCCCGCACACAAAAGGGGCCAGGTGCTGGGCATCTCCGTCTCGGCTGTCTATGCAGGTCTGGCACTGGGCCCCCTGCTGGGTGGGATCATCACCCTCTATGCCGGATGGCGCCTGCTCTTCCTCATTGCCGCTCTGCTCGGCTTTGCCACGTTGCTGCTGACGCTTCTCAAGCTGAAGGAGCCGGCAAGAAAACAGCACTCTCCTGCATCAAATGATGGCAGGGGCACACTCCTCTTTATGATGGGCCTCACGTCACTGGTCTTCGGCTCCACACTCATTCCAGCGCTCCCAGGATGGCTGCTCATGGTGGGTGCACTGATCCTGTTGCTGCTCTTCTGGCGGCAGGAGAAGAGAACCCAGCATCCGCTGTTCGAGGTGCGTCTCTTCACCCACAACCGCCTCTTCACCTTCTCCAGCCTCTCGGCACTGATCAACTACACCGCCACCTTCGCCATCGTCTTCTTCCTCAGCCTCTACCTGCAAAAGATCCAGGGGCTCTCCCCCCGTGATGCGGGTGCGGTGATCATCGCCCAGCCATTGATGATGACCCTCTTCTCCCCGCTGGTGGGACGTCTCTCCGACAGGATTGAACCTCGCTACTTCGCCACTGCAGGCATGGCTCTTTGCTCCTCCGGACTGGCCATGCTGGCTATGATCGGCAGCCGGACACCCATCTGGGTGATCATCGCCATCCTCGTGTGGGTGGGTCTCGGCTTTGCCCTCTTCTCCTCACCCAACATGAGCACCATCATGGGATCGGTGGAACGAAGCAGCTACGGGCAGGCCTCCGGGCTGGCAGCCTCAATGAGGGTCTTTGGACAGATTGTCAGCATGAGCGTGGTCACCCTCCTGTTCACCCTTTATTTCGGTGATTTAACCGTGGAGGCGGTGGGGGAAGCAATGTTTCTCAAGGCCATGCGGTTGGGCTTCATTATCTTCGCACTGATTGGCATCCCCGGAATCTACCTCTCATACAACAGGGGAAACATGAAAAACCGATAAAATCGAAGTTTTGACTGATTGAATATTTTTCGCGCATACCATGTTTAAAGTGAATCAGAACAATCTTATGACCAATGCTGTCGATTCTTTAGACCTGCGAATAAAAAATGTGTCGCACGAATGGGGTAAAATCAGTCAGTTGGTGTTATCTTTGCACCCACAAATAAAAGATTGAATTTTCACGATAATGGCTAAAGAATTGAAGGAGCTTACGCCCCGCAGTAAAGACTATTCGCAGTGGTACCTCGACCTGGTAATCAAAGCCGATCTGGCGGAGAACTCCGCCGTGCGCGGCTGCATGGTGATCAAACCTTACGGTTACGCCATCTGGGAGAAGATGCAGCGCCAGCTGGATGATATGTTCAAGGAAACAGGACACGAGAACGCCTACTTCCCGCTCTTCATCCCCAAATCCTACCTCAGTCGAGAGGCCGATCACGTGGAGGGTTTTGCCAAGGAGTGTGCAGTGGTGACCCACTACCGCCTGAAAAACGACCCCAACGGCAACGGCGTGATTGTGGACCCGGAAGCGAAACTGGAAGAGGAACTGGTGGTACGCCCCACCTCTGAGACCATTATCTGGAGCACCTACAAGAACTGGATTCAGTCCTACCGCGACCTGCCGCTGCTCATCAACCAGTGGGCCAACGTAGTGCGCTGGGAGATGCGTACGCGGCTCTTCCTGCGTACGGCCGAGTTCCTCTGGCAGGAGGGACACACCGCACACGCCACGGAAGAGGAAGCAGTAGCGGAGGCGGTGCAGATGATCAATATCTATGCCGATTTCGCGGAACAATATATGGCGATGCCGGTGATCAAGGGACACAAGTCGGAATCGGAACGTTTTGCCGGCGCCCTCGACACTTACACCATCGAAGCACTGATGCAGGATGGCAAGGCTTTGCAGTCGGGCACCTCCCACTTCCTTGGGCAAAACTTCGCCAAGGCATTCGACGTGCAATTCACCGACAAGAGTGGCGCACGTGATTTCGTCTGGGCCACCTCCTGGGGTGTCTCCACGCGACTGATGGGAGCCCTGATCATGTCCCATTCGGATGACAATGGCCTGGTATTGCCCCCGAAGCTGGCACCCTACCAGGTTGTGATCGTGCCGATCTACAAGAACGAAGAGCAGCTCCAACAGATCAACGAAAAAGTAACCGGCATCGTGAAGGGGTTGAAAGATCTGGGCATCTCGGTCCGTTACGACAATGCCGACAACAAGAAACCGGGCTGGAAATTCTCAGAGTATGAATTGAAAGGGGTACCGGTACGACTCGCCATGGGTGGCCGCGACCTGGAGAACAACACCGTGGAGGTGGCACGCCGCGACACGCTGACCAAGGAGACCCTCTCCTGTGAGGGTATCGAACAACATATCAAGGATTTGCTGGATGAGATGCAGGAAAACATCTACCGGAAGGCGGCCGACTTCCGCACGGCACAGACCCGCGAGGTGAACAGCTACGAGGAGTTCAAGGTGGAAATCGAGAAGGGTGGCTTCCTGCTCTGCCACTGGGATGGCACTGCCGAGACCGAAGAGCTGATCAAGAACGAGACCAAAGCTACCATCCGTTGCATCCCTCTCGACGGCGACAAGAGCCCCGGGCAGTGCATGGTGACCGGTAAGCCCTCCTCACAGCGGGTAATCTTTGCCAGAGCCTACTAAACAACTTTTTGCAACATGGCATCGCTCAACAGGTGGATAGAAGCCTTCCGGCTACGCACCCTCTTCCTGGCGGTGTCGAGTGTCATCCTGGGCAGCGGGGTGGCCTGGTTCAAGGGGCTCTTTACGCTCCACACCTTCATCCTCGCCTTCCTGCTGGCGGTAGTGCTGCAGATCCTGGCCAACCTGGCCAACGACCTGGGGGATTACCTCAAGGGTACCGACACCACCGGACGGCGTGAGGGACCGGTAAGGGCACTGCAGGGAGGCAGCATAACCCCCCGCGCCATGAAGCGGGCAGTGGCCATAGCTGTTTCAATATGCATTGGGATCGGACTGGCGCTGATCTTCACAGCACCGGGAACAGCCAGCGGAGATGCAGTCTGGATTCTCCTGCTACTAGGAGGCGCCTCCATCCTGGCAGCCCTCTTCTACACCATGGGACGCCATGCATACGGATACAGGGGATGGGGTGATCTCTTCGCCTTCCTCTTTTTCGGACCGGTGCCGGTGATCGGCACCTACTTCCTCCACACAGGGTCAGCAGTTGCACTGCCCCTGTTGCCGGCAATCGGACTGGGACTGATCAGCAGCATGATCCTCAACGTGAACAACATGCGGGATATCGAGAACGACCGCTCCTCCGGAAAAAGAACCATCGCTGTCAAACTGGGATTGAAGGGAGCCAAACGTTACCATGCTGCGATGACACTGGCCACCATCCTCAGCTTCGCCCTTTTCAACCTGATCTACCTCCCTTCCTCACTGCCGGGTTATCTCTACCTGCTCCTCTTCATCAGGCTCATCACGATCATGGCAGCCATCAACAAGCGGGAAGGAGGCAGGCTCGACCCCTACCTGAAAGAGACCTCCCTCACGGGATTTCTGCTCTCGCTCGCATTCGTTCTCTGTATCAATCTATAGAGACTTGCTTATACCGTAGTTATTCGGCCTCCATCCATTGCACCAGTGCTGCTATTTGGGTGGGATCATCAAATTGGATCTCCTGTTCTGAAACATACTGATCGAAACGATCTCTACTCTTTTTGTAGAATTTTCTCAGCTGTTTCATCGAATTAACTTTCTTCCAGCCGGATCCGTTGTCGATGCGATACATGTAGCTGGTTTCAATCTTGAAATCTTCGGGCAGATTCAGATCATAAAAGGTGTTGTTCGCACCCCACCTTGAAATTTTATCGACAGATGAGATCTGTGAGGTACCCCCAAAGGGAGCCGGATTGCCGGGAGGAATCACGCTGCAGCGTAAAAGAGCCAGTAACTTCACTTCACCATTCAGGATCAACTCAGCGAACTCATCTTCAAAAGGCACAAGCTTCCGATCACTGATGAACACCGTGTCTGTCTGGCTTAGCGCGGGGTCGGCCAACGCCAGCACCTGTCCGTTTTGCTGAAAGACAATCTCCTCGGTGATCGCATTGTAATTCAACATCGCAGCATTCAACGTTCCATCTTTCATCAAAACCTGACCGGCGGTAAACTCGGGAAACAGATAATGTGATATCACTGTACCTTTTTGTGCGTGCATGGTTGTTGCTATCAACCAGAGTAAAAACAGAGTAGAAAATTTGTTGGTCATCGAATTAGAATTTTTTGATTACAGCGCTAAAGATAATGGAAAAAATGATTGGATACAAAATATCATTTAACCATCAACCCTGCAAAACTAAAAAAATGTTTATCTTTGCCCTGTACAGAAACCAAACAATCAGACCAGTATGTTCGACAACAGCCAACGTGCCTTCATCGCCCTCAACGACAACGCAGAAGTCTGCCTGATACCCAAGATGGCCAATCGCCATGGACTGATCACCGGTGCCACCGGTACCGGCAAGACCGTCACACTTCAAACCCTTTCAGAAACATTCAGCGAAATGGGTGTCCCCGTCTTCGCCGCCGACATGAAAGGCGACCTTTCAGGGGTGGCCAAGATTGGCGGCAACAAAGAGAGTGTCACCAAGCGTGTTGAGGGCTACGGGTTGAAAGAGAAGGGCTTCGCCTACAAGCCTTTTCCAGTACGATTCTGGGATGTGTTCGGTGAACAGGGACACCCGGTGCGCACCACCGTCACTGCCATGGGTCCGCTGCTTTTGGAGCGATTGCTGAACCTCAACGACACGCAGGGGGCGATCCTCTCCATGGCCTTCCGCATCGCGGACGACAACAACCTGTTGTTGATCGACCTGAAAGATCTGCAGAAGATGATCCAGTTCATCGGCGACAACCGGAAGGAGTTCACCACCCGCTACGGCAACATCTCACCGGCCAGCATCGGTGCCATCCAGCGCAGCCTGCTGCGCCTGGAGAGCGAGGGTGCCGACAAGTTCTTCGGTGAGCCGGAGTTTGAGATCACCGATTTCATACAAACCGAACAGGGCAAGGGGGTGATCAACATCCTAGCTGCCGACAAGCTGATGAACTCGCCCCGTGTATACACCACCTTCCTGCTCTGGCTACTGGACGACCTATACGAGACGCTGCCCGAGGTGGGCGACATGGAGAAGCCGAAGCTGGTCTTCTTCTTCGATGAGGCACACCTGCTCTTCAACGACATGCCCTCCTCCTTGCTGGAGAAGGTGGAACAAATCGTCCGCCTGATCCGCTCGAAAGGGGTGGGTGTTTACTTCTGCACCCAGAACCCCGCCGATATCCCGGAAAGGATACTGGGCCAGTTGGGCAACAGGGTGCAACACGCGCTGCGTGCTTACACACCCAACGACCAGAAAGCGGTGAGGGTAGCCTCCAACACCTTCCGTGCCAACCCCGCCTTCAGTACCGAAGAAGCGATCACGCAACTCAACACCGGTGAGGCGCTGGTATCGTTCCTCAATGAGAAGGGAGCCCCCCAGATGGTGGAACGGGCCAATATACTGCCCCCACAGGGACAAATCGGTCCCATCACTGAAGGTGAAAGAGACCAACTCTTACGCAGTTCGCTCATTTACGGCGTCTATGAAAAGCTGATCGACCGCGAGTCGGCCTTCGAGATCCTCTCACAGAAACAGGAATTGCTGGAAGAGGAGCGACGTCAAGCTGAAGAGGAGAAAGAGCGTATCCGCCGCCAGAAGGAGGAGCAGAAGGCTGCCCTTGAAGCAGAGCGCGCCCGGCGTGCCGCCGAGCGACAACGAAAGGCAGACCAGGGCATCCTGGGAGAGATGCTCGATCAGGTGGGCAAGAGTGCCAAACGTCAAATCACAACCCAACTGGGTCGCACCCTCACCCGAAGCCTGCTGGGTGCACTTTTCGGAAAAAGATAAACACAACAAATCAATGCTCACGATTCTATTCAAACACTATTGGCTGGAGAACAAACGTTCTCCGGGCTTTTACCGCAACCTGGCAGTGACCATCTTCATGGGACTGATGGCCCTCTATTTCGTCGTGATTTTCGTGATGCTGGGCTTCATGCTGCCACACATCCTGGCAGAGACAGTTCCGGACAGTAACCCTGCCGATCTGTTTCACGGAGGCATCCTCTATGCATTAATCGCCATGCTCTTCTTTCGCTACCTGATGCAGCCGCTGAGCAGGATCAACCTGCAGGCCTATCAGGTGCTGCCGCTGAAAAGAAATACGCTGGTCAGCTACCTCCTGTTGAAACCGTTGCTCAACCCGGCCAACTATCTGACGCTTTGCCTCGTGATCCCCTTCGCAATCAGCGGTATTTACCCGGAATATGGGGTGGCAGGCGCTTTTCGTTTCATCTTCTCGCTGCTTTCGTTGATCGCATTCAACACGCTGATGGCCCCCCTGCTGAAACGACAGTTCAGCAACCTGCTTACCGGCATGCTGCTGCTGCTGGTTGTGGCAGCGGTGCCGGCGCTGCTGGAGTATTTCGGGATCCTCTCGCTGTTCGACCTCTCCCGCCAACTCTTCACAATGATGACCGGCACTCCGCTGGTCTGGATTGCGGCATGGCTGCTTCCATTGGGAGCATACGGACTCAACAGGCTCTACTTCGCACACAACTACTATCCCGAGACATTCGAGAAGAAAAAAACATGGCGGCAGAGCGACACGAAGCGCTTCTCCTTCATGGAACGATTTGGTAAGATTGGCGAGTTGATATCACTTGAGATAAAGCTGGTGATGCGGCACAAGCGTACCAAGAGCACGCTCTACACCGCCCTGCTCTTCCTGCTCTACGGGCTGCTCTTCTACCCCAACCCGATGTATAACGAGAGTCCCGGCTGGCTGCTCTTCGTGGCCATCTTTGTCACCGGCACCGGCATGCTGATGTTCGGACAGTGGATCATCAACTGGGATGGTTCACACTTCGACTTCCTGATGACCCGTAACATTGAGACTTCAAGTTACATCAGGGCCAACTACTTCCTTTTGCTGGCCCTCTGCATCCTCTCCTTCATCGCTACCACCCCCTACTTTCTCTTTGGGACACATGTCATTCCCTACCACGTGACGGCATTACTCTACAATGCGGGCGTCAACATCCATGTCTATCTTTATGGTGCCACCTTTAACACCAAACGACTGGAACTCGAAAAAGGATCCTCCATGAACATGCAGGGGGTGAGCTACAAAAACTTTATCGTGATGATCCCCCTCCTGCTGGTGCCAATTTTGCTGGTGAAAATCTTTGCTCTCTTTTCGGCCGATCACATCGCGCTGATCATCCTCTCCCTGCTGGGCCTCGGCGGCATCCTCTTCCGTGAATCACTGATCAGGATGACAGAACGACAATTTCTGAGGAGGAAATATGCGTTATGCTCCGGCTTTCGGAAGAAGGAGTGATCCGGATCGCCGATGATTAACCTTAATAACAGATAAACAAAACAAACTCATCATATGCAACAAAACGTAAATCCTGTCAATGAATCACCCGTTACACCGCCTGCAGTTCCGCAGGTCAGCGTTGAGAACGGAGGCATCATCACGGCTGCCGGCCTGCAAAAGCATTATAGCGGCGTCAACGTACTCAACATTTCATCCGTCTCAATTGCCAACGGCGAGAGTTTCGGGCTGGTTGGCAACAATGGCGCCGGCAAGACCACCTTCTTCCGGCTGATCCTCGATCTGATTGAAGCATCTGCGGGAGAAGTGCTGATCGAAGGTGAGCCGGTAGCCCGTAGCGATGGGTGGAAACAGAAAGTGGGCTCCTTCCTCGACGAGGGATTCCTGATCGACTTCTTGACCCCTGATGAGTATTTTGCCTTCACAGCGAAGCTCTACAACAAGTCGGAGGGCGATCTGGCTGCCTTCCTGGAGTCGATGCAGGAGTTTTTCAACGGGGAGATCACCGGATCGGGCAAGTTAATCCGCGACCTGTCGAAAGGCAACCAGAAGAAAACAGGCATCGCGGCCGCACTGCTCGGTGATCCGCAGATCTTGATTCTCGACGAGCCCTTCACGGCACTCGACCCCACATCGCAAATTCGTCTGAAAAGAATGCTCAACGAGCTCAGGAGATCCCGCAACATGACCATGCTCATCTCCAGCCACGACCTGAATCATGTGACGGAGGTGTGTGAGCGTATCGTTGTATTGGAAAAAGGATTGGTAGTGAAAGATATCGCCACCGGGGAGGAAACGTTAAAAGAACTGGAATCCTATTTCGCGGTATAGGGTTATCTAAGGGCATGCACTATTGATCAACACCCGTGTCAACCACGATACGGGGGTTGCGGTCCACCAGCTGGGCAATGAGGGCATCCAGATCGGAAGCCTTTACCCTCAGTACCTCAAACCCACGCACCTTCTCAATGCGCAGCTGGTTGGAGCTTATTTTCTTCAATGCCACCATGTCACCGATGGCAATCCGTCTGTTGCGAGTCAGTATCTTCAACAAAAAGCGGATCTCCAGGAAATTGGTCTCGGTGACAGCATACTCCTTGATGGTGACCGACAGCATGAAAAAGATGGTGAAAGAGAAATAGATGATCAGGTTCCAAACCTTTTCATCGATGATAAGGCGATAGACAAGCAATGCCAGCAACATGACTGCTGCCACACCCCAGAAAATATTCGCCAACCCGTTGTCTGCTTTGAACTTTTTCTCCATATGATCCAGTCGTTTCAACTACAAAGATAGATTTATTCGTGAAAAAATAGTTAAACCAACCGTGAAAATAGAGAATAGACCAACAGCTTATTTTTATCGATTAAACCCGCTGATGATTGGACAAACACCCTTCAAACGTCCATACAGACCTCTGCTTCTGAACGTTAATTCGCTCATTTCCTGACACCCCGATGCTTGGATGTTTAAACTTTTGCCTATTTTTGAGTGTCATAGAATCGTAAACAAAATATATTCACTAAAAAAACAATGGTTATGAAGAAAACAGTAGCAGTGGCAATGATTGCCCTTTTCACGATGAGCTTTGCAATGACAGCTCAAAACAGGAATGAAAGTGACAGAATTGGTCGTCGCACACAAGTTGAAAAGAGATGGACCTCTAAAAACAGAGCCGAGAACATGGCGAAACAACTGGAGCTCACAGAGGAGCAAAAAGCGAAGGTGGAAGCACTCTATGAGAAACAGGATGCTGAAAGAGCTGAACAATTGAAACTTCAGCGTGAGAAACGGGAGCAGGTGATGCAGGATCGTGAAAGCCGTCGTGAAGCAATGGAGAAAATTCGCGAGGAGGCTGTAGCGAAAAATGATGCCGAACTGGAAAGCATCATCGGCAAGGAAAAGATGGAACAATGGAAACAGTATCGCGAGGATGTAAGGAAGAAAATGCAGGATGCCAACCGGAAGGATCGTCGTGCGCCCCGCAGAAATGGACCAAGAGGCTGAACTACATTGTAGCTAAAACGTCAAATAAAGAAGCCGTCTCATCAGATCAGATGAGACGGCCTTTTTTGTGCTTTTGTTTTTCCATTACTGTATCCCAAATTCAGGATGAGACAGGGAAAAAATTGGACAAAACAGGGTTCTCGGAGCCTCTAGCCTTATTGCACCCTTATTGCACCCTTATATCCACTCCAATAATTATGGGAGTGGCTATAAGGGAGCAATAAGATTAGAATATAAAAGCAGCGACCAATAAGTTTGGAAAAGGGTCACTTTTATGGTGTAAGGTTCTTACAGGATGAGACCCATCCTGCAAAAAAAGAGACTGCCTCGATGATGAGACAATCTCTTTAGCATGCTAAACAAAGTTTACTCTTTGTAATATCTGCGGAAAATCAGATCGAACTGTCTTGTCTCCCGGAATCGGCTCAACCAGGAGTTGAGACTGTCCAGCAAATGCAGTGCGTCTGGGCGCAAGGCCCATGATTCTACCTGGGTAAAGCTGATGTCGGTATCGATGTCGATTTCGGGAAAATGAGCTTCCAACCGTACTGCCACCTCTTGATCACAAATTGTAAAGTCAATGTCGCCGGAAGCGACCATCATCACCAGCTGTTCCGTTTCGTACGTGGGATCTTCTTCAATCAGGATGGTATCACCAATCTCGTGTGAAAGATTGTTCAGTCGCATGATGGCCGGTGCATCAGCAGGGACATGGACCGACTTACCCGCCAGCTCGAGATGCTGCCGTATCGGCTCGAGTCCCCCGTTGAAAGAGGCTTTTCGCTGTACCAGCACCAGCCGGTTGTAGGTGATGGGATCGGTAAAGGCAAAGCTGTCCCGGAGCGCACTGTTCACCGGTATGTTTCGTGCTACCAGATCGTATCGTTGTTCCAGCAACCCCCTCAGGTTATCCTCCAGGCTGTTCTCCAGAAAAAGATTGACCTTCACACCCCACTCTTTCTCCAGCGCCTGCATCATCTCGAGTTGAAATCCGAGCGCGGTATCACCTGACACAAAATAACCGATGGAGTTGTAATCAGTGACCACGTTCATCTCTCCCGTTGCCATGATTTCACTGTAATCACGCGGCAGCAACACTTGTTCCTGAGGGCTAAAGAGCCGTTGCAGCAGGATCATTGCCAAAAGAGCAGTGATCAGCAGGGTGAGATAAAGATTCAACCGTCGCCTGACTTTCAAAACTAATCTGTTTTTTTAGTTGTGCAAATTAACGGAAAGGCCCAGCTTAAAGATAAAAGGATTCACCGGATAACCGGGCAACGTGAATGAGTCGTTCTCCTTCAGCACTTTCGGGGCTACATTGTAGAACATCAGAAAAAAGCGGGTCTGCTTCAGATGCATGTTGGCATAAACCGTCGCGATGGGATAGTCACCGATCTCGCGCTCCCGTTGGTTGTAAAACTGCAGCAGTGCCGGTTCATAGCCCGGGGCAAAATAGCTGGTGTGATAATGAGCATCCACACCCAGTTGCAGCGTCAACTCATTCACGATCTTTGCTTTCAGGTACATGTTGGAATAAATGCTGAGCATGGGAACAGGAATTGCCTCCTGGTTGCTGGAGGTCTGGTAGACCACCTGGTTGTCCCAGTTAAAGACACCCAGCTTCAGCTTCTGTTCCACCCTTGCGGTCAACACCTGGATATTGCCGCCCTCCTGTGCGATCATCTTGTCGGCCCCGTAGTAAATATGGTTCTGCAGATTCTCCATGCCGGCACTCAGTGTTGTATTGGTAAAAGGTATGAAAAGTTTTCCGCCCACATAGACTCTCCGCATGTCACCAAGATCCTGATTCCATCTGAAATATTTGGAGTAATAGTTTTCCTGGAGGTACTTTGGCCGTAAATTCTTTAAATAGGCCTCTGCAGTCAATGTGGTACGTTTCCCGGCCAGCTCAAAACCGGTCTCCATATCACCCATTAACCTGAGTTCCCCCAGGTTGGCACCCAGCACCCCCAGGTCGCCACGCAGGTTGAACAACAGATGCTCCCCCTGTTGCTTGTTGAGCACCCCACCGAGGGTCACCGCGCTCTCCCGGTGCGACCTGTATCCTGTTCCCGTGGTATCACGCATGGCGTAGTTGCGCAGATCATGTTCCAGAAAGGCAGTGAGGCCGAACTTGACCCACTCCTTGAATCCCTCGCGAAGACTGAGTGAGACACTGTTTTTAAGCGAAGTAAAACGTATGCTGTCATCCACGGCCCCCTCGTAATAGCGGTTCTCATAAAATCGATCGATCTGTTGCATCTGCACGCCTTCAACATTCACATAGGCGGTGTCGTATGAGAGGAAGCGGCGGTGTTGCTGGGTAAGCTGCGTAGAGAAACCAATGCTGGCTACCGGCACAAATGTTCCGAGACCCTTGTGCAGTGAATCCTGCGGCAACTCACGGTAGCCCAGATTGTATCGTCCCGACAGGAAGTAACGGTTGTTTTTAAGTGCATTCCAGGTGTCGTTGATGCGCACGGGGATGTCGAGCGATGTAAAGGTCTCACCCACTTCCTGGGGATCGGTGATAAAACGTTCATCGGTGATACCGCCATTCTCGAACTGGGTGATGCTTCCCAGATGTACCATGGCATGGGCCTCCAACCTGTCGGAGAGGTAATTCCCGAAGAGGGAGAAGTTGTTGTGCTTGACCGACTGTGCGGCATAAAAGCCCCTGGAATTGATCAGATCCACATCGAGTCCAATGTTGAGACTTTTCCCGAAGTTGGATGTAAGACGTGCTTCCAGTCGCTCTTCACGCGTCTGCTTGGGTCCCGCACGATGGTATCCCAAACGAGAATAGGGTACCCGTGTGTTGACAAAGATCAGCTTTTCGGGATCTTTGAGGTAGTGGCTGTAGGCGTTGTTGAAGAGGAAAGTCTCCGTCTCCCCCCTGTCGAAGAAGATCTTGGAGATATCGGGTGAGCCAAGGGGTCCCAGAAAGCCCATGGCGGTGGAGTAGCTGTCGGGTAGCGTAGTGTGCTGAAAGTTGTGCAGCAGCGTGTCTGACTCTGCCGGCATGCGATTACCGGTGCGGGCATCCAATCGCCAGATGGTCATGCGCGCCAGCTTTTGCAACGAGTCGGCCTCCGCGCCATGATCGTGGATGAGATGATCCAGATGAGATGATTCGCGGGGCAACAGATCAAGCGAGTCGGGGTCGCTGGTGATCTGCGATGAATCGGGCATGATGATGCGTGCCTGCGAGAAGGCTGCACCCACGCTGAGAAGCGTAGCGAGAAGCGATATGATCAGCTTATTTTTCATCGGGTGCAAACTTACATAAAAAAATGTCACAGCAGGTTATCCAAGGCTCCATTTCTGCTGTTTTTGAGAATTTTTAGGAAGCCTTGTCTATTCAGTGATTCCCATTTTTCTCATCAAAAAACTGGCATTCATGTTTCGCGCTAACCCCTCCTGCAGCTGATAGCTAAACGTCAGGTTATCTTCCTGTATGAGGGCATCAAAGTGCCAGTTCTTTATCACCTGTGGATATTGTGTCTCCAGGTTACCCAGCGCCAGATCGTGTGTGGCAATGATACCACATCCACCGAGACCCACCAACCGCTTTATCA
This sequence comes from Dysgonomonadaceae bacterium zrk40, assembly GCA_016916535.1. Taxonomy (NCBI): domain Bacteria; kingdom Pseudomonadati; phylum Bacteroidota; class Bacteroidia; order Bacteroidales; family Dysgonomonadaceae; species Dysgonomonadaceae bacterium zrk40. The sequence continues at coordinate 371,071 of CP070276.1, forward strand.
ATGCCTGTGAACCCCGTTGTTTATCCTCGGAATTGGTTCCTTTCAATATCTCATCCAAAATGATCAAGATACCCTCTTCCCCTGAAACCAATCGGTCGATAATCATCTTCAATCGCTTTAGTTCCGCAAAGAAATAGGACTCACTGTTTACCAGTGAGTCGGAGGTACGCAGGTTGGTCAGCAACCGCCCCGGATAAAACGACAGTCTCTCCGCATAAACGGGCAAACCGACTGATGCCAGCAGATGATTGATCCCGATTGTTCTCAGATAGGTACTCTTGCCCGCCATATTGGCTCCCGTAACGATCATGAAACTTGGTTTATGAGAAAGATCGATGTCGTTCTTTACGCATTTCTCGCGCGGGATGAGTGGGTGACCCAGTCCTTCACCACGAAAGCAGTGGCTGTCGGAAATCCCGGGGTAGCAGTAATCGGGATGGTTGACTGCAAAAGTACCCAGTGATATCAATGCATCCATTTCGGCCAACAATGCAAACCAGGTATCTACATCACCTCCGTGATGTTTCATCCATCGCTCAATTTTCAAAGCATAGAGCGTTGTCCATAGAAACAGAGGATTCAGCAGCAGCATGGCGAGTGTAAAACCCACGTCGAGGTTGCGGCTCATTTTCGACAATTCCCTGATCGCATCAGAAGCTTTTTCGGGAAGGATAAGTTGCTTTTGCAGCGACTTCAGCAGTTGTGATTCGCATTTCTCCTGTTCTGAAATCTTAAACAGGGAAGCATATGCATCCAATCGTTTGGATCGTTTATCAAACAATACCCATATAGCCTTCACCCTTTTCATGGGAATCAGTGATAATGCGAATGTAAAAAGATAAAGATAGAGAAAGAGGCCGCCGGGCACAATTCCTGTAAGCCATAAAAAGATAAAAACAAGATAGAGGAAGGGGGTGATCCAAACGGCAGCTTTCCAAATCTTATTCTGAGACAACCCATTATCGGGACCCGAAGCAGTAAAATGCAACTCTTTCACAGAAGAAGAAGATATTTTCATCCCCGCCGTTCGAAAATGCAAACAGAACTCCTCCTTGCCCGCCAACTCCATGATGGTTTGTTGTCTGCCAAGAATCGCATCTTTATCGGTCAACGGATATTGTATCATCTCGGCCAGTTTTTGTTTCCCAATGGGCAACACCGTCCTGTTAATCTGCTGAAAAAATGAGTTCTCTCCAAAGATATCAAGATCATAACTGAACGGATGAGTAGGATCTGTCATCTCCCCGGCACCATTAAAAACCGAAAAATCATGACGAAATGCTTTTAGTTCATTTTCAGCCAACAGAATCAGAGACTCGGCAGACTCTTTCCGGTCCGATAACCTGTCATGCTTCTTGAATAAAAAAGCAAAAGAAAGAGCCATGACAATGAGAAGTGGAATAAGCAGTTGGTAATCACCCACAAGCATATAGATCGCTATCAGGGTTCCGATAAACAGGATTAACCGAAAAGTGCCCAAAAGATGCATTTGTTTTCCTAGTCGATCGCTCTTTTTCCTGTTCTCCGACACCAATGTCTCGTACGTATGTATCCTCTCTTCAATCATCCTGTTCACGATTATTGTTCTTCGGATACAAATCTATATAAAAACCCCCATGGAACCATACGAATGCAATATTTATAAAAAAATGCAGTTTTCGCTTTCGTTTAAAATAATTCTTATATCTTTGCATCATCAAAACAATAATATGAAAGCAAATTGGTTCCATCATCATCATTTTCATACTTGCAGTCAGGCGAGCTGAAATAGATATGTGCGAACACCAACGAGATATTTATTGACCCGTCTGAAGAGCATCAGGCGGGTTTTTTATTAGTAGACCACTGTTGCTTTCCGGCACATAACAAACCAACAATGGAAAAAATCAAGATTGCAATCCAAAAAAGCGGACGGTTGAGCGAGAAATCACTTGAGTTGCTCACCGAGTGCGGAATCAATGTCTCCAATGGAGATCGTAAGCTCAAAACCACAGCCCGCAATTTCCCCATGGAGATCCTCTTCCTTAGGGACGATGACATCCCACAATATGTGGAGCAGGGTGTTGCCGATATTGGTATCCTGGGTGAAAATGAGGTGTGGGAGAAGGAGAAAGATGTGACGGTTGTAGAGAAACTGGGCTTCAGCAATTGCCGTCTCTCTCTTGCCATACCCAGGGAAGAGGTATATACCGGCCTCGATTATTTCAGGGGCAAGCGAATTGCTACCAGTTATCCGAAAATCCTCGGCAACTATTTCCGGGAAAAAGAGATTGAGGTAAAGATTGAAGAGCTGGGCGGCAGCGTTGAGATCGCTACCGGCATCGGTCTTGCCGATGGCATCTTCGACATCGTAAGCACCGGCAGCACCTTGATCATGAACGGTCTGAAAGAGGCGGAGACCATTCTTCGCAGTGAAGCGGTGCTCATCAGCAACAAAAAACTCACACCCGCAGTCTCCTCTCTGCTGGATCAGTTGCTCTTTCGTATCAAGTCGTACAAGGAGGGACAAGGTAAGAAGTATGTCTTGCTGAATGCCCCCAACGAGGTACTGCCCGATATTGTGCGGTTGCTGCCCGGCATGCGCTCCCCCAGTATCCTGCCCCTGGCCGATGAGGGTTGGAGCAGCGTTCACTCGGTGATACGCGACGATGACTTCTGGGAAGTAATTGATGAGCTGAAGCGTCACGGTGCCGAAGGGATCCTGGTAATCCCTATCGAGAAAATGATCCTGTAGAAATTGTCTAATCCGTTCATCCGCTAATCAACGAATCACTCAAGATGAAAACAATCAACAACCCTTCTGAAAGCAAATGGAAAAAGCTGACCGAACGTCCGCTCATCAAACAGCGCAAGCTGATGGATACCGTGGAAAAGATGTTCTACGACATCCACCGCAAGGGAGACAAAGCAGTGCTGGCCTACAGCCGCAAGTTCGACTTCCCGGCACAGGAGACACTGGAGGTGGATCAGGAGGTCATTGCGCAGGCGGCCGAGAGGGTGCCGGAACGATTGAAACAGGCGATTGCACTGGCAAAAAAGAATATTGAAACTTTTCACCGCTCACAGCAGGAGGATGTACAAAAGATAGAGACATCACCCGGTGTGGTATGCTGGCGCGAGACGCGTCCCATTGAACGGGTGGGCATCTACATCCCCGGTGGCACCGCTCCCCTCTTCTCCACCGTGTTGATGCTGGCGGTACCGGCAAGGATTGCCGGATGCAGTGAGATCGTGCTCTGTACTCCTCCCAACGAAGAGGGTGAAATTCATCCGGCAATACTCTATGCGGCAGCGCAGACAGGTGTCACCCGCATTTTTGCCGTCGGCGGCATACAGGGCATAGGAGCCATGACTTTCGGCACCGAGAGCATTCCAAAGGTTGATAAGATCTTCGGTCCGGGGAACCAGTACGTGATGGCCGCCAAACGGTCGGCACAATTCTACGGCACGGCCATCGACATGCCGGCCGGCCCCAGCGAGGTACTGATCATTGCAGACAAGGACTGCAACCCTGCTTTTGTAGCAGCTGATCTGCTCTCACAAGCCGAGCATGGGCCCGACAGCCAGGTGATACTGCTTTCAGACAGCAAGCAGGTGATTAAGGATGTGAACAAGGAGCTCGACTTGCAGCTTGAATCACTCCCTCGGAAAGAGTTTGCCACACAGGCACTGAAAAACAGCAGGGCCATTTACTTTCGTGATCTTGAAAACTGCATCGCATTCAGCAATGCCTACGCACCGGAGCATCTGATCCTGGCGACCGAGAACCCGACACTGCTGAGTCGCACCGTAGTGAATGCCGGGTCAATCTTCCTCGGCAACTATAGTTGTGAAAGTGCAGGTGATTATGCCAGTGGCACCAACCACACGCTTCCCACCAGCGGCTATGCCAGAGCCTATAGCGGGGTATCACTCGACAGCTTCGTGAAGAAGATCACCTTCCAGCAACTCAGCCCCGAAGGGATTCTCTCCATCGGTCCCGCCATTGAGGCGATGGCGGAAGCGGAAGAGCTTTTCGCTCACAAGAATGCGGTATCACTGCGTCTGGGATCTGTGTTGGCAGAAAAAATGCAACGAAACGAAGAAAACAGCAAAGATGAAACATTTTGACCTGCAGGCGCTTGTACGTCCCAACATATGGGCATTGAAACCCTACTCCAGCGCACGTGACGAGTTTAGCGGTGATGAGGGAATCTTTCTCGATGCTAACGAAAACCCGTTTGGCAGGAAGAACCGCTATCCGGATCCGCACCAGCGGAAACTGAAGCAGGCATTGTCTGCCTTTCGCGGCATCCCTGCCGATCAGATTTTTATCGGCAACGGCAGTGATGAGGTGATCGACCTGGTCTATCGCATCTTCTGTGAACCGGGAAGAGATCGTGTGATCCTCTGCCCACCCACCTACGGAATGTATGAGGTGTCGGCACGCATCAACAACGTGGAGGTAATTGAAGTTCCTTTGACAGATACCTTTGAACTGCAGATGGACTTGATACTGCAACAAAGTGCCAAATGCATCTTTGTCTGCTCTCCCAACAATCCTTCAGGCAACAGCCTGCAGGGTGTCGAGCAACTGCTGGATGCGTTTCAGGGAATTGTGGTGGTGGATGAAGCCTACATTGATTTCAGCAGCGGTGAAAGCTTCACCGGGTTATTGTCCCGTTACCCCAATCTGATCGTGATGCAGACTTTCAGCAAGGCCTGGGCACTGGCGAGCGCACGTGTGGGCATCGCTTACGCTGGCAAGGATATCATCGCACTGATGGACAAGACGAAACCTCCCTATAATGTGAGCAGCTTCAACCAGCTGGAAGCACTCAAGGCCCTCTCCAAACCGGAGAAACATGCCCACAGGGTGAAGGTGATCCTCGAACAACGAGCGCTCCTTGAGACGGAATTGTCACAGATGAAAGTGGTTCAACATGTATATCCATCCGATGCCAATTTCCTGCTGGTGGAGGTCGATGACGCCAACAGACTCTACCACAGACTGGTGGAAGAGAAGGTGATCGTGCGCAACCGCCATTCCGTCGTACGCAACTGCCTCCGCATCACTGTGGGAACACCGGCTGAGAATCGCCAGCTTCTCACTGCAATTCAAAACTACAGCAATCGGAAATTATGAAGAAGATATTATTCATTGATCGTGATGGTACACTGATCCTGGAGCAGGAGGATGAACAGATCGACAGCCTCGGGAAGCTTGAATTCTATCCCGGGGTGTTTCAGTATCTCTCCCGTATCGCGGCAGAACTGGAATATGAACTGGTGATGGTCACCAACCAGGATGGCCTTGGTACCGACTCCTTCCCGGAGGAGACTTTCTGGCCCGCACACAACAAGATCATCCGTGCCTTTGAAAACGAAGGAGTACGGTTCAGCGAGGTGTTGATTGACCGTTCCTTCCCGCACCAACAATTACCCACCCGTAAACCGGGTACAGCCATGCTCACCCACTATCTGAAAGGGAACTACAACCTGGCAGAATCATTTGTAATTGGGGATCGCGAAACGGACATACAACTTGCTATAAACATGAGATGTAAATCCATTTTGTTAAGCAATGATTCACATCAGAAAGCGGATCTTACCACCTCCGACTGGGGTGAGATCTACCGCTATTTGAAAGAACAACCACGTACCGGTAGGGTGCACCGCAAGACCTCCGAAACAGATATCCTGGTAGAGGTCAACCTTGACGAGAGTGGCGGCAGCAACATTTCAACAGGAGTGGGATTCTTCGATCACATGCTCGAACAGATTGCCCGGCATGGCGGTATCCGAATGACTGTAAAGGTAAAAGGAGACCTTCATATCGACGAGCATCACACCATTGAGGACAGCGGCATCGCTCTGGGTGAAGCATTTCTGCAGGCACTGGGACAGAAGAAAGGGATCTCGCGCTACGGTTTCATGCTCCCGATGGACGACTGTCTGGCGCAGGCTGCGATCGATTTCGGAGGCCGTCCCTGGCTGGTATGGGATGCCGACTTCAAACGTGAACGGGTGGGCGACATGCCCACCGAGATGTTCCTCCACTTCTTCAAATCCTTCAGCGACAGTGCAAAATGCAACTTGAACATCCATGCAGAGGGTGAGAACGAACACCACAAGATTGAGGCGATCTTCAAGGCATTTGCCCGTGCCATAAAGATGGCTGTGAAAAGGGGAGAGACAACAGGGATACCCAGCACGAAAGGAGTGATATAAGATGGTTGCAATCATTCAATACAACGCTGGGAACATCACCTCTGTAGAAAACGCAGTGAAACGGCTCGGTTACCAGTGCAAAGTTACAGGTAACATTGATGAGATCCGTCAAGCAGAGAAGGTAATCTTTCCCGGTGTAGGTGAAGCAGGGAGTGCCATATCCTATTTAAGAGAGAGAGGGTTGGACAAGATCATTCAATCGCTAACGCAGCCGGTGCTGGGTATCTGCCTGGGTCTGCAACTGATGTGTGAACATTCAGAGGAGGGCAACACACAATGCCTTGGTATTTTCCACACCACGGTGAAGCGGTTTCCCGCCAAAGGAATCATACCCCATATTGGATGGAACAATCTTTCATCAATGAAATCACACCTGTTTGAAGGAGCTAACAGTAATGATGACTACTATTTCGTGCACAGCTACTATGCAGGCCTGTGCGAAGAGACAATCGCAACCTGCGATTATCTCCTCCCTTTCAGTGCTGCCATGCAAAAGGATAACTTCTTCGCCACACAGTTTCACCCGGAGAAGTCGGGCAGCGTGGGAGAACAACTGCTGTACAACTTCCTGAAAATGTAACAACCAATTCAATCAGGCTTATAATGAGAATCATTCCCGCCATAGACATCATCGACGGCAAGTGTGTCCGTCTCACAAAAGGCGATTACGCAACACAAAAGACCTATCGTGACAACCCGCTCGACGTGGCCCGAGAGTTTGAAGATCACGGCATTCGCTATCTTCACCTTGTAGACCTTGATGGTGCACGCTCCAAACATATTGTCAATCATGGCGTGCTAAGGCAGATCACCGAAGGCACCTCACTGCAGGTCGATTTTGGCGGTGGCATCAAAAGTGATGATGATCTACGCATCGCCTTCGAGAGCGGCGCTGCCCAAATTACCGGCGGCAGCGTGGCACAGCAGCAGCCGGAACTCTTCCTGCAATGGTTGGAGCACTACGGTGCGGAACGGATCATCCTCGGTGCCGACAGTCATCACAGGAAGATTGCCACACAGGGATGGCAGAAACAGTCAGAGGAGGATGTGGTGGATTTCATTGCCTTCTTTGCAACAAAAGGAGTAGCGTATGTCATCTGCACCGACATTTCCAAGGATGGCATGTTGCAAGGCCCTTCGCTTGAGCTCTACCGTGAGATTCTTTCCGGAAGCGATGTACGACTGATTGCCAGTGGTGGTATCACCTCCATGGCCGATCTGGAGAAATTACAGGCCATCGGTTGCGAGGGAGCCATCATCGGCAAGGCGATTTATGAAGGACATATCCAATTGAAAGAGCTGCAGTCGTTCATAACTCATGGTTCTTAGTTTATGTTTTGAGGTTCATTGTTCATTGTTGAAAATCGATAGCCGATTACTGTTTGCTGATAATTGATTACTAAAAAAAATGCTAAAAAAAAGAATCATTCCCTGCCTGGACATCAAGGAGGGACGTACGGTAAAAGGAGTCAACTTCGTAGGACTCCGTGATGCGGGCGATGCTGTAGAACTGGCCCGCCGCTATGTGGAAGAGGGTGCCGACGAGCTTGTCTTCCTCGACATCACCGCCACGGTGGAGCAGAGAAAGACACTCACCTCGCTGGTGCGACGTGTGGCGGAGGAGATCAATATCCCATTCACGGTGGGTGGCGGCATTCGCACACTTGAAGATGCACAGGCGATCATTCGTGCAGGTGCCGACAAGGTGAGCCTTAACTCATCGGCTGTTGACCGGCCTGAATTACTCACCGAGATTGCAAATCAGTTCGGCAGCCAGTGTGTGGTGCTGGCTATTGACACGAAACAGGAGGAGAATGGTGAGTGGATGGTCTACGTACATGGGGGGAGAACCCCCACCCCGCTACAGACGGTCGACTGGGCAATTGAGGGTGTAAGGCGTGGTGCAGGTGAGATACTGCTCACCTCGATGAATCACGATGGTATGAAGCAGGGATTCGCCCTGGAGATCACAGAGGCTGTCTGTGAAGCGGTTACCGTACCGGTCATCGCTTCCGGTGGTGCCGGCAGTATGGCACATTTCGCTGAGGTATTTGCCAGGACAAAAGCAAGTGCGGCACTGGCTGCCAGCATCTTTCACTTTGGAGAGATCCCCATTCCCGAACTGAAAGCTTATTTAAGCGAGATAGATATTCCAATACGATAATCTGTTGGTGATGAAAGAAATTAAGCTGTTCAACCAACACAATGAGATAGACATTATGATCAATTTTGACAAGTCCGGCGGACTGGTGCCGGTGATCATCCAGCATGCAGGGACCCTGCAGGTGCTAATGCTGGGCTACATGAACGCAGAGGCACTCGAGAAGACCAAAAACGAAGGGAAAGTCACCTTTTTCAGCCGCAGCAAACAGCGGTTATGGACCAAGGGCGAAAGCTCAGGCAACTACCTGACCGTTGAGGAGATTCTTACCGATTGCGACGACGACACCCTGCTGATCAAAGCCTTCCCAGAGGGACCTACATGCCATACCGGCAGTACCTCCTGCTTCCGCGAGGAGACTGCCAAAGGGTTTGTCTACGACCTGGAAAAGGTAATTGAGCAGCGCATCACCGAGAATCCGGAAGGCTCCTATACCGCACGACTCTTCAGTCGCGGCGTCAACAAGGTGGCGCAGAAAGTGGGTGAAGAGGCTGTAGAGCTGGTGATAGAAGCAAAAGATGACAATCTTGACCTGTTCCGCAATGAAGCGGCCGACTTGCTCTACCACTACCTGATCCTGCTCAAGACCAAGAACCTGAAACTGGAGGATATCGAAGCTGTCTTGAAGGAGAGGCACAAGTAATTTTGAAGGAGAGACAAAAGTAATTCGGGAAGTTTAAGGATTGAGGTTTTTGGTTTAAGGTTCGATATTTATTGGTTTCTTGGTTTGTGGATTTGTGGTCTTAGCTTATAGTTTACTACAGCTGATCCACACCTTCTGACCATCGTACAGGGTGGTGGCAAAGAGATAATTGTCCCCACCCTCAGTGAGACCCCATCTTTTGCGTATCTCAGCCACTGAGTGCGAGTAGTTGCGTACCGTGATATTCGTCTTCGGCACCGCGGCAACAAAACGCCTGATTTCTTTCCTGTTGGCAGGGAACCACTCTTCCACCCGAAAGATGCGACCGGGAAAGTCACCCACCAACCGGTCGCCGGTATAGAGATGGCTGTGCTTATGTAGCTTCTGTAACCTGTAGCGATGTGCCGTCACATTAAAGCCGCCCGCTTTCAGGATTGAGGCATTGGGTTCATAGAGATAACGACCGGGAACCATACTGTAGGGTGCCTCCTGCTCCTCCTCCCCTGGGGTAAAGGAGAGCAATTCCATTTCCCCTCCCTTTTTAAGGTTCACCGCATGGTAGAGCGGCTCAATCGATTCTTTCCTGAGCAGGAAGAGCAACTCCTTGCACTCATTCTCCACGGAGACCACATGCACTTCGCTCACCTGGTGCAGTGTTTTCACTGCCAGCGAGATATCGAGCATCGGTGAATATTTGATCATCACCTGCTCACCCTTCTCCAACAACCGGTCGGCAAGCAGTGAGAGATCAGGGGAACACTCTTCAATCCGGAACACTTTCCTTCCCCCCACATCCCGGCGTGCCGGATCGAGGTAGATCAGTTCGGCCAATGGCAGCTTCGACAGCAACGCTTCACCTTCCATGTGATGCACCTCCGCTTGCTTCAAGTCCAACACAGCAAAGTTATGCCTTGCCAGGCGGCATAGCTCTTCATCCTTCTCCACGTAAAGCGCCCGCCTGAAATGTGGTGCCAGGAAAGAGAAATCAACCCCCATCCCGCCGGTAAGGTCGGCAAAAAGATCTCCTCCGGTCACGAGCGAAGCCTTGTAGCGTGCTGTCAGCTCAGATGAAGCCTGCTCCAGCGAGAGCTGTTGCGGATAGAGCAGCTCCCGGTTCCGAAACCAGGAGGGAATCTTCTTCTCTGCCACTTGCCGCCCGGCAATCTGCGCAAGCAAAAAAGGCATATCCTCCCCTTTGTAGCGAAGTGCCAGTGCGTGCACATCCTCCTTCTCGTGAGCCTGAATAAATGCCAGTTGTCTGTCGGTTGGTTTCATGCCGCAGCAAATAAAAAAACAACCTGCTTCTGAAAAGCAGGTTGTCCTTATTCACTAATAATCACTTTATGGTTTTATCTCCCCATCCTCATGACAGGAATGTAGCGCTTTATGCTTCGGCCACTGCCTGTGGCAGTACCGATACGAATGAGCGATTGTCCCTTTTCTTGCGGAACACCACCACACCGTCGGTCAGGGCAAAGAGGGTGTGATCCTTACCGATCCCCACATTCTCTCCCGGATGATGCACAGTACCACGCTGACGCACGAGGATGTTGCCTGCTTTGGCGGACTCCCCACCGAATATCTTTACGCCCAATCGTTTACTTTCCGATTCACGGCCGTTCTTCGAACTACCTACACCTTTTTTATGTGCCATTTTCTTCTGATTTTAACTGATTAAGCAACAATTGATTTTACAAGTACCTCCGTAAACTGCTGACGGTGACCGTTCAGTTTTTGGTATCCTTTTCTTCTTTTCTTCTTGAAGACGAGAACCTTGTCTCCCTTCACATGCGAAAGAACTTCAACCACCACCTTGGCTCCTTCAACCAGGGGGGCACCTACGGTGATCGCTCCGTCGTTATCAACGAGCATCACTTTCTCAAATTCCACTTCCGCGCCCTGATCGGCGTTGATGCGGTGAACAAATAACTTCTGGTCCTGCTCTACTTTAAACTGCTGACCCTGAATGTCTACAATGACGTACATATCTGTAATAACTTATCGTTACGTGCCTGAGGCGAGTCACATAGCGCGACTGCTTGTTGAGCCTATTGGCAAAATGAGGTGCAAAATTACAAAAAAGTTTGGGAAACTGCAAATAGTTTATTCCTTTTTTTCAATCGATTGGTAGGCAGCCCCAATATGTGCGATGATGTCACCAGCCATGAAGCTGCGGGGATTGATCGTTTTTTGTGTCAAATCAGCAGTCAATCCGTGCAGATAGACCCCTACCCGAGCAGCATCCATGGGTTTGTATCCCTGTGCCATCAGTGAGGCAATCATCCCCGTCAGCACGTCCCCGCTACCGGCAGTCGCCAGTGCCGGCGTACCGCTGCTGTTCACATAAATATGATCGGACTCAACGATGAGTGAATAGGCTCCTTTCACCACGATCACCACTCCATATCTCTTTGCGAAGAGTCTTGTCTTTTCAATTTTCTCAAAATCGTCGCGCCAGCTACCGATCAACCGTTCCAGCTCTTTCGGATGAGGTGTCAGGATGGTCCCCGGCACCATCAGAGAGTACCATTCCGGATGTCGTGAGAGAATGTTCAGTCCGTCGGCATCAATCACCAGCGCTCCTCTGTAGTAATACAGAAAGGCAGCAAAAGCCTGAGCTGTGTCACCATGTTGCCCCATTCCCGGCCCAATGCCCACGGCATCGGGATCAATCGGATAATTTATTTCTGTGATACGCTCAGCATCTTGGTCTTCGAGGACCATCGCCTCGGGGACGACCGACTGCATCACAGCAGTTCCACAGCGTGGCAGATAGGTGGTTACAAGGCCACAGCCGGTGCGGAGGGCTGCCTTTGCAGCCATACAGAGTGATCCGCATTTGCCGAGGCTTCCACCCACAAGAAGGGTGTGACCCTGGGCACCCTTGTGGGCAAATCGGTGCAACGGTTTCAACAGAGAGGCAATCATTTCCTGCTCGACATACTCCATCTCACTCTCTGCTTCGGCAATGGCACCGTCATCCAGCCCTATATCCACGATCTGCACCTCACCGGTGAAATCACCATTCTCAGGCAGAAAGAGTGCCAGCTTCGGAATCTGAAAGGTGACCGTCACTGTTGCCCGCACGGCAAACCTACTGTTACGGTCCGTGAAGAGACCGCTGGGCAGATCAATGCTGTAGACCGGTCGGCCACTCTTGTTGATTGCTTCAATCACTTTTGCAGCGATACCTTCCACCTCCCGCGAGAGACCTGTTCCGAAGATCCCGTCGATAAGCAGATCGAACTGCTCCATTACAGGGAGATCCTGCTCGCCGGTGATGATATTGGAGGCAATATACTCTGCCTTCACACGGCGCAGGTTGTGCGCACAATCTTCCGTGTAACGGCCACCCTGATCCACCACACAGACCTTCACCCTGTAACCCGACTGATGGAGGAGTCGCGCCACCACCAAGGCATCCCCTCCGTTGTTGCCCGTACCGGCAAGGATCAGTATTTCCTGTTTCTTCTCCGGACATCGTGTCATAAAAAAGTTCGTGAAAGCGGTTGCCGCCCGTTTCATCAAAGTCAGAGAAGAGATACCCTCCCGTTCAATAGTCGCAGCATCAATTTTCCGGATCTGTTCAGCTGTCAGGATTTTCATAGTATCAAACGAATATTTTGCATTTACACATTGTCATCCGGCAATTCAATCCTGCGGTACATCTTGTAGAGCCTGAGCATCAGCGTGCCAAACAGGACGGCCATCACCACCAGCAGATGGCTGGCAACCCCCTCCACATTGAACGATAACTTGATCAGCGTGGTGGAGACCACGAAGCCGGAGTTGCGCATCACCTTCGGGAAATCGTCGGTGATGGCAAAAGAGAAGAGCAGCACCAGCAGATCGGTCAGGATCAGCACCATGAAAAAATCGGAGAAGAATGCCTCTGTAGCCATCTTGGTATGCCGAAAGAACCCAAGCAGTGAATGATCCATGAAAAGCCATTCCACCATGTTGAACAGCACCATCACCACAAAAAGAACTGTCAAAAGCAAGGCCAACACCTTTTTGGCCGTGACGTACCGTTTCTTTTTCGTTGGCAGACCGGGAGGCAGACCGGGATAATTTTTATCCACCCGGATCGACTTCTGGTTACGGAGATAAAATAGATAAATCAGCAGGAAGAGGATCAGGATGGTAGCCATCGAATAGAGAAAATCGGGCGTGGCGAAGAGATCCTCCAAATCGGAGGTGAGGGAGAGCTTTGAAAGCTCATCGAAGATGCCGCGGATGGTGATCAGCGCGATGATTTCGAACTGTTTCCCGATGTAGATTGTAATTGATTTGGGCAGATAGTAAATCAGACAGTAGACCTCATAAAAGAGAATGATGGAGAAGGGGGTATACAAGGCATCAATGGGACTCTCCATCCCGGCAAGAGAACCGCCGGCACCAATCCAGCCCAAATGCTGCATGCCGATTACGATGAGATGCAGAAAAAAGCCCGCCAGTGCCATTACAAACACCAGTTTTTCTATCAACCGCTTACTCTTCCCGGAGAGGACCTTCTCGTAGAGTGTTGCGACGATGCTTTTCATTTTTCTCTTCATGCGCTTCTTTTTGGTAAAGATAGAACTTTTCAGAAAAAAAAAGAAATCACCCTGCCGGAAATAGCATGATGGGAATAAAAGAAAAAAATGGGGTTGATTTGTAAAAGGAAAGAAAAAGTGCGCAGGATGAGACTCGAACTCACACGCCGTAACCGGCACTACCCCCTCAAAGTAGCGTGTATACCAATTTCACCACCTGCGCAGGGAAGGTGCCCGGAACAGGACTCGAACCTGCACGTTGTAACCAACACTAGTCCCTGAAACTAGCGCGTCTACCAATTCCGCCATCCGGGCATTCTCATAATGTATCTTAGGGTGAGGGAACAGGCCGCTGCCTGCCTGCAAAACGGTGAAGAGCCAGGGGCATTCTTTCCGAATTGCGGATGCAAAGATACATGATTTTTTGAAACAGAAACAATAATTGTCATATTATTTTCACCCATTTCAATCTATTTACCACCTGACAACGGCTACTGAACACAACATTAACCAATTGGTTCGTCATGCCACCTACATAAAAAGGCTGTCCCTTACGGACAGCCCCTTCAAAACACAATGAAAATATTAAAAAGTAGAGTGAATCTGCTCAAACAACATCACTCCCGGCTTCCGATTCCTCATCTTCAAGGTGAGGAGGCTCTGCGGTCATGAAGGTACGTGTATAGTTCCTGATGCGTCTGCGCACCACAGAAGGAGGTTCCTGGTTCCTGTAGTTGTTCAGCACGTCGCTCACCTCTACCGTCTTGCCCGCCGGCACCGAGATCTCCACCGTGATGCTTTGTTTGCGAAAACCCTGCGTTGACGGCACCATCAGAAACTCCGGCAGGTAGAGCAGCGAGTCTTGCTGCGTAATCTCAAAACGGAACTCTTCCAGATCTGCCTTCGCTCCGCGCAGCTCGCGACAGCTGCTTGCAGCAATTGTCCGTACGTGAAATAAAGAGTCATTGCTGTTGCGGATGTGCAGATGAATGTCGCGGAAGAGTAATGAATCCTCGTTGACGTTTGTATAGGGGAGATGGTCGATATCAGAATCCATTCCCCAACCGATACTGAACTCTGAATAATCATCTTGATAGGGTTTCATATCCACATAGAGGCTTTTCCCTTCTACGGGTATCAATTCAACACTCCTTTCCAGGGTACTCTCCTCGCGGAACTTGTCAGCCACCTGAGCTGCCAGGATACCGGCTGTCACCAGACCACCGATCCAGAGGATCGAAGAGATGAGACCAATCATCGGACGTGATTTGGCCTTCATCACCCTCCGCACAATCCACACCAGGATTGACACAACCGGAACACCAATTAACAGGATGAGCGAGGTGTACAAGAGAGTGGTCTCCTGCCCCGGATCAATGAACAAGGATTTCAGTGGCATCATCTGTGCCCCGGCAAAGAGAAAGGCCACAAAAGCACCCACTGTCACCAGTGCCAGGATACCCACGAAAGAGAAGAAAATAATCTTCAACAGCAGAATAAACCCATTCAAACAACCGGAGCGCTCCGACGAAGTGGCAACGTGTACCCTGTTAGCGGAGGCCAAATGATCAGCAGGCTTCCCTGCATCTGAAGGCTGCTGCGGAGGCAGCTCATCTTTGGAGACTTTTTCAACTGAATCATCGCTCCCAGCAGCCATGTAAACGGGAGCTGCAGGCGGCATCTCTCCCACGTCGCCGCGGCTCCTGTTACTGGCCACGTTGCTACTCACCCTTTCACGGATGGAACGGATATACTCCTCTTCACCCATCATCTCAAGCTTCTGCTTCACGCTCTTCGCCTCGGGAATGATGATCCAGAAGACAATGTAAACCACCACCATACTCATGTTGATGTTCCAGCTGAAGTCAACGTCGTCGAAAAGGAAGTTGAGCGGGAAGAAGGAGATCATCCCGATCAGGTTGAACAGCAACGGCAGCAGGAAGATCAGACGGGGGATCCAGCTGTCGATCTTGAAATAGGCGGCAATACCGCCGCAGACACCCCCCAGAAAACGATCATTCGGATTGCGGTAAAGCCTTTTTGATACATTTGTTTCCAGCTCTTTCGGTTTCAATACGATCCAAAGCACGATGTAGACCCAGAAAAGGAATCCGAAGAAAAGCACAAAGATCATCCGGAGCCAAACCGGGTCGGTCTTGAAATAGTGTGCCAGACCACTGCAGACACCTCCGAGAATGCGATCACCTGAATTGCGATAGAGCGAACGACGCACCTCTTCGTTAGAAGCGGCTGCAGAGTGCTGCTCCCGGTTATCAGAGGATTCTGCTCCCGGTTGTGATGCAGCCTCTTCATAATCGCTGTCAAAATCTTCCGGCTGCCCGATGCTGGAGATGATTGAAGCCACATCCTCATCGGTAATACAGTTGATTCCATGCTTCAAACGATTGCCGAAGAGCTCGGCAATGCGGCACTCAATGTCATTCACAATCTCATCTCCCCCCTCCTCACGCGCAAAGAATTGGGTCAGACGCTCGATGTACTGTTTCAGCATTTCATAGGCGGTCTCCTCAATCGCGATCACCTGCCCCTGAAAATTGATGTTGATTACTTTCTTCATATGGTGTTGTTGTTCAATTCTGACTCTTCCTTCGGTTTACGGGTTACCAGTTCTACCCCTGTAGCCAGTTCATTCCAGGTGGTGGCCAGCAATGCCTGAAACGCCTCTCCTTTCTCGGTGAGCTGAAAATATTTCCGGGGTGGCCCCGAAGTGCTTTCCACCCACCGGTAGGTAAGGATCTCTGCGTTCTTCAAACGATTCAACAGCGGGTAAAGGGTACCCTCCAACAACTGCAGTCCTGCATTTTTCATCTCATCGATGATATCGCCCGGATAGGCCTCCCCTCGTTTGACAATGGATAGGATGCAGTATTCAAGCACTCCTTTCCGCATCTGACTCTGTGTATTCTCTATATTCATAGCCATTTTTACTCTTTTCAGCCTATTGCTGAGATCTGATTTTTCATCTTCACCCCACAAAATTAATTATAACAAAGTATTATGCAATACATAGTACCAATTATTTTCATGTTTTTAGTATTTATTAACTATGCAACCGTTTTGATGGGTAACAGCCACAACTCAAAAAAAAAGGTTATATTTGTGACCACAAACCATTTTGTATGTCGTTACAGGGAAAACATATTGTATTGGGAATCAGCGGCAGCATTGCTGCCTACAAATCGGCCATCCTCACCCGACTGCTGATCAGAAAGGGTGCTGAAGTACAGATCGTAATCACACCGGCCGGCAAACAGTTCATCACGCCGGTGACGCTCTCTGCCCTCTCCGGCAGACCGGTGATCAGTGAATTCTTCGCCTCCGGTGACGGGACCTGGCACAGCCATGTGGAGCTGGGGTTATGGGCCGACCTGATGGTGGTGGCACCCGCCACCGCTGCCACCCTGGGCAAGATGGCCCACGGCATTGCCGACAACATGCTGATCACAACCTACCTCTCCATGAAGGCGCCGGTATTCGTGGCGCCCGCGATGGACCTTGATATGTTTCGTCATGTCACCACGCAGCGTAACCTGGAGATCCTGCAGCAGGATGGCGTCAGGATCATCGACCCGGCTGAAGGTGAGCTGGCCAGTCACCTCGAAGGAAAAGGACGTATGGAGGAACCCGAAAAGATTGTCGCCATCCTGGAGCAAGCCTTCGCAAAAAAGGAGCTCGCAGGCAAAAAGATACTGATCACTGCCGGTCCCACCTATGAGCGGATCGATCCTGTACGCTTCATCGGCAACTTTTCCTCGGGAAAGATGGGTTTTGCCCTGGCAGAAGAGTGTGCTGGGCGCGGTGCGGAGGTGTTGCTGATTACCGGCCCCACCGCATTGTCACTCTCCCACCCCGTTGTCCGCAGAATCGACGTGGAGTCGGCAGAGGAGATGCATGACGCAGCCCTGAAGGCTTTTCCGGAAATGGATGCCGCCATCCTCTCGGCAGCAGTTGCCGACTATCGCCCGGCGCAGAGGGCTGAACGCAAGATCAAGCGGAAAGAGGGTGAAGGGCTCACACTGAACCTCACCCCCAACCCCGACATCGCGGCAGCACTGGGACGCATCAAAAGGGAAGAACAGCTGCTGGTTGGCTTTGCCCTGGAGACAGACAACGAAGAGACCAATGCCCTCGTGAAGATGGAGAAGAAGCAATTCGACCATATTGTGGTCAACTCCCTGCGCGACGAGGGGGCCGGCTTCGGACATGACACCAACAAGATAACGATCCTCTCCCGCAGTGGCGGTAAAAGGGCGTTCGAGTTAAAAACTAAAAAGGCAACGGCGAAGGATATCATTGATACCCTCTTTGCTGCTACATAGACCAAACATTGATTGATGAGATTTTTTTATACATACGGATTCCCTCTTTTTCTATTGTTCGCTTTCACCTCAACGGTACTCTCCCAGACATACAGAAACCCGCTTACCATCCCGCCGGCGCTCAGCGGCAACTTCGGCGAACTGAGGAGCAACCATTTCCACTCCGGCATCGACTTCAAGACACAGCAAGCGGTCAACAAGCCGGTCGTCGCCATTGAGGATGGATATGTCTCCCGCATCAGCGTCTCACCGGGCGGCTATGGGCTGGCTCTCTACATCGATCATCCCACCACGGGTCACACCAGCGTTTACGGCCATCTAAACAGCTTTTCCGATAAGATTGCACAATATGTGGAAGAGAAACAGTATGAACTGGAACGTTTTCAGGTGAACCTCCACCCCGAAGAGGGGCTCCTGCCGGTGAAGCGGGGTGAACAGATTGCCCTCAGTGGCAACACTGGCAGTTCGGGAGGTCCTCACCTTCACTTTGAGATTCGCGACCGGATGAGTGAGGAACCGCTGGACGTACTGGAATATATTGCCCGCATACCCGATACACGAAAGCCGGACATGCGGGGCATCGCCCTTTACCCGGTTGAAGGCAGAGGGATGGTCAACGGCAGCAGCAACCCACTGCGGATCACCCTTGCCAAAGACAAGGCCGGCAATCCACTGCCTCCGGGCAGTAACCTTACTGCCTGGGGCCGCATTGGCATTGGACTGAAAGCCTACGACCGGATGAACGGCCAGTCCAATATCTACGGTGTGAAACATGTCCGTCTCTACCTGGATGATGAGCAGATTTTCAGCAGCACCATCCGTCGTTTCTCGTTCGACCAGACCCGTATGCTCAACGCCTTCATCGATTACGCCGACTGGCGCGAACGGCGTTCACTCTACATGAAATCGTTCCTCGAACCGGGCAACAAACTCCCCTTCTTTCAGACCAAAAACAGGGGTTTTGTGGAGATCAACGAGCAGAGGGAATACCGCATCCGGTATGAGCTGGAGGACCACTACGGCAACAGTCTCTCCTATCGCTTCACGGTGAGGGGCGTTCCGGGTGAAATACCACAACCCCTACCCTGCGGTCATTTCATGTCCAGTCAGTTTGAAAACAGCTACAGGGACCCTGATCTAACGCTTACCATCCCTAACGGCAATCTCTACCAGGACCTCTGCTTTACGCATCATGTCGTGAAAAGCAGCAGCCACTATTCCGATATCCACCGGATTCATGACACCCCGGTCCCCCTCCACCGGAGTGCGAGTCTGCGCATCCGTCTGAAGAGCGATACCTTAAAACAGAAAGGCAATTACGGGATCGTAAGCCTTGCCAAGAATGGGAAAGAGAGCTGGCTGGGGGGAGATTATGCTCATGGCGGCATCACCGCTTCCATTCGGGAGCTGGGAGGACGCTACGCTGTGGCGGCAGACAGTGTGGCACCGCTGATCACACCACTGCAGCGGGAGAACTGGAAAAGCCGGCGTACCATCCGCATCCGTCTCAGCGACGACAAAAGTGGAATCGCCTCCTTCCGTGGGGAAATCAACGGTCGTTTTGTGCTCTTCACCCACGACAGCAAATCGAGCCTCTACACCTATCGGTTCAATGAGAAAAGGGTTCCTGACGAAGACCCCCTGGAGCTGACCTTTACCGCCACCGACGGCGCAGGCAACAGCAGCGAATACAAATCAACCTTGTAAGCCCGGGAGGTTCACCCGGCTGATGATCTGCCAGATGTTTGTCAGAGTCCCAGCGTCTCCTGCACCAGGCGGATCTCCCGCTCACTGCCGGTGTGCTTCCCCTCCACGTCAGATAGCTTCACGCAATCCTGCCACTCCTCCTTGTCGGTCATCCGGCAGCGGAACAGCTTCATCACGATGTTCATCCCCTTGATGTTGTTGCCCACATCGTTGGTCAGGTTGGTGCCGATGCCGAAGGTGGCACCGATCCGGTCACCACAGTACTCCTTGATCTGAATCGCTTTCTCCACGTTCAGGCTGTCGGAGAAGACCAGGTATTTGAGCTTGGGGTTCACCCGCAACTCCTCGTATCGTCTGATCACCTTGTCCACAAAGAGGTAGGGATCGCCGCTGTCGTGCCGCAGGCTGGTGAAGAGGGCCGCATGCTTCTTGCTGAAGTTTCTCAGAAACACATCGGTGGTGTAGGTATCGGTGAGCACAGTTCCCAGGTCTCCGTCGTAGACGTTGATCCAGTCCTCCATAGACATGTAGTTGGCCATCTTGTAGCCGTAGATGGATCCGTGAAACTGCACCCACTCATGCGGATGGGTGCCGGAGACGTTGAGACCATGCTTGTAGGCCAGGTAAACATTGCTGGTGCCGAAGAGACTCTCGCCGGCATGCTGTTTCAGGATCCCGGTGACCCGGTCCTCCACGTCGAAACTGAAGCGGCGTCGCATACCGAAGAGGGAGAATACAATGCCATGCTCCTTCATCCGCAGCGCCTTCTCAATGGCAGCCTGTTGCATATAGGGAAGGTCGGGATACTCTCCCCTCTCCCGGAACCACAGCTCGGAGATGGTGGCCAGGATGGGGGTCTCCCAGAGCGTCACCCGGTAGAGCAGCCCACTGGCTTTGATGCGCAGCTTGCGCTGCTCCATGGTGATCTCCACCTCCGAGGGGTCGAAGCGAAACCCTTTCAGGAAATCGATGTAGGTGGGCGGCAGATAGGGCATCTGCTTCCTTACGAACAGCTCCTCCTCACGGGTGAGCGAGAGCTGTGCCATCTGATCCAGCTCCTGTCGCAGCAGCCGGTCAAATCCCTCCGGGTAGTCGCCCCCACTCCGGTCAACGAACTCAAACTCACCGCAGGCACGGGGAAAGAGTTTCGAGTAGGCGTAGCTGGTGGTAAACTTATAGAGGTCGGTATCGAGTATGCTCCTGATGATTGCCATATGATCTGCTCTTAATTGTTTGGAATGTAAACGTTTTTTTTAATGATTTCGTTCACAGGAGATGGACAATGACCGGAAAACAGATTCTTCTAACATTCGTGTCTATCCCTTCATGATCCCCTCATACTTTTATGAGGGGATCATGAGGGGATAATGAAGGCATACTAACCGATATCTTGTAAAAAGAGCAGGATGTATGTCAGGTGTACCATTGAACAGAACCCCCCAAAAAAGAGGGGGCGCCACTATTACAGCGACGCCCCCTGAAAATCTATCGTTTAAAAATATCAGATGCCTCCTTCAATGTTCCAGACAAACGCCCGCAGGCCCAGGTTGGCCGACTCGCTGTCCAGTTCACGGAGGTAAGCCAGCAGCCCCTCCACCTTGTGGTCCTCAACCACCGTGAGGATGGCGTTGTTCACCGAGGGCCAGGCGTGGCTCCCGTAGTGGGGGATGCCATTGCTGCTGCCTCTGCCGTACACCTCTTTCCAGGAGGTGAACCCTCGTATGTTGAGCCGGGCGAGGTTCTCCACGATGATGTCATAGTGGGCCTGGTCGAGCATAATCATTACTGCTTTCATATCTTATGGATTGTTTATTTATACGTTCACTTCATTGTTCACCAGCACCTCACGATGCTTCCTGCGTTTTCTGCGCACGCCGTAGCCGGCCATCATCGAGTAGAGTGCCGGAATCAGCACCAGGGTGATGATGGTGGAGAAGGTCATCCCCCCGATGATGGAGATACCGAGCGACTTCCACATCTCCGATCCCTGCCCCGTACCGATTGCCAGCGGCACCATCCCCAGGATGGTGGTAAGCGTGGTCATCAGTACCGGCCGCAGACGGGAGCGTCCCCCGTGCACCACAGCGGTGATGATTGACATGCCCCTCTCCCGGTTCAGGTTGATGTAGTCGATCAGCACGATGGCGTTCTTCACCACCATACCCACGAGCATGATCAGCCCCACGAAGCCCATGATGCCGAGCGGCTCTCCTGTGACAGCCAACAACAGGATCGAACCTGTGAAGGCGAAGGGTACCGTCAGAATGATCATGAAGGGATAGGTGAGCGACTCAAACTGAGAAGCCAGCACAATGTATACCAGCAGTGAGACAATCATCAGCAGCAGTCCCAGCTGCCCAAACGACTCCTGTTGTTCTTCCATCGAACCGCCAATCTCAATCTGCACTCCGGCAGGAACCTCATACCCGGCAAGCAGGCTGGTCACATCCTCCACCACCTCGCTCAGTGCGCGGCCATAAATGCTACCCGTGACGGTTACAATACGCTGGCGGTCCTGACGATCCACCTGTGGCAGGGTCGATGTCTCTACCACCGTTCCCAGGTCCCTGACACGCACACCGGCACCCATCGGGTTATAGATCATGATGTTCTCGATATCCTCGATCGACTCGCGGTATTGCTCCTCGTAGCGTACCCTGATGTTGTACTCCTCACCCTCCTCGCGGTATTGCGACATGGTGAGGCCGTTGATCCTGTTGCGGATGGCATTGGCAGCTGTGCTCATGTTCAGTCCGTTCAGCGAGAGCTTATCACGGTCGAACTGAATCTGGTACTCCATGCGGTAATCTTTTCGGGAGACGGTGATGTCCCTGAGGCCATCCACCTTTTCCATTTTTTCCTGCAACTCTGCCGCTACCTTGTCGGTCACCGTCAGGTCGTAGCCATAGATTTCAAGCGCCACGTTGCTGCCGCCGGTCATACCCATGTCGCCCCCACCGGGCATCACCTGAAACCGTCTCACCTCCGGCATCGCCGCCAGGTCTTGCCGCATCTCATCAGAGACTTCATAGATGCTCTTCTCGCGGTGCTTCGACTCGGTCAAACGGATGGTGTAGGTCATGATGTTGGAGGCGTTGTCCTGCATGGCTGCCCAGGCGTTGTCCTCGCTGGCCGATCCCACGCTGAAGGAGATGATTTCTATCTCCGGATACTTGGTCTCCATCATCTGAGCGATGCGGTGTCCCGTCTCGCGGGCCACCTCCATGCGCGTGCCGGTGGGCATCTCCACCGTAAGGCCGATGTCATTGTTATCCGAAGCGGGCATGAACTCGGTCTTCAGCGTCACGGCGCTGATCACCACACTTACCGCAAAAACAATCAGTACGGTGAAGAGGGTGAGCCTGCGACGTCGCACCACCCTGCCTACAAGGCGTGAATAACGATGATCCAGCCGGTTGAGCAGCGGCAGCACCCGCTTGCTGTACCAGCGATCGAAGCCATTCATCTTGACATCCTTGTTGCCCCGCATCATCTTGGCACTCATCATGGGGGTGAGCGTCAGTGCAATGATCAGCGAGAGGGCGATGATGATGGTCACCATCCATCCCAGCTGCTTGAACATCACACCTGCAAAGCCGCCCACCATGGTCATCGGCAGGAACACCGCGATGATGGTGAGTGTAGAGGCGATTACCGAGAGGGAGACCTCCTCGGTACCATAGACAGCTGCCTGTCGGGGGCGACTCCCCCGCTCAATATGACTGGTGATGTTCTCCAGCACTACGATGGCATCGTCCACCACCATACCGATGGTGATGGAGAGTGCCGAGAGCGAGATGATGTTGATGGTGTTACCCGTCAGGTAGAGGTAGATGAAAGAGCCGATCAGCGAGATAGGGATGGTCACCATCACGATGATGGTGGCACGCCACCTTCCCAGGAAGAAGAGCACGATCACACCCACTATGAGAAGTGCCAGCAAAATGGTTTCCAGCAAACTGTTGATGGAGACCTTCACATACTCGGAGGAGTCCATCACCGTCACCAGCTTGATGTCGGGCGGGAGGGTCTTCTCCAGTTCGGGCAACTGCTCCTTCACGGCATTGGCGA
The DNA here is from genome assembly GCA_016916535.1 of Dysgonomonadaceae bacterium zrk40. Classification (NCBI taxonomy): domain Bacteria; kingdom Pseudomonadati; phylum Bacteroidota; class Bacteroidia; order Bacteroidales; family Dysgonomonadaceae; species Dysgonomonadaceae bacterium zrk40. Next base: position 394,738 of record CP070276.1, read on the forward strand.
TTGACACGGTGTTGGCTCCCGACTGTTTCTGCACCACGATGGAAGCACTGCGTGTACCATTGGTGTAGTTCTCCTGCACGCGCGACTCGAGGGTGTCGCTCACGGTAGCCACATCGCGCAGGTAGATGGGTTTGCCCTGGCTGCTGCCCACGATGATGTTGTTCAACTCACGGCTGTTTTTGAACTGCCCTTCCAGGCGCAGCATGTATGTCTGCGAACCGATGTCGAAGTTACCGGCCGGCACGTTCACGTTCTCGGTGGCGATCACCTGGGCAATCTGCTCGAGTGACAGGTTGTAAGCCTCCAACTTCTGCGGCGTTACGTTCACCTGCACTTCCCGTTCGGGTGCCCCAGACACGGAGACGGTACCGATTCCCGGGATGCGGTTCAGTGGGTTAGCCACCTGTTCGTCAAGGATCTTGTAGAGTGCGCCGGCACTCTCCTCGGCAGTGGCCGAAAGCACCACTACAGGAATCATGTCGGAACTGAACTTGAGGATCATCGGATCCTCGGTCCCATCAGGCAGGAAGCCGGCGATCATATCCACCTTGTCACGGACGTCGTTCATCACCTCGTCCATGTCGGTACCAAATTCAAACTCCAGCATGATCATCGACATGCCGTCCTTCGACTGTGAGGTGATCTCCTTCAACTTCTCAGTCGAGTTGAGCACATCCTCCAGCGGGCGGGTGACGTTTGCTTCCACATCCTCGGCACCCGCACCCGAGTAGGAGGTCATCACAGAGACGATGTTCAGATCGATGTTGGGATAGAGGTCGATCGGCAACTGCCGGTAAAACATCATCCCGATCAATACGACACCGATAAAGATCAATGCTGTTCCCACGGGATTTTTCACCGCGGTTTCATATGGTTTCATCTGTTCCTTTCTATTTGACTGTTCATATCGTTACTCGATCACCGCTACTTCGGTACCGTCAATCAGGCCGCTGTTGCCCTCCACGATCACCCGGTCACCCTGGTTCAGGCCCGAGAGGATCTCATACTTGTCATCAATCCTGGCACCCAGCTCCACCAGGGTGTAGTGCGCAATGCCCTCCTTTTCTACGAAGACATACCGATCGTTTGAACCCACCTGCTTCAACACGGCCCTGTCAGAGAGCAGGGGACGATCATTGGTGCCGAAGTTCATCTTCACCCTGGCGAACATGCCCGGACGGAGACGCTGTTGGCTGTTGGGGACGGTCACCTCCACAGTGAAGGTGTGTGCTACCGGGTCGAGCGTGGGATGCACCAGCGACACCTTGCCCTGGAAGATCTCCCCCTCGAGTGCGTCGACGGTCACCTCCACCGGCATCCCCTTCACCACCTTGCTGTAAAACGACTCAGAGACGTTCACTACCACCTTCACCGGGTTGATGCTCTCGATGGTGAGGATGGGCAGCTGCATTGCTACATCGCCCGGATCGTAGTTGCGGGCGGTCACCACCCCACTGATGGGACTCACCAGCGTGGTGTTTTCACCCAGGTTGTTCAATGCCGTCTCAGCAACCTCAAGCTGTGTACGGGCCTGGTCGAGCTGCTGCTTGGAGATGCCGCCCACGGCGAACAGCTCCTCATATCGTTCAAAATCCCTCCGCAGGGTGGCTACCTGTGTCTCCTGCTGGGAGAAACTGGCGGCATCCATCGCAGCAACGGCCTGGCCGCGGCGTACCGTGGAGCCCACATCCACCATGATCCGACGGATACGTCCCCCCATGGCTGGCGCTATGTTGTTCACCTGGTCGGCTTCCACCGATGCAGTGAAAGATGAGATCTGATCAACCGGCACCACCTGTACGGTCTCCACCCGCACATTCTTCTTCAGGGATGCCTCGTTTTCGGTTCCTTCCGAAGTTCCTTTTCCTCCGCAGGAGGCAAGCATTGCTAATGCCAGAAGAGATGTAAATTGCAATAAGCTGTACTTTTTCATCTGTTTGTTTGTTATCTTATTTTTTATTCGTTTGTCTCTACAGGTTGTATGTCATAGCCCAATACCTTCTCCAGGTCGGCCTTCGCCGCCAGGTAATCATATATGGCATTGCGATACTGAAGTTCAGCGTTGATCACTGCCAGTGCCGCTGCATTCACATCGACAATGGTACCCATGCCGGTTTCATAACGTTTCAGGGTGATCTCATGTCCCTTGCGGGCTTGTGCCACCGACGATTCGGTAGCCACCACCTGTTCAATGTTTTTGTGGATCAAATCGTAGTTGTTGCGGATGGAAAGCTTCAAACCACGCTCCAGCTCCTTGCGCTGCTCCTCCATCTGGTAGAGCTGCAGTTCTGCCTGCTTCACGCCATGATAACGCTGTCCCCCGTTGAAGATGGGGATCTGCAGGGTGACGCCGAGCATTGAATAGGGATCCCAGCGGTAATCACGGAACTTGAAGTCGTTGTTCTGACTGGTGTAGGTCCAGTTGAAGCTGGTGACCAGTGAAGGTGCGAACTGCAGTTTCTGCATCTCATAGGCATTCTGTGCCTGCTCAGACTGCAGCTCAAACTGACGGATGTCGCTGTTGTTGACCAGTGAGGTGTCAGCGGGGATGATTGCATCGAACATGGAGGTACGGTAATCACCCAGTGCTCCCCTCACCCTCAGCGGCAGATCACCATCCATGCCCATCAGCATCTTGAGCTGCAGCTCGGCGATCTTCATCATGTTCTCCGCCTGCAGGATACTGGGTATTAAACTCTTGAGCCTCACATCGGCAGTGATCACGTCATACTCAGCCACCACGCCCTGGTTGTAACGGTTGCGAATGTTCTCCAGGTTGAGCGAGTCGGTCTCGTAGGTCTTGCGGAACACCGAATAGCTGTCTTGTGCCAACAGGAGACTGTAGAAAGCCTTCTTCACCTGGTTCACCAGGTCGATGCGGGAGGAGCGTGCCTGCTCCATTGCCAGCCGGATGTCCACCTCGCTCATCTGGATATTCTTCCAGAGAGAAGGCATCACCAGCGGCATGCTCACGTTCATCCCGGCCGACCAGACGTTGAAGCGGCCCATCTGTATCCCCTCGCCGGATGCTTCCGGGTCGGGCATCATCACCTTGTTGAGCACCTGCAGGATCTGCAGCTCCTCAGGGGTATACTGGGTGGGATCAACATCTCCGCCCCCCATTCCGAATCCTTGATCGAAATATACTGTCTGACGCTTGATGGCGCGCTGGTACTGACCAATCAGGTCGAACTGCGGCAGCAGTGCACCATAGGCCGATTTCTTCGCATACTCTTTCTTGGTGATCTCCATGTCGGCAACCTTCACTTTGGGATTCTCACTGAGTGCAATCTCGAGTGCCATGGGCAGATCAATGGAGAGAGTGTCATTCGACTGGGCATGGATACCTGACATAGTGGTAGCAGCAGCCAACAGCAGAACCGACAACAATCGGAATGATCTAAACTGATTCTTTATCACGCTTTTCATCTTTATTTAATTAGTTTTCTGTATTCTGTTCCTGATCTGACAAGTATTGGTCAATGATCCTGATTCCCTTCTCGGTGGAGATACCCCTGATGAAGTTGATCATCATGGTGAAGAACAACTCCTGGAATGAGAAGGGAGGTTTTTCAAGATAAGAGGCACGAATGTAGGTCTGTGTCCCGTCTTCCACCAGGAATGCGGTCACCTCCACATTCAGGTTGCTCCGGATGTATCCTTGTGCAATTCCCTTGCGGAGGAATTCACACAGAAAGATGTTGTTTTTGGCCACATCCTCCTTGATCAGCTTCGCTGCCTGTGGATAATATTTCTGGATGTCCTCAAAGAATTTCACGTTGGCCAGCGGCAGGTTCTGTTGCGCTTCGATAACCCTCAGGAACACCCTGATCACGTTGTAATCACCGGTAAGATAGGTGGCAAAATGGGCATTGCGTTCGTCCCATGTCTTCTGAAGAAACGAAATGAGCAGATCCTCCTTATCCCTGAAGTTTTCGTAGATGGTTCGCTTAGAGATGCCCAACGATGTGGCGATCTCATCCATCGAACTGTTTTTGACTCCATACTGGATAAAAAGATTTCCTGCTTTTTCTATGATTCTGTCTCGCAATTCCATCAATAACCTAATTTTTAAAGGCACAAAAGTAACACGGAAAACCCAAAAACACAAATCAGTTTTCACGGTTTAACAAACTTTACACCACACCAACCGATGATGTCACAAATTAAGCATTGTTCTATGCAACCAAATATCGATGAACGCATCTCATTTACACGATGAATGAATCTTTTTTTCCCGTCAAAAGATTCATTTTTTTCAGAGAGCCTGAAATAATCCTTATCTTTGAAGGGTAAAATTATTAAAATTTGAGAAACATATGAAACAAGTGTCAGCTTTTCTTCGCATTTTCTTCATCATCTTTCCGCTACTGGTTTTCACGCAATGCAACGAGGGCAGTAAACAAAAATTAATGAATGTTGATGAACTGATGGTCAACACGCTATCGCTTACCGGAGAAACAGTGATCGTAGAGGGGCTCTGCACCCATGTCTGCAGCAAAAGCGGCATGAAACTCTTCCTGAAGGGCAACGACAACTCAGCCACCCTGCGTGCCGAATCAGACGCCACCCTGGGCAAGTTTGACCCCCTCGCTGAGGGAAAGATGGTGAGGGTGATTGGGATTCTGGAGGAGGATCCGACTGAAATCACTGCTACGCTCCATGAGCATGGTGCAGCGTTGAACGACAGCACGGTAAGTGGCCATTGTGAGGAGGAGGATAGTGCGGTGCCAACCTACCATATTGCCGCCACCTCTTACCAGATATTGAATTGATGGAACGCATCACTCCTTTCAACGGATTCACCCATGAAACCATTTCATTTTTGCGTGAACTGAAGGAGAACAACGATCGCGAATGGTTCAACGAGCGAAAGGAAATCTATCAGGAGTCCCTCCTGAAACCCTTCAGGGCTCTTGCCCTGATGCTCTCTCCGGCGATGCACAACATCGATCCCCTCTTTGAGCTGAGACCTGCGAAAATGCTCTCACGCATCTATCGCGACATTCGTTTCTCACCCAACAAGGAGCCCTACAAGAGCTCGATGTGGCTCAACTTCCAGCAAAAAGCGACCAACTGGGAAGATTATCCCGGCTTCTTCGCGGAACTGGGCACGGAAGAGTTTATTTATGGCATGGGGCTCTATGCACCGAAGCGGAAGATCATGGATGCATTCCGGGAGGAGATTTCCTACAGTTCTGATTCTTTTCGGGAGATGGCATTGAAAGCCAATTCTGTTGGTTTCACGGTGGAAGGAGAACCCTATAAAAGAGCTCTGCCCAGTGAACTGCCCGAATTCTTCCAACCCTGGATACAGCGGAAAAGCTGCTACCTGCTCAAACGGATTTCAGTGAACGATCCACGGATTTACAGCACAGCCATCGCCCTGCAGCTGATGGAGGATTTCACAGAGGTAGCAGATCTTTACCACTTTATGATGGATGTGACGAAGGAAGCGGAACAATAATTATAAATTATCACAATTATTTTATAATTTTGTACAGGTTATTAAACAATCTGCACAAATTCCATCAAAATGACAAAAAACAAACTTAGGGACGATGCACTTGCCTATCATGCACAGGGGCGTCCCGGTAAAATAGAAGTAGTACCTACCAAGCCCTACAGTTCGCAACGGGACCTCTCACTGGCCTACTCACCGGGTGTTGCCGAACCCTGCCTTGAAATTGAGAAGAACCCGCAGGTGGCCTACGACTACACCTCGAAGGGCAACCTGGTGGCGGTGATCTCAAACGGCACTGCCGTACTGGGGCTGGGCGACATCGGTCCACTTGCCGGTAAACCGGTGATGGAGGGCAAAGGACTCCTCTTCAAGATCTTCGCTGGCATCGATGTCTTCGACATCGAGGTGAACGAAAAAGATCCTGAAAAATTCATCCAGGTGGTCAAGGCCATTGCCACCACTTTTGGAGGCATCAATCTGGAAGATATCAAGGCACCGGAGTGCTTCGAGATCGAAGAGCGACTCAAAAGTGAACTCGAAATCCCCATCATGCACGACGACCAGCATGGCACCGCCATCATCTCTGCCTGTGGTCTGCTCAACGCCCTCGAGCTGAACGGAAAGAAAATAGAAGAGCTGCAGATCGTGGTCAACGGTGCCGGGGCTGCAGCCAACTCCTGCACCAGGCTCTACATGGCCCTGGGCGCCCGGAAGGAAAATATCGTGATGCTCGACTCCCGGGGGGTGATCCACACCAACCGCAGCGACCTGAACGACCGCAAGCGCCCCTTTGCCACTGACCGAGACATCCATACTCTCGAAGAGGCGCTGAAAGGAGCTGACATGTTCCTCGGTCTCTCAGTGGCAGATGTATTGAATGAGGAGATGCTTCGTTCCATGAACGACAACCCGATCGTCTTTGCACTGGCCAACCCCAACCCGGAGATCTCTTACGAACGGGCGATGTCGGCCCGCGAAGACATCATCTTCGCGACCGGTCGTTCCGATTATCCCAACCAGATCAACAACGTCCTGGGATTTCCCTATATCTTCCGTGGTGCACTCGATGTGCAAGCCACTTCGATCAACGAAGAGATGAAAATAGCCACGGTATATGCCCTGGCTGAGCTCACCAAGAAGGCGGTACCCGATGTGGTAAATGAAGCTTACAGCGTGAAGAAACTCAGCTTCGGCAGGGAGTACATCATTCCCAAGCCACTCGACCCGCGCCTGCTCACTACGGTGGCACCTGCCGTGGCAAAAGCAGCCATGGCCTCAGGGGTGGCACGCAAGCCCATCACCGATTGGGAGGCTTACGACCATAAGCTGCGCGACCTGATGGGACTCGACAACAAGATGATCCGCCGGATGTTCGAGATGGGGCGGCAGCAACCAAAACGGGTTGTCTTCTCCGAGTCGAACCACCTCAACATGCTCAAGGCAGCCGAGGCAGCCTACGCTGAGGGCATCTGCCATCCCATCCTGCTAGGTAACGAAGAGAAGATTGCCAACATGGCAAGGGAGAACCAGATCAGTCTCGAGGGAATTGAGATCGTGAACCTGCGGCACGACCGTGAGGAACAACGACGTATGCACTATGCAACCCTGCTCACAGAAAAGAGAAACCGTCAGGGGATGACCCTCGAGGAGGCAGCCGAGAAGATGTTCGAACGCAACTACTTCGGCATGATGATGGTCGAGACCGGTGAGGCTGACGCCATGATCACCGGTGTCTTCAGCAAGTACCAGCAAACCACCGATATTGCGAAAGAGGTGATTGGCATCCGCGAGGGATTGAATCACATCGGCGCCATGCACATCGTCAACACCAAGAGAGGGATGCTCTTTCTTGCCGACACCCTCTTCAACCGACACCCCGACAGCGAGGCGCTGATCGACATCGCCCGCCTGGCCAACGCCACGGTCAAGTTCTTCAACCAGGAACCGGTCATCGCCATGCTCTCCTACTCCAACTTCGGTGCCGACACGGTGGGCAGCCCTGCCAGCGTACACCAGGTGGTGGACACATTGCACGAACGCTACCCGGAGATGGTGATCGACGGTGAGATGCAGGTCAACTATGCACTGAACAAACAGCTGCGCGACAGGAAGTATCCCTTCTCCAGGCTGCACGACAGGGAGGTCAACACGCTAGTCTTCCCCAACCTCAGCTCCGCCAATGCAGCCTACAAGCTGCTCAAGGAGTGCGGTATGAACGACATCATCGGACCCATTCAGATGGGGCTCAACAAGCCGGTACATATCCTTGACGTGGAGACACCCGTGCGCGACATCGTGAACATGGTGGCAGTGGCAGTGATTGATGCCATCGTGGAGGAGAACATTCGTACCAACCAACTCACACGCATTCAATAACAATAGAATAATAACCGATACTGATAAAATGATGGAAGAAAGAAAGAAATTCCTGCTCTCCGAAGCAGAGATCCCCGAGAAGTGGTACAACATCACCGCTGAAATGAAGAACAAGCCGCTGCCGATGATCAACCCGGGCACCAGAGAGCCGCTCAAGGCGGAGGATCTCTACCCCCTCTTCGCCGAGGAGCTGTCACGCCAGGAGGTGAACCAGAGCGACGCATGGATTGATATCCCCGAAGCGGTGCGTGAGAAGTACAAGATCTACCGTCCCTCACCGCTGGTGCGTGCCATGGGACTGGAGAAGGCACTCGACACACCCGCGCACATCTACTTCAAGAACGAGAGCGTCAGCCCGGTGGGATCACACAAGCTCAATTCGGCACTTCCCCAGGCTTACTACAACAAGATAGAGGGCATCACCAACATCACCACCGAGACCGGTGCCGGACAATGGGGTACCGCCCTGGCGCTGGCCACTAAGATGTTTGGTCTTGAGCTGGCGGTCTACATGGTGAAGATCAGCTACGAACAAAAACCCTACCGTCGCTCACTGATGCAGACATGGGGTGCCCAAGTGATCGCCTCACCCAGCATGTCCACAAAGGCAGGTCGCAAGATCATCACAGAACACCCCAACTACCAGGGAAGCCTCGGTACCGCCATCTCCGAAGCGATTGAACTGGCGATGCAGACCCCAAACTGCAAGTATGCACTGGGCAGTGTGCTGAACCATGTTTCACTGCATCAGACCATCATCGGCCTGGAGGCGGAGAAACAGATGGCCATGGCGGGAGAGTATCCCGACGTGGTGATTGGCTGCTTCGGTGGCGGCTCCAACTTCTCTGGCATCTCTTTTCCTTTTATGCGTCACAACTTCGAGGGTAAAGCCAGCACCCGCTTCGTGGCTGCCGAGCCGGCAAGCTGCCCCAAGCTCACACGCGGCCGTTTTCAGTACGACTTCGGCGACGAGACCGGCTACACCCCCCTCATTCCGATGTACACACTGGGACATAAGTTTGCACCTGCCAACATCCACGCCGGGGGACTGCGCTACCATGGTGCCGGCAGCATCGTGAGCCAGCTGCTCAAGGATGGCTATATCGAGGCGATCGACATCAAACAGCTGGAGACCTTCGAGGCGGGCGTTCTCTTCGCACAAACGGAAGGGATCATCCCAGCACCGGAGTCAACCCACGCCATCGCAGCTGCCATCCGCGAAGCCAACCAGGCAAAGGAGGAAGGCAAGCAGAAGGTGATCCTCTTCAACCTCTCCGGCCACGGACTGGTCGATATGGCCGCTTACGACCAATACCTATCAGGCGACCTCACCAACCACGAGGTGTCGGATCAGGATATTACCCGGTTTCTGAAAGAAATCTGACCGGTGATCAGCAACACGGCCGCTTGTTAAAAAACGGGGAATATGTGGCAAAGAGGTGAAAAAAAGACCGGAATATTTGGTTATTCCACTCCTGTTTCTTATCTTTGACCTACAAGTTGAATGAGTAATTGCCGCATTGGTCGATTGGGAAACTCATCAATTACATTTTAGAAACCGAGTCACGTTTTTGGTGTCAATGGCGGGCCGCAGCCCTCGGGATTCATCTTCGGATGAACAGCGGATTACAAAGATACCGAAACACTCAAATCCTGTCACAAGGAGTTTCGTCTTATTCCACCGATGCGGCTTCTTATAGAAAGCAGATCTGCAGCAGATAACACTATCGTGCAGACTGCTTTTCACTTTTTATGGGTCGTTCTATGCCAAACATCAGAAAATATGGGGAACTGTTTCTGGTCTTTTTCAAGATCGGCGCTTTCACCTTTGGTGGCGGCTATGCCATGATCCCACTCATCCGGAACCAGGTGGTAAAGAAAAAAAGATGGCTCAACGACGATGAATTCATGGATATGCTCGCCATTGCCCAGTCCATCCCGGGTCCCATTGCACTTAACACCGCCCTCTTCGTGGGCAACAAGCGGCTGGGCTTTAAAGGAAGTCTTTTCAGTGCCGCCGGCATCATCCTCCCCTCCTTCATCTTCATCCTGTTCATCGCCATCCTCTTCTCACAGTTCAGCGACAACCCCTTCGTGGAACGCATCTTCAAGGGTATTCGTCCCGCCGTGGTGGCACTCATCGCCGCCCCTTTACTGGGACTGGGACGCTCGGCAGGAGTGAGCAAAAAGAACATATGGATACCGGTGGTAGTGGCTCTTGCCGTTTGGCTGCTGAAGATCTCACCGGTATGGATCATCCTGGCGGCCATCCTGATGGGGATCACACACCTCGTTTATCTTAAAAAAGTGATGAAGAAATAAATGGAATTGATTGATCTTTATATCGCCCTCTTTCTCTCCTTCTTCAAGATCGGACTCTTTGGCTTCGGTGGCGGCTATGCCATGTTGCCGCTGATTCAGCAGGAGGTGGTAGATCTGCACGGATGGATCACTGTGTCCGATTTCACCAATATCGTGGCCATCTCACAAACCACACCGGGACCCATTGCCTTCAACTCGGCCACCTATATCGGCTACTCTGCCGTTACAGAGATGGGATTTGCGACCGGCTATGGAGTGGTGGGATCTGCAATTGCCACCCTGGCGGTAAGCCTTCCATCACTCGTATTGATGACATTGGTTAGCACCTTCTTCTTTCGACTGAAGAACAATGCCTGGATGCAGGCATCCCTTTCGGTGCTGAAACCGGCCATCATCGGGCTGATAGCCTCAGCAGCACTGATGCTGATGAACGGCTACAATTTCATCGATTACAAGAGCTGGATCATCTTTGGTGTGGTGTTGGCAGCCTCGCTGAAGAAGGTGGACCCCATCTTACTGATTCTGCTCTCCGGTGTGGCCGGACTGCTCCTCTATTCCGCTTAGCTTCGCATCCTCTTTCTTCGTTCTCCTGCCACCACGGATCAGCAACACCAACAGCAGCAGAAAGAAAAGAGCAACCAGGGACCAGAACCATATCTCCTGATAAAAGGGATCCCTGCTGTAGTCGATGCTGATGTCGAGGGAAGAAGCGATTCCCACCTCTGCTCCCCGCAACAGGAGCGTGCAACCGAAAAAGAACAATGTCAACAGGAGATGTCTCATGGCAGAAGTGATTTCTGATAGGCTAGCCGTGGGGAACCGTCGCTCACATAGATGATACCGCAATAGGTGAACCCTTGTGATGCGATGATCTGCTGCATCACCCGGTTGTCGCGATGGGTATCAACCCGAATGTTGGGGCATTGGCTGAAGCTCCATTCAAAACAGGCACGCGTGACCCCTTTCTCTTTGCCGGAAGAAGCGATGCGGTGCAACGTGCCGTAAGGCTCATCGTTGAGCCATGAACCCTCAAAGATCTGTTGATAGGTAGGATCATCACCCAAAATGAAACAGAAGGTACCGACAACCACACCCCGTTCGTTCAGGCAAACGAAACTGTGCCCGGAGGCAATCTCCTCACGGATAAACGCTTCGGAAGGATAATGATCGCCCCACTGAGTGGGATTGCCATGCTGCTGCATGAAAGCACGCGCGGCGGCGTAAACCTCCATGACTTCGGCCAACTGTTCTACTTTTGTATGACGTATCTCAGTGATCATCTAAAAGAGATTGCAATGCTGTTACACCTATTCACCTTTTGCGCTATCGCTTTTTTTGGCAGCAGTTGCTTTGGCTGTCGTACTCTTTTTTGCAGTACTCTTCTTGGTGGTGCTCTTTTTCGCACTACTCTTTTTTGTACTGCTTTTCTTAGCGCTGCTTTTGCCGGCCGCGGCTGTCGTGGCGGCTTTCTTTGCTGAAGCACCCCTGCGCCCCCTGCCGGTGGCCTTCCCTTCCTTGTCGGCCTCCTCAATGATCGTACGGCACTCCTCGAGGGTCAGCTCCTCCGGTTTCACACCTTTCGGAATCTTGTAGTTCCCCTTCTGATAGGTGATGTAAGGACCGTACCGCCCGTTAAGCACCTGCAAATCAGGCTCCTCTTCAAAACTGAGGATGAGTTTCTCCCGGTCTTTCTGCTCTTTGGCTTCAATCAAGACGATCGCCTCTTCCAGTTCAATCTCCAACGGATCAACACCCTTGGGCAGTGAGACAAACTTATTGTTGTGGCGGATATAGGGTCCGAAACGGCCCACGCCTACAACCACATCCTTTTCCCGGAAAGCACCCAGGGTGCGCGGCAGCTCAAACAGCTTCAGTGTCTCCTCCAGGGTGATGGTCTCGATCGATTGTGTCTTCTGCAGGGAGGCAAACTGCGGCTTCTCCTCGTCGTCGGTCGTGCCGATCTGAGCCATGGCACCGTAGCGCCCTATCTTCACCGACACCTGTTTACCTGTCTTGGGGTCTGTTCCCAGTACCCGTTCTCCCGCCTTGTGTTCCATACGCATCTGTGCCGTCTCCTCCACGATAGGGTGAAACAGCTTGTAGAAGGCAGCGATCTGTTCGTTCCACTGCACCTTTCCTTCGGCAATCTCGTCGAACTCCTTCTCCACCTTCGCGGTGAAGTTGTAGTCGATCACCGAGGGGAAGTACTCCACCAGGAAGTCGTTCACCACCATCCCGATGTCGGTGGGCACCAGCTTGTTCTTGTCGGCACCGGTAATCTCCTTTTTCACCGTGTCCTTAATGGCCCCCTTTTTGAGGGTGAGCACATTGTAGCTTCGCTCCTGCCCCTCCACGCTCCCTTTCTCCACATACTCGCGGTTGACGATGGTGGAGATGGTAGGGGCATAGGTAGAGGGACGACCGATGCCCAGCTCCTCCATCTTGCGTACCAGGGCAGCCTCGGTATAGCGCGGCGGTCGTTGTGTGAAACGCTCCGTGGCGGTGGTCTCCGTCATCTCAAGCTGTTCACCCTGATGCATCGGGGGCAGGATACCCTCCTCCTTCTCGCCGTTCTCATCGTCGGTACCCTCGAGGTAAACACGCAGGAAACCATCGAACTTGATCACCTCACCGTTGGCCGTGAAACGTCCCTCTGCATTGGAGATGCCGATGTTTACCGTGGTGCGCTCCAGCTCGGCATCTGCCATCTGAGAGGCGATGGTACGCTTCCAGATCAGCTCATAGAGCTTTTTCTCCTGGGAGGTACCCGACACCTCATGCTCACTCAGGTAAGTGGGTCGAATTGCCTCGTGCGCCTCCTGGGCACCCTTCGACTTGGTCGTATATTGACGTACCTTGTGGTACTTTTCACCGTAAAGATCATGAATCTCGGTCTTGGCTGTACCGATGGCAAGCCCTGAAAGGTTGACACTGTCGGTACGCATGTAGGTGATCTTACCCGCTTCATAGAGCCGCTGGGCCACCATCATGGTCTGTCCCACCGAGAAGCCCAGTTTGCGCGATGCCTCCTGTTGCAGGGTGGAGGTGGTGAAGGGCGCTGCGGGCGTTTTCTTCGCCGGCTTCGTCACCACCTCATCGATGGTGAAGGTTGATGCTTTCAACTGCTCTAGCAGGGCCAGTGCCTCCTCCTTGCTCTTGAGACGCTTGTTGTACTCAGCTCGGATCTGGTACTGCTGCCCCTCCTCCTCCTTGGTGAAGAGGGCTACGACACGATAGGCAGCTTCAGAGGTGAACTGCTGTATCTCACGCTCCCGCTCCACGATGAGCCGCACCGCGACCGACTGCACGCGACCGGCCGAAAGGGCTGGCTTGATCTTGCGCCAGAGCACCGGAGAGAGTTCAAAGCCTACGATGCGGTCCAGCACACGTCGTGCCTGCTGTGCATCCACCAGGTGCTGGTCAATCTTCCTTGGATGCTGAATCGCTTCCTGGATGGCATTTTTGGTGATCTCATGAAAAACAATCCGTTTGGTCTGCTCCTCCTTCAGCTCCAGGGCATCGAAGAGATGCCATGAGATGGCCTCCCCCTCGCGGTCCTCATCGGAGGCGAGCCATACCGTCTCGGCCTTCTTAGCCGCGGCCTTGAGCTCTGTTACCACCTTCTTTTTGTCGGCAGGAATCTCATACACGGGTATGAAGCCGTTCTCGATGTCGATGCTGAAATCCTTTTTCTTCAGATCACGGATGTGTCCGTAGCTCGACATCACATGAAAATCCTTTCCGAGAAACTTTTCGATTGTTTTTGCTTTGGCGGGTGACTCTACTATGACCAGGTTTTTTTCCATTCAGATGCTGTTTCTTTCAATATCAATGTGCAATGGTTGCTCATTTCGGGTGCAAAAGTAGTAATTTTGCCACAGGAACAACACTTTTTTTTATAATTTCCTTGTTTATTAAGGCTTTTTGATGGATCAGACCACACCTATATTGCTGTTGTTCCACAGTTTGTTCTATCCCTGCTCAGGTGATGAAACCTCCACCCCGTGCAGTAGGGAGAGTTGTTCCCGCAAACGGGCGGAGAGTGACAGGCGAATGGAAAGATCCATACGGCAGCTCTCCCTGAAATCCTGTGTCCATCGGACCGAGTCAAACTGTTTCAACACACGCATCACATCATTCAGCAACGGATATTCAAATGAGAGTGTTATAAGATCATCCACTGTTTTCTCCACGATCACTGCATTGGCTATTGCATCAGTTGCCGCCTCCTTGTATGCCCTAATCAATCCACCGGTGCCCAGCAGCGTACCACCAAAATAACGCACCACCAGGATCAGCACATCGGTCAGTTCTGCCGAATTGATCTGCCCCAGAATCGGCTTACCGGCCGTACCTGACGGCTCGCCGTCGTCGTTAGCACGAAACTCATCCCGCTCCCACCCCAGCATGTAAGCCCAGCAGACATGGCGTGCATCGTAATATTTCTTGCGATGCTCCTCAACGATCTCCTTCACCTCCTCAGCGCTCTTCACCGGAACAATGTGCGAGATAAACTTGCTCTTCTTCTCGGTGAGATACCCCTCTGCCGGATATTCAATGGTTTTGTAACTATCCTCCATACCCCAAAATTAGTAAAAAGGGTTGGAAAGGTTCTGAGATCTTCACAAAAAACTGATACAACAACCCTTCATTCGGTAAAACATTTGGTATAATCATTTTATCGCCTAATTTTTGTATGTGATGAAATAAACAAAACGGACACAATAATTACATATTTAAGACATATATTCAATATTTAATCTTTATTATTATTTATTATATTAATATTGATATGATATACCGTTCTGTTTAATATGTTTGTAGAATACTTTCAATTTTTTTTTATTCTATTCTTATACTTTTAATTTCAAAGCAATGGACTACACATCACGAGGCATTGTTAGAAAACCTCCAAAAAAAGATTGGATTTGCCTCCTAACTTTTAAAAAAACATATACCCCTCTCCTTCATCTAATATCTCAATGCTCAATTCCATGGAAAGGGAGAATGGCGCAATACTTCGTAAATTTTGCAGCAAGTCTATTTCAAAGTGCTCTTTATCGCGTTTGATCAAATGTATCACTCAAAATATTTGTGATATTTTGAGCAAGAACTAATCATGAAGGATATGATTAACGGTAAGTTTTATCAATGAAAAAAAGTAACAAGAAAAAGCGGACTCAGAACCCGCCAACTAAATGCTTGAAATCCAAAAAGATTGACAGCTAAAAAAAGCCTTCCCTCGCCAGGAAAGCGAAAACTACCAAAATGAAAGCAAGCTCACAGGAAGTATCACTAAACTAACAAAGAAAGGCGCTGCAAAGATAACAAAAACACGGTAAATTCAAACACCCACGGGTTTGGGTATAGTTAATTTTCCGGATGCCTCCGAAAGTGAAGAATAGTAACAATTATGGTGGTGCAGTTTTAACTGTATTAAAATAGAATATTATTCCATCATTTATAAAGTATAATATCATATAATGTATGAAAAAGTTTAATATAAAGAAAACGATTCTGATTGCAGCATTATCATTAATTGCTTTTGCTGCAAATGCATTTTATGTTACAACTTCATGTGGTGCAACCTATAACGTAATAGGATGTGAAACTATGGAAGATGTAATAGAGACGGTAGATGCATTGGAAAGTCTTTGCCCATAAGTTTATAAGAAAGAAGGATAAGATCCGTATATCTGGATCTTGTCCTTCTGCTTTAAGTTAAATTGTAAAATTAAAATTTATCTTGTTATGCATGAAAAAAAATTTTATCTTGTTATTGCTGTATTGGTTGTGACAAATCTGATGTCTCAAAGAGTTTTCTCTCAAACGGTAATTGATAAAGCGGTATACCGATGCCAATACAAAAATACAACATTGAAAGATACGCTTGATGCGAATTATTTCACTACAGACTTCATGAATTTGGATATAGGTGAAAACTCGGTTGTTTTTTACAGTTCGCGGAAAAAAGAAAAGGATGCATATAAAAGAAAAATGCAGGAAAGCGGGACTTTCGATATGAACAAGATTAAAGAATCTCCCAAAGGAGTGAATAACTACAAAGTGTATACGAATTATCCAAATGGAAAGATAACGTACCAGGATGAACTGGTTGGACGAAGAAACAACTATTATTACGAAGAAGATTTATTGCCCATCCAATGGACTATCACATCTGAAAAGAAATTGATCTTGAAATATAATTGCCAGAAAGCCACCTGTACTTACATGGGTCGAAATTACGAAGCTTGGTTTACAACTGAAATCCCAATTAAGTATGGACCCTATAAATTTAGAGGTTTACCAGGCCTAATCCTGAAGTTACACGATACAAATAATCATTATGTTTTTGAAGCTACAGGATTTGAAAAACTATTGACTCCTGAAGATATCATATACGACGTTAAAGGGTTCCACAAAATATCGAAAAAAGATTTTCTTAAAATTCAATATTCCTTCGTAACAGATCCTCTCAATTTTATAGCCCAAAGTCTTGGCGTTAAAATTGAAGGCATTTCTACGCCGGGGGAGAGAAGCAAGGAAGGTATTCGATCAGATGCCTATCTACCAATAGAGTTAAGTAAATAATATTTTATCTATGCCTAAATATTGGGTGCTACTCCTCCTTTTCTGTTTATCCTTTCTGAATGTATGTTTGTCCCAAACAGTTAATATTGAAGGACGGATTATTGATTCTAACACTAAAATAGGGATTAGCGGGGCATCCGTCTATATTCTTGACTTAAACGATGCAATAATAGATTATGTTTATTCTGATGAAAATGGGACTTTTAGCATTGAATTGAATAAGAAAAGCATTGTGGATGGGCATAGCATCGTATTCTCTTATCTTGGCTACATGGAGCAAAAGAACCTGTTACGTATCTTTAAATCAAATACCATTATTGAATTAACACCCACGGAAATACCATTGCCGGAAGTAGAAATAATATCGCACCCCATAAAGGAGCAGGGAGATACGCTAATCTATAACGTGGCCCGGTTTAAAATGGCTCAAGATAGGAGTATCGCCGATGTTTTACGCAACATGCCGGGTATCCGGGTCACAGATGAAGGTACTATTTATTATCAGGGAGAGCCCATCAACAAATTTTATATTGAAGGTGTAGACTTGCTTGATGAAAAATATAAACTCGCCTCCAATAATTTAAAAGCTGATTACGTGGAATATGTGCAGGTATTGCAACAGCATGAACCGGTAAAGAGCCTGAGGGGTAAAACATTTGGTGAACAGGCGGCGATAAATTTGGTGCTTAATGAAGGGGCAAAACAGCGATGGCTATTCTCGGTTGATTTTGGTGTTGGGCTGCCACTTACCCTTTGGGACAATAGGCTCATGGCTATGTCTTTTGGGAAAAGTGCTCAAAATCTAAGCATGTATAAAAACAACAGCACCGGAGAGGATATAGCATCCGAGCTATCTTCTCCGGCAACTATTTCCGAGATTATCATAGATGCACGAATGCCAAAAGTGGAGAGAGGACTGTTTCAACCGAGCATGATATCCTCTCTCCCTATGGATAAGAAAAAATATCAATTGAATGCCTCGCACCTTATCACATCCAACCAGATCTGGAAGCTTTCTGAAGACAAAAATTTAAGATATCAAATCAGTTACTTGAAAAACAAAGAAAGGCAACAGTTGGATTCGGAAGTGTCGGCTGTTCTGGATGTTGATTCTACATTGATTATTCAGGAATTAAAAAAGAGTAATAGTTACCAAAACAAGCTGGAGGGTGAGCTTTCTTACACCCACAATGCTGACAACTTTTATTTGAGTAATAAATTGTCTTCCAATATCATTTGGGCTGAACAACACAATCGAATTGTTACACATCAATATGACATTGAAGAAAAATATAATCTACCTCAACAATTGTTGCGAAACGATTTTAGGATAGTTATTCCTCGAAAAAAAGGACGTCTGGAAGCGACCTCACTTACTCAGCTCGCTACTTTATCACACTTTGCATCGTTTCAGATAGGAGATGCATCTAAAACGCATCCTTATACACAAGAATATGCATTAAAAAATATGACTACTTCCAATCAGGTATCATATACCTTTCAACTTAACAAATATCAGATAAAAAATAATATAGGAGTTGATTTTACCTCCCAGAGGTTAAACTCTCTCTCACATCCACCGGCATTAATAGATATCCTGGATCATGAAAACGATGCGGCTTTCAAAAATATCACTTCATATGTTGAGACGCAAATGGGATACAAATCCGATAAGTTGGATTATTACTTCAATTTATTACTAAAACATTCATCTGTAACGATACAAAATAAGGATTCGTTGCAAAACGGGTACACTTTCGTTCATTTTCTTCCTTCTGCCGGGTTAAAATATTATCCCTCTAATTGGTTGACGCTATCCTTAAAGGGACAAGTGACGGATAATATTGCAGACATTCGAACATTATATCCTCAAACAATATTTATCAATTATAGGATCCTGAACTCTTTCACCGGAAAACCAACACAAAGTCTTTCTCATAAATATGTATTATCTTTGATATACAGAAACCCTGTAAAAGGTTTTTTCATGGAAGGGTCAGCAGGGTATTCCATCATGAAACGTCATTTAATAAATAAAACATTCTTTATAGATGACCTTTTCCAACAAAACGAGTCACTGTTCACGAAAAATAATATTTATTCTCCCATACTGGGAATAAGTGGATCTAAAATGTTTGGCTGGTGGAACACGAAACTCTTTTTGAATGGGTTTTATAAAGAAAGTGAGTATACATATATAGTACAAAACCGGCAAACTGATTTTTCCAGTAAATCCTATTCGATAAATTTAGGTGTGACAATACAACCCCGAAAATGGTTCAATAATGAATATGAACTGAGATATATCAATAATATGCTTGCAGGGAACGATACAGGAAATAATAATTTTTCAACATCCTATTTTCAACACTCGCTATCCACTTACTTTTTTCCTTGCACCAATATACAAGTTGGTATAAAACAGGACCTTTTTCGCACGAAAAAGGTAAATTACTATTTCGCTAATTTTAATGTTTTATATAGATTTAAAAAGATGGATATCAGCTTGGAAATAAGAAATTTAACAAACCAGACGCATTATGTTTTTGAGAATGTCGTAGATTTCTATAAATCGCGCATTACACGTACCATGAGACCCCGGGAGATTATGATAAAAATGAATTTAAACTTCTAAGTTCTTTATCGGTAATAGTTTCACACCTGTTTCGATTGTAGGGAACGCCGGTCCATGGAAATTTTCAGGGCTCCCCGGATTGATAATGAGCATCCAAGACACCAAAGGGCATTACACTTTTGAAATAAGCGGCCTGGAAAATACCAGAGAACCCATAGAATATATTGAATACGGCGCCCGAAAATATACCCGTACCGACCGGATAACCTTTTTGCGCACCAACGCCAAAGCATCCAATATTGGCTGGGTTCGATATTTGGAGGCAAATTCACCCAAAAAAAATGAATCGGACTTTATACCGGCGAGCGGTGGTGCGAGATATAATTTCTTGGAAAGAGATTTTTAAACAAGTTGGTTATGAGACGTATTACCGACCTCTTTTTGTTTTTTTATGCTGTTATCTACTTCTTTAAAATCGCAAACTATGGATATAAAAGGATAGGTTAGGGATGATGCGGGCAATTTGTCGAGCGTGGTAATCACAATCACCTCTGAAGATGAAAGTGATGTGATTACCTATGCCATAACAGATAATTCAGGTAATTTCTTCCTGAAAAACGTGGATATGGCAAATGCACACTTTATTCGTGCCCGCTTGATGGGATACGCAACGCAAACAATACTGCTGGACGAGAATAAAACCGATTATTCTTTTCTTTTGGTTGAGGAGTCAATCCAATTGAATGAAGTGTTGATAAAATCAGCCAGGATATCGGGTGTGGGAGATACTACACGCTATCTTGCATCCTCATTTGCTAAAGAAAACGACATCACACTTGGCGACATCATTAAACGTATGCCCGGGTTCCACGTTCTTCGAAATGGAGTTTTCGCCTATCAGCGCAAAATCTATTGAATAAAAAAAGTTTTGTTTTCTTTCTTATACAGACATGATGTCGATAGAGCGGAGATATCAAATTCGACCATTTTCACTGTTATTTTCTGGGATAACATCATTTTAAGTGTGTCCTGATGAGGGTGCTGGCGGTGTAGCGTATCACCGAGAAAAGAAGACAGTGGTGAACCAAAAAGGGGGTTTCGATCGACACCCCCTTTTTGAATTATCGGTTTCCTCTTTTAAGGAACAGAATTGATCTTTTCACCGCTCTATAAGTGAATCATGAAGATTTTACCCGCACTTGGAAGCACCGCAGTTGCGGCATTTCAGACACCCCTCCTCGTAGACCAGCGACTCGTGCCCGCAAACGGGGCACTTCTGTCCCTTGGCTTCGGTTTCGTTGGGCAGATATTTTTTCAGTGCCCGCTCCACACCGTTCTTCCAGGTGTTGATGGTCTCGCTGTCCAGCTCAAGACCCGACACCAGCTTGATCACCTGGTCGATGGGCATGCCGTAGCGCAACACTCCTGAGATCAGTTTGGCATAATTCCAGAACTCCGGGTTGAACTTTCCGTCCAGCCCCTCGATGGTCACCTTGTAGCCCCGCCGGTTCTGGAACTGGAAGTCGTAATGCTTCCTTCCGTCGTTGTCGTAAGCCTTGATGATCTTGCCGGTGGTGACATTCTTAGGGATCATGATGCCATCATCCTCGTCGTTGATACCGGTAAAGATCTCATAGGGACGGCCGTTGAGCAATCCGATGAAGGCGATCCACTTCTCCTTGTTATTCTGGAACTTGATCACATCGGCCTCAAGTTCGATGGGTCGCGAGGTGACGATCTGGGGCATCTCGTAACAGTCGTCATCCTTCTCCTTGCCCTTCTCCTCTTTCTCCTCCTTGTCGTTCGCGATCAGCACCCCGGCGCGAGAGCCGTCACGGTATACGGTACATCCCTTGCAGCCGCTCTTCCAGGCTTCCATGTAGAGCTCGCCCACCAGCTCTTCCGTCACATCGGCAGGCAGGTTGATGGTGACGCTGATGGAGTGGTCCACCCACTTCTGCACCCGTCCCTGCATCTGCACCTTCTGCAGCCAGTCCACATCGTTCGAGGTGGCCTTGTAGTAGGGCGACTTCTCCACCATCTCCTCCACCTCCTGCTTGCTGTAGCGCCTGGTGGTGGAGTAACCGTTTGCTTCCATCCAGGTGACAAACTTGTGGTGGAACACGGTGTACTCCTCCCAGGAGTCGCCGTTCACATCCACGAAATCTATCTTCACATCCTTGTCGCTGGGGTTCACCTTGCGACGGCGCGTGTAGACCGGCAGGAAGACCGGCTCGATGCCGGAGGTGGTCTGCGACATCAGGCTGGTGGTGCCGGTGGGGGCGATGGTGAGACAGGCGATGTTGCGTCTGCCATACTTCATCATGTCTTCATACAGCTGATTGTCTGCCTCTTTCAGGCGAAGTATGAAAGGATTGTTTTTCTCCCTTTCAGCATCGAAGATCTCGAAGGCCCCCCTTTCGCGGGCCATCTCCACCGACGAACGGTAGGCGTTGAGCGCCACGGCGCGATGCACCTGCTCCGAGAAATCGTTCCCCTCGTCGCTGCCGTAACGAATGCCCAGTGCAGCCAGCATATCCCCCTCGGCAGTGATGCCCACGCCGGTACGGCGTCCTTGCAGGGTCTTTTTCCTTATCTTCAGCCAGAGGTTGCGTTCTGATGTTTTTACCTCTTCCGACTCGGGATCGGAATCGATCTTGTTCAGGATCAGTTCAATCTTCTCCGACTCCAGGTCGATGATGTCATCCATGATGCGCTGTGCCAGCTGCACATGCTTGCCAAAAAGCTCGAAATCGAACCGGGCATCTTCACGGAAGGGATTCACCACGTAGGAGTAGAGGTTGATTGCAAGCAGGCGGCAGCTGTCGTAGGGACAGAGCGGAATCTCACCGCAGGGGTTGGTAGAGACGGTCTTGAAGCCCAGGTCGGCATAACAGTCGGGCACCGATTCACGGATGATTGTATCCCAGAAGAGTACCCCCGGCTCGGCAGATCGCCAGGCGTTGTGGATGATCTTGTCCCACAATCCCTTCGCGTCAATGGTCTTCTCGTATTTCGGCTTGTCGGCATCGATGGGGTACTTCTGCAAATAAGGCTTGCCTGTGGCAGCCGCCTCCATGAAGTCATCATCGATCTTCACCGAGATGTTGGCACCGGTCACCTTCCCCTGCTCCAGCTTGGCATCGATAAAGTTCTCCGAGTCGGGGTGCTTGATCGAGACGCTGAGCATCAGTGCCCCGCGGCGACCATCCTGTGCAACCTCACGTGTGGAGTTGGAGTAACGCTCCATGAAGGGTACCAGCCCCGTGGAGGTGAGGGCCGAGTTCTTCACAGGCGATCCCTTGGGGCGGATGTGCGAGAGGTCATGCCCCACCCCGCCGCGGCGCTTCATGAGCTGCACCTGCTCCTCATCCACACGGATGATCGCTCCGTAGGAGTCGGCATTGCCATCCATCCCAATCACGAAGCAGTTGGAGAGTGATGCCACCTGGAAGTCGTTACCGATGCCGGTCATGGGGCTCCCCTGCGGAATGATATATTGGAAACGGTCGAACAGGTCGAACAGCTCCTGCTCACTCAGTGGATTGGCGTATTTCTGTTCGATGCGTGCCACCTCACTCGCCAGGCGGTGGTGCATATCAGCAGGGGTCTTCTCGTAGATCTCCCCCTGGCTGTCTTTCAGCGCGTACTTGCTCACCCATACCTTGGCGGCTAGCTCATCGCCCTTAAAATATTCCAACGAGGCCTGGTAAGCTTCGTCGAAAGTGTATCTCTTTTTTTTCATCAGCTGGTTGATTTTTGAATGTATACTGTAATATGATGATGTTTATGCTTTCCCAATTTCACAACAGATTCGGACAAAATTGTCAACGGCATCAGTTTGGTTATGCAAGTTTACAGAAACATTACAACTTTGCAAAATTATTCCACGTTTATTTATCAACAATTCAAAAAGTTTTCCACTTTATTTTTTATCTATTTGATTTTCTGTGTTTTAATTTTCTATATACGACAAAAAGTTTTCCACTTTGTCAAACTCTACTGTTTTTCAATTAGATAAACCGGCTCATTCCATCACAGTTATTGCAAGACAAATAACACAGTACCCGCCGGTCGTGACGACCGGCGGGTACTGTATTGTCCCGATTTTTGTCGCCTTTTTGTGCAACTCCATGACATGACATGGCAGGGTAATGGGAGCCTCTAGCCTTATTGTACCCTTATTGCACCCTTATACCCACTCCAATAATTATTGGAGTGGGTATAAGGGTGCAATTAACTTAGAATACAGGATGAGCTTCCCAAAACAGGCGAAAAACCAGCAAAGAGTTATTGCTTTATCCCACTCAACTGCATGAACGAGATGAATGAAATGTAGGAAATGTAGGAAATGTAGGAGTTTTACGAAAAAAAATGGATGAACAAGAACCCTCAATCAAAATTTTTGACCGCGCCCATAAAGAGGATGGCACCGGTGGAGTGTTCCCGGATCAGGTAGATGAAGGGACGATTGGCATGAAAGGTAACTTCCCGTGATGGCCCGACAGAGGTCAATTCTACCCCTACAACCGTGACGGCTGCCGCCTCAGTGCCCTCCTCGTCGGTGCTGATGTAGGTGAACTGATCGACGAATGAGATGAAAGCCTCCAGATCCGACATGCGGGAAAAATCTGCCTGACCGGGTGCGAAGGCAACCCCCATACCCATATCGGTCAGCAGGTCGTTCAGACGGATGTTGTATTCGGTCTTGAAGCGTGGCAGGTGCAGGTTCACCGTTGCCCTTCTCAGGCCACTGTTCAGGGTGCTCCAGGCGGAACCCTCGCGCAGCATGTGATTGATGTCAGTCAGTTTCTTTCCGGCTTTGGGCAGCAGCACCAGCATGCTGAAGGCCTGGTTGCCGTAGGGCAGCTCCACCATCTGCATCGTCTCATTTTCGGAATAATTGAACTCTGCCTTCTGCTGCATCATGTCCACCTGCTTCACACGTCCTTCCTCATAGGTGAAGGATGCTTTTTGGGTCTGCTTCTTGTCGAACTGAGAAGTCCAGATCCCCTTGAAGTAGATGGCATTCAGCAGGTACATCAGAGCCATAGGGTCGGTTTCATCCAGCACGTGGTCAATAAGTTGCTGCGTGTTGTCGGCAGCCCATTGGTTGATGCGCCCCACCGTGGCGGGATCGGCGAAGTCGACAGCCTCCACCGTGGAATGGAAGTAATCACGGTTGGCGGCGACAAAGGCCGGCTTGATCACGATATGTTTGTTGGTCCAGATGGAGTTGGCGATGGAGAGTTTGGTGGAGGGATCGGTCGCCAGCAACGCTTCACGCAGCTTGCTGTAGTAACTGTTGATCGCCTCTTCATCGTTAAAGGGTGTCAGTTTCAGTGTCTCCGTCATGGCAGCCTCCGTCTCGCCTTCAGCACCGTTGCGGGTCATGGCAAGCGCCATGCTCAGGCTAAGGGGAGAGATCATGAAGTTACGGTCCTGACCTATCTTCTCCGCGTCATAAACACGGGTAAAAAAATCGAATGTAAACTGCTGGTCCGCCTCCAACATTTCCACCTCTTCGCCGCGGAGCGATATCTCAATGGGATCGGGGAGCTCTCCGTTGTCGGGCAACTTTTCATTCTTATCGCACGAAGAGGAAGCAAAAAGCAGAATGGTCAACAGCGCAGATAGCAGTAAAGTGATATTTCGATTCATAAATACTAATATTTAGTCATGTTTCTTCATTGGAACGGTAGTCCACACATCTGATAAGATGATGCAGGGTGTATAAAAGTTGCACCGCTCTCATTAAAAAAAGTTATAATCTCCCATTTTCTTCAGAAAAAGTACAATTCCGGCTCATTTTCATCTCCACCTTCTCACATGAGCAAATTAATGTTTATTTTTGTAGGTTCAAGAGTTATCCATCAAAAAAAAGGTTTGCCGAAATGAGAAAATGGCGTATTGAAGATTCAGAAGAGTTGTACAACATCAACGGTTGGGGAAACGGTTACTTCTCCATCAACGACAAGGGACATGTACAGGTGACACCTCACAAGAAAGAGGGGGGCAGCGTGGACATCAGTGAGCTGATGCGCGAGCTTTACCTGCGTGATGTATCGTCGCCCGTGCTGCTGCGCTTCCCACAGATCCTGGACAACCGGATTGAGAAGATCTCCAACAGCTTTGCCATCGCCTCAAAAGAGTATGAATATGCCGCACAGCATTACATCGTCTATCCCATCAAGGTGAATCAGATGCGCCAGGTGGTTGAGGAGATCGTCTCCAGCGGCAAGCGCTTCAACATAGGCCTGGAGGCCGGCTCCAAGCCTGAGCTGCACGCCGTGCTCGCCATCAACACCGAAACAAACTCCTTCATCATCTGCAACGGATACAAGGATGAGAGCTACATCGAGCTAGCGCTGCTGGCACAGAAGATGGGCAAGCAGGTCTTCATCGTGGTGGAGAAGCTCAACGAGCTGGAGCTGACCATCAAAATCGCCAAGCGGCTCAAGGTAAAGCCCAACATCGGCATCCGCGTGAAGCTGGCCAGCAGTGGCAGCGGCAAGTGGGAGGAGTCGGGCGGCGACGGCAGCAAGTTCGGTCTCAACTCGAGCGAGCTGCTGGAAGCGCTGGAAGTGCTCAAGGCAAACAACCTCAGCGAATGCTTCCGACTGATTCACTTCCACATCGGCAGCCAGATCACCAAGATACGCCGCATCAAGACCGCCCTGCGGGAGGCGGCGCAGTTCTACGTGCAGCTGCACGCCATGGGCTTCAAGATTGAGTTCGTGGACATCGGCGGCGGACTGGGGGTCGACTATGACGGCACCCGTTCCTCCTTCACCGAGAACAGCATCAACTACTCCATCCAGGAGTATGTGAACGACTCGGTCTTTACCTTCGTCGACGCGGCCAACAAGAACGAGATTCCCCACCCCAACATCATCACCGAGTCGGGTCGCGCCCTCACGGCGCACCACTCCATACTGGTGTTCGAGGTGCTGGAGACCGCCACCCTCCCCGAGTGGGCCGAGGAGCTGGACATCCAGGAGGATGACCATGAGCTGGTGAAGGAGCTCTACAACATCTGGGAGTCGCTCACCCAGGCGCGCATGCTGGAGGCATGGCACGATGCACAGCAGATCCGGGAGGAATCGCTCGACCTCTTTAGCCTCGGCATGCTCGACCTGAAGACACGGGCACAGGTGGAACAGCTCTATTTCTCCATCGCCCGTGAGATTAACAGCACCAGCAACCGGGCCAAGCATGCCCCTGAGGAGCTGCGCCAGCTGGCTACCCTCCTCCCCGACAAATATTTCTGTAACTTCTCGCTCTTCCAGTCACTTCCCGACTCGTGGGCCATCGACCAGGTCTTCCCGATCATCCCCATCCACCGGCTGGATGAACGACCCGCCAAGACTGCCACGCTGCAGGACATCACCTGCGACTCCGACGGTAAGATTGCCAACTTCGCCTCGCAGGATGGTTTCCGCAACACCTATCTGCCGGTGCACCCCCTCAAGAAGGATGAACCCTATTACATCGGTGTCTTCCTGGTGGGTGCCTACCAGGAGATCCTGGGCGATCTGCACAACCTGTTCGGAGACACCAACGTGGTGCATGTCTCCACCAGTGAAGCGGGATATAAGATTGACCAAGTGATCGACGGCGAGTCGGTCGCCGAGGTGCTGGAGTATGCCCAATACAACGCCAAGAAGTTGGTACGAACTGTGGAAACCTGGGTGATGAGCTCGGTGAAGCAGGGCAGGATCTCAGTGGAGGAAGGAAAAGAATTTCTCTCCAACTACCGCTCCGGACTCTACGGTTACACCTACCTCGAATAAAACGTTAATAGGTTGGTATGTTCGTAAGTTGACAGGTTGGTAGATTGGCAGGTTAGTAGGTTGGGAAGTTCTTTGTTCATGGTTCATGGTTGAGGTTCTTGGTTTGGGGTTAGATGCCCAAAAGCGTTTGCTGATTACGAGCGAATATTTATCCGCTCAACTGAAAACTGAAAACTGACAACTAAACCTGACAACCCCCCGGCTCCTCAAAGAGCTCCAGTTCGATGGTGGCATGCTGTACCCCCATCTGATTGAGCGTGCCGCGTATGCGCTGCTTCAACTGCTGTTGCTCCTTCATCGTCATCTCCCCATTGACCACCACGTGGAGGGTGAGCACGTTGTACTCACCGTCGACTGACCAGGCGTGCAGGTGTTCCGCCCGGCGGACACCCTCCAGTGCGGCAACGGCTTGGGCTGCCGCTGCCAAGTCGAGTTTCTCGGGACTCCCCTGCAGGATGATGCGGAAGCTCTGCCGCATGTTGCGATAGACATTGAACAGGATGAAAAGCGTGATCGCCACCGAAAGCAGCGGATCAATCACCGGGAGATCCACGAAATGCATCACCAGGGCTCCGATGAGCACAGCCACCCATCCCAGCACATCCTCCAGCAGGTGCAGCGAGACCACACGCTCATTGAGGGAGTGCCCGCGACGCAGGCGCAACACCGCCAGACCATTGATGATCACCCCCAGCACTGCCAGCAGGATCATCCCCCCCGTATCAGGCTGCTCCGGATGCAACAGCCGCGGCACGGCGTTGAACAGGATCACCACACTGCCCACCAGCAGGATCAGGGAGTTGACGATCGCCCCCAGCAGCGAGAAACGCTTGTATCCGTAGGTATAGGCTTTGTCACCCGGCTTCTTCGAAAGCTTCTGAAAGTACCATGAGAGACCCAGCGTGACGCTGTCACCCAGGTCATGTACCGCATCGGAGAGGATTGCCATGCTGTTTGTCAGCATCCCCCCTACAAACTCGATGATGGTGAAGAGGAGGTTCAGGAAAAAAGCCACCTTGATGTTCTTCACATCGTTGTGCCGGTGATGGTGTTTGTGCATAAGTCCATTGCTGTTTAGTTATAAACAGAGGCAGAAAAAGATTGTTCATTGCAACCGATTCGACTGAAATGTCTATATTTGTACTCTTTGGAAACTTTAAAAGCCGGTCATATGAAACAGCTGAACTGGTGGCTGCCGCTGGCAGCCTTACTGATTACATTCACCTCGTGCCACGACACGAACAAACCGATCAAGACATTGAAACAATCTGACTTCCCCGCACCTCCCATGGCAGAGGTGAGGCCCGACACGTTCGTCCGGTTCGGACAGACGCGCATCGACAACTATTTCTGGTTGAAAGACAAGAACGATCCCGCGGTCATCGACTACCTCCGGGCGGAGAACAGCTACACCGACACGGTGATGGCCTCCACAAAGGAGCTCCAGGAGACCCTTTACAACGAGATCCTGGGCCGCATCAAGGAGGATGACGAGAGCTACCCCTCCTTCAGCGATGGCTACTACTATTACAGCCGCACCGAGAAGGGGAAACAGTATCGTACCTACTGTCGCCGCAAGGGGTCGATGGAAGCTCCGGAAGAGGTGATGTTCGACCTCAACGCGATGGCCGAAGGGAAGACAGCCTTCATCTTCGGCGGCTACTCGGTGAGTCCCGACAACAGCAAGGTGGCCTACCTCTTCAACGAGACCGGCTCCTATGCCGAGTATGTGATGAAGATCAGGGATCTGGCAAGCGGAGAGGAGATCGGCTTCACCGTGATCGGTGCCGCCTCGGTGGCCTGGGCCAACGACAACAACACCCTCTTCTACAGCACCATCGACGAAACGCTGCGTTCCAACCGCATCTACCGCCGTGCACTCGACGAGCGGGAAGCCACACCAGTCTACGAGGAGAGCGACACCCGCTTCTCCACCTATGTTTCCGGCAGCAAGACGAAGGAGTATATCTTTATCGGCAGCGCCAGCTCCACCACCTCCGAGGAGCGTTTCATACGTGCCGACAGGCCGCTGGATCCCTTCACCCTCTTCCTGCCCCGTGAGCAAGGCGTAGAGTACTCGGTTCACGCCCACAAGGATCAATTCTACGTACGATACAAGGACAAGGAGAAGCTAAACGGCATGATCTATGCGGTACCCCTTGAGGCGCATGCCGACAAAGTAGCGTGGAAAGAGGTGATGCCCCATCGCGACGATGCCCGCATCGAAGGAATCGATGTGCTGAAAGAACACCTTCTGGTGGAACGGCGCATCAACGGGCTGAGCGAGATCAGCATCACCCCCCTCACCGGTGGGGAGGCTACCACCATCTCCTTCCCCGAGCCGGTCTACACCGCCTCATTGAGCGGGAACCCGGAGTATGATGCCACCACCTTCCGTTACTCCTACACCTCCCTGAACAGACCCACCACCCTCTACGAATACAACATCACGAGCGGTGAGACGGTGAAGCTCAAGGAGCAGGAGATCCCCTCCGGCTTCAACCCTGACGACTATGTGGTGGAACGTCTCTGGGCTGAGGCTCCCGACGGTGTGAAGGTGCCGATGGCCATCGTCTACCGCAAGGGCCTGAAAAGGGATGGCAGCAACCCGGCACTGCTTTACTCCTACGGCAGCTATGGGCACAGCTCCGACGTCTACTTCAGCGCCGCCTTCTACAGCCTCATTGACCGCGGCTTCGTCTTCGGCATCGCTCAGATCCGCGGCGGCAGCGACCTGGGTGAACAGTGGTACGAAGATGGCAAGCTGATGAAGAAGAAAAACAGCTTCACCGACTTCATCGCCTGCAGCGAGAAGCTGATCAACGACGGCTACACCTCTTCCGACAGGCTTGCAGCCATGGGCGGCAGCGCCGGGGGACTGCTGATGGGAGCCGTGGTCAACATGCGGCCCGACCTCTACCAGACCATCGTGGCACAGGTGCCCTTCGTGGATGTGGTGACCACCATGCTCGACGAGACGCTGCCCCTCACCACGGGTGAGTATGAGGAGTGGGGCAACCCCAACGAGGAGGAGTCATTCAACTACATGCTCTCCTACTCGCCCTACGACAACGTGGAGGCGAAGGAGTACCCCAACATGCTGATTACCGGGGGCATCAACGACTCGCAGGTGCTTTTTCACGAGCCGTCCAAGTGGACCGCCAAGCTGCGTTCCCTGAAAACCGACCACAACATCCTGCTGCTGCACATGAACATGGACTCTGGGCACGGCGGTGCCACAGGTCGTTACGACGGAATCAAGGACACTGCCTTCGAGTTCGCCTTCATCCTGGATAGGGTTGGCATCAACGAGTAAACAACCACCCATGAAGAGACTCCCCCTGCACTGGCAGATCATCATCGGCATGGCAACAGGCATCCTTTTCGGGCTGCTGATGACCAACTTTGCATGGGGAGCGACCTTTGTGGGCGACTGGATCGCACCCTTTGGCACCATCTTCATCCGCCTGCTGAAGCTGATCGCCATCCCCCTCATCTTCACCTCGCTGGTGAAGGGGATCGCCGACCTGAAGGATATCACAAGCTTCCGGCACATCGGCGTGCGCACCATCCTGATCTACATGGGTACCACCGTGGCAGCCATCACCATCGGCCTGCTGCTGGTCAACACGATCCGTCCCGGCAGTGGCGTGTCGCCCGAGACCATCGAGGAGCTTACAAGCACCTACGCGCAGGATGCCTCCCTCACCTCGAACATACAAACGGCGACCCAGCAACAGCAGGGACCCCTCTCCTTCCTGGTGGAGATGGTGCCCGAGAACATCTTCGCCGCCCTTGGCAACAACGGGCTGATGCTGCAGGTGATTGTCTTCTCCATTCTCTTCGGCATCTGCATGCTGCTGATTGAACCGAAGAAAGCCAAGCCGGTGAGTCGGTTGATCGACGGGCTCAATGAGATTGTCCTCAAGATGGTGGACCTGATCATGTTCATCGCCCCCTACGCCGTTTTTGCCCTGCTGGCGCAGATCATCGTCAGCTCAGGAAACGTGGAGATCCTGCAGAAGCTGCTGATGTACGGCCTCACCGTGGTGACTGGTCTGACAGTGATGATTGCGCTCTACCTGCTCATCATCTATCTCACCTCCGGCCGCTCTCCCCGCTGGTTCCTGGGCGGCATTGCCCCGGCACAACTGCTCGCCTTCTCCACCAGCTCCAGCGCTGCCACCCTGCCGGTCACCATGGAACGGGTAACCGACCACCTGGGGGTCGACAATGAGGTCTCCAGCTTCGTACTGCCGGTGGGGGCCACCATCAACATGGACGGCACCAGCCTCTATCAGGCGGTGGCAGCGGTCTTCATCGCCCAGGCGCTCCACTTCCCCCTGGAGTTCACCGACCAGCTCACCATCATCCTCACCGCCCTGCTGGCCTCCATCGGCTCTGCCGCGGTGCCCGGTGCCGGCATGGTGATGCTGGTGATTGTCCTCGAGTCGATCGGCTTCCCGGCCGACAAGCTGGCCATCGGGCTGGCACTCATCTTCGCCATCGACCGGCCGCTTGACATGCTGCGCACCGTGGTGAACGTCACCGGCGACTCGATGGTGTCGGTGGTGGTGGCCAAGTCGATGGGCAAGCTCAAATAACCGACATTGATATGTACCAACCACCTAACATCAGAATCCTATGAAAACAACAGGCACGAAGATCACCATGATGCTGTTGCTGACACTGCTCCTCGCCAGCGGCATCTATTCCTGCAAAAACAAAAGCCTCTCCAAAACAGGTCAGGATAGAACAGCCTCCGAAAACTACCTCAACTTCTGTGCCGGATGCCACGGCGACAACCTCGAGAAATTTGCCGCAGGCAAATGGATGGAAGAGAAAGGTACCACTTCCATTGAGAAAAGCATCAAGGAGGGGATCACCGCCATGGGTATGCCTGCCTTTGCCAACACCTTCAACAATGATGAGCTGAAGGCGCTGGCGCGCTATGTGAAGAACGGCATCCCGGCCGACCGCACGCAGTTGAAACCGGCACTGACAGCCGATGGCATCGTGACCTCCGAGCTGCACGACTTCGTGATCGACACGGTGGTCACCGGCCTCGAGGTGCCCTGGGGACTTGCTTTCCTTCCCGACGGACGCCTGCTTATATCCGAACGAAGTGGAACACTCCACACCTTCGCCAACGGCGTGCTCTCGGCACCCATCGGGGGGCTGCCCCCCATCATGGCAGGGGGACAGGGTGGACTGCTCGACCTGGCTCTCCATCCCGATTACAACGACAACAAATGGATCTACTTCTCCTACTCGGCACTGGACACCACCAGCAGCGAGCGGGTCGGCGCCACCGGCATCATGCGTGCACGCCTGCAGGGTGATCGTCTCACCGACCAGCAACTGCTCTTCACCGGCAGCCCTGCCACCAACAGGAGTCACCACTGGGGCTGCAAGCTGGCCTTCGATGGCAAGGGACATCTCTTCTTTGGCGTGGGTGAACGGGGGCAACACTTCGATTTTCCGCAAGCACTGGATAACACCAACGGCAAGATTCACCGTATCAACGACGACGGCACCATCCCTGCCGACAACCCCTTTGTTGAGATTCCCGCCGCCATCGCCTCCATCTACAGCTACGGGCACCGCAACCCGCAGGGGAACGTGGTGCACCCCGTTACGGGTGAGCTGTGGGAGAGCGAACACGGTCCCATGGGGGGCGATGAGATCAACCTGATACGCCCGGGCTTGAATTATGGCTGGCCTGAGGTATCCTACGGCATCAACTACGACGGTACCATCCTTACCGAGGACAGCGTACGGGAAGGGATGGAGCAGCCCAAATATCAGTGGACACCCTCCATGGCACCCTGCGGCATGGCCTTCGTCACCGGAGACCGCTTTGAGCGTTGGCGCAACAACCTGCTGGTCGGCTCGCTCCGCTTCGACTATGTGGAACGGGTGGTGCTGGAAGGCGAGCGTGTGGTACACACCGAAAAGCTGGCAGAGGGTATCGGCAGGGTGAGGAATGTGGTGATGGGGCCCGACGGCTTGGTCTACATCGGACTTGAAGAACCGGGCATGATTGTACGCTTGGTGCCGGTGGAACAGAAATAGAACGATGAGGAGAGAAGGTTCCCTGCTGCTGATATCTCTTGTTGTTGCGATGAATACCCTGTCGCAGGAACGCAGGTACCAGGAAACAGACTCAACCATCCGGCTCAACGAGGTGATCGTCAACGCCTACCAACTCAATACGCGGCACCATCAGCTCCCCGGCAGCATTTCCCTCCTCACCACTGAGGAGATGGAGCGGGGCGACGGCAACAGCTTTGCCCATACCCTTCATGCCATGCCGGGCATCTACATGCACAGCGGCACCTATGCCACCAGTCGCATCGTCATCAGGGGCGTGGGCAGCCGCACACCCTACAACACCAACCGCATCAAAGCCTATCTGAACGATATCCCCATCACCTCCTCCGATGGCATCTCCACGCCCGAGGATATCGACCTGACGGGAATCGCACGCATGGAGGTGATCAAAGGTCCCGCCTCCGCCCTCTACGGTTCGGGGCTGGGAGGGAACATCAACCTCTACACCCCGCAGGGCGGAGGAGAGGGCGGCAGCGCCCTGCTCCAATATGGCAGCTTCAACACGATGAAAGCCGCTGCAGGAGGAAATATGCATCGCAACAACCTGCAGATAGGCGGTCAGGTGAGCCACCTCCGCTCCGACGGTCACCGCGAGCACAACCGCCTGCGCCGCACCACGCTCCTCTCATCCGGCAGCTGGCGGCAGCCCTCCTGGTCGCTCGGCTACACACTGTTGTTGATCGACATGAACGCACAGATACCCAGCTCGATAGGCAAGACGCTTTACGAGACAAGCCCCGAATCGGCCGCAGCCAACTGGAAAGCGATAGAGGGTTACAAGGAGTACCGGCGTGCAATTGCCGGCATCACCCTCACAAACCGGCTGGCAGAGAACTGGAGCAACCGCCTCACCCTTTTCGGCAACCATACCGACAGCTACGAACGACGCCCTTTCAACAACCTGGAGGATGGCACCCGCGGCGGTGGCATCCGCAACCGTCTCTCCTACCATGCCGAGCGCTTCGATGCCCTGCTGGGTATGGAGTGGATCAGCGACAGCTACCGCTGGCAGCTCGACCTGGAGGGGGAGCAGATCAACCGCAACCGGGAGCGACGCAGCCACCTCAACCTCTTCGCGATGACCTACTGGCGCCCGGCACCGGCATGGAACATCTCACTGGGAGGTGCGGTGAACAGCATCCGTTACAGGCTCACCGATCTCTTCCCGGAGAATGGCGACCAGAGCGGTAACCGCTACTTCCCGGCGATCTTCTCCCCGCGACTGGGCATTAACTACGCCCCCTCCCCGCGACTGGCCCTCTTCGCCTCGGCAGGCCACGGTTTCTCGATGCCCTCCCCCGAGGAGACACTGCTCCCGGAGGGAGAGATCAACCGTGACATCCAACCCGAACAGGGGATGCAGTATGAAACGGGAATAAGACTCAACCTCTTTAAGGGAATCACACGACTGGAGGCCACACTCTACCGGATCGACCTGCGCAACCTGCTGGTCACCAAACGCATCACGGAGGATATCTTCACCGGCATCAACGCCGGCAAGACCCGCCACAGCGGGTTGGAGCTGATGCTTCAACAGCAACTCTTCCGACTGCGATCCTTTCCGGGCAGCCTGCAGCTCAATGCCAGCTACACCCTTTCGGAGAACCGTTTCGTAGATTTTGAAGAGGAGGGGATCAACTACAACGACAAACAGCTTCCCGGCATACCGGCAGCGATGGCACAAGTCACACTGCTGTGGCAACCCACAAAGTCATGGATGTTAGAACTGCAAATGCAGCAAGTGGGAAAACAGTTTATAGACGATGCCAACAGCGTGGTGAACGACGCCTACATGCTCACGGGGATAAAAGCCACGCGGCACCTTGACCTCCGCACGACCGGCAGTGTTGCGCTCTACGCGGGGATCAACAACCTCACCAACAGCCGTTACGCACCCATGCTCACGGTCAACGCGGTGGCCTTCGGCAACAATGAGCCCCGCTATTACTACCCCGGCATGCCCCGCCACCTCTACGCCGGCATCCGCTGGTCGTTCTAACCAGCCAGGGTGTCAAGCATCTTCTCCAGGTTGAGGCTGCGGGCAGAGGCGTCGAAGATCTTACGGTACTCACCCTGCTTCGCATAGAGCGATGCATGTGTGCCCCACTCCACCATCCTGCCCTCCTTCATCACGTAGATGGTATCTGCATCCACGATCTGGGAGAGCGAGTGCGAGATGATCACCACCGTGCGATCCCTCTTGATGGCATCAAGACTCATCTTGATGTGTTCGGTGGCGATGGCATCGAGGCTGGCGGTAGGCTCATCCAAGAAGATCACCGGTGGGTTCTTCAGAAAGAGACGTGCGATGGCGATGCGCTGCTGCTGACCGCCGCTCAGCTGCTGGGCATCAGTATCATAACCCTCCGGCAGCTGTTCCACCTGCTCATGCAGCAACGCACTGCGGGCGGCGGCTACCACCTCTTCCCGTGTGGCTTCGGTATTGCCATAGAGGATGTTGTTGTAAATGCTTCCCTTGAAGATATGGTTCTTCTGCAGCACCAGTCCGATCTGGTCGCGCATTGATCCGTTCTCATAGGCCTCCAGGTCGATCCCGTCGAGGGTGATCTGTCCGCTGTCCGGTTGGTAGAACTTGGAGAGCAGGTTGATCAGCGTACTCTTGCCTGCGCCACTCAGTCCCACGATCGCGGTGGTCTTGCCCGGTTTCAGCGTCAGGCTCACCTCATGGAGCGCCTTCGTACCGTTGGGATAGGTGAAGTCCACCCCCTCCACGCGAAACGCACCCCTCACCTTCTCCGCCTTCACGCTGCCGCCGCTTTCCACTGCTTCCTCGTCCTGCAACACCCCGAAGAAGCCGTCGGCATAGATCAGCGCGTCGTTCACCTCGTCGTAGATGCGATGCAGCTGGGCGATGGGCGTGGAGACATTGCGGAAGAGCATGATGTGCATCATGATGGCACCGATGCCCATCTGCCCATCCAGCACCAGGAAGACGGTGAGGATGATGATCAGCACCACCCCTATCTGCTGGATGAATGCTTTCAGGCTCTCGTAAACATAACTGGTCTGTCGTGTCTGCAGCTGGTTGTTCAGCATATCCATCTGTACCGTGTACTGCTTCTCACCCTCCAGCTGCTCCCTCACGAAACTCTTGATCACCGTGATGGAGTCGATGATGTTGATCAGCCCGTGGTTCTTCCGCTCCCGCTGACCGCGTAGTTCGGTGCGCCACCCCTTCAGCTTCGACGCCTGCCGCTGACTCACATAGAAGTAGGCCGGCACGATCACCGTGGCCAGCAGTCCCACATAGAGATTCGCGTTGAACATCACCACCAGTGCGATGATGGCAGTGGAGAAGAGAGGCAGGATATCAAGAAAGAAGTTCTGCACCAGCCTGATCAGGCTCTCCACCCCACGGTTGATACGTGTGTGGAGCAGACCCGTCTGGTTCTCTGGGTCGGCGTAAAACGACATCCGGTAGCGCAGGATGCGCTCCACAGCCGCCTGGGAGAGATCGCTCCCCACGCGGATGCGGATCTTCTCGCCAAAGTACTTCTGCCCGAAGCGGATGGCGATGTTGAGCAGCTCATTTGCCAGCATGATCAGCGAGATCACCAGCAGCAGCCGCAGCCCATTCTCAAACGGGTTGGGCTGTCGCAGCAGGCTCTCCACACGGGTGACCGTTTCGTTCACGATCAACGGGTTCACCTGGGCGGCAAAAGAGCCCACGAGGGTGAGCAGCAACGTACCCAGAATCATCCCTTTGTAGGGTTTCACATAGGGCAGCAGGTTGCGGAAAAGGGTCTTGAAAGAGTGGTTTTCGGTTTTGCGTTGTTTCATTGGCAGTTGGACATTTCTAAATGAAGAACGTTTAATATTTCCGGCAGCATCTTTTGTCTTTTTTGTCTCAAAAAAGTATCTTTGACAGATGTTAGCACGAAAACAGATTCTACGGACAGTTACTTATCTGCTGGTGACATTTACTACTCTCTCCTGCGCACTGCAACAGGAATCATCCCAGAATGAAAATACAGAGATTCCTGAACCCTGTCAGTTAACCCAGTACGGCATCTGTGTAGACACGCTCGACGTGGCTTTTCACCAGATTGAGAAAGGCAATCATCTATCCCTAATATTGGGACAGCTGGGTTTCACAGGTACCGAAGCAGAACAGATCACCCGTGCGGTGACACCCCACTATCCACCCTCGAAGCTGCAGATCGGCGACCGATATGCGGTGATGAGTCAACGCGACACAACGGCTGCGATAGACTACCTGGTCTTCGAACCTTCCATCACCGACTACGTGGTGGTAGACCTGCGTGGCGACAGACTCTCCGCGTGGGCCTCCTCAAAGCCGGTCACCCTGCACCGCAGGTACAGTGAAGCCACCATCACCTCCTCACTATGGAACGCCATCATCGCATCGGGTGCCACCCCCATGCTGGCACTCAAGCTCTCCGACATCTACGCCTGGCAGGTCGATTTCTTCGATGTGAAGGAGGGCGATGCGTTCAGAATGATGTACGACGAGGCATGGGTCGATGATACCACCTTCGTGGAGATCACCTCCATTGAGGGTGCCACTTTCACACACCGTGGCAGGGAGTACCGGGCCATTCCCTTTGAACAGGATTCCGTGAGAGAGTACTTCGACGAGGAGGGTAACAGCCTCAGGAAGGCTTTCCTGAAGGCTCCCCTCGACTTCTTCCGCATCAGCTCCCGCTTCTCGAACGCCCGCTTTCACCCGGTGCTGAAACGCTACCGCCCCCATCACGGGGTGGACTATGCCGCACCCACCGGCACACCGGTAAAAACCATCGGCGACGGCGTGGTGATTGAGAAAGCCTATCAGCGGGGTGGCGCCGGCAACTACCTCAAGATCCGCCACAACAGCACCTACACCACCACCTACATGCACCTAAGCCGCTTTGCAAAGGGAATTCAGAAAGGGACAAGCGTCAAGCAGGGAGATGTGATCGCCTACGTGGGCTCCACAGGCCTCTCCACCGGTCCCCATCTCGACTTCCGTGTGCACAAAAACAACCAGCCCATCAACCCGCTCACCATGGAGGCTCCCCCCTCCCTGCCGGTGAAACCGGAGCTGCTGGACAGCTTCCACATGGTGCATGACCGGGTATTGCAGGAGATGGACAGCCTGCGGCTTTCCGAATCCTTTTTGGCAGAAAAAAGAGCTATGAACGAATAATTTGTTACCTTTGGGGCCTGATTCATTACTTTTTTTAAACAGACTGATGAAGAGCTCCCAAAAAAATAATGTGCTGAAAACCCTGGCCGAACTGCTCAAAAGGCAGGAGGATGAGATCATGCGTGCCAATGGTGCCGACATGGATGCTTTTCCCGACATGGATGCATCGATGCGCGACCGGCTGAAAGTGGACGGACCCAAGATCGAAGGAATGATCCGCTCCCTGGAGAAAGTGGCTACCCAGGCCGACCCGGAAGGCAAAGTTTTATACCAACACACCCGTGAAGATAGGCTGCAGATCGAAAACCGCACCGTTCCCTTCGGCACCATCCTGATCATCTACGAATCCCGTCCCGACGTCACCATCGAGGCAGCAGCAACCGCCTTCAAGGCGGGCAACCGCATCTTGCTCAAAGGGGGCAAGGAGGCTTTTCATACCAACACGCTGCTCACCCGACTCTGGCAGGAAGCCCTCACCGTCAACGGTGAAGAGATCCACTGGGTGGAGTACCTCAACCTCAACCGCGAGGAAACACAACAACTGATCCGAGAGAACAGCCGGAGGGTCGACCTTATCATCCCGCGCGGCGGGGAGGGGTTGATTCACTTCGTGCAGGAGCATGCCTCGGTGCCGGTGATCGTGAGCGGTCGCGGCAACAACTTCCTTTACATCGATGAGGATGTCGATTTTGAGATGGCCATCCGCCTGGTTGTCAACGGTAAAAAGCGAATCAGCGTCTGCAACGCCATCGACAAGGTGTTGATCCACAAGGATCTGCCACAGCTGAAAGAGAAAGTGAACCTGCTGGTCGAACGGCTTGAGGAGAAAGGGATCAGCGTGTGGGGAAACAGTACGATAGCTGCACTCTCTCCTGCAATCAGGCCGGAGAACAATGCCAACACCCTCTGTGAAGAGTACCTCGCACCCAAGCTATACCTGGCACTGGTAGAGGGGATGAGCGAAGCCATCGGGATGACCAACCGCTACTCCGGAGGCCATACCGCCGTGATTGTCACCATCAACCGGGAGAGAGCCGATCTGTTCATGCAGGAGGCGGACTGTGCAGCGGTCTACCACAATGCCTCCTCCCGTTTCACCGACGGCGGTCAGTTTGGCGTGGGCGGTGAGATAGCCATCAGCACGCAAAAGCTCCACTTCCGCGGTCCCCTGGGGGCACAGGAGCTGGTCACCAACAAATGGTTCATCTACGGGGAGGGCCAGACAAGAGAATAACAGAAACAACAGAAACCATACAGATTTAACGGGTTATCAAACAGATGAAAAAGAAACTGATCATCAAGATTGGCACATCCACCCTGACAGCCGGCACCAACCGCATCTCCTTCGCGGTGATCGAAAGCCTGGCAAGGCAGATATTGGTACTCAGGGAAAGCTACGAGGTGGTGATAGTCTCCTCGGGTGCCATCG
Source organism: Dysgonomonadaceae bacterium zrk40 (assembly GCA_016916535.1). Classification (NCBI taxonomy): domain Bacteria; kingdom Pseudomonadati; phylum Bacteroidota; class Bacteroidia; order Bacteroidales; family Dysgonomonadaceae; species Dysgonomonadaceae bacterium zrk40. The sequence goes on from CP070276.1 coordinate 434,572, forward strand.
CCACCGCCCGCCAGTTCGTGGAGATCAACGGCTACCAGCGGAACGTCGATTCGAAGCAGGCGATGGCCGCCATCGGACAGACCAAACTGATGGAACTATACGACACCATCTTCTCCACCTTCGGCCTCAACATCGCACAGATCCTGCTCACCTACCGTGACTTCGAAAACCCGGTGGCCAATGAGAACACCCGCAACACCATCAAACGGCTCTGGCAGGCAGGCTACATTCCCATCGTGAACGAGAACGACACCGTCTCCATCGAGGAGATCCTGCTGGGGGACAACGACAAACTCTCGGCACTGGTGGCAGTGATTACGGGTGCCGACCTGCTGCTGCTGGTCTCCGACATTGACGGCATCTTCGACCGCAACCCTCACCTGCATGCCGATGCACGGCTCATCAGCGAGGTGACGGATCTGGAGAGCATCCGCAGCTATATCGAAGAGAAAGAGTCCACCCTCGGCACTGGGGGTATGTCCTCCAAAGTGCATGCCGCAGAGATCTGCATGGAAAAGGGAGTGGAGATGTGGATCGTGAACGGACAGCGGGCCAACTACATCATCAGGGCCATGAATGGAGAGATACCTTGCACGCGATTCAGGAGAGAAGCTGGGAAGAGCTGACCGGCAACAGAGCTGTCGCAACATCAAAAAAGATCAACGATGAAACATGGATTTATCGGCTTCGGCAACCTTGCTCGGGCCATTTACGAAGGATTGAAAGAGGAGGAGGGGATGACATTCGCCTATTTTGCACGCAGCGACAAAGAGATGTCCATTCCTTTCCATGAGAAGCTGGAACAACTGGTTGATCGTTCAGATGTGCTTTGGCTGGCAGTAAAGCCGCAGGACCTGGCGGGAATCCTTCAGCAACTGAAGGAGTGTGACCTCACAGGCAAGACCATCGTTTCACCGGTGGCAGGCAAAAGCATTGCCTGGATTGAACGGCACCTGGGAGGGGAACAGCTCATCGTGCGCATCATGCCCAACCTGGCCATGGCCTACCGCATGTCGGTGACCGCCTTCTGCACCAACAGGCCCGACGATGAGAAAGCAACCGTTATCTTCACCCTGCTGGGCAAGCTGGGCAAGGCGGTGGAACTGGAGGAGGTGGGCTTCGACCTCTTCACCTCCGTCTTCGGCAGCGGGCCCGCTTTTATTCTCTCGTTCATTCAAATCTTTAAGCAGAAGATGCAGGAGCTCAGCCTGCCGGGAGCGTTGCTCGACGAGCTGTTGCTCGAACTCACACGGGGTACCACACGCTATTTCACCGAGAACCAGAAGGCACATAGCATTGAGGAGCTGATCCGCAACATCACCAGCAAGGGGGGCACCACTCAGGCAGGACTGGAATACTTCAAGACCCATGAAATCGGGAAACATTTTGAAGGAGTGCTCGATGCCGCCCGGAATCGGTCGGTAGAGATGAGCCGCAACGGCAACTAAGGTCAATTCAACCCTGCTGTTGCTGTTCAGCCTTCGCCTTGTAGGCGATGGCATAGAAGCGGATCTGCTTGATCACGGCGAGCAGTCCGTTTGAACGGGTGGGTGACAGATGTTCGGTGAGCCCGATCTCTTTCAGGAAGCGCAGCTCGCTGCCGATAATCTCATCGGGGGTGCGGCCGTTGAAGACACGCAGCACCAGGGCCAGCAGCCCTTTCACGATGATGGCGTCGCTCTCCGCCTGAAACCAGAGTCTCCCGTCACGGTAGTCGCTCTGCAACCATACACGGCTCTGGCACCCCTCAATGATGTTGGAGGGTGTTTTATACTGCTCATCCAGCGGTGCCAGTGCATTTCCCTGCTCGATGATCACCGCATATTTGTCCATCCAGTCATCATAAATGCTGAACTCGTCAATAATCTCCTGTTCTGTCTTATCTATTGTCTGCATAATCTAAAATTTTTCTTACCCACTCTACCACCGGGAAATCCATTTTACTTTTCGGTGTAGAGCAGTTCAAGCACCGTCTGACCGACAGCCTTCAGCGTGTTGCGGTCGATGTTGCGCATGTCGTCGTTCAGTGTATGCCAGTGAGGTCCGAAGCCGGTGCGGGTCTCTCTTTTCAGGTTGATGATGTTGATGCTGGGAGCCCTTTTCATCTCATTCACCGGCACATGATCGTCGGTGATGTACCCTCCCTGTTGCAGGGGGAAGAAGCTGCCGTACCCCATCTTGCGGGCGGTGCTCCAAACACGCTCCACCATTGCGGGCGCATGCAGCAGTGAATAGCCCTCCTTCAGGAATGTGGCACCGGCCGATCCCACCATGTCGAGCAGGATGCCATACTCGGCACTGTAATCCTCCACATGCGGTTGCTCTGCCCAGTAGCGTGAACCCATGCACCACCAGTCACCGGTCACCTGTTGTTGTTCAAACGACGGTTGTCCCCAGTCCTCCAGGTCGAAGAAGATGATATCGACACCCCGCTCCAGTGGTTGCTGTTGCAGCTGACGGGCAATCTCGAGCAGCACCCCCACCCCGCTGGCACCATCGTCGGCACCGGCAATGGGTTGTTGCCTGCGCATCGGGTCGCTCTCCTCATCGGCAAAGGGGCGTGAGTCCCAGTGTGCAAAAAGCAATACCCTCTTCTCCTTCTCCGGTGCATAGCTGCCAATGATGTTCCGGATGGGAAGCTCTTTCCCGTCGTAGTGGGTCACCATTGTACGTTGCTCAGTCACCACTGCCCCGAATGATGCCAGCTTCCCGGCAAGATAGTCGCCACATGCTTCATGTGCCGCCGTACCGGGTACACGGGGACCGAAGGCCACCTGAGCTTCCACATAACCATAGGCGCTGTCGGCAATGAACGCCGGTGACTGAGGTTGGTAAACCTCAGTCACGACGCTTTTCTTCCCGGACTGACAGGAGTTGCATGACACCGTAAGCAGCATGGCTGCCGTCAACGCTACAACGATTGAAAATATGCCTACTCTTTTCATCTCTGTATCTTTAATTCTTTTTTCAATACCCTGATTTCAAATTTTCTTTCACCTCCAACTACCTGTTGCGTTGGTAGGAAAAATTATTGATCCCCATATTGGTGTAGGTTTCACGCAAAGCATCCTCGTCGTCGGAGATCACCAGCAGCTTATCTCCGGCATAAAGAGCCGTTTGGCCCGTAGGAACAAAATACTGTTCATCACGTTTTACCATCACCACCAGCGTCTTGTCGGGCAATGGCATCTCAAGCAGGTTCTTCCCATACTTCAGTGTCTCTTCAGAGATCTCGATCTCTGTCATTGCCGACTTGATCTCCTCAGAGAACTCCACGTCGAAGTCTTCAAATGCCTTGAACTTTGAAGGTTTGTCGGCCAGCTTCAGCCACTTGGCCACCGCCGGTAGTGAGGTACCCTGCAACAGCAGGGAGACGATGGTGATCACAAAGACGATGTTGAAGATCCAGCGTGCACCCTCAATCCCTTCTGCCAGGGGCATGATGGCGAAGATGATCGGCACGGCTCCCCTGAGTCCCACCCAGGAGGTGTATAGCTTGTCCCTGAAACCGATCTTCCTGAAAGGCAGCAGCGTGAGGAAAACCGAAAGCGGACGGGCAAAAAAGATCATGAAGAGGGCGATGATCACTGCCGGCAGGAGCACCTCCAGCAGCTCTGCCGGGTTCACCAGCAGTCCGAGCGTGAGGAAGAGCAGGATCTGGCTCATCCAGGCAAATCCATCCATGAACTTCATGGAGGTACGTTTGTGTACGAACTTGGAGTTGCCAATCACCAAGCCTGCAATGTAGATGGCCAGGTAACCGTTCCCCTTCAAGAAGTAGGTGGCGGCAAATACAAAAATACCGATCATCAGCAACAGCACCGGGTAGAGAGAGGCGTTGTCCATGCGGATGCCGTTGATGAGCCGTACGGCAAGACGTCCCAACACAAAACCGATTATCGAGCCTATTGCCAACTGCAAAAGGATGCTGCCAATCACCATAAAGAAATTGGGATCTTTACCCGACTGAATGATTCCCATGAAGAGGATCGTCAACATGTAAGCCATCGGGTCGTTGCTGCCGCTCTCCATCTCCAGGAGGGGACGGAGGTTGTTCTTCAGCACCACCCCCTTTGAGCGGAGGATACCGAAAACCGAAGCCGAGTCGGTGGATGAAACTGTAGATGCGAGCAACAACGCTGTGAGCAGACCAATGCCGAGAGAGGGAAACATCAATCCTGAAATCCACCAGGTGAACAAACCGGTGATGATCGCGGTGAGGAAGACCCCCAAGGTAGCCAGCACCACCCCCGGTATGATTACCGGCCGGATGTCTGAGAAACGGGTATCAAGACCGCCGGAGAAGAGGATGATACAGAGGCAGAGGGTGCCGATGGTATGGGCGGTCTGCACGTTCTGAAACATCAACCCGAAGCCGTCGGATCCGAAGATCATTCCCACCAGCAGGAACAACAGCAGCACCGGCACGCCAAAACGATGCCCTGCCTTGCCCACCAGCATGCTGATGAAGAACAGGACTGAGCCTGCCAGCAGCAATATCTCCGTACTTATCATCATAGTCTCTTCACTCCTCTGTTATTGTGTAAAGGATATCCTGTCGTAACCTACAATCATTTCTGCCTGCATCCCCATGAGCAACGGATAGTTCTCCTTCACGTGTCCCACGGGGAAACTAAAACAGAGCGGGAAGTTGTAACCATTCACAGCATCCCGGATCGATTGCATCAGGGGAGCACTCATCTGATCATCCTCCTCGTAATCGGTAAACTGACCCACAATCATACCGCCAATCCTGTCGAAAACACCTGCAAGCTGCAGCTGTCGAATCATACGGTCCACCTTGTAGGGGTGCTCACCGATCTCTTCCAGGAAGAGGATCCCCCCTTTGGGGATCTTCGCAAATTTTGTACCAAGCAGGGAGGTGAACACCGACAGGTTGCCGCCAAAGAGTCTCCCTTTGGCCTGACCGGTACGATTCAGGGACTGGTTCTCCTTCACCGGTATCTGATAGTGTAATGCTCTGTCGAAAAGTACATCGTGCAGGTGTGACACCGCCACATCCTCTTCGTCTTCTTCGGCCAGGTGCTTTGCCATGGGAGCGTGCAACGAAGCGACACCCTGCATCTGCAGGGCGGCATGCAGGGCTGTGACATCGCTGTAGCCCACCACCCACTTGGGGTTTGCCCTGATAGCGGAGAAATCGAGTTGCGGAAGCAGGTGAACCATGCCGTAACCACCCCTGGAGCAAAGGATCAACCGCACCGAGGGGTCGTCCATCGCCTGCTGCATATCAGCCAGCCGCTCCGCCACGCTCCCGCTGTAACGACCCTGGCTGCCGAGGGCATGAGGGGCAACGATCGGTTGCAACCCCCATCGTTTCAACAGAGCTGCCGCACCGGTCACATATAGCGCATCAATCCTGCCCGCGGGTGAGAGGATCACGGCGCTGTCATGCTCTTTCAGTGCGGGTGGTCGCTTCATCTCGTCATGCAGGGGATTGGTTATGCATCAATGTTGGCGTAGGTAGCGTTCTCTTCAATGAACTCACGCCGGGGAGCCACCTCTTCGCCCATCAGCATGGTGAAGATGATATCGGCATCGGCGGCATTCTCAATGGTCACCTGCTTCAACAGCCGGTTCTCCGGGTTCATCGTGGTGTGCCACAACTGTTCGGCGTTCATTTCACCGAGACCTTTGTATCGCTGCGTGTGGATGGCATTCTCGTTGCCGTCGCCATATTTATCAATGAAATCCTTTCGCTGACGCTCGTTGTAGCAGTACTCCTCCGCTTTCCCCTTCTTACAGAGGTAAAGTGGCGGCGTGGCAATATAGACGTAACCGTTCTCAATCAACACCCGCATGTAACGGAAGAAGAAAGTGAGGATCAGGGTGTCGATGTGGCTGCCGTCGACGTCGGCGTCGGTCATCAGGATGATCTTGTGGTAACGCAGCTTGGCAATGTTGAGCTCCTTGGAGTCATCCTCGGTGCCGATTGTAACGCCCAGTGCGGTGTAGATGTTCTTGATCTCTTCGCTCTCCAGCACCTTGTGCGGCATCGCCTTCTCCACGTTGAGGATCTTGCCGCGCAGGGGCAGGATCGCCTGGAAGATACGGTTGCGGCCCTGCTTGGCTGTACCGCCGGCAGAGTCACCCTCCACCAGGAAGATCTCGCTCTCAATGGGATTCTTGCTGGAGCAGTCGGCAAGCTTACCCGGCAGTCCCGCACCCGAGAGGGGCGACTTGCGTTGCACCATTTCACGTGCCTTACGTGCTGCCTGGCGTGCCGTGGCTGCCAGGATCACCTTCTCAACGATCACCTTGGCCTCTTTGGGGTGCTCCTCCAGGTAGTACTTGAGTGCCTCCCCGATGGCCTGGTCCACCGCCCCGATCACTTCGCTGTTGCCCAGCTTGGTCTTGGTCTGTCCCTCGAACTGCGGCTCCTGCACCTTCACCGAGAGCACCGCGGTGAGACCTTCGCGGAAGTCATCACCGCTGATCTCCACCTTCACCTTCTCCAGCATCCTGGAGTCCTCGGCATACTTCTTCAGCGTGCGTGAGAGCCCCCTGCGGAAACCGGTGAGGTGGGTACCCCCCTCAATGGTGTTGATGTTGTTCACATAAGAGAAGATATTCTCGTTGTAGGTATCATTGTAGGTCAGGGCAATCTCAATCGGGATGCCATTCTTCTCGGTGGTGATGTGGATGGGATCCTGGATGAGTGAATCCTTGTTCTTGTCGATGTAGAGCACAAACTCCTCCAATCCCGTCTCAGAGTAGAACCGTTCGGTCTTGAACGTTCCATCTTCGCGGGGATGGCGCTTGTCGGTAAGCGTCAGTGTCAGTCCCGCATTCAGGAATGCCAGCTCCCGCAGTCGGGTGGCCAGCGTGTCGTAACGGTACTCCAAGACCGTGAAGATGGTGTCATCGGGCTTGAAGGTGATCACCGTGCCTGACTCATTTGAGTCTCCCGTAATCTGAACGTCAGCGTATGGCTTTCCCTTGGAGTACTCCTGTGTGTAAATCTTCCCATTCTTGTGTACCTCGGCTTTCAGATAGACCGAGAGCGCATTCACACAGGAGACACCTACACCGTGAAGTCCTCCGGAGACCTTGTAGGAGCCCTTGTCGAACTTACCTCCGGCATGAAGCACGGTGAGCACCACCTCCAGGGCCGACTTCTTCTCTTTCTCGTGATAGTCTACCGGGATACCGCGACCGTCATCCTTCACAGAGATGGAATTGTCTTCGTTGATGATGACATTGATTTCCGAACAATAGCCGGCCAGTGCTTCGTCGATAGAGTTATCCACCACCTCATAAACCAGATGATGCAACCCTTTCTCACTCACATCGCCGATGTACATGGCGGGACGCTTCCGTACCGCTTCAAGTCCCTCCAGCACCTGGATATTTTGTGCGGAATAATTACCGCTCGCCAATTTCAATTCTTCTTCTGACATATTGTTTTGCTTATTTATATCACTTTACAATTGAATGCCTTAGAGAGGCTTTCAACATTGGATTAAAAACGAACAAATATACGAAAAAAACGGCTCTCCGGCAACCGTTTTTTGTTTTTTTAGTGGCAGGCATCACCGGCAGGAAACAAAAAAAACGGACGCTCTGTCCGTTTCATGCACCAACTACATCAAACCATTGATGTTACACCTCATAATCTATCGCCGCTCTCGCCGCACGAACCTTCGAAACATACCCTCCCACCTTCAGGTGCTCGGGATGGATGGCGTAACGCTGCAGCTCTTCGAGCGAATCAAATTCACTCTCCAGGATGATGTCATAGTTCTCTGCAGATGCCGCCTCGTGGTTGATCTTTACCTCCATCCTGCGGATCTCGGGGATCACCCCCTGCAACGCCTCCAGCTTCTCCTTGATGATGCGTGCATTCTCAGCCTTTGAGTGGCCCTCTGCCTCTTCAGACAGTTGAAACATTACCAGATGTTTGATCATAACTTCAATTTTTAATTGTACAACATTGTTTTTGGTTGCAACATCATATGAAAAAAGCCGAACATTTCTGTCCGGCTCAAATATCTTCTCATTGCGAAAGGCAATCAGCTTAAGCTGTTCACGTGAGCAGCCAGCTTCGACTTCAGGTTGTTGGCCTTGTTCTGGTGAATGACATTCTTCTTCGCCAGCTTATCCAACATGGAGCAAACCGCGGGGTACTGCTCAACAGCTTCCTCTTTCGAAGTCAGGGTACGGAACTTGCGCACCTGGCTGCGAGTGGTACGGGAAGCATACCGGTTGGTTAAACGACGTACTTTGGTCTGCCTGATTCTTTTTTCTGATGATTTGTGATTTGCCATTTGATTGACGCGTATATTTAATTCTTTTTTTATTTCTTGTAGCCCATAGGGGAGTCGAACCCCTCTTTCCAGAATGAAAATCTGGCGTCCTAACCGATAGACGAATGGGCCTTTTGGCGGGCGTGAACCCAGGCGCAACAGCTTGTTGTCTCAATTGCGGGTGCAAATATAGAGCCTTTTTCTGAAAGTGCAAAACATTTCATTCATTTTTCCCAAAAAAAATTAACTCTTCAATGGTTACCGGTTCAAAATCAGCTAAAAATGTTTTTTATCCCTCTAAAATTGGTTTAATCAGTTTTTTTTTCTATTTTTGCACCCCGTAAATTCAAGAGACAACACATAAACATTGTAATATATGAAACGTACATTCCAGCCCTCAAACAGAAAGAGAAAGAACAAACACGGGTTCCGCAGCCGCATGGCTTCCAAGAACGGCAGAAAAGTGCTTGCTTCGCGCCGTGCCAAAGGACGTGCAAGATTATCGGTATCCGACGAATATTGAGATTGAACTGTTCAATCGGGATTTAAAAAGAGGCCGCCTCATGATATCACATGAGGCGGCCTTTTTTCTGTGTAAAAATTCCATTTACGATTACCCTCTTTCGGGACGAGACAGGGACTTTCATGGGGTTTGGGAAGCTCTAGCCTTATTGCACCCTTATTGCACCCTTATATCCACTCCAATAATTATGGGAGTGGATATAAAGATAGAATAAGGTTAGAATATTGAATTAGCTTCCAAAAACAGGCGAAAAGTCTGCTTTTGGAAGCTATTTTGCGTGATATCACAGCTCTCTCTTCTTTTTCCCTCCTTTACCGGCACACTGCCATTATTTTTTCCTATTTTTGCAGAAGAATTGACTTATCCGGCAAACAGATCGATCGTTATGAGCAAAAAACAATCACCCAAAAGCCTCTTCGGGGGCCACATCATCAAAAACCTGCTGATGATGGCAGCCGCTGCACTGCTGCTGGCACTGCTGGCACTGCTGTTTCTCAGCATATACACCCGGCATGGGCAACAAGTGGAGATCCCGCCACTGGAAGGATTGCAGGCTGAGGAGGCCAACAGGTTGCTGCATGCCAAAGGACTGCATGCGGAGATTGTGGACTCCGTCTATTTCCGCGACGGGGTGCCGGGAGCCATCATCGATCAAACACCCAAGGCCGGCAACAAGGTGAAGGAGGGGCGTGCCATCTACATCACCATCTACTCCCGCACCCCTCAGATGGTTTCTGTACCGGAGCTGGTCGACTTTTCCACGCGGCAGGCCACGGCGATGCTCACCTCCATGGGTTTCAACCAGATTGCAATTGAAGAGATCCCGGCAGAGTATGCCGGCCTGGTGGTAGCTGTCAAATACCTTGGCAGAACGCTGGCAGCAGAAGAGAAGATACCGGCAGCCTCACCACTCACATTGGTGGTGACGAAAGCATTCGAAAGAGACACACTGTCGATGGAGAACGATTACAACACTCCCCCAGAGCTACCAACCAACGGGCAACAAGCCCCTGGTGGCGGGGGAAGCATCGATGACACCTTTTTTTAAAGTGCCGACTTGTGACTATCAACCAATTGGATGAAAACGAATTGCTTCCCGAGGAAGAGATCTTTGACGAAGAGAACCGGGAGGATGGACAACGATACGAACACTTTCGATTCGTGGCCGACAAGGGACAAAGCCTGCTGCGAATCGACAAGTTCCTCTCGGTAAGGATCGAGGGGATCTCACGCAACCGCATACAACAGGCAGCAGATGCGGAGTGCATCCTGGTGAACGATGTGCCGGTGAAGGCCAGCTACAAGGTGAAGCCGCTCGATGTGATCTCCGTCGTGATGGATCGGCCCCGCCGCGAGCTGTCGATCCTGCCGGAAGATATCCCACTCAACATCGCCTACGAGGATGAGACCGTGATGGTGATCAACAAGCCGGCTGGCCTGGTGGTGCACCCCGGGCACGGCAACTATACCGGCACGCTGGTCAACGCGGTGGCCTTCCACCTTCACAGGGACAACATCAAGGAGTTGGATGACCCACGACTGGGACTGGTACACCGCATCGACAAGGATACATCCGGCCTTTTGCTGGTGGCCAAGACCCCCGAGGCGAAGACACACCTCTCGGCACAGTTCTTCAACAAGGAGACCAAACGGCTCTACGTGGCGCTGGTGTGGGGTAACGTGGCGGAGGATGAAGGCACCATTGAAGGGAACATCGGCCGCGACCCGAGAGACAGGATGGTGATGCGCGTCTTCCCGGAAGGAGAGCAGGGCAAGCCGGCGGTGACCCACTACAGGGTACTGGAACGTTTTGGCTACGTCACATTGGTGGAGTGTCGCCTGGAAACAGGCCGCACCCATCAGATAAGGGTTCACATGAAACAGATCGGACATCCTCTCTTCAACGACGAACGTTACGGGGGGAACGAGGTACTGAGAGGTACCCATTTTGCCAAGTACAAACAGTTCGTTTACAACTGCTTTGCCCTCTGCCCGCGGCAGTGCCTGCATGCCCGCACGCTGGGATTCATACACCCCGCCACGGGAGAGGAGATAAACCTGGAGAGCGCCATTCCTGACGACATGCAGCAGGTGATCGACCGCTGGCGCAGCTACACTGCATCGAGAGAGATTGAATAGGTTCAACAGATCATCACACCATATATAAGAGAATGAAACGTAACATTGCCATCATCTGGGGAGGGTACTCCTCCGAAAAAGTGGTCTCCGAGAAAAGCGCTGCCGGCATATACTCCTTCATGGACAAGGAGCGGTACAACATCTGGAAGGTACGCATCGACCGTAATGAGTGGGTAGCAGAGCACCAGGGAGCGTTGCTCCCGGTAGACAGAAACGATTTCAGCATCCTCACCGGCGAGGGGAAGGTACGGTTCGACTATGCATACATCACCATTCATGGTACACCGGGAGAAGATGGCACCCTGCAGGGATACTTCGACATGACAGGCATCCCCTACTCCAATTGTGGCGTATTGGCATCTGCCCTCACCTTCAACAAGTTCACCTGCAACCACTTCCTGAAGAACTTCGGCATCGACGTACCGGGATCCATCCTGCTGCGGCGGGAAGACCCGATCACCGCGGATCAGATTGCCGCATCGCTCGGGCTCCCCCTGTTTGTGAAACCCAATGTCGGGGGATCCAGCTTCGCCACCACCAAGGTGAAGGAAGCAACACAGCTGGAGAAGGCCATTGTTGAAGCGTTCAGCGAAGCATCGGAGGTGATCGTGGAACAGTTTGTTGCTGGCAGGGAGGTGACCTGCGGCTGTTATGCCTCACACCGGGGATTCACCATGCTGCCGCTTACCGAGGTGGTCACCCACAATGAGTTCTTCGACTACAATGCCAAATACAACGGCGAGGTGGAGGAGATCACACCGGCGCCCCTGCCGGAAGCCACCACACGGAACGTGCAGCAAATCACAGAGCGCATCTACCGGCTGTTGGGTGCCAGCGGAATTGTTCGTGCCGATTATATCCTGATGGATGAGCGCCCCATCCTGCTGGAGGTGAACACCACCCCCGGCATGACACCCACCAGCTTCATTCCGCAACAGGCAGCTGCTGCCGGCATCAGCATGAGTGATCTTTTCACCGAGCTCATTGAATCAGCCTTCAGGGCACAGTGAATTGCGACATCACAAAAACAAAAGCACATGGAAACTACCACACCCTCACAATTTGACGACATCCGCCCGCTGCTCGACAGCGAAGTGGAGGCAACCATTGCGGAGCTGATCGCCGACCCCTACTTCCGGCGGGTTGCCGAACCGTTCATCAAGCCCTTCACCTGGGAGCAGTTCACCGCTACCATGGGTGCCTGCAAGGAGAAAGAGACGTTCCAGCGATCCATCATCTACCCAGTCATGAAACAGCTGATCGGCAAGACCACCAGCGAGATGAAAGGCTTCGGATGGGAAGATGCCGACAAGAAGAACGGTATCCTCTACATCTCCAACCACCGCGACATCGTGCTCGACGCCGCCTTCCTCAATATCCTGATGTTCGACAAGGCGATGTCAACCACTGAGATTGCCATCGGTGACAACCTGCTCATCTATCCCTGGATCGAGAAACTGGTACGCCTCAACAAGAGCTTCATCGTGAAGAGAGGGGTCTCGGTACGTCAGATGCTCCAGGTCTCGAAGCACCTCTCAGACTACATCCACCATACGTTGACAGAACGTTCTCAATCGATATGGCTTGCACAACGGGAAGGGAGAGCGAAAGACTCTGACGACAAGACACAAGTCAGCCTGCTGAAGATGCTCACCCTCCACAACAGCAAAGAGCCGCTGGCAACGCTCAGGGAGCTGCGGATCACCCCACTGGCCATCTCCTATGAGATTGACCCCTGCGATTACCTCAAGGCAAAAGAGTATCAGCTCAAGCGCGACAATCCCGACTACCGAAAGAGTGGTGCCGATGATCTGGAAAACATGGTCACCGGCATCACCGGCAACAAGGGAAGGGTTCATTTCCGTATTGGCAACAGCATCAACAAGATGCTGGAATACATCCCTGCCGATACACCCAAGAATGAGCTGGTGGAAAAGGTAGCCACCATCATAGACCATGAGATCTACCGCAACTACAGCTTCTTTCCCTGGAACTATCTCGCCTATGACATGATGAGCGGGGAACGTCGCTTTGCCGGGGAGTACAGCAAGGAGGATCAGGAGGCATTTGAAGCCTACCTGAATGCACAGATCAGCAAGATCGACATCCCCAATCGCGACGACGCCTTCCTTCGGGAAAAGATGGTGATGATGTACGGAAATGCGGTAAGAAACAAACTACTGATACCCTAATATTGAGACGGTGATGAGAAGATCGATGATCCTGACAGCGGCATTGATGCTTTTCATGCTCCTCTCACGATGCAGTGAGGAGCCGGAGCGACTTGAGGATTACCTGGTCGATATAGCCACACGCGTCAAGGCAGATGAAGGGTGCCGCTACAGGCTGGATAACAATCGTCTGCTGATACCGCGAGAAGGGGAAGAATGCTCCGGCAGCGACAGGCAGAGGGTCATCCTGAACTACAGCTTCCTGAAAGGAGACACGATACGGGTAAACGCTGTCGGAGAGATCTTCACCGACAGCATCCGCAGCGTCGGTTATCCTGAAAAGCTGGGGACCGACCCGGTGAAGATCCAGAGCCTGTGGCTGGGAGGAGGATATCTGAATTTAATCGTTGAAACCGAATACCACAGCCAACCGCACAAGGTAGCACTCTTCCGCGACAACACCACTGGAACGACAGACCTCTGGTTCAGTCACTCCCGCGACGAAGATCCACCCGGTTACCGGAAGAAGATGTATGCCTCCTTCTCACTCGAGGCGCTACAGGGTACAAACAACGGAGATCCCATTTCTTTCCGCCTCTTCATCCAAACCGACAGCGGGATACGCACCTTTCACTTCACCCTGCCGGGATAGGCTCCTCGTCAATGGTGAAATCAATTGGCAAAAGACACTTCACGTTCACCTTCTCTCCATCGTTCTCTCCGGGAACCCAGCGCGGCATCAGTCCCAACACGCGGATAGCCTCGTTGTCGAGTTGCGGATACAACCCCTCAACCACTTCAATGTTGGAGATTGTTCCATCTTTTGCTACAATGAAAGAACAGAGGATACGTCCCTCGATGCCCTGTTGGCGTGCCTCTTTCGGGTAGCGGATGTTATGGGCGATAAACTCAGCCAACCCCTCTTCACCATACTCATATCGTGGCATCTGATCCACGATGGTGAGTATCTCGTTCTGTTCCATGATATCCGGATCGGTCTTGGCATAAGCACGTGCGGTGGCACTCTCGGAGGGACGCGTTCTGACGGGTGCCCTGCGGGCCTGCTTGTTCAGCTTGAAATACATCGGCACGTAACTCTCGGCACGCACGATCTCACCGTTGTGCCGTGCGGGCCGCCAGGGTGGCATCAGCTGGAGTATGCGCAGTGCCTCGGCATCGAGCGACGGATCGGCCCGGTGAATGATGTTGAAGTTGGAGAGCGACCCATCTTTCTCAACCACAAAGGTGTAAACCACCAGCCCCTGGATGTCGCGTTCGGCAGCCTCGGCAGGATAGCTCAACGTATTGGAGATAAAACGATGCATCTCGGCGGTGCCGCCGGTGTACAAAGGCAGAAAATCGGGGTCCTCTACCACATGGTTACTGGCAGATAATGGTGGCTCCTGGGCCATCAACATGGATTGCGTTCCCGTCATGCCGCCAGCCAGCAGGGCTATGGTCAGCAAAAGGGTCATCGAGGGTAACTTCATTGGTTCCTATTGGTCTTTTTATGTAATTCGTTATCGCAGTGCAAAGATAATCAATCCGCACGTTTTACAAAAACCAAACCAAAACTGTAGCTGGATTGCACACGATTTCAATGAAATCGGACAAAGAAACAATCCGGAGCTATATAAATATCGTTTCAAATAGCGTATCTTTGTGCCCTCAAAAGATTGTTTTATGCAAAATATCCGTAATATCGCCATCATTGCCCACGTGGATCATGGCAAGACTACCCTGGTGGACAAAATGCTCATGGCCGGTCACCTCTTCCGCGACAACCAGCAACAGGAAGATCTGTTCCTCGACAACAACGACCTGGAGCGGGAGCGTGGCATCACCATCCTCTCAAAGAACGTATCCATAAGATATAACGACACCAAGATCAACATCATCGACACACCGGGACACGCCGACTTCGGCGGGGAGGTGGAGCGGGTACTCAACATGGCCGACGGCTGCCTGCTGGTGGTCGACGCCTTCGAGGGACCGATGCCCCAGACACGGTTCGTGCTGCAGAAAGCACTCGAAATAGGGCTGAAGCCGGTGCTGGTGATCAACAAGGTGGACAAGCCAAACTGCCGCCCCGAGGAGGTGCAGGAGAAGGTGTTCGACCTGATGTTCAGTCTCGATGCCACTGAGGAACAGCTCGACTTCCCCACCATCTACGGCTCTGCGAAACAGGGGTGGATGTCGGACGACTGGAAGAAACCTTCCGACAACATCCTCCCGTTGCTCGACAGCATCATTCGTCATATCCCCGCCCCTAAGATGCGGGAGGGCACCCCCCAGCTGCTGATCACCTCACTCGACTACTCCAACTACGTAGGACGTATCGCCGTGGGACGCGTGCACCGCGGCACCCTTCTCTCCGGCAAGGATTATGCCCTCTGCAAAAGGGACGGCAGCATCAAGAAGACAAGAATCAAGGAACTGAACCTGTTCGAGGGACTGGGCCGGGCGAAGGTGGAATCGGTGAGCTCGGGCGACATCTGTGCCCTGATCGGCATTGACGGCTTCGAGATTGGCGACAGCATCACCGACCTGGAGAAGCCGGAGCCACTCGATCCGATTGCGATCGATGAACCCACCATGTCGATGCTCTTCACCATCAACAACTCACCCTTCTACGGTCAGGATGGCAAGTTTGTCACCTCCCGTCATATCTACGACCGCCTGTTGCGGGAGCTGGACAAGAACCTGGCTCTGCGGGTAGAGGAGACCGGCAATGCCGACTCCTGGATTGTCTTTGGTCGTGGCGTGCTGCACCTCTCGGTGCTAATCGAGACCATGCGTCGCGAAGGATATGAGCTGCAGGTAGGGCAGCCACAGGTAATCATCAAGCAGATCGGCGGCGAGGATTGCGAGCCGGTGGAGCAGTTGACAGTAAACCTACCGGAAGAGTCGGCCAGTAAGGTGATCGACATCATCACCCGCCGCAAAGGAGAGATGCTCTCGATGGAGAGCAAGGGAGAGCGCATGCACATGGAGTTCACCATCCCCTCACGCGGCATCATCGGTCTCAACAACTACGTGCTCACCCTCTCCGCCGGAGAGGCGATCATGGCACACCGCTTCCTGGAGTACCAGCCCTGGAAGGGGAACATCGAGAAGCGGCAGAACGGCTCCATCATTGCCGGCGAGGGGGGTAACGCCTATGCCTATGCACTCGACAAGCTGCAGGACCGCGGCCGTTTCTTCATCGAGCCCCAGACCGATGTATACCAGGGACAGGTGGTGGGTGAACACAGCAAAGAGGGCGACCTGGTGGTGAACGTTACCAAGTCGAAGAAGCTGACCAACGTACGGGCATCCGGTACAGACGACAAGGCACAGCTGGCCCCGCCTGTTGTCTTCAGCCTGGAGGAGGCTCTCGAATATATCAAGGAGGATGAATATGTGGAGGTGACCCCTCACTTCATGCGTATCCGCAAGATATTGCTCGACGAGACCGAGCGCAAGCGTGCTTCGAAGAAAGGATAAGAAAAAAGAGCATGCCGCCCGCATCTGAAATCAGATGGGCGGCATGAAAGAACAAGCGTCTGTTGCCAAGTGCAACGACGCTTTTTTATTTTATCAGGTTGATAAACTCCTCGCGGGTTTTCTGTTCCCCGAAGACACCGGTGAAGTCAGATGTGGTGGTGATGGAATGTTGCTTCTCCACACCACGCATCTGCATACACATGTGCTGTGCTTCTATCACCACCATCACCCCCATTGGGTTGAGGGTTTTCTGGATGCACTCCTTGATCTGGGTGGTGAGGCGCTCCTGTACCTGCAGGCGACGGGCAAAGACATCCACCACACGGGCAATCTTGCTCAGTCCGGTAATGTATCCATTGGGAATGTAAGCCACATGAGCCTTCCCGAAAAATGGCAGCATGTGATGCTCGCACATGGAGAAGAGATCGATATCCTTCACAATCACCATCTGCCGATAGTTCTCCCTGAAAAGGGCGGAGCGGAGGATCTCCTCCGGATCCTGCCAGTAACCCCTGGTAAGGTACTGCATTGCCTTGGCCACTCGTTGTGGCGTCTTCACCAGTCCCTCGCGATCAGTATCCTCTCCCAGCAAGGTGAGGATCTCCTGCATGTGATCCGCTATCAGGTTGCGGTTCTTTTCTATTTCTTCTGATGACATCTGATTTCTTTGTTGTAGGCTTTTCTTATTCTTCGCCCGAGGGGGTACTGTGTACCGGTATCTTAACCTCGTCCACCACGATATACATCTCCCTTCCGAAGGAGGGAAATGCCCTGCGTATCTCCTGCATCACCTCTTCAGCCTCTCCACGCTTTTCGAAGTTCCCCACCCGCAACCTCCAGAAGGGAGTATCAAACATCACCACCGTCTCATGCTGCGGAAATGCATTGTGAATCAGTTGCTGCTTGCGTGTGGCTTCGTTGCGTGAGGTGCGTTGGTTGTTGCCTGAGAAAGCCTGTATCTTGTAACCCCGCATCTTGTAATATTGCGTCGACCCGTCGGCAGAGGTATAAACAGGTCGTGTGGGTGCCATGGAGCGTCCCAGCACACCGCTGATACGTTCATCTTCGTAGACCCTCACGTGTCCCTTGCCGGGCTGATCACTGTTTAGCTCCTGAAGAATCTGATTCTTGGGAGATGTCTGTTGACCGTAGAGTGTGGTTGTCAGGAGTGACATCAACAGAAAAGAGAGGATAATGGGCAATCGCTGCATCACTTTTTTCTGCAAAGGTAAAGAATTACCACAGATTCGGTCTGAATCTGTGGTAAAAAACTGTTAACGGCTTAAAATGCCTCAATGATCGGCATGAACTTGTCTACACCCAGTGAGGCACCGCCAATAAGGCCGCCATCCACGTCGGGGTTCGAGAAGAGTTCCTTCGCATTGGAAGCATTGCAGCTGCCACCGTAAAGGATAGAGGTGTTATCTGCCACCTCAGCACCATACTTCTCGGTGAGGGTGCTGCGAATGAAGGCATGCATCTCCTGTGCCTGCGCGGCAGAGGCAGTCTTGCCGGTACCAATCGCCCATACCGGCTCATAGGCCAGCACAATCTTGCCGAAATCCTCGGCGGAGAGATCAAACAAGGAGGCTTCGATCTGTGATTTCACCACCTCAAAATGTTTTTCCGATTCTCTCTCTTCCAATACCTCACCAATGCAGAAGATGGGGGTCAGGCCGTTGGCAAGCGCCAGCAACACTTTCTCCTTGAGGATCTGCGGTGTCTCGTGGTAATAGGCGCGACGTTCGCTGTGTCCCAGGATCACATAGTTGGCACCGGTAGATGCTATCATCTCGGCCGACACCTCACCGGTATAGGCTCCGGAGGCCTTGTCGGCACAATTCTGTGCGGCAACGCCTATAGGGCTGCCGGCAACTGTTTCCACTACTCCGGCAAGGTGAATAAATGGAGTTCCTACAACCACGTCGCAGTTCAACAACTTACCCTTCAGGGCATCATTCAGTTCCTTGGCCAATGCCACTCCTTCCTGCAGGTTCTTGTTCATCTTCCAGTTTCCTGCCACAATGTTTTTTCTCATATTCTTACTTTTATCAATACTTCGGTAAATATTCAATTAACTAATTAAAATTCAATGATTTACGCAACATAGTTTAACATAAAAAAGATGGTTAAGCAGCTGATTATCAGTATCTTTATAGCTGATGAAAGCCT
This sequence comes from Dysgonomonadaceae bacterium zrk40, assembly GCA_016916535.1. NCBI lineage: Bacteria > Pseudomonadati > Bacteroidota > Bacteroidia > Bacteroidales > Dysgonomonadaceae > Dysgonomonadaceae bacterium zrk40. The sequence goes on from CP070276.1 coordinate 453,330, forward strand.
AATAAAGATGGATAAAACCAGCATACTTAACCAATATAGAGGTATCTGTAGTGATGTTCTTGGTGAACTAACTGCGAAGTTAAACAAAAGTTTCAAATCATTCCTTATGGAGACGCTAATTTTGTATCTGGTCATTCCCGGCAGGATTAATTTCCTACAATTGGGGAGATATGGCAAGTCGTGTGAACAGCGATTTCGCCAGAACTTCTCGAAGGATTTTGATTGGCTGGAGTTTAACTTGTCTTTGTCTGATAGGGTATTAACCGGAGATCGCAAGGCAATTGCCATTGATCCCAGTTATATAACCAAATCAGGAAAGAATACCCCTTGGATTGGTTACTTCTGGTCGGGTGCAGCCGGTCAGGCGAAAAGAGGTTTGGAAATCCTGGGAGTGGGCCTTATAGACGTCGACAACAAGGATTGTATCAGTCTACAGGCCGTTCAGACTCCGGACCGTCAAACCCTGGAGAGTCGTGATGCCAACCTGATTGACTGGTACCTGCTGGTCATTAAATCGATGCGGGATAAACTCCATCGGACAAGCCGTTACGTGGTTGCCGATGCCTACTTCGCAAAGAACAACTTTGTTACGGGTCTGCAAGAGATGAAATTTGATCTGGTCAGCCGTTTCAGGGATGATGCCGCACTTTATTATCCAACACTGCAGAAACCAACGGGCAAGAAAGGCAGGCCTAAACTCTACGACGGAAAGATTGATATGGCCAACCTGGATACAACCAGAGTGCAAAAGATCAATGTTGATAACGGTGATCTCTACACCTTGGTAGCCTATTCCAAATCACTTAAACAGATGGTCAGGCTTGTCGTCTGGTATTCCAAAGATGGGAAAAAGCCAAAACTGTTCTTCTCTACCAATCCTAAGATGAGTGGAAAAGATGTTATAGAATTTTACCGCACCCGTTTTCAGATCGAGTTTTGCTTCAGGGATGCAAAAGGCTTCACCGGACTGATGCAATCGCAGGCAAGGGATGTAGCAAAGCTATCGTTCAACTTTAATGCATCTCTTACCTCAGTCAACCTGGCAAAGGTGTTGGCAAAGGAGAGAGGCATCCCCTTTTCGATGGCATCATGTAAAACGATGATACACAACGCTTATCTGCTTGAACGATTTATTTGCGTGTCTGGCATTAAACCGAACAGAAGATTAAATGATAAACTTGTCAAAGAACTCATTGAGTTTGCAGCAATTGCTGCGTGACTCGAAACTATATTTTTAACGAACTATTGTTTTATTAAAATGTTACAAATCACAATTCTGTTTCATATCAATCACACGCTGTCCTGACTTCGTTTTCCAGCAGCAACGCTTTTTCGCTCCACTCCCTTAAGGAAGAGCAAGGGCAGCAGCAGGAGAAGTGAGATCAGCAACAGACGCATGATGTTCCTTGTTTGCATGGTGCCTTGTTGCACCATCTCAGATTCTTCCATGGAGAGACCCTTGGGCAACGGATCTGGCAAAAGGCTGTCGTCCCACTTATTGATGACAACTCCCTCCCTTAGAAGCATCAACCCCGGATTAGAGCGCACCATCGTCTTCAGTACCTTTTCATCACCGTTGGCAAACCGGAAACCGGTACGTTGCTGCTCCTCCCAGCTTGCGATGACCTCCGAAGGTGAAGAGGTGACCAGGTAAAAGGGATAACCCCTCTCTTCTGCAAATTGATGCAGGGCTTTAAACTGATCCAGGTGACGTTGTTCCATCTCCCCGAGCGAATAGGTGATCATCAGGAAGAGCCATTCCTTTTCCTGCAAAAGCTCCCGGGTCATGTCACCCCCGGCATTCATTGAGCCGTTCATCTCATCCCGCTGAATCAATGTCAGGACGAAGTCTTCGATGGCAGGCTTCGAGCCTTCACGCACCAAACGGTTGCGCATATCCACGTAGTGCCAGGTGCTATCATTCCAGGGGTAATTCTCTTCCGTGAACTCCTTCTCCACCCCATCCTTCTGGTAAATGAAGATCGTCTCATAGAGATCTGCCAGCTCCGGTTCCACCTCCATCTGCTCCGGGATGGAAGCGCCAATATGAAAAGGGCGGAAGTCGAACAGCGGCAACCGGTTAAGGTTGTGCAGTGTAAACAGCAATCCATACAGCACGATGAAACCGGCAGCGAGGGGTGCCATCCGTCGTCCGAAGAGCGGACCGATCTTCTTCTGATTGAAGAGGAGCAGCAGCAATGCTGCCGATAACACCAGGTTCTTCCAGAAGGTCTCCCAGTTGCTGATCTTGATGGCATCACCAAAGCAACCGCAATCCTCCACCGGATTGGCAAGTGCAATCCAGAGTGTCAACGGGGTGAAGAAGAGCAAAAAAAGGAGAATCAGTCGCAATGTTCCTTTGCGGTACAATCCGAGCAACAGCAACATACCCAGTGTGAACTCACCCACCACCATCACCAGGGAGAGGGGTAACGAGAGCAACATCAGCTCAGACAGTCCCATCTCAATCAGGTAATCATCTATCTTGTATGCAGTACCAAGCGGGTCCACCGCTTTGACGATACCCGAGAAGGTGAAGAGTCCCCCCACGAAAAGGCGGGCAATCATTACCAGGCTCCGATCAATCTGCTTTATGCCCCACAACAACTTCATGCCCTCTCCTCTCCGAAATGCAGTTTAATCAGCCCAAAGATGGCGTAGTTGATCATATCCATATAGTTGGCATCCACCCCTTCAGAGATGAGGGTGTGTCCCTGGTTGCTCTCAATCTCCTTGGTGCGATAGATCTTCATCAGGATCAGATCGGTGTAGGAGCTCACACGCATGCTTCTCCAGGCTTCGTCATAATCATGATTTTTGGCTCCCATCAGCTCCTTAGCCTTTCGCAGGTAATCGTCGTACAGGGCAAGCGCCCGGTCGGCCGTCACATCGATGCTGTCGGCATAGCCCAGTTGAAGCTGTATCAGTCCGATGATACCGTAGTTCACGATGCCGATGAATTCGGGGAAGATACCCTCCTGCACGCGACTCTCCCGCTTCACCTCCAGCGATCGGATCCTGTTGGCCTTGATAAAGATCTGGTCGGTGACCGATTCCGGGCGCAGTATACGCCAGGAAGCACCATAGTCGGTGAGCTTCTTCGAGAAGATCTCACGGCAGAGCGCCGTTACTTCATCAAACTGCTGATTGGTTGCATCCATCATCAAAGGGAATGAATCTGTGTAACGTAAAACAAATGTTGCCAACGGGAACTCATCTCCAGTTGCGTCGGACAAAGATAGTTAAAAAAAAGGTACAGGAAAACATCCTGTACCCTATTTCTCTTCGTTGGTGATGCTGCAACATCAGGAGACGCGGAGCGACTTACCCACACGAAGCACCGTTCGCGTGGAGATGCTGTTGATCTCACAGAGTTCACTCACCGACACCCCATATTTGCGGGCGATGGCACCCAGTGTATCTCCCTGTTTGATGCGGTGGTATTTCACATCGCCGGAGACATACTTGTTGGTATTGATGGTTGCCTCTTTGTAATTCGTTGTGGATGAAACAGTAACCTTGCTGCTGCGGGTCGTCTTTTTATAACTGGAGTTGGTGACCAGATACTCATCACGGTGAGGCACCTTGTTCTGAAAGTCGATGATGAAGTTGGGATTGATTGGTTTACCCAGGAAGCGTGTCTCAAAGTGAAGATGGGAGCCGAAAGAACGTCCCGTGTTTCCGGCCAGGCCGATGGGTTGTCCGGAACGGATAAAGTCGTTCTCATCTACCAGAAACTTGGAGAGATGCCCGTAAACAGTCTCCAGTCCGTTCACGTGGCGGATCACCAGGTAATAACCATATCCTCTTCTTTCATATTGCTTCACCCTTATTTTGCCGTCGAAAGCGGCATAAATGGTATCACCGGTCTGTGCTTTGATATCAATGCCATAATGATAACGGCGGCTGCCCCTTCTCCCGAAGTTGGAGGTCATGTGACCGCTTGCCGGCATGGTGAAGTTTTCAAGGTTGACAATGAAAGTGTCGGGCGCATTCTTCAAGCTGCCGTAAATATTGACACTGTTGTTTATCCACATTCCGCCGTAAATATCGTCGGCAGGAATCGCATTGGGATCAAACTCTTCCCGTCTCTCCTCAGCTTCCTCAAGTACAGACAAATCCAACTTCAGCTTCAACCCATCGGCAAACAAGCCTGGCTGATCGCTTAAATTGGAACTGTGTAATTGCTTGTGGCTAACCTCCGGTCTGCTGTTTTCGGGTGACTGGGGTACTGCTTGTGAAAAAGCATTTAAGGTGAAGAACATCAAGGTTGCAGGCAACAGGATGCGTGCGTGTGCAAAAAAATGACCTTTCTCCATTATACTGACTTACTTCTTGTTTTAATTACAAATCACTTCAACCTATCCCTACAGTTCATCATTCGCATATGTATAGGGAATAAGAAAATGCGGATAGTTGAAAATTTCACTCTCTGAAAAAAAACGGGCCAATTCACGGTCAGCTGTCTCGGGTGAATCAGATGCATGAACAATGTTCTCCTGAACACTGATGCTGTAATCCCCCCTGATTGTTCCCGGTTGGGCTTCTCTTCCGTTGGTGATGCCGGCAAGCTGCCGCACCACATTGACCACATCTACTCCCTTTAGCGCCATTGCCACCACCGGACTAGCCTGCATCGACTCTTTAATCCTGCCGAAAAAAGGCTTGTGTACCAATTGAGCATAATGTTCACGAACCATCTCGTCGGTCATACAAAGCATCTTCATCCCCACGATCTGTATCCCTTTTTTCTCGAAGCGTGCAATCACTTCTCCAAGGATACCCCTTTGAACGGCTGATGGTTTGAGGAGAACTACTGTAACCTGCATGGTTGACAAACTATTACTAAATGACCTTATAAATGTAGATTTTTTTCCTTATTTGAACTCAAAGTAAACTTTTTATTGTTTCTCTTCCAAATAATGAACATTCTTTTTTACAGTCATACGGAATCCAAAAATCAAGACTGAAAGACTATACCGCTGAATATCAATTAATTTAGTCATTATATGTTATAAAACATATGAAACTGATTTTAAACACATTAGACACTTTTTAACATTCTCTTAACAATGCAACCTATATTCGCTCCAATTTTCACAGACATCCCGCAACGAACAACGGCAAGAAGAAAGATTGAAAAAATTCAGCTATTTTAATAGAGTGACTGTAAAATGAAAGTGAAAAGATCTGAAAGAATGAACAGATTTCCTTATCTTTGCCCCAATTTAACATAATAGTGTAGAATTCAGGCATATGCCGATCATCACAAAGAGAAGAATGGAATGAATAAATACAAGCTAATCAACAACATTACAGGATGGATTGTGTTTGCCGTTGCTGCCCTGGTTTACTTGCTCACCATTGAGCCCACGGCCAGTTTCTGGGACTGCGGTGAGTTCATCACCTCTGCCTATAAGCTCGAAGTGGGTCATCCCCCCGGTGCACCATTCTTCATGCTTGTAGGGAACCTCTTCACCCAATTCGCGGGTGACCCCTCCCGTGTGGCGTTGATGATCAACAGCATGTCGGCACTGATGAGCGCTTTCACCATCCTCTTTCTTTTCTGGACCATCACCCACCTGACACGCAAGCTGCTGCTGAGCAGCGGCAGTGCGCTACTCAGCAAAGGGCAGATCGTTGCCGTCATTGGCAGCGGACTGGTGGGATCACTGGTCTACACCTTCTCCGACACCTTCTGGTTCTCGGCTGTAGAGGGTGAAGTCTATGCCTTCTCCTCCATGCTCACCGCACTGGTCTTCTGGCTGATCCTCAAGTGGGAAGACAATGCCGACAAGCCTCATTCCGACAAGTGGCTGGTGCTGATTGCATATATCATGGGGCTCTCTGTAGGAGTGCACCTGCTCAACCTGCTCTGTATCCCTGCCATCGTGTTGGTATACTACTACCGCAAGACTGAAACACCCACCTGGAAAGGAGGATTGCTCTCTCTGTTGCTATCCTTTGGCCTCATCGTGATCCTGATGTGGGGCATCATCCCGGGATTCACCAAGGTGGGAGGATGGTTCGAGCTCTTCTTCGTCAACAGCCTCGGCATGTCATACAACACCGGCGTCATTGCCTACCTGATCATATTGGTAGCAACCATTGCCTGGGGGCTGATCGAATCATCATCGGAGAGAAGATCTGACAAACGGGCACACCTTGCATTGTTCGTTACGCTTGGCCTTACCGGCATCCTCTTCATCGGCGGAAAGGCCTGGTTGTGGCTTATCCTGATTGCTACCGCTGCCTATTTCATCTTCAGGTACAAGAAGATGTCGAACCGTTTTGTCAACCTGGTGATGTCATCCATCATGGTGATCCTGGTAGGCTTCTCCGCCTATGCGCTGATCCCCATCCGCTCATCGGCCAACACCCCTCTCGATCTCAACTCACCGGAAGACATCTTCTCGCTGGGAAGATACCTGAACCGCGAACAATACGGTCAGACACCGCTGCTTCACGGCTCCACCTATGCCTCTCAAATTGCACGGAATGCCGACGGAACAGCCATCACGTCGGGTGAAAAAACATCCTATAACAGGGTGCTCAAAACATCACCCGATCAGAAAGACCAATATATAAAGAGTACATCCGGCAGTTACAAGTATACCAACAGCATGCTTTTCCCCCGTATGCACTCCAACCCCAACAACCCCTCCTTTCGCAACCATATCATCGGATACGAGCGCTGGGGAGGTGTCACCGACCGCAACAACAAACCCACCTTCGCCCAGAATATCAAGTTCCTGGTCAATTACCAGATCAACTACATGTATTGGCGCTACTTCATGTGGAACTTCGCCGGTCGCCAAAACGATATCCAGGGCGACGGTGGCATCACCACCGGCAACTGGATCACCGGGATCCCCTTCTTCGATGAACATGTGCTGGGATTGGGACCCCAGGACAATGTCGCTCCCGACATCGTCAACAACAAGGGACACAACAAATACTACATGCTGCCGCTGTTGCTGGGCATCATCGGCATCTTCTACCAGTTTCGCCTCAGGGAAAAGGGGCTCAGGAGTTTCTCCATCGTCTTTCTCCTCTTCTTCATGACCGGGCTGGCCATCATCCTCTACCTCAATCAGACTCCCTTCGAGCCGCGGGAACGTGACTACGCCTACTCCGGCTCCTTCTATGCCTTCTCCATCTGGGTCGGCATGGGGGTGGCCGGCATCAGCCTCTTCCTGCGTAAATATATCAGGAACACCGCAACGGCAGCGGCTGTTGCCACCGCAGCAACTCTCTTCGTGCCACTGCTGATGGTTTCCCAGAACTGGGACGACCATGATCGCTCGGGGCGCACGCTGGCACGCGACACCGGCATGAACTACCTCTGCGGTGTAGGGGAGAACGGCATCATCTTCACCAACGGTGACAACGACACCTACCCACTCTGGTACGTGCAGGAGACCGAGGGATACCGCACCGACGTGCGGGTCACCAACCTCAGCTTCCTACAGACCGAGTGGTACTTGGACCAGCTGCTGCGACAGGCATATGAGTCGGAACCCCTCCCCATCAAGTGGTCACAACCGGCCTATTACGGGGAGACGGGAACAGCCGCCTTCGTGCTTACCCGCCAGGAGATCGAGAATGTGCTGCGGCAGAACAACATCCCGCAGGTCTCCTTTGGCAGCTACTACGATGTGAATGCCTTCAGCGACTCCCTCTCACTGAAACAGACGATGGAGAACCTGCGCGAGGGGAGAAACAGTAAGATCAACAATCCCTTCAGCACCGGCAACACACAGATCATCCCCGGCAAGCTGCTGAAGTTGGATGTCGACAGTGCAATGGTTGACTGGGAAGCGTTGCATGCTAAACCGGGCAACAGCATGGTGATCAACCTGGGCGATAAATCGGCACTCTACCGCCAGGAGCTGATGATCCTGGAGATGCTCTCCAACATCAACGACGAGCAGTGGCAACGGCCCATTCACTTTGCCACCACCATCACCCCCAGCCTCTTCATGAACCTGCAGGACAGCAACTTCTCCCTCAACGGACTCACCTACCAGGTGGTGCCCGGCACTCCGCTCAGCGGGGGGGTCAACACGGCCGCCGCCTACGACAACATGATGAACAAGTTCCGCTTCGGGGGACTGGAGGAGAATCCCGACCTCTACCTCGACGAAACCAACCGGCGTATGATCTCCACCTTCCGCCTCTACTTCACACAGCTGGTCAATGCCCTGCTCGATGAGGGCGAGAACGAGAAGGCTCTGGCAGCCATCGACAAGGCAAACCGGGTGATGCCCTCCTCGGCAGTACCCTACGGCACCGACGGACTGCTCTTCGCACGCGCCTACTACCGCCTTGGCGAGCAGGAGAAGGCAGAGGAGATGATCAACGAAATACGGAATCGCATCAACGGCAACCTCGACTGGTTTGCACGTTTGAAACCTCTGCAGATCTCCAACACGCTCTCCGACATCATCTACAACAACATCAATCCCTCCCTGCTGATTGCAGGCATCTACCAGCAGTACGACAGGGAGATGTATCAGGTGATGGTCGACGACTTGCTGCAGCGGGCTCAGTTCTTCTACACACAGGGCATCAGCTACGTGGGCGACATAATCCTGCGTGAGGTCACCGACAGCTCCGTGAGAGGATTCTATGCTGTGCCTTCTGGCGACACCATCACCCGCTCTCTTGAGGAAGAGACGATGCAGAAAGCACTCAACATGATGCAGCAATACAGCCCCCGTCTTCTGGAACAGTACAGCGGGAAATCGGAATAAAAAATCAAATAAATGGGACCGGAGCGTTGCTCAATCACTCTCCGGTCCCCATTTTATGCGTAATCATCTTAGACACTATGTGGATTGAACAACCCCCCATGCTCTACAGGTCACTTTACCCCGGTTCGCTCTGGCGCATCGGAGACGAAGAGCAGCGGAAAACGATCTACCTCACCTTCGACGACGGTCCCATCCCCGAGGTGACCCCCTGGGTACTGGAGCTACTGGACCGTTATGGCATCAAAGCGACTTTCTTCTGTGTGGGTGACAATGTTCGCAAATACCCCCATCTCTACCGGCAACTGCTGGAGAATGGGCACAAGACCGGCAACCACACCTTCAACCACGTACAGGGTTGGAAGAGCCACACCGCCTTCCTGTTGGAAAATACAGCCAAGGCAGCCGAGTTGATCGACTCCAGACTGTTTCGTCCTCCCCATGGGCATATGCGTGTGGCACAAAACAGCGCTCTGCAGAAAGCGGGATACAGCGTTGTGATGTGGGATGTGGTGACCCGTGACTACAGCCGTTATATGTCACCCCAACAGGTACTCGACAACGTGAAGCGATACACGCGCAACGGCTCCGTCATCGTCTTCCACGACTCTCTGAAAGCTGAGAAAAGAATGAAGTATGCCCTGCCCCGTGCCATCGAATGGCTGCTGGAGGAGGGCTACAAATTCGCCCTGGTGCCGGGCTAACACCCAGCACTGCTCATCATTAAAACCCATGCTTCTGTTCTTATAAGGAATCAAACGCGCTGATGCGCATCCTACCAATGAAAACAACACTTTTTGTCCTCCTCTGCTGCATGATCCTTCCCCTACAGGCACAGATCACAGGAACGGTGACCAACAACGAAAACCAACCTGTTGAATATGTAAACGTAGCATTGTACGCACTTCCCGACACCCTTTTTATCACGGGTGCCGTCACTGACAGCCTGGGTCGTTACCACATACCTGCCCTCAACATGGAAGAGAGCCTGCTGCGCTCTACCATGGTAGGCTACAAAAAGGCCGAAGTAGTGATCAATGCTGCAACACAACCCCTCGAACAACACTTCTTGTTGGAGCCCGATGAGCGATTGCTCCAGGAGCTGGTAGTGGAGGGTGAACGCCCTGTTCTGAAAGCCGAAGCTGGCAAACTAATCTACCATATCGCCCCTCTGGTGCACAATAAACCGGTGACCAACGCCTACGAGGCACTCAAGGAGATCCCCGGTGTGATGGAACGGGATGAGCAACTCACACTGATCGGCACCAGCGGAATGACCATCTTGCTCAATGGACAGAAGAGCTCCTTGAGCTATGAACAGCTGATGAATCTGCTGCGCAGCATTCCTCTGTCGCGCGTGGAGGATGTGGAGATCATGTACAATGCCCCACCGCAGTATAACATTCGGGGAGCCGCCATCAACGTGATCCTCCGACAGGAGATGGATGAAGCGACAACACCCACCTGGCAGGGAGAACTGTCGAGCGGTTATAGCCGCCGTACTCATGGCAGCGAAAACGGACGTGCCAATATCAGCTATGCAGGTAAAGCAACCACCCTCGATGTGTTATACGGCTTTGCCCGTTACAAGATCGCCAGCAGGGAAGAGCTGCAAGCCGACCACCGGCTGCAGGAAGAGAGCTATCGCATCGACCAGCTGAGCGAGGGTGTGAGCCGTATTCGTAACCATAATCTGCGGCTGGCTGCCGACCATCGCCTTCACAATGGCGATGGTATCAGCCTCTCCTATACCGGTCAGTTCGGCGAGAACAGTTCCGACCAGCTTGCGCGCACGGTGATCTCCGGCACGCCGGTAGGTTCCGATATTGCGACGAGCGGTCCCAACACCCGGCACAACATCAAAGGCGATTACCAGTCGCACCGCGGCTTCAAGGCAGGTGTAGAACAGAGCTGGTACCGGAGCCGGTCGCACTACACCTTCCGCAACACCGATGATGCCTCCGCCGGAAGTGACCCGTTCGACCTGCAAAGCATCGGGTCCGCCTCCTCACAATTCATACGTCGCACTTATTTCTATGCCAACCAGACCCATTCGCTGAAAGGTGGCTGGCAGCTCAACTATGGGATGCACTACGTACTGGCACGCACCTCAAACAGTTCCGAGGCGGAGAAGAATGAAGAGGACTATGAGGAGGCTACTTTTCAGAACAAACAAAAAGAGGATATATGGAATCTGTTTGCCGGATTCACCAAATCCTTCACCCCTGCGTTATCTTTGCAGGCTTCGCTGGCAGCGGAGCATTATAAGTCGAGAGAGACTTCTGGCGGCAGAGAACAACTTCTCTGGAACAACCTGGCCTGGTTCCCAACGCTCAACCTGAGTTATACTGCATCAGCATCCCATATCCTCCAGTTTGAGCTATCCTCCGACAAAACCTACCCGCCCTATTGGAGCCTCAATCCCTCCGTGCACCACTTCGGTGCCTACGGTGTGGCCTTCGGCAATCCCCAGTTGCGCCCTATGGACAGCTACAATGCCGGCATTACCTGGATTATCCGACAGAAGTATGTGATCCGTCCTTTCTTCAGTCATGTGACGGACTACTATACCCAGCTCCCCTATCAATCGCCTGACCACCTGCGACAGGAGTTCGTGATGCAGAACTTCGACTTCCGCCAGCAAGCCGGGTTGATGACGGTGCTCCCCTTCAACCTGGGAAAAAGGATCTCGTCGCGCCTCGTGGCCAACGGAATCTACCTGCGGGAGAAAGATGAATCGTTCTACGACATCCCCTTCGACCGTGAAACACTCTATGGCGTGCTACAGTTGAACAGCGACCTCCGCCTCTCTGATCAACCCAACCTGAAAATGAACATCTCCGGTTATTGGGCCACCCCGGGTGCCATTCAGGGCATCTATGACCTGGGCGGTTCAGGCGATCTCTCTGCAGGCATCACCTGGACCTTCAACAACGACCGCGCAAGGCTGGTGCTCAAAGGTGAAGATCTTCTGAAAACACGCACACCCAATGCAACGATCAATTACATGGGACAGAAAAGCTCCCTTGATGTCACGCGCGACTCCCGCACCCTCTCCCTCACCTTTGTCTACCGTTTTGGCGGATACAAGGAGAAAGAACGGGAGGAGCCCGACACCTCACGCTTCGGCATGTAAGCCTCCTGCCTGCATGCCTTTATGTTTTTAAATTATATTTAACTCTTTTATAGTCTGCAATGTATCCACGAAAATGGCATCTTTGAATAGAGCCATATAATGAACAATATGGTTAATCTATGTTAATATTATATTATCAGGTAGTATTATGTATTGCATAGTACAATGTTTAGACATATATTTGCACCGTTCTTTTCATTCAACAAAGAAAAAGCGTAAATTCTGTAACGATTCCTCTCTACAACTAGTCTAAGATGAATCACAAACAATCGAGAAGATGATCGACATCCGTAAATTGCACAAATCCTACCACACCGAAGCACTTTCCCTGCATGTTCTGAAAGGCATTGATCTGAGCATCGAGGCCGGGGAGTATGTATCCATCATGGGGGCATCCGGTTCCGGCAAATCCACCCTGCTTAACATACTGGGTATTCTTGACACCTACGATGCTGGGGACTACCACCTCAATGGATCACTGATCAGGAACCTGAGCGAACGGCAAGCGGCACAATATCGCAACGAAATGATCGGCTTCGTATTCCAGTCGTTCAACCTGATCAACTTCAAGAATGCACTGGAGAATGTAGCGTTGCCCCTCTATTACAAGAAGGTGAGCCGTAAAAAACGCAACATCATTGCCATGGAGCATCTCGACCGCATGGGGCTGAAGGAATGGGCGCATCACCTGCCCAATGAGATGTCGGGTGGTCAGAAACAACGCGTAGCCATAGCCCGTGCCATGATCTCCAATCCCAAGGTGATCCTGGCCGATGAACCCACCGGCGCCCTCGACAGCAAGACCACGGAAGAGGTGATGGAGGTGCTCACCAATCTCAACAATGAGGGCATCACCACCATCATCGTCACGCACGAACGTTCGGTGGCCGAAGCCACCCGGCGCATCATCCACCTCAAGGACGGGATGATTGAATTTGAGACCCGCAAGGAAAACGGCATTCACGAAACAATCCCCTCCCTCAATTACTCATCGTTATGAACGACCACATTCAGGAGATCCTCGATACGCTGAAGAAAAACAAGATGCGGACCGCCCTCACCGGGCTCTCCGTATCGTGGGGCATCTTCATCCTGATCGTGCTGCTGGGTGCCGGCAACGGATTGAAGAACGGGGTGATGCAAAACTTCAGCTCCCGTGCGGTCAACCGCATCAACCTATGGACCGGCACCACCTCCATACCCTACCAGGGACTCAAAACGGAACGCAACCTCAGCTTCACCGAGAGCGAGGTGGAGCTGATTCGTAAGGAGGTGGAAGAGAGCCGCACCATCACCGCCCGCATCAACAGCACCCAGAACATCGCCTACGGCAAGGAGTATGGCTCTTACAGCGTACAGGGTGTGATGCCCGGTTATTACAACATCGAGAAGCTGATCATTGGCAACGGCGAAGGTCGTTTCATCAACCAGCTCGACATGCGCGAACGGAACAAGGTGATCGTTCTCGATAAGAAGATTGCCGACCTGCTTTTCAAAGATGAATCCCCCCTGGGCAAACAGGTGAAAGTGGGGCAACTGATGTTCAAAGTGGTGGGTGTCAACAGCAAGAAGGAACAGTGGGGCGGTTCCAACGCCTACATCCCTTTCACCACGGCACAGACCGTCTTCAACCCCAACCGCAAGTTCTACCAGATCACCTTCACCGTGGAGGGGTTGCACACAGAAGCAGAAAACGACCGGTTCAATGAATCACTCAGGGAGCTGATGGGGCGGCAACTCGATTTCGACCCCAAGGACGATCAAGCACTCTGGGTCAACAACGCACAAAAGGAGTACGTGGAGACCATGAAGATCTTCGGCGGCATCACCTTCTTCGTCGGCATCATTGGTATCCTCACCCTGATCGCCGGCATCGTGGGGGTGAGCAACATCATGCTGGTGTCGGTCAAGGAGCGCACCCGTGAGATCGGCATCCGCAAGGCAATCGGCGCCACACCCATGGCCATCCTGAGAACCATCATCATGGAGTCGATCTTCATCACCACCCTCTTCGGATACATCGGCATGATGCTGGGCATAGGGCTCACCGAACTGATCAACTTCGTGATGATGCAGTCGGCCAACGCTGCTGCGGCGAGCGACGAGCCTCAAATGTCGGTCTTCACCAACCCCACAGTAGACATCGGCTATGCCCTCTTCGCCACGGTGGTGCTGATCATCGCCGGTGTCGTGGCCGGATACCTGCCCGCCCGCAAGGCTGTGCGCGTGCAGCCCATCGAAGCGATGAGGCAGGAATAAAAACAAACAACTGATAACTGACAACTGATAACTGACAATATGTTCGACATAGACAGATGGCAAGAGATATGGATCACCATTACGCACAACAAATCGCGTAGTGTGCTCACCGCCTTTGGCGTCTTCTGGGGGATGCTGATGCTGGTGCTGATGGTAGGAGCCGGCAATGCCCTGGAGAAAGGGATGACCTCCCAGATCGAAGGGTTTGCCACCAACTCCTGCTTTTTCGAATCGCAGCAGACCTCCCTGCCCTACAAAGGGTTCCGAAAGGGAAGAAGATGGAACATGACCAACAGCGACCTTCCGGTGATCCGGGAAAAGGTGCCGGAGCTGCAATACATCTCACCCGTACTCTTTGCCTGGGGTCAGGACAAAAATGTGGTGAGGGGTGAGAAGAACGGATCCTACCTGGTGAAGGGCTGCTATCCCGACTACGACATGATCGAGAAGAGCAAGATGATCTACGGCCGTTATGTCAACGACATCGACATCGCCCAGAAACGAAAAGTATGCGTCATCGGGGAGCGTGTCTACGAGGTGCTCTTCCAGGAAGGAGATGATCCCACCGGGAAGCTGATCCGCGTGAATGGCATCCATTTCCAGGTGATTGGTGTGGCCCGCAGCACCTCCGGTGTCAGCATCGGCGGACAGACGGCAGAGACGGTGGTGCTCCCCTTCTCCACCATGCAGCAGGCATTCAACCAGGGCAACATCATCCACTTCCTCGCCGCCACCGCGAAGAAGGGAATCTCGGTGAAGGTGATACAGGAGAAGATCTCGGAGGTGCTGAAACAGCAACATCAGATTGCACCGGACGACAAGGAAGCGGTATGGACGATGAACATCGAGGAGCAGTTCAAGATGTTTAACAACCTGGGCATCGGCATTGCCGCCTTGATATGGATCGTGGGACTGGGTACCCTCTTTGCCGGAGCCATCGGTGTGAGCAACATCATGCTTGTCACCGTGCGGGAACGAACCCGTGAGATCGGCATCCGCCGTGCCATGGGGGCCACCCCCCTCAACATCATCGGCCAGATCCTCAGCGAGAGCATCGTGCTCACCCTGGTGGCCGGCCTGAGCGGCATCGTGATCGGAGTGGGACTGCTGCGTGCCGTAGGCATCGTGCTGAGCCAGGGCGACCAGTTCTTCAAGGACCCGCAGATCTCGTTCGGCATGGCAATCGCATCGCTCATCATCCTGGTGATCATAGGCACCTTTGCCGGCTATCTGCCCGCACAGCGTGCCATGCTGATCAAGCCGGTAGAGGCCATCAGCGAAGAATAAATAACTGACAACTGATAACTAAATAATAATTACATGAAACGAATTTTGAGAATTGCAGGTTTTGTACTGTTGGGATTGCTGGTCCTCTCCACCTTTGTCTTTCTCTGGCAGAAATCACGCCCTAAGACAGTGAACTACAACATCGAGACCGCCGTAAAGGGCGATGTGGAGAAGCGGACGGTGGCCACCGGCAAGGTGGAGCCGCGCAACGAGATCCTCATCAAGCCCCAGATGTCGGGCATCATTGCCGAAGTGTTCAAAGAGGCTGGTGAGAAGGTGCAGGCCGGCGACATCATCGCCCGCATCCAGGTAGTACCCGACATGGTGAACCTGAGCAGCGCCGAGTCGCGTGTGCAGCGGGCACAGCTGGCTGCCGACCAGAGCAAGGCCAACTATGAGCGCGACAGGAAGCTCTACGACAACGAGGTGATCTCACGCGAGGAGTTCGAGAAGGTAGAGCTGCAATACAAGAACGATCAGGAGGAGCTGCGCGCAGCCAACGACAACCTGAGCCTTGTCCGCACCGGTATCACCCAGAGCTCGGCCAAGACCAGCAACACGCTGGTGCGCTCCACCGTGAGCGGTACCATCCTCGACGTGCCGGTCAAGGCGGGCAACTCGGTGATCCAGTCCAACAACTTCAACGATGGCACCACTGTGGCCTCTGTGGCCAACCTGAGCGACATGCTCTTCGTAGGTAAGATCGATGAAACCGAAGTGGGGAAACTCGTCACCGGCATGCCCATGGAGATCACCATCGGCGCCATACAGGACCTGAAGATACCCGCCACGCTCGAATATGTATCGCCCAAGGGCGTGGAGGAGAGCGGTGCCATCCTCTTCGAAATGAAAGCCGCCCTGAAGCTGCCCGACAGCATCTTCATCCGCGCCGGCTACAGTGCCAACGCCGACATCATCCTCGACAAGCGCTCACAAGTGATCACCATCGCCGAGAGTGCCGTGGAATTCAGCGGCGACTCCACCTTCGTCCACCTGTTGACAAGCGAGAAACCTCAAGCCTTTGAGCGGAAACAGATAGAGATCGGTCTCTCCGACGGCATCCACATCGAGGTGAAAGAGGGATTGAATGAGAACGACAAGGTGCGTGGCAGCGAGATCATCGAACAAAAATAAACCAGAGATCATGCAGATCAGACAAACAATCATCCTAGCCCTGCTGCTCATCGGATCCATCGCTCCCCTCGCCGCACAGAAGCGTTACACGCTGATGGAATGCATCGAGACAGCACTTGAGAACAACCGCAACATCAAACAGCAGGAGCTGAACCGCCAGCAGCGTGAGATCGCTTACAGCCAGGCGCGTGCCGACCTGTTACCGAACCTCAATGCCTCTGCGGGACAGAACTTCGTCTTTGGCCGCTCCATCGGTCTCGACAATGTCTACCAGAACATCAATTCATCACAGACAAGCTTCAGCCTGGGTGCGAACATCACCCTCTTCGACGGGTTACGCATGAAGCACAACATCGACGCCCGTAAGGCTGAGATGTATGCCTCCGAGGCGGACCTGGAAAAGATGCAGGACGACATCGTGATGAGCGTCTCCACTGCCTTCCTGCAGGCCCTCCTCAACAAGGAGCTGCTCCGCATCGCCGAGAATCAGTTGGAGACCACACAGGCCGACATCACCCGCCGCCAGGAGCTGGTGAACAGTGGCAAGATGGCACGGGGCGAGCTGTTGGAACAGGAAGCACAACTAGCAAGGGAGGAACTCAACATAGTACAGGCGGCCAGCAATCTTAAACTGGCACTGCTCGATCTGGCACAGATCATGGAGCTGGAAACGTTCGATGATTTCGATGTGACAGCCCCGCCCGCCGAGTCGCTTATCAGCGAATCCACCTTGCTTGCCTCCGAAGCGGTCTATGAGAGTGCACTACAGAACCGCCCCATCATACGGAGCATGCAGTACCGTATTGAAAGCAGCGAAAAAGAAAAGCTGATGGCCCGGTCGCAGTACTTCCCCACCCTCTCTTTTGGCGCCAACATGGGAACCGGTTATTACAACATGAGCGGACGCAACAACGATGCCTTCAGCACGCAGCTGCGCAACAACATGAGCAATTCGCTCGGCTTCAACCTGCGGATTCCCATATTCAACAAGTTTCAGGTCAGGAACAACATCCACAGTGCCGATCTGGCTATTGCCAATACACGCCTGGAGATGGACAAGACAAAGCTGGAGCTACGCAAGCAGATCGAACAGGCCTATTACAATGCTGTGGGAGCCAAAAGCCGTTGGGATGCCGCCAAAAAATCGGTTGAGGCCAGTAACGAAGCCTATCGCTTTGCCGAAGAGAAGCATGAGAGTGGCCGTGCCAACACCTATGAGCTGACGCTGGCCAAAAACAACCAGACACAAGCCCTGGGCGAAGAGGCACAGGCCAAGTATGAGTATGCGTTCCGGTTGAAGATCCTGGAACTGTTAAAAGATTGATGTTACCGTAACCATTTTGGTTCAGTTACTGTCCAACAGAAAAAATTAAAAAGCAGATGAAAACAACATTTCTTGCAATCCTGACAATGTTCCTGTCAATGAACGGCACCTCCTGTGCCCAGACACGTACCGCGAAAGATGCCTTTGAGGTGAGCGACTTCACCGCGATAGAGGCCTCGGTGGTGGCCAATGTCTTCATTACCCAGTCGCCCGTGACAAATGTCACCGCCGAAGGGAACGAAGAGTTGCTTGAACGGCTGGAGATTAGAATGGAAGGCGAACGGCTCATCCTCGACATGGAGGATGAACGATTCTGGAAACGATTCGGCAAGAATGCCAGTAAGCTGACAATCCGGATCGCTACCCCCACCCTTTCGGAGATCGACTTTGAAGGGGTAGGCAACATCACCATCGAAGGGGTCTTCAATACCCCGCAACTGGTGATTAACAGCGAGGGGGTGGGCAACCTCACCGCTAACAACCTGGAGTGTGAATTTGTGAAGATCAGCTCCGAGGGTGTGGGCAACACCATTGTAGGCGGCAAGGCCGGCAAGGTGGAGATCAACTCCCAGGGCGTGGGCAACGTAGATGCCCGGATGCTGCTAGCACCCGAGGCGGTAGTTTCCTCGCAGGGGGTGGGCAACGTGAGCTGCTACGCATCCGACTTCCTGAGCATACGCTCGCAGGGGGTAGGCAATGTACACTACTACGGCAAGCCGTTGAAAACAGACCTCATCAAGGACGGGGTCGGCAAAATACGGCCAGGAGAGTGATCGCCACACATAAAAATAAATTACTCTACTTCTAATTTACATAAATCCGAAACCGGGGGCTTGCGAAAGTCTCCGTTTTTATTTTAAAATTTCCTTGATTATGTTCTGATATCATAAAATATGAAACGAATAATTCCTATTGGAATTACCCGGTTTAGTGAAAAGCCAATTGATACCCAATAGGTCTTGTCTCCCTGCTTTTTATTTTATTCATCATAATTTATATCCAAAGGAGTTGATATTTGAAATAAAAGTGTATACTTGCATATGTTAATGTCAAAAATTATTACCTGATTATGACAAAAGCTGCAATACTCTCACTGATTCTCATTCTGACTGCCTGCCAACTACAGGAAGAATCCAAAAACCCGCCAATGTTTACCGGTGTGGAATTGGATCAGGGTGAAAAAGCCATTATTACCGGTAAAATAAGCAACCTTGATGTATATCCGCACGTGAAGTGGCTGGAAATATCACTTCTCGATTTTTATGGGAACGAAACAAAACACTCTTCATCTCTTGCCAAAGATGGAATGTTTCGCTTTGAAATTTACCCTATCACCACACGCGAAATATCATTTGTTCCGGTCGAAGATCGTATCATGATCGCTCCGGGCGACAGCTTGTATATTGAAAAAGATTTCCGCAACATCACCAATACCGTTTTCAGAGGAACAAACGCCGGGTTGAACAGACACATCAACGCATTCATGAACCAGTACCTGGGTCGATACAATCAACCGTATGAATTATCATTTACTGATTTCAGGACAGACGCGAAAAAGCAATACGATGAAACTCTTTATAAACTTGCCACGTTTGAACAGGAACACAACACATCGCAAACGTTTCACAAATGGGCGAAAAAACAGGTTGCTCTGGATTATTACTACTCGTTGTTCTTATTTCCCTATCAACATACAATTCGATCAAAAGAAGAACTGACGGACTATGATCGGGAAATATATTACGATTTTGTGACTGAGTTTGAAAAAGAAGTGGATAATACGATGTTGATGGGGAGCTATTTTAAAACGGTAAACATGTTTTCGAGATACATTGTAGAAGATTATCATCCTGAATTCTTTGGTAAAAAAGACGATGTGACAGTGTGGAATAAAATACTGGAGAAACTCAAATCAAGTTCGAAAAACAACTATCTGTCGCAATTTGCATTTGCAGATTTTTTGAATGCCATGTACCTGCAAGCCCATAAGACAGAATGGATCGACAGCAACCGGGTCATGATCAACGAAATGATAACCGACAGGTTTCTGCGCACTACGCTTAATAACCAATACAATCAGGTGAAGGCATTCAATGCCAATCCGCGTATTTATTCAGATGCCGTTTTAGGGAATAATGCCGTTGAACTGAGCGGATCCGGTTCGCAGGTAACCGATTCATCCAACATCGTGAAACACATTCTCGACTCCAATCCTGGAAAAGTGGTCTACGTGGATATCGGGGCAACATGGTGTGGACCCTGCATGAAACAAATGCCATACAGCAAATTGCTTCACGAGGAGCTGGCCGATAAACCGGTTACGTTTGTCTACTTGTGGCTGGACGGTGAGCAGGAACAGGCAAAAAGAAAAATAGCAAGTCTCCATCTTCCGGGTGTTCATGTAGCCCTGACCGATAAGGAATGGCAAGACATCATGAAGCGCTTTAACACAAGAAGCAGTATTCCTTATTATCTTCTATTCGATCAAAAAGGCGTAATGGTGGATTTTGGTCTCCATCTAAGTCCGGGCAGTTCCTCCACAAAAGAATCGATTCAGAAATTATTAACTGATTGATTTCTTTTAAAGCTTATTCTTTCATCATCTCGATATCGCGCAGCCAGGAGAGCACCCTGAAGGGCCACTCGTTCACTGTGTGGCCGGTGTTGCGCAACCCGTAACCATGCCCACCGGAGGGATAGAGGTGCAGCGCGGCTGGTACGTTTGCCTCTTTGAGGGCGTAATAATAAAACAGGCTACTGTTGATATAATTCTTATCGTCCTGCGTCTGGATCAGAATGGTAGGAGGTGTATTGGCATCAACTTTCAGCTCGGGGGCGATTGAGAAATGTTCACCGGAGAGATAGGCCGGGTAGACCAAGATGGTGAAGTCGGGACGGAGACTGACCTCGTCAAAGGCATCCACTTTGGGATAGGTGCGCTCTGTATAGTTCGTGCTGGCCACGGCGGAGAGGTGTGCACCCGCCGAAAAGCCCATTACGCCAATCCTGTTTGCATCAATCCCCCACTCCTCAGCATGTGCACGGGTGTAGGCGATGGCTCGCTGCAGGTCCTGCAAAGGAGCGGCATGTTTCTCCAACCCCTCACGACGCGGCACACGGTATTTCACCAGCACACAGTTGATGCCGAAGCTATTGAATCGTTTGCATATCTCAGACCCTTCCAGATTGTAAGCAAGAATATTGTATGCCCCACCAGGGTTCACAACAATCGTCACACCACTATTCCTGTCGGCGGGTGCCGGATAGAACGTAAGGGTTGGTTCATCCACATTGCTGATGCGCAGCACCGGACAGCCGGCAACCTTCTTGCCGCTCAGGTCGTCCAGCTGTTTCAACTTCACCGTTTCACCGGGAGCACCATTGGGGAACAGTAACACAGGCTGTTCCTGCGATTGAACTACCAGGGTTGAAAGCAAAAAGAAAAGAAGTAAAGCAATATGTCGCATAATTTCAAAATTTCCACCCAACGATTGAGTGAGTATCGGGTACAAATATAATACTTTTAACCATTCACGTATACATTGATGATTTGCCATCCCTTCATCTAGCTCGTAGAAGCCTCACCCTTCGTATCAAACTGACAATATGGAGTTATTACATAACTGTCCGGAGAAATTTTACCATAATGAAAGTTGATCAACGTGCTCTGCCTCCGGAGCATTAACACAGAGCGTAGGTTGATTGAATATATCACGGATATTTCCTCTTTTGAAGAGGATCTGTCCGATAGAGTTTGAGATTGTATGAAGACTTGGTTCCAACATAAATCGCTTCTTTGCTATGATAAGCAAAAGATAATCACATATGGCAATCCATATCTGTGTGAAAACTGCATTCATAGAGGTACCATAGAAGATTTTAACATGGAGGTGCTGCTTTATCCATTTGAAAAACAGTTCAATTTGCCATCTTTCCCTATACAGATCGGCGATTGTCAGTGCCTCCAGCTGGAAGTTGTTAGACAAGAATCTATATACGACACCGGTGCTGAATCTTCATATATGACGAGCCTGAGAGTGTCGGGGTACTTGCTGGAGGTCTTTACGGCCGTCAGTCGTATCGTTTGATCAGAGATCAGGCCTGCATCCGGGTCAACTTTCCTACGTCCAAGGATCTCATATACCATGTTGTCTTTTGCCCTGGTGACAAAGTAGGCATTCTTGAGATGAAAGTGCTTGTAAAGTGCATCAAACTTCACATATCCTTTGTCCATCAGGTAGAACGCGTTAGGCTCTACGGGGATTTTGTCCATGATCTTCGAATCGTGAACCCGACCGTCAGTAAGACGGACGAATGTCGGAATAGAGCCTCTGAGATCCATCAGCGTATGCATTTTGAACGCACCTCTACCATGATGGAAAGTGGCCCATGGGCAAAGTTTGAGACACAATTCGATGGTACTGCTGTCAAAGGCATAAACCATCTCGTCAAGATCGACACGAAGCTTCTGGTTGGCATAAAGTTTCTTTGCCTCACGTATCAAAACTTGAGCAAAGTCCTGATAAATATGCCAATTCTTCTTCTCATTAGCTTCTGCAAGCGTGGACCTGGGCATTGCCTTGAGCCCAGATCTGTAGAGGTCCTGAGTGCAGAGGTTGAGGGTTATTTCAATGTCTCTCAGGCCGGAACGGTCGGTGAACTGGGCAAAGCTCATCACCATGAACTGATCACGGCATTTGAACTTTATAGAGTGTCTGTCGCCCTTGTAGTGGTCGACACATTTCTCAAACTCATATTCATTAACAAGAGACATAATTTGTGCAAAGATTGTTTTTCCTTTATTCATAGCCTGCAGAATGTGGCTCAAATGCCGATTCACAAAACTATGATTTCTAATCGAAAAAAAATTTTATCCTTGTAATATATTGAAATTTAAATTAATAAACCATGTCTGAGAATTTTTCTCCGGACAGCAATGATAAACATTATACAAGCAATTAACTTGTCCTTAACCGGACACTAGTGATGTTAAACAATGAAAGACGTCGGGAGTTGGTCATCAAGCATGTTCATAGTTTCTATAATTTTCAGGAAACTAGACAGCATCTGTTTGTTCATTATTTTTTAAGGGACAGAATCTGGTAGTTCGCCTGGCTATATTTCATGAACTTCAAAATTATCCTTGGTGCCCCCACCAAGGATGATGAAGATGATAATGATGAAGGTCTTCCTCGGAACAGGTTCTAATCTCGTTCTAATCTCGTTCTAATATGGTTCTAATATGGTTCTAATAGCTTAGACCCAGATCAGAGTTATATCAGACTCAGTTTAGGTCAAAATCAATCGGAAAAGAGGAGTTGAAGATGCTCGTGAATCCCTGAAGAATCATTGCGATTGTGATGGCAATGAAACTATTTTACTCTTTTACATTACGATGCTTCATTTTACCAAATACTCCGTATCTTTGCACCATCAATTACAATTACAGCAAATGGAGCCAAAACAGACCCTGCTCGGCATGACGCTCGCCGAAATCACCGAAAGCGTCACGGAACTGAATCTTCCCAAGTTTACCGCCAAACAGATTGCCGACTGGGTTTACCTGAAACGGGTGAAGACCATTGACGAGATGACAAACATATCCCTGAAAAACAGGGAACTGCTGACCGAGAGGTTCGATGTGGGCCGCTCGGAGCCGCTCGACATCAAGACATCGGTCGACGGCACCCGCAAGATGTTGTTCAAAACTGCCGGTGGCAAGTTCATCGAGACGGTCACCATCCCCGAGGACGACCGCCTCACCATCTGCGTCTCCTCACAGGTGGGCTGCCGCATGAACTGCGACTTCTGCATGACCGGCAAGCAGGGCTTCCACGACAACCTCACCGCCGGGGAGATTCTCAACCAGGTCTACTCGGTACCCGACTCGGAGCAGATCACCAACCTGGTCTTCATGGGCATGGGAGAGCCACTCGACAACTGGAAACAGGTAAAGAAGGCTTCGGAGCTGCTGATGGCCGACTATGGCCTGGCATGGAGCCCCAAGCGGATCACCCTTTCCACCATCGGCCTCACCGCCAACCTGAAACGGTTCCTCGAGGAGAGCAAGTGCCACCTGGCCGTCAGCCTCCACAACCCGATCCCGGAAGAGCGACAGGCCATCATGCCAATCGAGCGGACGGCTCCAGCCGCCTCGGTGATCAGCCTCCTGCGCGAGCACGACTGGAGCCACCAGCGCCGACTCTCGTTTGAGTACATCATGTTCGACGGGGTCAACGACACACTGCTCTACGCGCGCGAGCTGACCAAGCTGCTGGCCGGCCTCGACTGCCGCATCAATCTGATCCGCTTCCACGTGATCCCGATGAGCAACCTGAAGCCTTCCACCGAACAGAACATGATTAAGTTCCGCGATTTCCTCACCGCCAAGGGGTTCATCAGCACCATTCGTGCATCCAGGGGTGAGGACATCTTCGCCGCCTGCGGCATGCTCTCCACCGCTAAAATCGGAAAAAGCTGATGCTAACATTTCATTTCCACCCAAATAATTGTATATTTGCTTGATGAATGTGCCACCGCACGACTCCTAAAAATAGAAAACTTATGAAACATGTAGTTATTGCCCTCAGTTTCATCACATCCCTGCTCCTGTCATCGTGTGACACGGCAGGCAGTTTCATGAACGCATCCGGATCGGCCAACGAGGTGCTGGTGGTGATGGATGACACCTTGTGGGAAGGGGAGGCCGGCAGCGCGCTCTTCGACGTGCTCAACAGCAACGCGAAGGGACTGCCGCAACCGGAAGCCAACTTCAACATCATTCAGATTGCTCCGGAGAACTTCACCCGCACCATTCGCATGGCGCGCAACGTGATCACCCCCGACATCTCCAACATCTACAGCAGCTCCAAGTTCACGGCCGACATCGACAAGTATGCCACCGGCCAGGTGATCATGACAATCCAGTCGCCTGACACCGCCGCCTTCGCCGCCTTCGTCACCGAGAACAGCCAGAGCATCATCGACTATTTCGTCACCAAGGAGCTGGAACGCAACGGCAAGTTTCTGAAACAGCAGATCTCCGAGCCGCTCTCGCGTGCACAACAGATGTTCGGCATCAACATCCATCTTCCCAAGGGACTGACCAACGTGACCGAGCACCCCAACTTCTACTGGGCCACCAACAACGCGCCACAGGGCCGCAAGGATGTCGTCATCTACCAGTTCCCCTACACCACCGAAAC
Source organism: Dysgonomonadaceae bacterium zrk40 (assembly GCA_016916535.1). Lineage (NCBI taxonomy): Bacteria > Pseudomonadati > Bacteroidota > Bacteroidia > Bacteroidales > Dysgonomonadaceae > Dysgonomonadaceae bacterium zrk40. The sequence goes on from CP070276.1 coordinate 478,428, forward strand.
CGTCTTCGAGAAGGACTCGCTGATCGCCATCCGCAACCGCACGCTGGGAGAGTACATCAAGGGCTCCTTCGACTCCAAGATGACCACCGCCGCGATCTACCCACCCGACTACCGCCGCATTGAGGTGGATGGCATCTTCCGTGCCGAGCTGCGCGGCCTCTGGGAGATGACCACCGACATGATGGGAGGCCCCTTCGTGATGCAGGCGTTCGTGAACGACAACACCGGGATGGTGGTGGTGGTAGAGACATATGTCTATGCTCCGGAGAGCAACAAGCGCAACCTGATGCGCAACCTGGAGGCTACCTTCTACACCATCAGCCTTCCGCAGCACGAGGGTGTGGAGATCGTCTCGTAGCATCATTTTTTTACACGTAGGATAAAAAGATATACATGTCAGATAGTTTGAAAGTGGGCATCACCCATGGTGATGTCAATGGTATTGGATACGAGATCCTGTTGAAGACCTTCTCCGACGCACGGATGCTCGAACTCTGTCAGCCGGTGATCTACGGATCCTCCCGGTCGGCATCATGGCACCGCAAGGCGTTCGACGGCGAAGCGGTCAACTTCCACATCATCTCCCGTGCCGAAGAGGCTCAGGAGGGAAAGGTGAACCTGGTGAACTGCGTGAAGGAGGAGATCCGCATCGAGTTGGGCACGGCAACAGCCGAGGCGGGAGAGTCGGCCTACATCGCGCTCGACCAGGCCACACGCGACCTGGAGGAGGGTAAGATAGACCTGCTGGTCACCCTGCCCATCAACAAGGATACCATCCAGAACGATCAGTTCCGCTTCCCCGGACATACCGAGTTCCTGGAAGAACGCTTTGCCAAAAAGGGTGAGAAGGCGATGATGATCCTGGCATCGGAGATGATGAAGGTTGCACTGGTGACCACCCACCTCCCCCTCTCGGAGGTGCCCGGGCGTCTCACCAAGGAGGGGATCCTGGAGCAGCTGAAGGCGCTCGATCACACCCTGAAGCGCGACTACCTCATAGAGCTGCCCCGCATCGCTGTGCTGGGCCTCAACCCCCATGCCGGTGAGAACGGGCTGCTGGGTAAAGAGGAGCTGGAGATCATCGCCCCGGCGGTGAAGGAGGCGCAGGACCAGTGGATTCTCTGTGGCGGCCCCTACCCTGCCGACGGCTTCTTCGGTTCGGGACGCTTCAAGCAGTTCGATGCCATCCTGGCGATGTACCACGACCAGGGGCTGATACCCTTCAAGACACTCGCCATGGAGGGGGGTGTCAACTTCACCGCGGGCCTCCCCATCGTGCGCACCTCACCCGATCATGGCACCGCGTACGACATTGCCGGCAAGAACCAGGCCTCGGAGGAGTCGTTCCGCCAGGCTATCTACATGGCCATCGACATCTATCGCAACCGTCAGTTCTACGACGAGGCGCGGAAGAACCCGCTGAAGAAGATGTTCTTCGACCGCGGTCGCGACGACGAGAAGATAGACCTGACGAAAGAGGAGTAAGGGACAATCAATTTTTTAACAGGTTCCAGTTCCGGCTACAAAAAAAGAGACGAAGCGTTAAATCTTCGTCTCTTTTTTTTAAGATGGAATAGGTTCGGCTCAGTTGTTCTCCGGCCGCAACTTACGCACCACGGCGCCGGTCTGCCACATTTCGCTCTCACGAAGAGCTTTCAATTCTTCTTCCAGCTTCACGCGATAGTCGCTCTGTGAGTTGCTGTCGATGGAGCGCTGTGCCTCATTACCACTGGCAACCTCCTTGTAGAGCTTCTCGAATACCGGTTTGGTAGCATCATGGAAGGGACCCATCCAGTCAAGGGCACCCCGCTGTGCGGTAGTAGAGCAGTTGGCGTACATCCAGTCCATTCCCTTCTCGGCGAAGAGCGGCATGAGCGACTGTGTCAACTCCTCTACCGTTTCGTTGAACGCCTCCGAGGGGGTGTGCCCGTTGGCACGCAGCACCTCATACTGTGCCAACAGCAATCCTTGGATGGCACCCATCAGCGTACCACGTTCACCGGTCAGGTCGGAGTAGACCTCCCGCTTGAAGGTGGTCTCGAACAGGTATCCCGATCCCACGCCGATTCCGAGTGATACCACCCGTTCGTAGGCCTTGCCGGTAGCATCCTGGAAGATGGCATAGCTGGAATTGAGGCCACGTCCCTCGAGGAACATACGGCGAAGGCTGGTGCCCGATCCCTTGGGGGCCACCAGGATCACATCCACATCGGCGGGCGGCACGATGCCGGTACGCTCCTTGTAGGTGATTCCGAAGCCGTGGGAGAAGTAAAGTGCCTTGCCGGGCGTCAGGTGCTTCTTCACCGTGGGCCAGAGCGCAATCTGTGCCGCATCAGAAAGCAGGTATTGAATCACGGTGCCCTTCTCGCAGGCCTCTTCAATATCGAAGAGCGTCTCACCGGGGACCCATCCATCGGCCACTGCCTTGTCCCACGACTTGCTGTTCTTCCGTTGCCCCACGATCACGTTGAAGCCGTTGTCACGCAGGTTGAGCGACTGCCCCGGGCCCTGCACACCGTAACCGATCACTGCGATCGTCTCATCTTTCATCACCTGCTGAGCCTTGCTCAACGGAAACTCATCGCGGGTCACTACATTCTCTTCGACTCCGCCAAAATTCATTTTTGCCATATTATTTATCTGATCTTTGTGCCTCACCGGCCTCCTCTTACCGGGGAGTTTCCGGATTGGCGAGTTAATTTTTTTTATCAGTTGTCAGGGATCAGTTGTCAGTTTCATACTTGAACCATGAACCTCAAACTAAGAACCATGAACCATGAACTAAGAACATACTAACTTTTCAACTTATCCTGGTTGTCCTGTTCCCTCTTCGACAGCATATCGCTGAGCCGTTCCACCTTCGACTTGGTGATGGCGATGCGGCCCGAGCGGACGAACTGCAGCACACCAATTGTGTCGGCCAGTTCATCAAAGAGTCCCTGCGTCTCCTCATAGTGTCCCGCCTTGAGGAACACCACACAATCGGTCGACACCTCAAGAATACGGACGTTGTACTTGCGCACGAGGTACTCGATGGAGCCATGCTCCAGCACCTTCTCGGTGGAGAGCTTGTAGAGCGCCAACTCCTGGTGCACCAGGTCCTCGTTGGTATTATAGTATGCTTTCAGGATGTCCACCCGCTTGTCGATCAGCGGTATCAGCTTCTTGATCACCTCCTCGTTGTCGGAGAAGGTGGTGATGGTGAACTTGTGGATTCCCTTGATGGCCGAGGGAGAAACCGACAGTGTCTCGATGTTGAGTTGCCTCCGGGTGAAGATGGTTGTGATCTGGTTGAGCACCCCTACTGTGTTCTCCGAGAAAACGGTGATGGTATATAATGTCCTGTTTTCGCTCATCTTATTGTTTTATAAAAGTAATTCCAAAAACCTGTTTTTAATATCATTACTGCTGCTAGCTGGTCACTGCTCACTTACAGCTTATACCCATTTCCCAGCAGGATATTGGTGACACATCCCCCCGAGGGTATCATGGGATAGACCATTCCCTTGGTCTCCACCACCACCTCCAGCAGGTAGGCACCCTTGTGCGACAGCATCTCATCGATGGCACCGTCCAGTTCCTCACGTTCGGTCACCTTGCACCCCCTGATGTTGTAGGCATCGGCGATCTTGATGAAATCGGGGTTCTTGAGGTGCGTCTCGGAGTAGCGCTCATCAAAGAAGAGCTCCTGCCACTGGCGCACCATGCCCAGATAGTTGTTGTTGAGCAGGATGATCTTCACATCCACACCATACTCGAGGATGGTGCCGAACTCCTGGATGGTCATTTGCAGGCCGCCGTCGCCTACGAAAATGCAGACGGTACGGTCGGGAGCCCCATACTTGGCACCGATGCCGGCAGGCAGGCCGAAGCCCATGGTACCCAGGCCACCCGAAGTAACGAGGCTGCGCGACTGGGTGTACTTGAAGTAACGGGTGCTCATCATCTGATGCTGCCCCACGTCGGTCACACAGATGGCGCTGTTGTGGGTTGCCTCCGTTACCTTGTTCACCACCTCGCCCATCTTGATGGGTCCCGTTTCAGGATAAAGCTCATTGCTGATTACTGTCTCAAACTCCTTCTTATCGAACGGTTTGAACTCCGCCCGCCACTCCTGGTGAGAGCCCTTTTGGAGGTACTCTGTCACTTTGGGCAGGGTCTGCTTCACGTCGCCCACCACCTTCACGGTTGTTTGTACGTTCTTGTTGATCTCCGCCGGGTCGATGTCGAAGTGGATCACCTTCGCCTGTTTGGCATAGGTCTTCAGGTCGCCCGTCACACGGTCGTCGAACCGCATCCCAATTGCGATCAGCACGTCGCACTCGTTGGTCTTCAGGTTGGGTGCCACGTTGCCATGCATGCCGAGCATGCCGCAATTGAGCGGATGGTTGGTAGGTACGGCCGACAGTCCCAGAATGGTTGATGCGAAAGGCACATCGGCCTTCTCCAGGAAGGCAACCAGCTCCTTTTCGGCATGCCCGAGAATCACACCCTGACCCACCAGGGCATAGGGCTTCTTGGCATTGTTGATTAGTTCGACAGCCAGGCGTATTCTTTCTTCATCCATTTCGGGTACAGGCTGGTAGCTCCGCAGGAACGATGTCTTCTGATAGTCGAAGATGCATTTGTTCACCTGCGTATCCTTGGCGATGTCGAGCACCACCGGCCCGGGGCGACCGCTGGCCGCGATGTGGAACGCGCGCGACACCGCCCAGGCGATATCCTCCACGCGGCGGATCTGGTAGGCCCACTTGGTGATGGGCTGGGTGATGCCGATCACATCGGCCTCCTGAAAGGCATCTGATCCCAGCAGGCTAGAGATCACCTGTCCCGAGATCACCACCAGCGGGGTGCTGTCCATCATGGCATCGGTGATGCCGGTGATGGCGTTGGTGGCACCGGGGCCCGAGGTGACAAGTGCCACCCCCACCTTGTCGGAGACACGTGCGTAGCCCTGTGCTGCGTGCACCGCCCCCTGTTCGTGGCGCACCAGGATATGTTTGATTCTCTCTTTGTGGTCGTACAGTGCATCGAACACGGGCATGATCGCCCCGCCCGGATAGCCGAAGATTGTCTCCACCCCTTCCGCCAGCAACGAGCGGATCAGGATCTCACTCCCCGAGATGGGTTGTGCTTCCGCGGAGGGGGAAACAATGGCTGGTGATTGATTGACTTTGTTCATAGAACCTAAACTTTATATGTTGAAACCTAAATCCTTATACTTTACACGATTCTGACTGCTCCCTTGTCGGCGGAGGTGACAAATGCCGCATAGCTCCGCAGCGCCTTGGAGACGTTGCGCACACGATCGGGCCTGAAGGCTTCCGCCCCTTTGGCTTCCTCGTTGCGGCGCCGTTCGGCCAGCTCCTCATCGCTGATCATCACGTTAATGCTGCGTGCCGGGATATCAATCTCTATGAGATCGCCCTCACGTACCAGTCCGATGTTGCCGCCGGCTGCCGCCTCGGGCGAGATATGGCCGATGGAGAGTCCCGAGGTACCGCCGGAGAAACGTCCGTCGGTGATCAGGGCACACTGTTCTCCCAGCTTTTTCGACTTGATGTAGGAGGTGGGATAAAGCATCTCCTGCATGCCGGGGCCGCCCTTGGGACCCTCGTATATGATCACCACCACGTGGCCTGCTTCTACGTCACCACGAAGAATCCCCCTCACGGCATCATCCTGCGAGTGGAATACCTTTGCCCGGCCACTGAACTTCCAGATGCTCTCCTTCACCCCTGCGGTCTTCACCACGCAGCCGTCTGCAGCGATGTTGCCCCGCAGGATGGCCAGTCCCCCGTCCTTGGTGTAGGCATTTGCCACGGTGCGGATGCAGCCCCCCTCGCGGTCGCTGTCCAGCTCCCGGAAGCGTGCATCCTGCGAACCCATCACTAGGTTGCGACGGTTGCCCGGTGCCGAGGAGTAGATCCGCAGCGCTTCCGCATCGGGTGTTGCTTTTGTGATGTCATACTTGCTGATAGCCTCGGCTAGCGTCATGCCGTCGGCACGGCTCACATTGGTCTCCAGCAATCCCGCTTTGGCCAGCTCACCCAGGATGCCCATGATGCCGCCGGCGCGGTTCACATCCTGGATGTGGTATTTATCGGAGTTGGGGGCCACCTTGCAGATGCAGGGTACCCGCCGCGAAAGCGATTCGATGTCGTCGAGCGTGAAGTCGATCTCCCCCTCGTGGGCGATGGCCAGCGTGTGAAGGATGGTGTTTGTCGATCCCCCCATGGCGATATCGAGCGTCATGGCGTTGAGGAAGGAGTTGCGACAAGCGATGTTCCGGGGCAGCACGCTTTCGTCGCCATCGAAGTAATATTTGTAAGCGTTCTCCACGATCTGGCGGGCAGCATCCACGAAGAGCTGCTTCCGGTTCACGTGGGTGGCCAGCACCGTGCCGTTGCCCGGCAGCGCCAGGCCTATTGCCTCGTTGAGGCAGTTCATCGAGTTGGCGGTAAACATGCCGGAGCAGGAGCCACAGGTGGGACAGGCCAGCTCCTCGAGTTGTGATATCCGCTCGTCGGGGACATTCTCATCGGCCGATTCAATCATGGCGTCGATCAGGTCGATCTGCTGGTCGCCGATCTTACCAGCCTCCATCGGTCCCCCGGAGACGAAGATGGTAGGTATGTTGAGTCGCATCGCGGCCATCAGCATCCCCGGTGTGATCTTGTCGCAGTTGCTGATGCAAACCAGCGCGTCTGCCTTGTGGGCGTTCACCATGTACTCCACCGAATCGGCAATCAGGTCGCGCGAAGGCAGCGAGTAGAGCATGCCGTCATGTCCCATGGCGATGCCGTCGTCCACGGCGATGGTGTTGAACTCGGCAGCGAAGCATCCCAGCTTCTCCACCTCCTGCTTCACCAGCTGACCGATGTCGTGCAGATGCACGTGTCCCGGTACGAACTGGGTAAAGGAGTTGGCGATGGCGATGATGGGCTTGCCCATCTGGCTACGAGTCATTCCATTGGCATGCCAGAGCGCCCGTGCCCCGGCCATCAGTCGTCCCTGCGTGCTGGTCGCACTGCGCAGGTGGTCCTTCTTGCCCGTTGCTCCTGTATGATTGTTGTTGCTCATTATACTATCCGTTGTTTGGTTGATGCGTTGGTACGTTGTTGTTTTTCGTTCTTGGTTTGAGGTTCTTTGTTTGACGTTCTTTGTTTGACGTTCTTTGTTTGACGTTCTTTGTTTGACGTTTGGAAACCGTGAACTGTGAACTTTGAACTATGAACCTTGAACCAAATATTCCTTTATCCAGCTCCCTACCTCGCTGGTGCTGTATGCCTTGCCGCCGTCGGCAATATCCTCCGTGACGATGCCCGCTTCCATGCTGGCGTTTACAGCCTCGCGGATCATCGCACCTTCCTCCATCAGGGCGAAGCCATATTCGAACATCAGGGCGACCGAGAGGATCATCGCCAGGGGGTTGGCAATGTTCTTACCTGCAGCCTGCGGATAGGAGCCGTGTATCGGTTCGAAGAGCGAAGTGTGGATCCCCATTGAGGCGGAGGGGAGCAATCCCAGCGACCCGGTGATCACCGAGGCCTCGTCGGTGAGGATGTCGCCAAACAGGTTCTCGGTCACCAGCACGTCGAAGCTCTTCGGCCACTGGATGATGCGCATGGCGGCATTGTCCACGAAGAGGAAGTCGGTTTCGATGTCGGGGTACTGAGGAGCGATCTCCTGGGCAATCTGGCGCCAGAGACGGGAGGTGGCAATCACGTTGGCCTTGTCCACCACCGTCAGCTTCTTGCGTCGTTGTCCGGCGAACTTGTAGGCCAGGTGGAGGATTCGTTCCACCTCCTCGCGGGTGTAGATGCAGGTGTCGTAGGCGGTGTTGCCATCCTCACTGCGTCCCTGCGGCTGTCCGAAGTACATGCCGCCGGTCAGCTCACGAATGCAGACGAAATCGGCACCCTCCACCAGGTCCGCCCGCAGGGGTGACTTGTGGATCAGCGAGGGAAAGGTCATCACGGGACGGATGTTGCCATAGAGGCCCAGCTGCTTGCGCATGCGGAGCAATCCCTGCTCGGGACGTACTTTCGCGTTGGGGTTGTTGTCATACTTCGGATCACCGATGGCGCCAAAGAGCACGGCATCGCTCTCCATGCAGAGGTTGTGAGTAGCCTCCGGGTAGGGATCACCTGTGGCATCGATGGCGAAGGCGCCCACGATTCCTTCCTTCAGTGAGAGTGTGTGTCCCTTCCTTGCACATACGGCTTTGGTCACCTCCAGTGCTTGCTCCATGATTTCCGGGCCTATTCCGTCGCCCGCCAGTACTGCTATCTTTAACTCCATATTGTTTGTTCTATTCTCTATAATTGTTCACAAAAATAATCTATTCTCCTGCACCTGCCAGTTTTTCTCTTCCAAAACCGACAACTGATCACGGCAACTGCAAATAATTCATGTTGGGTATGTTCCCGTTCTCGATCATGTTCAGCATCTTCAATGTCGCCTTGATGGCCGCCACCGTCTGGTCGATATCGAGGGCACGGGTCTTGAATACCTTGCCGTCGAACTTCCATGTGATGATTGTCTGCACGTAAGCGTTGGTCTGGCCTCCGGGTGGGATTACCACTTCGTAGTCGATCAGCTCCGGTGTCTCCTTGTTCAGTTTGCGGTAGATCTTGTACATCGCCTTTGAGAATGCGTGGTACTGGCCATCACCGGCAGCCGTCTCCTGGTAGATCTCACCTTTGATGCTGAGCTTCACCGTGGCGGTGGGTCGCAACCCGTCGGTCAGCGTGAGCGAGTAGTTCAGCATCTGGATATCCTTGTTTTCGAGACCGTTCTTGAGCACATCGGAGACGATGTAGGGCAGCTCGTCCAGGTTCACGATCTCTTTCTTGTCGCCCAGTTCGATGATGCGGGCTGTCACCTTGCGGGTGGACTCGTCGTCCAGTTCGATGCCCAGGGTCTCGAGGTTCTTGATGATGTTCGACTTGCCGGCGTTCTTGCCCAGGGCATACTCGCGGAATCGGCCGAAGCGCTCCGGCATCAGGTCGTTGTAGTATAGGTTTTTCTTCTTGTCGCCATCAGCATGGACACCAGCCACCTGCGTGAAGACATTGTCGCCGATGATGGGACGGTTTTTGGGTATTCGCACGCCCGAGTAGGTCTCCACCACCTTGCTTACGTTGTAGAGGTGCGACTCATCGATGCCGGTCTCCAGTTCCAGGTGGTCATGGATCAGCGCCACCACGCTGGTGAGCGGTGCGTTACCTGCACGTTCACCCAGACCGTTCACCGTGACATGTACCCCTTTCACACCCGCCTTGAGAGCATTGTATACGTTGGCTACCGCCAGGTCGTAGTCGTTGTGTGCATGAAAGTCGAAATGTAGCGACGGGTAGCGGGCAATCATCTCGCTGCAGAACTGGTATGCCTCATCGGGGTTGAGCACCCCCAGCGTGTCGGGTAGCATGAAGCGGGTCACCGGCTCATCCTTGAGCCCGTCCATCATCTGGAAGACATACTCCTTCGAGTCGCGCATTCCGTTGGACCAGTCCTCCAGGTAGAGATTCACCGTCATCCCTTTCTCTTTCGCCATGGCGATTGTCTTCTTCACATCGGCCAGGTGTTCCTCCACCGTTTTGCGCAACTGCCAGGTGCAGTGCTTGAGCGACCCTTTGCAGAGCAGGTTCACCACACGACAGCCAGCATTGGAGATCCACTCGAGCGAAGTACCTCCATCTACGAAGCCGAGCACCTCCAGCCTGTCCAGGTAGCCGTGGGCGGCAGCCCACTTCGCCATCTTCTGTACCGAGCGGAACTCACCTTCCGAGACACGGGCTGAGGCGATCTCCACGCGGTCTACCTTCAGCTCTTCCAGCAGAAGGCTCACAACGCTCACCTTCTCCTGAGTTGCAAAGGATACACCGGAGGTCTGCTCCCCATCGCGAAGCGTGGTATCTATGATCTCTATTCTTCTCTTCTCAGCTACCGCTTTCATCTCATTTGGGATTAGTAAGCATATGGGCGTTGCTGTTCATACGCCTCTATCTTGTCTTTGTTGGATAGGAGGAAGTCGATATCGTCGAGCCCCTTGAGCAGGCATTCCTTCTTGTAGGTGTTGATCTCGAACTGCTCGCGCTCACCCGTGGCGTTGTTGGTGATGGTCTGTTCTTCCAGGTTGACTGTGACGCTGCTTTTGGGATCGGCTTTCGAGGCATTGAAAAGACCACGCAGAAATGATTCGCTCACCACTACCGGCAGGATACCGTTGTTAAGGGCGTTGTTGCGGAAGATGTCGGCGAAGAAGCTCGATACCACCACCCTGAAGCCGTAGCCTCCAATGGCCCAGGCGGCATGCTCGCGGCTGCTGCCGCTACCGAAGTTCTTACCTGCCACCAGCACCTCACCGCTGTAGGTGGGGTCGTTCAGCACGAAGTCTGCCTTGGGGTTGCCCTCCTTGTCGTAGCGCCAGTCGGCGAAGAGGTTGTCGCCGAAGCCGTCGCGTGTGGTGGCCTTCAGGAAGCGGGCCGGGATGATCTGGTCGGTGTCCACGTTCTCAATTGGAAGTGGCACATATGTAGATGTGATTGTCTGAAACTTTTCCATTTTCTTTCTTGTTACTAATATCTTTTTGCTGATAACTGATCACTGACCGCTTTCTTAAGGCTGTGTGATTTTGCCATTTACCGCCGCTGCGGCCGCCACCAGCGGTCCTGCCAGGATGGTGCGTGCACCGGGACCCTGTCGTCCTTCGAAGTTGCGGTTGGAGGTGGAGACGGCGTACTTGCCGGCGGGCACCTTGTCATCGTTCATGGCCAGACAGGCGGAGCAGCCCGGTTGGCGAAGTGCGAAGCCGGCCTCTTCCAGTATCTTGTCGAGACCCTCGGCCTCGATCTGCTTGCGCACCTGCCAACTTCCCGGTACCAGCCAGGCAGTCACGTTGTCCGCCTTTTTTCTGCCCTTCACGTAGTCGGCGAAGACGCGGAAGTCCTCAATGCGGCCGTTGGTGCAGCTGCCCAGGAAGACATAATCGATCTGCTTCCCTTCCAGCTTCTCTCCCGGCTCGAAGCCCATGTAGCGGAGCGACTTCTCGAAGGAGATCTGTCCCGCCTCATCTATCTCGTCGAGTGTAGGTATGGTGCCGTCGATCGGCATCCCCATACCGGGGTTGGTGCCATAGGTGATCATCGGCTTGATTTGTGATACGTCGAAGGTCACCTCCTTGTCGAATTGTGCTCCCTCATCGGTATGCAGCGTCTGCCAGTAGGCCATGGCCTCCTCCCAGCGCTCACCCTTGGGTGCAAACTCACGACCGCGGATGTAGTTGAAGGTGGTCTCATCGGGTGCCACCAGTCCCCCGCGGGCACCCATCTCGATGCTCAAGTTACAGAGTGTCATCCTTTCCTCCATGGTGAGGTTGCGCACTGCCTCACCTGCATACTCCACGAAGTACCCGGTGGCACCGCCGGTGGTGAGCTGTGAGATCATGTAGAGCGCCATATCCTTGGCACTGACATGCTCGTTCAGTTTCCCCTCGAAATTGATCCGCATGGTTTTCGGTCTGGTTTGCAGGATACACTGTGATGCCAGCACCATCTCCACCTCGCTGGTGCCGATACCGAAGGCGATGGCCCCGAAGGCACCGTGCGTGGAGGTGTGGCTGTCGCCGCAGACGATGGTCATCCCCGGCTGGGTGTAACCGTTCTCGGGACCGATTACATGGACGATGCCGTTCTTCGGGTTGTTGAGGCCATAGTAGGTGAGCTTGTAGTCACGGGCGTTCTTCGCCAGCGTGTCTACCTGAAAGCGCGAGATCTGGTCGCGGATGGGCTGATCCTGTCCCATGGTGGGGATGTTGTGGTCCGCCGTGAGCGTGGTCTGCTCCGGGCGGTAGACGCTCAATCCCCGGTTGCGGAGACCGGCGAATGCCTGTGGACTGGTAACTTCGTGACAGAGATGTCTATCAATGTATAATTGCGTGGGACCATCCTGCACGGTGGTCACCACGTGCGCATCCCAGATTTTGTCGAAAAGAGTCTTCATTTATGTTGATTTGTTGATTTGTTGATATCTGACTATTGATAACTTACTCCTATTTACCCAAACTTATTTACTGCATCGATGAATGCCTCCACCGAGGCAGCCACGATATCAGTGTTGGCGGCGAAACCGTAGTATAGGTTGCCATTGTGTTCCACCTGCATGTGCACCTTACCGATGTCATCACTGCCGTGGTCGATGGCCTGGATCAGAAACTCCTGGATCTTTATTTTTCTTTTGATGATGTTCTTCACCGCACGGATGGCCGCATCCACGGGACCATTGCCACTGGCAGTGGCTTCGAATCGCTCACCGGAGATGTTGAGGCAGAGGCTCGCCACATCGCGTACGCCGATGCCACAGATCACCTGCAGGTACTCCACCTTGATGCGGTGAAGGCGTGACTCCCTGCCTACCAGCATCAGGACATCGTCGTCGTTCACGTTCTTCTTCTTGTCCGCCAGCTCGAGGAACTGCTGGTACACCTTGTCCAGCTCCTCCGATTCCAGCTTCACACCCAGCAGGTTGAGGCGGTTCTTCAGGGCAGCGCGGCCGCTGCGGGCGGTCAGCACAATGGCGTTGTCGTCGATGCCCACATCCTTGGGGTTGATGATCTCATAGGTCTCCACGTTCTTCAGTACCCCGTCCTGGTGGATACCGGAGGAGTGTGCGAAGGCGTTGCGTCCTACGATCGCCTTGTTGGGCTGTACCGGCATGTTCATCAGGCTGGATACCATGCGGCTCGTGGAGTAGATGTGCTGCGTGTTGATGTTGGTATCGAAACCGCGGTCCTTGTGACTCTTGAGCGCCATCACCACCTCTTCGAGCGAAGTGTTACCGGCCCGTTCGCCAATGCCGTTGATGGTCACCTCCACCTGACGGGCCCCGTTGATCACACCCGAAAGGGTGTTGGCGGTGGCCATGCCCAGGTCCTGGTGGCAGTGGGTGGAGAGGATCGCATTCTTCATGTCGACGTTGTTGACAAGGTAGCTGATCTTGGCTCCATACTCATCCGGGAAGCAGTAGCCGGTGGTGTCGGGGATGTTCACCACGGTAGCACCGGCGTTCACAACCTCCTGCACCACGCGGGCCAGGTACTCATTGTCAGTGCGTCCCGCATCCTCCGCATAGAACTCTACATCATCCACGAAACGGCGGGCATACTTCACAGCCTTCACCGCCCGCTCGATGATCTCCTCGCGGTTGGAGTTGAACTTATACTTGATATGGCTGTCGGAGGTGCCGATGCCTGTGTGGATTCTTTTCCGCTTGGCATACTTGAGCGACTCGGCAGCCACCTCGATATCCTTCTCCACGGCGCGGGTCAGCGCGCAGATGGTGGGCCAGGTCACTGCCTTGGAGATCTCCACCACCGAGTTGAAATCACCCGGGCTCGATACCGGGAAGCCGGCTTCTATCACATCCACCCCCAGCAGCTCCAGCGCCTGTGCGATCTGGATCTTCTCAATGGTGTTCAGCTGACAGCCGGGAACCTGTTCCCCGTCTCTTAAAGTGGTGTCAAAAATAAAAATGCGTTCCATTATTATTATTCTATTGATTGGTCATAACCTAAAAAAAAACCTTTCTCACCGGGTGAGAAAGGTCATCTTATTTTTTATCTGCGTCAGTATACGATATGATATGCCAGTCTCACCCTCTGAAGTCTTCCAGAAGTAGAATAGAAATGACTAGAATATCAATATTGCGGATCATACGACAGTTTCAATTTTTCTTGTTTGATGGTTGCAAAGTAAAGCCAAATAAATGAACCGGCAAAATATTTCGTAATATTTTTTGCTTTTTTGTTTACACTTCGACAACCTTAGCCCTCTTTTTCTTTTCATTTAACACAATTAACAGCTATAACACTACACAAAATCAATCCATTAAACTTCCTCACAACATTTTAGGCAACAAAGAGGACAAAGGCGGGGAATTTCCTCAAAAATGGTTTATTTTTGCACCATGTTCTACAAGAGGGATGTGATCAGGCAAAAAATGAACGAAGCAGGGCGGGCAGGAAGTCCTTTTCTCTTCGGTGTGACGTTCGAGGGAGAGGAGGGATTCTTTCTCCCCCATCCACTGTCGCAGCAGGAGGTGCTGTTCGATATCGACGGGCAGGGCAACGCTCCCACCTTCCCGGATCGTATGCCCTCATTTCGCTTTGAGGCGGAGCCGGAACCGTTTACAACCTACCAAAAACGGTTTGAGACGGTGATGCATGGTCTGCGCCGCGGCGACAGCTATCTCACCAACCTCACCATCAGCACACCACTGCGAACGTCACTCACCCTTGAGGAAGTCTTCCTCCACAGCAAGGCCCGCTACCGCCTACTGATTCCCGGCAGCTTTGTTTGCTTTTCTCCCGAGTGCTTCGTCACCCTGAAGGAGGGACGCATCGCCACCTTCCCGATGAAGGGCACCATCGATGCCTCGCGGCCCGGTGCAGGGGAGATCATCCTGAGCGACCCCAAGGAGAGAGCGGAGCATAATACCACCGTCGACCTGCTGCGCAACGACCTGAGTTGTGTGGCCACCGAAGTCAACGTGAAACGCTTCCGCTACCTGGATAGGGTGCAAACAAGCAAGGGTGAGATCCTACAGGTGAGCTCCGAGATTGAAGGCACCCTCCCGGATCGTTATCGGGAACAACTGGGCAGCCTCCTCTTCAAGCTGCTACCGGCCGGCTCCGTGTCGGGGGCACCCAAGGAGGCGACCCTACGACTGATTGGTGCGGCTGAAGGGGAGCCCCGCGGCTATTACTGCGGCGTGGCGGGCTACTACGACGGCGAATCACTCAACACCTTTGTGATGATACGCTTTATCGAAGAACGGGGAGTGCAACATTTCTTCCGCAGTGGCGGGGGCATCACCGCCCAAAGCGACAGCCGGAGTGAATATGACGAAGCGATACAGAAAGTTTATTTACCCTTTCAATCCTCCTGACACTATGTTCCTCGAATCGATCTGTATCAACGACGGCCAGCCCGAGAATCTGGAGGCACACATCGAACGGATGCGCCTCACCGCCCTGCACCACGGCTTCAGATTACCGGAGCTGCCCGGCATCTCATCAATACTGCCAAGCCACCTCACCCACGGCAAAGTGAAATGGCGCATCCTTTACCGGGAGGAGATCGAGACCATGGAGTTTCTGCCCTACCAACCCAAAAAGGTGCAATCGCTCCGCCTGGTGGAGGGAGATCCAGATTATGCATTCAAGTATGCCGACCGGTCAGCTTTAGAGGAAATGTTGAAACAGAAAGGAGATTGTGATGATATCTTGATCGTCCGCGACGGGCTGATCACCGACACATCTTACAGCAATGTGGTGTTGCAGCAGGGAGAGCATTTTTACACGCCCAATAGTTATCTGCTCAACGGCACCCGCCGGCAGCAACTGCTTCGGAGCGGGAGAATCAAAGAAAGAGAGATTCGGGCAACCGATCTGCAGCGATACGACCGCCTCCTGCAGATCAACGCCCTGCTTGAGATTGGTGAGACACCCTCAATCGCCATCCATCACATTCACTGGTAATGAAAAAACGGTACCCCCTTTCGGGAGCACCGTTTCTTTCTATATATTCACAGCCTTACTGCTGCACTTTTCAAACTTCCATTTCTAAAAACTGATCAATGACTACTGATCACTTTCATTATCCGAAATCATCGAACATGATCATCTCAGGCGGCACGCCCAGATCGTCCAGCATACGCTGTACGGCGGCAGCCATCGGGCCGGGACCGCACATGTAGTACTCGATATCTTCTGGTGCGTCGTGATCCTTCAGGTAGGTATCGTGAATCACCTGGTGCACGAAGCCCGGGGTGTACTTCACACCGGCGGCATCGGCTGCCGGGTCGGGACGGTCTAGTGCCAGGTGGAACGAGAAGTTGGGGAACTCGCGTTCCAGTTCGTAGAAATCTTCAAGGTAGAAGGCTTCCACCAGTGCACGGGCACCGTAGAAGTAGGACATCTTCCGGTCTGTAATTTTGAGCGTCTTGGTCAGGTGCATGATCTGTGCACGGAGCGGCGCCATACCGGCACCACCACCCACCCAGAGCATCTCTCTCTTGCTGTCGAGGATGGGGTGAAATTCACCATAGGGACCCGATATCATCACCTTGTCGCCCGGCTTCAGGCTGAAGATGTAGGAGGATACGATCCCCGGGTTCACATTCATCCAGCTGCCCTTGGCACGGTCGAATGGTGGAGTGGCCACACGCACGTTAAGCATGATGACGTTCCCCTCGGCGGGATAATTGGCCATGGAGTAGGCACGTACCGTGTCTTCCTCGTTCTTCGCCGTCAGATCCCACATCTTGAACTTATCCCAGTCGCCCTTGTACTCTTCATCGATATCGAAATCGGAATATCTGATCTGGTCATATTTGGGTACCCTGATCTGGCTGTAGGAGCCGGGCTTGAAATTGAGCTTCTCTCCTTCGGGCAGCTTCACCACAAACTCTTTGATGAACGAGGCCACGTTCTTGTTGGAGATCACCTCACACTCCCACTCCTTAATGCCGAAGACCTCTTCAGGGATAACGATGGACAGATCTTCCTTCACCTTCACCTGACAGCTCAGGCGCCAGTTGTTCAGCTGCTCCTTGCGACTGAAATGTCCCTTCTCGGTAGGAAGGATCTCACCACCACCTTCTATTATGCGACAGCGGCACTCGCCACAGGTGCCACCACCACCGCAGGCAGAAGAGAGATAGATGTCCTGCGACTGCAGGGTGTTGAGCAGTGTGCTGCCCATCGGCACCTCCAACTCTTTATCTTCATTCACGGTGATCTTGACATTGCCCGAGGGCATCAGCTTAGCCTTTGCTACCAGGATGATCACTACCAGGACCAGAATGACCAGCAGGAATACGATGACACTCGCCCATATGGTCAGTCCGCCCGCACTCAATAATACATTCATACTTATGTATTTTATTTTATTTCTTTACTTTGTTACTGTCTGTTGTTGTTTAAATATTGATCCCGGAGAAGCTCATGAAGCCGATGGCCATCAGCGCCGTCACAATAAAGGTGATACCCAACCCCTTGAGCGGTTTGGGCACGTGCGAGTATTCCAGCTTCTCGCGGATGGCAGCCAGACCCACGATAGCGAGCAGCCAGCCGATACCGGAGCCGAAGCCGTAGGCGGTTGCCATGCCGATGTTGGCAAACTCACGTTGCTGCATGAAGAGCGATCCCCCCAGGATGGCGCAGTTCACGGCGATCAGCGGCAGGAAGATGCCGAGGGAGGCGTAGAGCGCGGGGCTGAATTTCTCGATGATCATCTCCACCAGCTGTACGATAGAGGCGATGACAGCGATGAAGATAAGCAGACTGAAGACACTCAGGTCCACAGTGGCGTACTCCTCACCCAGCCATGAAAGGGCACCGGCCTTGAGCACATGGTTTTCCAGCAGGAAGTTGACAGGCACCGTGATCACCAGTACGAAGGTGACGGCGATACCGAGTCCCAGGGCTGTCTTCACGTTCTTCGATACCGCCAGGAAGGAGCACATCCCCAGGAAGTATGCGAATACCATGTTGTCGACGAACATCGACCGGACAATCAAACTAATTGCATCCATATATATAGTTTTTTTTGTTGTTCAGTTAATTGGTTTCTTCCTGCAAGTCCCTGTTGCGGGCCCGGTGTACCCAGATAATCACCGCCACCAGCATCAGCGCCATCGGTGCCAGCACCATCAGACCGTTGTTCTCGTAACCTGCGTCATACATGAGCTGGGGGATCACCTTGTATCCCAGCAGCTCACCCGAGCCGAGCAGCTCGCGGAAGAAGCCTACGGCCACCAGGATCCAGCCATAGCCGAGCCCGTTGCCGATGCCATCGAGGAAAGAGGGCCAGGGGCCGTTGCCAAGAGCAAACGCCTCGAGACGTCCCATCAGGATACAGTTGGTCACGATCAGTCCCACGAACACCGAGAGCTGCTTGTTCACATCGTAGGCGTAGGCTTTGAGCACCTCACTCACGATGGTCACCAATGAGGCAATCACCACCAGCTGCACGATGATACGGATACGGTTGGGAATGGTCTTGCGCAGTAGGGAGATGATCACATTGGCCAGTGCCATCACGATGGTCACCGCCACCGCCATCACCAGCGAGGGCTCCAGCTTGGAGGTGACCGCTAGCGCGGAACAGATACCGAGCACCTGCACGATCACAGGGTTATTCTTATTCAAGGGACCCAGCAGGGCCGCTTTGGTTTTATTTGATAATGCCATAATCTTACTCTTTTATGTCGACTGACCTCATTGGGCAGTGTTCAGATTCATCAAAAAGTTACTATATTGTCCCACGCTGTTGAGCAGCATCGCATCCACGCCCTTGCTGGTGATGGTCCCACCGGAGATGCCGTCCACGTAGTCACGGCCGGCAGCCGTCTGGCCCGGCTTGACCACTGCCACGGAGCGGAACTGCCCATCCTTGACCAGCTCCTTGCCGGCGAACTGCTGCCGGAAGGAGGGTGTCACAATCTCGGCACCCAGTCCCGGGGTCTCGCCCTGGTGGCCGAACTCGGCACCGTAGATGGTACTGCCGTCAGCTTCCACGGCCAGATATCCCCAGATGGGGCCCCACAATCCCGCACCATCCATCGGGATGATGTACTTCACCGAACCATCCACCTCAGCCTCATAGACCGGCAGACCAGCAGCGCTTTTGTCGCCCAGCTCAGTGGAAAAGGCGGGGTCATCGGGGGTGGTACCCTCACTGCCCTCCACCTTCATCCCGTCGGGGGTGATCAGGTAGGCGTTTTGTACCAGCTCATCATACTTCTGCTGTGCTTCGGCGGCAGAGGCATCAATGTTGAGCGAGCGCAGGATCTGCTGCATCTTGTCGATGTTCACGTTGGCAGTCTGCCGGTCACTCAGGGCCTGATGTGTGAAAGCCAGCCCCAGTGCAACGATGATCACCATCACAGCTGCGTATATTATCGTGTATCCACTGTTTTCTCTGTTCATATCGTTTGATTTATACAATCGTGATGCTTATTCTGTTTCAGTCATTAACCTTTCAATGATGCTGTTGCACGCTTCACACGCCATTTGATGTTGGCATCGATCACGTAGAAGTCGATGAGCGGTGCAAAGGCGTTGATCAGCAGGATCGCCAGCATCATCCCCTCCGGGTAGCCGGGGTTGAAGACACGGATGGCAACCGCTACCATCCCAATCAGGAATCCGTAGATCCACTTCCCTTTCTCAGTGCGGGCCGATGTCACCGGGTCGGTGGCCATGAAGACGGCACCAAAGGCGAAGCCGCCCAGCAGGAAGTGATAGTAGAAGGGCATCTCCATCATGGCATTCTGTGCAAAAGCATTTACCAGCAGGACACTCACTGCACCGCCCACGAAGACGGAGAGCATGGTTTTCCAGCTGCCCACGCCGGTGGCGATCAGGATTAGCGCACCCAGGAGGATGGCGAAGGTGGATACCTCACCCACCGATCCGGGGATGAATCCGAAGAACATGTCACTGATGGAAAGTGGATTGCCGGTGATACCCTGGAAGGTGAACTCACCAAAGCTGCCCGCATCGGTGGTGGCAATCTGTCCCAGCGGTGTAGCACCGGAGTATCCGTCGATCACCGTACCCTTACCCATACCGAAGGTGTCTGCAGTGCGCACCCATACCTGGTCGCCCGACATCTTGGAGGGATAGGAGAAGAAGAGGAAGGCACGCGCGATGAGTGCCACGTTGAAGATGTTGTATCCGGTACCGCCGAACACCTCCTTGGCGAAGATCACCGAGAAGGCAGTGGCCACGGCCACCATCCAGAGGGGTGTGTCGATGGGTACAATCATCGGGATCAGCATCCCGGAGACCAGGAACCCTTCGGCAACCTCTTCCTTTTTCACCTGAGCCATGGCAAACTCGATGCCGAGGCCAACCACGTAGGAGACCACGATCAGCGGCAACATGGCGATCAGCCCGTAGAGGAAGCTGTTGAGCAGCGACATCTCCTGGCCAATGGCCATGTAGTGTTGCAGCCCCACGTTATACATGCCCACCAGCAGTGCCGGCACCAGGGCAAGGATCACGATAATCATGGTGCGCTTGGAGTCGCGTGCATCATGGATATGCACACCCGTCCTTGAAGTGGTGTTGGGTACAAACAGAAACGTCTCAAACGCATCGTAAGTGGAATAGAGCCAATGCAGCTTCCCCCCCTCTTCGAAATTGGGTTTTATCTTGTCAAGATAGTTTTTTAACGCTTTCAAAGTTCTATGTTTTAGTAGTTATTATTCTTTGTTTCCCTCCCGTTACTCCATCTCCTTGCGAAGCATGTCGAGCCCGGTGCGGACAATGTACTGCAGCTCCAGCTTGGAGGTATCGACAAATTCGCAGAGGGCAAAATCCTCGGGAGCCACCTCATAGATGCCAAGTGCCTCCATCTTGTCGATGTTGAAAGCGATGATCGCCTTGATCAACTGCTCGGGATAGATATCCATGGGGAACACCTTATCATACTCGTTGGAGACGATGATGGCGCGGGGACCGCCCAACACACGGGCATCCATCCGGTAGGCTTTCTTCAGCGTGGGATAGGTGCACCCGGCACTGTAACGCTTGGGTGAAAGTGATGCCCAGCCAAACGCCTCATGCACGTCGTCACCCTCAGGGATGACCGTAACCTGCGAGTGGCCTGCACGCAGCACACCCTCGGCGTCGATCTTCTGACCGGTGAGCGGGTTGCCGCTGATATAGCGAAGTGAGATTCCTTCGGTCACGTTGTTTTGAAAGAGCTGCTTCAGTTGTGTCCCAATCACCATCTTCCAGTAACCTGTCTGCTTCACCTCTGAGCCGGTAAGGGCCACGATGCGTGTAAGGTCTACAATACCCTTGTTGAAGAAATGACCGATGATGGCTACATCGAGGGCAGTGAGTGTCCATACGGTCTCACCGCGGTTCACCGGTTTAAGGCGGTTGATCTGCACACCCACGTTGCCAGCCGGATGAGGGCCGTCAAACTCATTGATCACAACGTTCTTCGCCTCACACAGTCCCTTGTTGCTGCTCTTTGGGCTGATGGAAAGAAATACCTTTCCGGCAGTAAGCTTTGCCAGTGCATCAAATCCGGCCTGCAGATCAGCCTCACGGCCCTGCAGCAGGAAATCGTAGCTGGGTGCAAGCGGAGCGCTGTCGAAGCCGGTGACAAAGATATCGCGCGGAGCCTTGTCGGGAGCAGCCACCACATCATAAGGGCGTTGCCTGATGAGGAACCAGATGCCGGCATCGAGGATCGCCTGCTTCACCTCCGCACCCGAGAGGGTGGCCGGTTTCTTGCTGCCGAAATCAACATATTCGGTGGTTTCATCAGCCTTCACCTCGATGTAGAGGATACGGCGTTTCTCACCCCGTTCTATGTTGGTTACCACACCACTTACCGGTGAGGCAAAAAGCATTTCCGGATGGTTCTTATCGTAGAAGAGCGGCGCACCGGCTTTCACGCTTTCCCCCGCCTTGACGGATAACTTGGGAGTGATGCCTTGAAAATCTTCAGGGCAGATCCGCACCACCTCGCTTTTCACGGTGCCGCGCAGTGTCTCCTCACACTCACCCAACAAAGGGATCCGTAAGCCTTTCTTAATTTTAATTCGATTAGCCATATAGTTGTGTAATAAGTTACCTTGTAGTGATCTTTTTGAGTAACCAATTGTCTATCAAAAGGTTTTTAGTTAGCTGTGTATAAACCAGGGAACAGTGCCCCTTAATGAGCGCAAAGATACATCTTTTGTCACAAAACAACGAAGATTAACGCTACAAATAGGGAAAAAAATCCATAATAAATTCGCTCTCCCGATCCATACCCGTGGTTGCTTACTTCTCCGAAACACCTGCCATTTCAGGATCAATCATGATGCGGCCGCAGTATTCACATACAATGATCTTCTTGCCCAGTTTGATGTCCATCTGCTTCTGTGGTGGGATCTTGTTGAAACAACCGCCGCAGGCTCCACGTTGAATGGGCACGATGCCCAGTCCGTTGCGGGCATTCTTGCGGATACGCTTGAACGCAGCCAACAGTCGCGGCTCAATGGTGGTCTCCGTTTTCTTTACCTTCTCGCGGATCTTCTCCTCCTGCGCCTTTGTCTCTGAGACGATGTCGTCGAGCTCTTTCTTCTTATGTTCCAGATCGCTCGACTTATCCTTAAGCAGTTCGTTGGCTGTGGCAATCTGCTCACCGATGGAGGTCGTCAGCTGGCCATGCTCACGGATGTGCTTCTCGGAGAGTTCGATCTCCAGTGTTTCGAACTCTATCTCCTTCGAGAGGTGGTCATACTCCTTGCTGTTGCGCACGTTGTCAAGTTGCTTGGTGTACTTTTCGATCTTCGCCTTGCTGGTCTCGATCTTACCCTTTTGCAACTTGATGTTCTCATCCAGTTGTTTGAGCTCCAGCTCGAAGTTGTTGATGCGGGTACCCAGCCCGGCAATCTCGTCGTCCAGGTCGGCTACCTCCAGGGGCAGTTCTCCACGCAGTGTCTTGATGCGGTCAATCTCGGAATAGTAGGACTGCAGCTTGTGTAGCGACTTCAGCTTATCCTCCACTGAAACTTCCTGTTCCGTAGCTTTCTTTTTTGTTGCCATAAGAATTCTTTTTTATGATATTTTTAGTTGATGTTCACATTGCAGGCTTGTGCTTTGTGAGATGCCCGTTGAAGCGCTTCTAACGAAAAAATGCAGTAGCCAAACGTTGTAATAAACGTTTCGCTACCACATTCACTGTAACTGCGGGAACAAGTCGGACCGCTTTCTTTTACAGGTACTTCACCGGATTCACATCGAATGCCGATTTATGTATTGCAAAGGTAGGGAATTTTTTTGAAAGCAGATAAAAAAAGATATCTTTTGTGCAGATTTCTGACTCATAATGACCCACAACCGCTAGCAGCAGGCGATCCTCGGCGTCATAGTAGTCGTTGTACTTCGCCTCTCCTGTCACGAATGCATCGGCTCCGTAAGAGGCCGCCCGCGGGATCAGAAATGCACCTGCCCCGCCGCAGATGGCTACGTCACGTATCTCCCGGCCCTGTAACTTGGTGTGACTGATGGTAGGCAGGTTGAAAATATCTTTCAGCAGGTATAGGAACTCCTGCTCAGGCATCGGCTCCGGCAGAACACCCACCACACCGCTCCCATGCTGTCCCCACTCGTTTGCAATGGGATAGAGGTCATAGACCGGTTCCTCATAAGGGTGCACCGCCAGCAGGGCACGCAACACCTCCTCTTTTCGCATCACCGGCAACACGGTTTCAATTCGAACTTCTTGCTCAAAGTGAAGCTTCTCCGCCTCCCCCACAAAGGGGTTTGACCCGGCACCCGGGCGAAAGGTACCTTCGCCGGTGAGGTTGTAGCTGCAGCTGTCGTAGTTGCCGATATGACCGGCACCGGCATTGAAGAGTGCATTGCGTACGCTCTCGGCATGCAGCAGCGGGACGAAGGTGACAAACTTGAGCAACGCATTGCTCTTGGGTAGAAGGATCTTCACGTTCTGTAACTCCATCATCTCCGCCAGCTTGTAATTCACCCCACCCTGCGCGTTGTCAAGGTTGGTGTGGGCAGCATAGAGTGCCACATCGTTGCGGATGGCCATGATCATGGAGCGCTCTACGTAGTTCCTGCCGGTGAGCGAACGAAATGGACGGAAGGCGATGGGGTGATGAGATATTATCAGGTTGCATCCCAGGGCGATGGCCTCCTCCACCACATCTTCTGTCACATCGATGGCCAGCAGTGCACCTGTGGCCTCCCTGTTGGGATCACCACACTGCAACCCGCTGTTGTCATACTCCTCCTGCAACGGCAGCGGTGCCAACTGCTCTATAGCCTGAATGATCTCCTTGATGCGCATAGCTCTTGCTGTTTAGTTGTTTCTGCAAATATAGTGGTTTTTTGTATCTTTGTCCCCATTGAACTCATTCATCTTATCCAACCAGATGCATCGTATGAAGAAGACTTTTTTCCTATTGATCACATCACTGCTTACAGCCGTGACGCTCACCGCACAGCGTACCCACTCTCCCCTGGTCGTGGATTTGTTCCGCGAGACCCCGGTTCTTTTTAACCCTGCCGACTATCCCGACGGGGTGGTAGAAAAGGAAGATATGCTCTACCTGGGCAACGGGCGTATCGTGCTGAAGAAAATAAAAGTGCCCGTTTTCGACAACTACACCGAGACAGAGATCAGACTCAACCTGGTCTCCAATGGCGACCCCTGGGACAAGTCGGGCTCTTGCTTCGTGATCCCCTCTGCTTCCGACATCACGATGATCGATGTGGTTGCAGGAAACGCCAGCTACCCACCGCACGATACCACCCTCTATGAACAATTGAATGGGATCACTGCCGGTGAGGGATACCTGCCCACGGTGGAACTGATGCGTTTCATGACACCGTTCGGCGTGGGTCACTTCAGCCGCAACGACGATTCGGTATCGATGCTGCGGCGTCCCATTTTTGTAGATGGCTGGGCACAAGAGGTGACCTGGAAACAGGACATCAGCGACCGGCTACCGCTGCTGGAGGGGGAAGTTTGGGTTGGCATCTTCATCGACACCTGGACGAAAGAGGGATACAAGGTGGACCTGCAACTCACCTTCAACGAGAGTGCCCTCCCCTGCGACCCCAAACCGGGGTTGCACGTGAAGCCACTCATCAACACGAACTACTACATCGGCCAGAAGCACCCCGACATCTTCTCGCGGCAGGATGTGATGATCCCTTTCACCCTGCCCCCCAATGCTAAAAATGTGCGCCTGAAATATATCGCAACGGGCCATGGGGGCCATAGCGGAGGTGATGAGTTCCGTCCACAGCAGCACATCCTCTCAATCGATGAAAATGAAATACTCAACTTCACCCCCTGGCGTACCGACTGTGCCGCCTTCCGCCGCTTCAACCCCACATCGGCGGTTTGGGTACGGAAACGCCCCCTGGCGCATATCAATCGGGAGGGCAAACGGGTGGTGCGTGAGAGCGAGGAGCCGCTGGCATCGTCCGACCTTTCGCGCAGCAACTGGTGTCCGGGCAGCGATGTGGTACCCGAGGAGATTAACCTGCCGGACATCACACCGGGCTATCACACCCTCACCATCAGCATTCCCGAATCGACACCCATCGATGAAAACAAGCTGAACCATTGGCTCGTATCTGCCTACCTGGTTTGGGAGGAGTAAGACTTCCTATTTAGAGTGTTCTGAAGGTGGAAGGGTTACTCAGTCGGTATCCTTCAGGATTAGTCGCAGAGAGTTGTTTCTGGTGAAGTAGTTCCAGGCCCAGTTGATAAAGATCACCAGCTTGTTGCGTACACTCAGGATCAGCATCAGGTGGAGGAACATCCAGACGAACCAGGCAAAGCGTCCCTTGAACTTCACGAAGGGGAGGTCCACCACCGCCTTGTTGCGACCGACAGTGGCCATGGTCCCCAGGTTTCGGTATTCGTAGGGCTTCAGATCATCAACACCGGCATCAATCTTCTGCAAGTTCTTTGCAAGGTTCTTCCCCTGCCCTATCGCCACGTTAGCCAGCTGTGGGTGACCCTTGAGATATTTCTCTGTTTCCATATAGGCCACGTCACCAATGGCAAAAACATTTTTTAATCCCTTTACCCGGTTGTAACGATCCACGCTGATCCGCCCCGAGCGCAGGATGCTCTCACCGGGCAACCCGCTTATGAGATTACCGATTACTCCGGCAGACCAGATCACGTTACGCGTAGGAATGGTTTCTCCCGTGTTGAGGGCTACCCGCTCACCGTCGTAATCCTGCACAAGTGTACCGGTCTTCACGTTCACACCCATGGAGCGAAGATAATTTTCAGAATATTTTTGTGCAAAGGGACTCATGGCCGCCAAGGTGTGGGGGCCTCCTTCCAGCAGATAGACATGTACCTTCCCTGCATCGATGTTAGGATAATCCTTCGGCAGTATCTCGCGGGTCATCTCGGCAAAGGCACCCGCCAGCTCCACACCGGTGGCACCGCCTCCCACAATCACGATGTTGTAGAGTCCCTCCTTGTTCTCCGCATAAAGCAGCTTCTCAAAGTTGTAAAGAATGTAATTGCGCACGTTGATGGCCTGATATGTGGACTTCAACTCCAATGCATGCTCCGCGGTGGAGTTGTTGCCGAAGAAATTGGTGCGGGTACCGGTGGCGATCACCAGATAGTCGAAAGCAAACAATCCGATGTTGGTCTCCACGACCTTGTTTACATCGTCTACCGCGAGCACTTGTGTCAGGCGGATGCGCACATCTCTTCTTTTCTGAAATATCTTGCGGATGGGAAATGAGATGGTGGCAGGCTCAATTTGTGATGCTGCCACCTGGTAAAAGAGGGGCGGAAACTGGTGATGGTTGATCTTATCGATCACCATGATGTCATAAACTCCTTTGGGCAAGTGATTCACGAACTGCAGTCCACCAAAGCCACAGCCAACCACTACAATCTTCTTCTTCATAACGCGACATCTGATTGGTGAGATGGTAAAACAAACAGAAAAGAAGAATTGTTGCAAAAAAAAAGCGCTACGAATCACTCGCGGCGCTTTCTTAATGTTTAACATTTTAAAAATCACAGCTTCACTGCAAATCAGATCATCGACAGAGGTTGCAGATCTCTGCCTGACTGACAACCATCCCTGCAGTGTTTCGATGGGGAGGGGTGAAAGGTTCATTTCACCCCCCTGGTTGAGGATTTTACTCCTCCCCTGTCTTTTCGGCGTCGGCCTGTGCTGCTTCAGGCTGCGGGAGTTCTTCTTCCTTTACAGTTTCCTGCTTGGGAGCCTCCTCCTTTTTCTTCGCCTCTTTTGCTTTGGGTGCTTCTGCTGCAGGAGCTGCAGCGGTAGCGCCGCCTTTTCTGCGTGAACGACGGGTCTTGGCCTTCTTGGCACCGCCATCACCGAGCATATTCTCGTTGAAGTCCACCAGTTCGATAAAACACATGGCAGCGTTGTCACCAAGGCGGAAACCGGTCTTGATGATCCGGGTGTAACCACCCGGACGATCGGCAACCTTCTGCGATACGGTCTGGAACAGCTCCGTAACGGCGGTCTTGCTCTGCAGCAGGCTGAATACCTCTCTCCGTGAGTGGGTGGTGTCCTCCTTGCTGCGGGTGATGATCGGTTCCACGAATTTCCTCAGTTCCTTGGCTTTGGGAACAGTGGTAAAGATGCGTTTATGCATGATGAGCGAGGTGGCCATATTGGACAACATAGCCCCACGATGTGCAGTCTTACGCCCTAAATGATTAAATTTCTTATTATGTCTCATTGCAGTTGTTAGTCTTTATCTAATTTGTATTTCGAGGTATCCATCCCGAAGGAGAGCTTCAATCCATCGAGCAACTCTTCCAGCTCGGTGAGCGACTTCTTGCCGAAGTTGCGGAACTTGAGAAGGTCGTTCTTGTTGTGCGAGACGAGCTGTCCCAATGTTTCCACGTCGGCGGCTTTCAGGCAGTTGAGTGCCCGCACCGAGAGGTTTAGGTCGGAGAGTTTGCGTTTCAGCATCTGGCGCATGTGCAATACCTCTTCGTCGAACTCCTCAATGCTCTCGGCATCGTTGGTCTCCAGCATGATCTTGTTGTCATCGGAGAAAAGAACGAAATGTTGAATCAGTATCTTGGCAGCTTCCTTCAACGCCTCCTTGGGTTGTATGGATCCATCGGTGGTAATCTCAATGATCAGCTTTTCGTAGTCGGTCTTCTGTTCAATACGGTAATCTTCAATCTCATACTTCACATTCCGAATCGGAGTGAAGATAGAGTCGACAGCCAGGGTTTGCACATCTTCCGATGCAAGCATCTCCCGGTTCTCGTCGGCCGGCACATAGCCCCTACCCTTGTGGATGGTCAATTCCATGCGCAGGTCAGCCTTCTTGTTCAGATGGCAGATCACTTGCTCGGGGTTGAGAACTTCAAAACCGGTCATCAGTTTACCTATATCTCCGGCTTTAAACACATCCGTTCCCGAAATAGCGATGCTCACCTTTTCTGATTCAAACTCCTCTACGATCCGTTTGAATCGTACCTTCTTGAGATTCAGAATAATACCTGTTACATCTTCTATCACACCCGGTATGGAAGCAAACTCGTGCTCCACGCCGTCTATCTTTACCGATGTAATCGCGAATCCCTCGAGCGAGGAGAGCAGGATGCGGCGCAGGGCGTTACCAATGGTAATGCCGTATCCGGGTTCCAGGGGACGGAACTCGAACTTGCCGGAGAATGCATCCTCCTGCAGCATGATTACTTTATCGGGTTTTTGGAATGCTAATATTGCCATGAAATTATTGTTTAGAATATAATTCTACGATGAGTTGTTCTTTGATGCTTTCAGGGATGTCAGCTCTTTCAGGCACGTGCAGCATCTTGCCGCTCATGGTAGCTTTGTCCCATTCCATCCAGGGGTATTTGCTGTGATTAAACCCTGCCAGTGAATTGGTTACAACCAGCATCGATTTTGATTTTTCCCGAACACCCACTACTTCACCGGGTTTCACGGTATAAGAGGGGATGTTGAGTACCTTACCGTTTACCACGATGTGACGGTGTGTCACCATCTGGCGTGCAGCGGCACGTGTGGGAGCGATGCCGAGACGGAACACCACATTGTCGAGACGTGATTCGAGCAGCTGAAGCAGCACCTCACCGGTGATGCCGCGGCTGCGGGCTGCTCTGTCGAAGGTCAGACGGAACTGCTTTTCCAGTACGCCATAGGTGTATTTGGCGCGCTGTTTTTCGCGCAGCTGGATGCCATATTCCGATGTCTTCCTTCTGCGTGAGTTACCGTGTTGTCCCGGAGGATAGTTCTTCTTTGAGAGAACTTTATCGGGACCGAAAATTGGTTCGCCAAACTTACGGGCGATCTTTGATTTTGGACCAGTATATCTTGCCATTGTTACAAATTTAAACTTTACTGAAGCCTAAACTGTGCAGCCGCGATTACAGAGAAGTTGTGGTGTAATCAAATTCACAGCTCAAGTTTCAAGGTAAATGAAACTGAATTGATTGATTAAACTTTTCTTTGTTTCGGGGGACGACAGCCGTTGTGGGGCAGCGGTGTGACGTCGATGATCTCCATCACCTCGATGCCGGCACCATGAATGGTACGGATGGCCGACTCACGTCCGTTACCTGGACCCTTGACGTATGCTTTCACCTTACGCAATCCCAGATCGTATGCTACCTTTGCACAATCCTGTGCTACCATCTGCGCTGCATAGGGGGTGTTCTTCTTGGAACTTCTGAATCCCATCTTTCCTGCTGATGACCAGCTGATCACCTCACCATTCTCATTGGTGATGGAGACGATGATGTTGTTGAATGAGGATGAGATATGAGCCTGTCCCTGAGCGCTCACTTTTACATTTCTCTTTTTTGCTGCAACTGTTCTTTTTGCCATGTTACCTTAATTATTTAGTAGCTTTTTTCTTGTTCGCAACGGTTTTCTTCCTTCCCTTGCGGGTACGGGCGTTGTTCTTGGTGCTCTGACCACGTACGGGCAGACCGATACGATGACGGATGCCGCGATAGCAACCAATGTCCATTAGACGTTTAATGTTGAGCTGTACTTCCGAGCGCAGATCACCTTCTACTTTGAATTCGTTGCCGATGATCTCACGGATGCGTGCTGCCTGGTCGTCGCTCCAGTCTTTCACCTTGATGTTCTTGTCAACTTCTGCCTTCTCCAGGATGGAGTTCGCGGCGCTGCGTCCAATCCCATAGATATAGGTGAGGGCAATTTCACCCCTCTTGTTCTGCGGCAGATCGACACCTACAATTCTTATTGCCATATAAGTTTCTTTGTTATTTGATTACGGTTGATGAATCTTATCCCTGACGTTGTTTGAACTTGGGATTCTTTTTGTTGATGATATACAAACGGCCTTTACGCCTTACGATCTTGCAGTCTGCCGTACGTTTCTTGAGTGATGCTCTTACTTTCATATGTTTAGTTTTTTATTTTTTGCTCGTAAATTTCAGTTGTCAGTTTTCAGCTGATTGCTGATTACTGACAGCTTATTTATACCTGAATGAGATTCTTCCTTTCGAGAGATCGTAGGGCGACATCTCCACCCGTACCCTGTCTCCGGGGAGGATGCGGATGTAGTGCATGCGCATCTTACCCGAGATATGAGCGGTAATCTCGTGTCCGTTTTCCAGTTCTACGCGGAACATCGCATTTGACAATGCTTCTATGATGGTTCCGTCCTGTTCTATTGCTGCCTGTTTAGCCATTCAATCAATGCTCTTTGGTTAGTTGTTGCTTTCAAGAATAAACTCAAATGTGGATAGGATATCAGCTTTCCCGTTCCGGATGGCGATGGTATGCTCGAAATGTGCCGATGGCTTACGGTCTTTGGTCCGCACTGTCCACCCGTCGTTTTCGAAAATCACCTTGCGCCCACCCATGTTGATCATCGGCTCAATGGCAATACACATGCCGTTCCGCAAAAGCGGACCGGTGCCGCGTCGCCCATAGTTGGGCACCTCGGGAGCCTCGTGCATCTGCTTACCGATGCCGTGGCCCACAAGCTCGCGCACCACGCCGTAACCGTGCGATTCGCAGTAGCTCTGTATCGCAGATCCGATGTCGCCAACGCGGTTGTCCTCACGAGCCTGTTCAATGCCTTTGTAAAGCGACTCGCGGGTGATGCGCAGGAGTTGTTTCACCTCCTCTTTCACCTCACCCACACAGAAAGTGTAGGCTGAGTCGCCGCAAAAGCCGCGCAGATTCGTGCCACAATCGATCGAGATCACATCCCCCTCCTCGAGAGGCTTGTCATTGGGGATGCCATGTACCACGTTCTCGTTGACCGAGGTACAGATCGAGTTGGGAAAACCACCATAACCCAGGAAAGTGGGAATAGCGCCATGGTCACGGATGAAGGCTTCGGCGATGCGATCAAGCTGCAGCGTGGAGATGCCCGGCCGGATGTGACGGGAGAGCTCTCCGAGCGTCATCCCCACAAGGCGGTTCGCGTCACGCATGAACTCGATCTCTTCGTCGGTCTTCAGTATGATTCTGTTGCTATCCATCATTTATTCTTTAAACATCAATAAGCGGCAATTGAACCTGTTCTGCCCTTGATCTTGGCACCCGACTTGAGGAAGCCGTCATAGTGACGCATCAAGAGGTGACTCTCAATCTGCTGAAGTGTGTCGAGCACAACCCCTACGAGGATCAGCAGCGAGGTGCCACCGAAGAACTGTGCAAACTGGGAGTTAATCCCCATCAGTCCCGCGAAGGCGGGCAGGATGGCGACGATTGCCAGAAAGACAGATCCGGGAAGTGTGATCCGCGACATGATGGTGTCGATATATTCAGCCGTACGCTTACCCGGTTTTACACCAGGGATGAAGCCGTTGTTACGTTTCAAATCTTCTGCCATCTGAACAGGGTTCACCGTGATCGCCGTATAGAAGTAAGTGAAGGCGATGATCAGCAACGCGAAGATGAAGTTATACCAGAAGCTGGTGAAGTCCATCAGCGCGATCCAGAAGCCACCTCCATCACCGGCAGAGAACTGCGCGATGGTGATGGGGATGAACATGATCGCCTGGGCGAAAATGATCGGCATCACGTTGGCGGCATTCACCTTCAACGGGATATACTGTCTAACACCACCATATTGCTTGTTGCCCACAATGCGCTTGGCATACTGTACGGGTACCTTGCGGACACCCTGCACCAGCATGATCGCAGCGGCGGTTACCGCCACCATGAAGAGCAGTTCGAGCAGCAGCAGAATCAATCCACCCGGAGCATCAATCAACCGGTCATACTCGGCTACCAGCGAATGCGGCAGACGGGCGATGATACCGATCAGGATGATGAACGAGATACCATTACCGATACCCTTATCGGTGATACGTTCGCCAAGCCAGAGCACGAACATGCTCCCGCCGGCAAGGATTACAGTAGAGGGCAATACCCAGTCCCAGAAACCGCCGGGGATGGCACCACCCACGGCTCCGTAGAGGTAGGCAGGTCCCTGCACCAGCAGGATGGCTACCGTCAGGTAGCGGGTGTACTGGTTAATCTTGGTACGACCACTCTCACCCTCACGCTGCATCTTCTGGAAGGCAGGCACGGCGATACCGAGCAACTGCATCACGATGGAAGCAGAGATATAGGGCATGATTCCCAGGGCAAAGATTGAGGCATTGGCAAAAGCACCTCCCGAGAACATGTCGAGAAGGCTCAGCAAGCCGGTACTGGCATTTGACTGCAGTGCCACAAGTTGTTCAGGATTGATCCCGGGCAATACCACGAACGATCCAAAACGATAGATGGCGATAAAACCAATGGTGATAATAAGCCTCTGACGAAGGTCTTCTATCTTCCATATATTTTTAACTGTTTGTACAAATCCCATTTTTTCAGAGTTTTACAGCGGTTCCACCTGCAGAGGTAATGGCCTCTTCTGCTGATTTGGAGAAAGCGTGTGCTTCTACCTCCAGCTTGGCCGTCAGCGTTCCTCTTCCGAGAATTTTCACCAGGTGCTTGGCCGAAACCAGTCCGGCACCAATCAGCACCTCGGGGTTGATCTTCGTCACCTTCAGTGCATCAGCCAGCTCCTGGAGTGTTTCCAGGTTGATGGCCTTATACTCCGTACGTTTCAGGGGCTTAAAACCAAACTTGGGCAGGCGGCGCTGCAGCGGCATCTGTCCGCCTTCAAAACCAACCTTCTTGGAGTATCCCGATCTTGATTTCTGTCCCTTATGTCCTCTGGTTGAAGTACCTCCCTTACCCGATCCGGCCCCACGGCCAATTCTTTTGCGGGATGTGGTGGCTCCTTCAGCCGGTTTTAAATTCGATAAATTCATCGTTAATATCTTTTTTATCGTTTTGTAACTTGTTTATTCTACTACCGTTACCAGGTGGTGCACCTTGTTGATCAGCCCCCTGATGGAGGGCGTGTCTTGATGTTCCACCACACGGTGCATCTTGGTCAGTCCCAAAGCATCCAACGTCCTTTTCTGATCCTTAGGAGCTCCGATTCTGCTTCTTGTCTGTTTTACTTTGATTGTAGCCATTTCAGATTCCTTTCTTTATTGTCCGTTAAATACTTTTTCCATGCTGATGCCCCTGTTTTGGGCAATGGTGAAGGGATCTCTCAGTTCAGTGAGCGCCTCGATGGTTGCCTTAACCAGGTTGTGAGGGTTGGATGAGCCTTTCGACTTGGCCAACACGTCGGTGATACCCACACTCTCCAGTACGGCACGCATGGCACCACCGGCCTTCACACCGGTACCGGTCACGGCCGGCTTGAGGAATACCTGTGCGCCACCGAAACGGGCTACCTGTTCGTGGGGGATGGTACCCTTGTATACCGGTACCTTTACCAGGTTCTTCTTGGCTGCTTCCACACCCTTGGCGATCGCCGTGGTCACTTCACCGGCCTTACCGAGGCCCCAGCCTACGATGCCGTCTTCGTTGCCAACCACCACGATGGCGGCAAAAGTGAAGGTACGACCTCCCTTGGTCACCTTGGTGGTACGATTAATAGCCACTAAACGGTCTTTTAATTCAATATCGTTGGTAGTTTTTACCTTGTTGTTCATTCCTGCCATAATCGTTAAAATTTAAGGCCACCTTTGCGGGCAGCGTCAGCCAAATCTTTAATACGTCCATGATAGAGGTAACCGTTGCGGTCGAAGGCTACCTTCTCCACACCTGCTTCCAGGGCGTTCTTGGCTACCATCTCTCCCACCTTGGCTGCCTGCTCCTTCTTGGGAAGCTTTTCCCCAATCTTCAGCGATGAGGCTGCGGCAAGCGTGCGACCGGTGAGATCATCGATCACCTGTGCGTATATCTGCTTGTTGCTCCGGAAGACGGTCAGACGCGGGCACTCGGCGGTGCCACTGATCTTACCCCTTACACGGGCTTTTATCTTAAGTCTTTTTTCGTTCTTTGTAATCATTGCGATGTCGGTTTACCTGAATTATTTACCTGCTGTCTTACCCGATTTGCGACGGAGCTGTTCACCCACGAACTTGATACCCTTGCCCTTGTATGGCTCAGGCTTACGGAATGAACGGATCTTGGCGCACACCTGTCCAAGCAGTTGCTTGTCGCACGACTCCAGGATGATGAGCGGGTTCTTGTTTCTCTCCATCTTGGTCTCCACCTTGATCTCTGCAGGCAACTGCAGGAAGATGCTGTGGGTATAACCAAGCGATAACTCCAGTACCTGACCGTTGTTGGATACACGGTAACCAACACCTACCAGTTCCAGCTCTTTACGGAAACCTTCCGACACGCCAATGGCCATGTTGTTCAACAGTGAACGGTAGAGGCCATGCATTGCACGGTTTTCTTTTTCGTCGTTCGGACGTTCCACGATAAGCAGACCGTTGTCGACCGACACCTTCATATTGGGGTTTACCTGTTGCTGCAATTCCCCCTTGGGACCTTTCAGCGTGATAAGGTTGTTCTCTCCCACTTTAACGTCTACGCCCGCGGGCAGGGTGATGGGTAATTTTCCTATTCTTGACATATTACTCTCTCCTTCAAATTAATACACGTAACACAATACTTCACCGCCCACCTTATGTTCGCGGGCTTCCTTGTCTGTCATCACTCCGTTTGAAGTAGATAATATGGCAATACCCAAACCGTTCAGCACGCGCGGCATATCCTTGTAACCCACATACTGGCGCAAGCCGGGGGTTGATACGCGTTTCAGTTTCTTGATTGCATTTACTTTATTCACCGGATCGTACTTCAGGGCGATCATGATTGAACCCTGTGGACCATCCTCTACAAACTTGTAATTAAGAATGTAGCCTTTTTCAAAAAGAATCTTGGTGATGTCTTTTTTGAGATTTGATGCGGGAACTTCCACCACCCGGTGCTTTGCCTGGATGGCGTTCCTGAGCCGCGTCAAATAATCTGCTATTGGATCTGTCATATGATAATTGTTTAAATTGATCCCGACTGCCGGGACAATATTTATGTATTCTTTGCGCTTTGCTCTCAGCGTTCAGCTGAAAGCTTTTTTACCAGCTTGCTTTCTTCACCCCGGGGATCAATCCCTTCGATGCCATTTCGCGGAACTGGATACGGGAGAGGCCAAACTGGCGCATGTATCCTTTGGGGCGACCGGTCAGCTTGCAACGATTGTGCAAGCGTACGGGAGAAGCATTCTTGGGAATCGATTGAAGCGCTTCATAGTCACCTTCTGCCAGGTATTTGGCTCGCTTTTCCGCGTAACGGGCAACCATCTTCGCTCTTTTCACCTCACGGGCTTTCATTGATTCTTTTGCCATTATCTACTGATTTATGTGTTCAATGTTATGGGTCATTGCCTTGTCACGGCAGAGCCCGGTAGTTGCCGGGCTTAGCGCGACTGCTTGCAATTAGTCTTTCTTAAACGGTAATCCGAACTCTCTCAACAGTGCATAACCCTCCTCGTCGGTAGCTGCGGTGGTGACGAACGTGATGTTCATTCCCAGCAGACGGGTGATGTTGTCGATGTTGATCTCAGGGAAGATGATCTGCTCTTCGATACCCATGGTATAGTTGCCACGGCCATCGAGTTTGTTCTCGATACCCTTGAAGTCACGAATACGGGGCAACGCCACACGTACCAATCTTTCAAGGAACTCGTACATCTTGTCCTGACGCAGTGTCACGCGTACGCCCACCGGCATCTTCTTACGGAGTTTGAAGTTCGAGATATCTTTGCGTGATACAGTCTGTACAGCCTTCTGACCGGTAATGGTGGTCAGTTCGTTGATGGCTGTCTCAATGATCTTCTTGTCGGCAACGGCGATGCCGAGGCCCTGGTTGATCACGATCTTCTCCAGACGGGGAACCTGCATCACCGATTTATAGCTGAACTCCTTCATCAGGGCAGGCACCACACGCTCCTTGTAATCTTTCTTTAAACTCACTTCGTATGTTGTCGTACTCATTTAATTTCCTCCCCCGATTTTTTAGCGTAACGTACTAATTTGCCTTTGCTGTTCTCTTTTCTGCCAACGCGGGTGGGCTTACCGGTCTTGGGATCCACCGGATTCAGCTTGGAGAGATGAATAGAAGCTTCCTTCTTTTCGATGCCTCCGTTGGGATTCTGTGCGTTGGGTTTGCTATGCTTCGATACGATGTTAACACCTTCCACAACTGCGCGGTTCTTGTTCACAAGAACCTCCAGTACGCGGCCGGTTTTGCCTTTGTCCTCACCGGAGTTGACATATACCGTATCGCCTTTCTTGATATGTAATTTACTCATTGCCTGTGATTGATTAATGGATTATAATACTTCAGGAGCTAATGAAACAATCTTCATGTTTGTGGCGCGAAGTTCACGGGCAACAGGTCCGAAGATACGGCTTCCACGCAACTCGCCGGCGTTGTTGAGCAACACGCAGGCATTGTCGTCGAAACGGATGTAGGAACCGTCGGCACGACGGAGCTCTTTCTTCGTACGCACGATGATTGCTTTCGATACTGTTCCTTTCTTGATATCACTCGATGGGATCGCGCTCTTGACTGTAACAACAATGACATCCCCTACAGACGCGTAGCGTCTTCTTGTACCGCCCAAAACGCGGATGCAAAGAACCTCCTTGGCACCGCTGTTGTCAGTAACTGTTAATCTTGATTCTTGTTGTATCATCTTACTTGGCCCTTTCCATTATTTCAACCACTCTCCATCTCTTCGACTTGCTCAAAGGACGGGTCTCCATTATACGTACTGTATCACCGATGTTACAGTCATTCTTCTCATCATGGGCGTGAAATTTCTTCGTTTTGTTAACGAACTTCCCATATATAGGGTGTTTCTCTTTCCATTTTACAGCAACGGTGATGGTCTTGTCCATCTTATTGCTGAAAACGACCCCGATTCTTTCCTTTCTTAAATTTCTCGTTTCCATTAGCTATCTTATTGCTTGTTTTTCAACTCTCTTGCACGCAGCTCCGTGTGGATACGGGCAATGTTGCGACGTTTCTCGCGGATCGATCCCGAATCATCGAGCGGGGTGATGGTGTGGTTGATCTTCAATTGGGTCAATGCCACCGTTTCAGCTTCCAGTCTCTCTTTCAGGTCCTTTTCGGATATCTCTCTCAATTCTTCTTGCTTCTTCATCTCGCTTTACGATTTTTGATCATAATCATAATCCCTTCTCACCACGAACTTGGTGGTCACAGGCAACTTCTGAGCCGCTAAACGCAAAGCCTCTTTTGCCACGTCATAGGAAACGCCTTCAATCTCGAAAAGGATGCGGCCCGGTGTGATGGGCGCCACATATCCTTCCGGATTACCTTTACCCTTACCCATACGCACTTCGGCTGGCTTCTTGGTGATCGGCTTATCCGGGAAAATACGTACCCAAACCTGTCCCTGACGTTGCATGTAACGTGTTACAGCAATACGGGCAGCTTCAATCTGCCTTCCGGTGATCCATTTCGATTCGAGCGATTTGATCCCGAAAGAGCCGAATGCCAGCTGATTGCCGCGACCGGCCACACCTTTCATGCGACCTTTCTGCTGTCTTCTGAACTTTGTTTTCTTCGGTTGTAACATATTTTCTTCTATTAAGCGTTGGTTTTGTTATTTCTCCTGTTGCGCCGGCCGCCTCTGCCGCCTTCAGGGCGATTGCCGCCTCCGCGGTTGCCTGCTGAACGGTTGTCTTTGGAGGTTGCGAACGAAGGAGCCAGATCTTTCTTGCCATAGATCTCGCCACGGCAAATCCATACCTTGATGCCAATGATACCCACCTTGGTGAGCGCTTCAACCTGTGCGTAATCGATGTCGGCACGGAAGGTATGAAGGGGGGTACGACCCTCCTTGTACATCTCGGAGCGGGCCATCTCAGCGCCGTTCAGACGTCCTGATACCTGCACCTTGATCCCCTCGGCACCCATGCGCATGGTGGCAGCAACAGCCATCTTCACCGCACGGCGGTAGGCGATCTTCCCTTCAAGCTGGCGGGCAATGTTGGTGGCCACAATCATGGCATCCAACTCCGGCTTCTTGATCTCGTAAATGTTGATCTGGATATCTTTGTCGGTGATCTTCATCAGCTCTTCCTTGAGCTTGTCCACCTCCTGGCCACCCTTGCCGATGATGATGCCGGGGCGGGCAGTACAGATGGTGATGGTCACCAGTTTCAGTGTGCGCTCAATGACAATGCGAGATACACTTGCTTTGGCAAGACGGGCATTCAAATAGGTGCGGATCTTGCTGTCCTCCAGCAGGGTGTCACCATAATTATTTCCGCCGTACCAGTTAGAGTCCCATCCTTTGATGATTCCCAAACGATTTGCTATCGGATTTACTTTCTGTCCCATCTTCTTAGTTTTCTGCTTGTTCTTTGTTCAATGTATCTACGACAATTGTCACGTGGTTGGAGCGTTTGCGGATGCGGTAACCGCGACCCTGCGGTGCAGGACGAAGACGCTTCAGCATGGATCCTCCATCCACGGAGATGGTCTTGATATAAAGCTCGCCGGTCTCTGCCTTTCGTTCGTTCTTCTGTTCCCAGTTGGCAATGGCTGAAAGCAACAACTTCTCGACTCTGATCGATGCCTCCTTGTTGGAGAACTTCAGCACGCCGAGAGCCTTGAACACCTCCATGCCACGTACCATGTCGGCCACGTAACGCATCTTGCGAGGTGATGTGGGCACGTTCTTCAGTACGGCCAGAGAAACCGTCTTGCGGTTTTCTTTTCTTTGTTCGGCTGATATTCTTTTTCTAGCACTCATGTCTTTTCTGTTTTTCTGTGTTCGTTAAGCGCCCTGATCTTATTTCTTCCTGTTGCCTGAGTGTCCGCGGAACGTGCGGGTAACAGCGAATTCGCCCAGTTTGTGCCCAACCATGTTCTCTGTCACGTATACCGGGATAAACTTGTTCCCGTTGTGTACAGCGATGGTGTGCCCTACAAAATCAGGTGATATCATGGAAGCACGGGCCCATGTCTTGACTACGGCCTTCTTGCCGCTGTCGTTCATGGCACTCACCTTCTGTTCCAGCTTCAGGTTGATATAGGGACCTTTCTTTAATGATCTGCTCATAGTTGTGTAATAATTAAATCAGATTACTTCTTTTTTCTTCTCTCTACGATGTATTTCGAAGAATGTTTTTTGGGCGCTCTTGTCTTCAAGCCCTTTGAATATAAGCCCTTGGGCGATCTGGGATGTCCTCCCGACGCGCGTCCTTCACCACCACCCATGGGGTGATCTACCGGGTTCTTCACCACACCACGGTTGTGCGGGCGACGACCCAGCCAGCGTGAACGACCGGCTTTACCTGATTTTTCCAGAGCATGATCCGAATTGCCTACACTACCAATGGTAGCCTTGCAGGCAGAAAGAATCTTGCGAACTTCACCGGAAGGCATCTTGATGATCGCGTACTTATCTTCACGCGACACCAGCTGTGCGAATGTTCCGGCCGAACGTGCCATCTTGGCTCCCTGTCCGGGGCGCAACTCAATGTTGTGCACCACCGTACCGATGGGGATCACCGCCAAGGGCAATGCATTTCCTACTTCCGGGGCGGCATCGGGCCCCGACATCACTGAGGTTCCAACTTGCAGTCCATTGGGGGCAAGAATATAGGTCTTCTCTCCGTCGGCATAGTAAAGCAGCGCGATGCGTGCCGAACGGTTGGGATCATATTCAATGCTCTTCACAACGGCCGGGATACCATCTTTTGTTCTCTTGAAGTCGATGATGCGGTAACGTCTTTTGTGTCCGCCACCCAGGTAACCCATGGTCATCTTACCCTGGTGGTTGCGTCCACCCGTTGCCTTCTTTCCAACTACAAGAGATTTCTCCGGTACACTTGCAGTGATTGTTTCAAATGAACCGATAATCTTGTGTCTTTGCCCCGGTGTAGTGGGCTTTAATTTACGTATTGCCATGTTGTTTAAATGTTGCTAAATAGATCGATCGTTTCACCTTTTCGCAAGGTGATGATTGCTTTCTTGTATGCGGCTGTCTTGCCGAAAACGACACCCGATTTGGTGTAACGGCTCTTCACTTTGCCATCATACTTCATCGTGTTCACACTCTCTACATGTACGTTGTAGAGTGCTTCCACTTCGTTCTTGATCTGAACCTTGTTGGCAGAAGGAGACACGATGAAGCCGTAACGGTTTTCATACTTGTCCGTCAGGGCAGTCTGCTTTTCCGTGAATATCGGTTTTACTAATACACTCATCTTTTATTCTCCTTTTGCGTTAAAGAGGTTATCAATCGCAGTCAGCGACGACTCGGTCATCACCAGGCTGCCACAATTCATAATAGCGTATGTGTTTATTTCAGAAGCTGTTATCACATTCACTTTCTGTAAATTTCGGGCCGACAAATATACGTTTTTATTTTGACCTGGCAAAACGAAAAGTAGCTTTTTATCAGTCAGTTGCAGATTCTTTGTCAGCGAGGCAAATTCCTTGGTCTTCGGCGTGTCGAACGACAGGTCCTCCACAACGATGATGCTGTTGTTCTTTGCCTTGAGCGAGAGGGCCGACTTGCGTGCCAGCGCCTTCACCTTCTTGTTGAGCTTGAAGCTGTAATCACGGGGCTTGGGACCGAACACGCGGCCTCCACCCACCAACACGGGTGATTTGATGTCACCCCTGCGGGCACCACCACTACCCTTCTGACGAATCAGCTTGCGGGTACTGCCGGCGATCTCGTTTCTCTCTTTCGACTTGTGAGTACCCTGACGCTGGTTGGCCAGGTACTGCTTCACATCGAGCCAGATAACATGTTCGTTCGGTTCAATGCCGAAAATGGAATCGTCGAGATTCACCTTCTTGTCTGTTACCTCTCCTTTGCTATTGTAGATACTTAATTCCATTTCTTACTTCTCAATTAATACGATTGAACCTTTCGCTCCCGGCACCGATCCCTTCACCAGAAGGAGATTGTGTTCGGGGATTATCTTTACCACCTGCAGGTTCTGAACGGTCACCCGCTCGTTACCCATCTGTCCGGCCATGCGTGTTCCCTTGAATACCTTTGCGGGGTATGAAGCGGCTCCGATGGAACCGGGGGCACGAAGCCTGTTGTGCTGTCCGTGTGTGGCCTGACCCACACCTGCGAATCCGTGGCGTTTCACCACTCCCTGGAAACCTTTTCCCTTCGAGGTGCCGATCACATCCACGTAAACGGCATCATTGAAAAAGTCAACAGTGATTTCGGATCCCAACTTGTAGTCGTCTCCTAATCC
Source organism: Dysgonomonadaceae bacterium zrk40 (assembly GCA_016916535.1). Taxonomy (NCBI): domain Bacteria; kingdom Pseudomonadati; phylum Bacteroidota; class Bacteroidia; order Bacteroidales; family Dysgonomonadaceae; species Dysgonomonadaceae bacterium zrk40. The sequence goes on from CP070276.1 coordinate 519,647, forward strand.
TTTGAACTCGGCCAAGTGTCTCTTGGGGCTTACTCCTGCTTTCTTGAAGTGACCCTGTTCAGCGTTGGGGGTGTGCTTGTCTTTCTTGTCCACGAACCCGAGCTGAATGGCGTCGTAGCCGTCATTGTCGACTGTCTTCACCTGAGTAACCACGCAAGGACCTGCTTCGATAACAGTGCATGGAATGTTCTTTCCCTCGGCACTGAAAACGGATGTCATTCCGATTTTTTTTCCTAATAATCCTGGCATTTCTCTGTTGTTTATAATAATTATTCTTAGCTTTTAGCTTTTTAGCTATTCGCTTTTATCACACTTTGATCTCTACTTCCACACCGCTGGGCAGCTCAAGCTTCATCAGGGCATCAACGGTCTTTGCTGTTGAGCTGTAGATGTCGATAAGCCGTTTGAAAGAGGCCAGCTCGAACTGTTCGCGTGACTTCTTGTTCACGAAGGTAGAACGGTTCACGGTAAAGATGCGCTTGTGTGTTGGCAGGGGTATGGGACCACTCACCACAGCACCCGTAGCTTTTACGGTTTTTACGATTTTCTCAGCAGATTTGTCCACGAGGCTGTAATCGTAAGATTTCAGTTTGATTCTGATTTTTTGGCTCATATAATTTTATGCGTAAAATTTGTTTGCTCTTACTTGATCAAATCCACACGTCCCTTCACCTCTGTCAGCACTTGTCTGGCAATCGATGAGGATACCTCTTCGAAGTGAGAGAATGACATGGTCGATGTGGCGCGTCCCGATGTGACGGTACGCAGCGAAGTTACATAGCCGAACATCTCGGAGAGGGGGGTCTTGGCCTTCACCACACGGGCACCCGAGCGGTTCGATTCCATTCCTTCCACCTGTCCGCGACGCTTGTTCAGGTCGGAGATCACATCCCCCATGCTTTCCTCGGGGGTCACCACCTCAACCTTCATGATCGGTTCCAGCAAGACGGGTCCTGCCTTTTCAGAAGCACTCTTGAAGGCCTGCATGGCGCAAATCTCGAACGAGAGCTGATCGGAGTCGACCGGGTGGTATGAACCATCGAGCACGGTCACCTTCAGCTTGTCGAGTGCATATCCTGCCAGCACACCATTCTTCATGGCGCGATGGAATCCTTTCTGGATGGAGGGGATATACTCCTTGGGGATGTTACCGCCCTTCACCTCGTCTACGAACTGCAGATCGCCCTCGAAGTCGGCATCGGCCGGTTCCACGCGCACAATCATATCGGCGTACTTACCACGACCACCGGTCTGCTTCTTGTAGGTTTCACGCAATTCAACCGTCTTGGTGATTGCCTCTTTGTAAGATACCTGGGGACGACCCTGGTTGGCTTCCACCTTGAACTCACGTTTCAGACGGTCGATGATGATCTCGAGGTGAAGCTCACCCATACCGGAGATCACAGTCTGGCCGGTCTCATCGTCAGTCTTCACGGTGAAGGTGGGATCCTCCTCGGCCAGCTTGGCCAGACCGGTCGACAGCTTGTCGAGGTCCTTCTGCGTCTTGGGCTCTACGGCGATACCAATCACCGGATCCGGGAAGTCAATCGCTTCGAGGATGATCGGATTCTTCTCATCACAGAGGGTATCACCCGTACGGATATCCTTGAAACCTACACCGGCACCGATGTCACCCGTGCCAATGAACTCTTTCGGGTTCTGCTTGTTGGAGTGCATCTGGAACAGACGCGAGATACGTTCTTTCTTTCCCGAACGGGGGTTGTATACATACGATCCGGCTTCAATCTCTCCCGAGTAAACGCGGAAGAAACAGAGACGTCCCACGTAGGGGTCAGTGGCGATCTTGAACGCCAGGGCGCTCATCGGTTCTTCCGGATTGGGATGACGTACCACTTCCTTTTCAGGATCGTCGGGCAGCGTGCCGCTGATTGCCTCGGTGTCGATCGGACTGGGCAGGTAGGCACATACCGCGTCGAGCAGTGTCTGTACACCCTTGTTCTTGAACGATGAGCCACAGATCATGGGGTTGATCTGCATGGAGAGTGTTCCCTTGCGGATGGCTTTTCTGATCTCCTCCTCGGTAATCGTGTCGGGATCGTCGAAGAACTTCTCCATCAGTGCATCGTCGCACTCGGCAACGATCTCGAGCATCTTCTCGCGCCACTCCTGAGCCTCCTCCAGCAGGTCGGCCGGGATATCCCTCACGTCGTAGTCGGCACCCATGGTCTCGTCATGCCAGTAGAGCGCTTTCATCGTGACCAGGTCGACCACGCCCTTAAAGGTCTCTTCAGCCCCGATGGGGATCTGGATGGGACATGCGTTGGCACCCAGCATCTCCTTCACCTGGCGAACCACGTCGAAGAAGTTGGCACCCGAACGGTCCATCTTGTTCACATACCCTACACGGGGTACCTTATATTTGTCAGCCTGACGCCATACAGTCTCCGACTGCGGCTCCACACCACCTACAGCGCAAAACGCCGCTACCGCACCATCCAGCACGCGCAGCGAACGTTCCACCTCTACCGTGAAGTCCACGTGTCCCGGGGTGTCGATCAGGTTGATCTTGTATGTCTGGTCGTCATATTTCCAGCTCGTAGTGGTGGCAGCAGAGGTGATGGTGATCCCACGCTCCTGCTCCTGCTCCATCCAGTCCATGGTAGCCGCGCCGTCATGCACCTCCCCGATCTTGTGCGTGAGTCCCGTGTAGAACAGGATACGCTCAGAGGTGGTGGTCTTGCCGGCGTCGATGTGCGCCATGATACCTATGTTACGAGTGAATTTTAATGCTTCTTTTGAACCCTTAGCCATCTTTTTTACCTTCTATCTTATGTTAAAATCTAAAGTGGGCAAAAGCACGGTTCGCCTCTGCCATTCTGTGCATATCTTCTTTCCGCTTGAATGCTCCGCCCTGACCGTTGAATGCATCTACGATCTCGGCAGCCAGCTTGTCGGCCATCGTCTTGCCTCCTCTCTTGCGCGCATAGAGAATGAGGTTTTTCATTGAAACGGATTCTTTTCTGTCGGGTCTGATCTCGGTGGGTACCTGGAAAGTGGCTCCGCCAACACGGCGTGATTTCACTTCAACCTGGGGGGTAATATTGTCGAGGGCAGCTTTCCAAATCTCGAGGGGAGATTTCTCTTCGTTCGGCAATTTAGCCTTTACATTGTTCAATGCGGAGTAAAAGATATCGTATGAGATACTCTTCTTACCGTCATACATCAGGTGGTTAACAAACTTTGTTACCCTCACATCACCATAAACAGGATCCGGGAGGATCTGTCTTTTCTTAGGTTTTGCTTTTCTCATTGTTTAATAAGATTTTTGTGTTGTTTGGTTGCCTTTTATCGTCTTCAACGAACTCCTCTGAGTTCATTTACTCAACCGGTCATAAAGTAGCAATGTCCAAAAATTTCAACAGCGATTTTACAATTTTACTTCTTAAATGAATTGCGTACCGGAAGGAACAAACTTACTTCTTACCTCCCTTTGCAGGTGCGGCATTCTTTGCTCCCGGTTTGGGGCGCTTGGCTCCGTACTTGGAACGTCTCTGGGTACGGCCGTTCACACCGGCAGTATCAAGTGTTCCGCGCACAATGTGGTAACGTACACCCGGAAGGTCTTTCACACGTCCACCGCGCACCAGCACAATAGAGTGCTCCTGCAGGTTGTGTCCTTCACCCGGGATGTAAGCATTTACTTCCTTCGAGTTGGTCAAACGCACACGAGCTACCTTTCTCATCGCTGAGTTCGGTTTCTTCGGTGTGGTGGTGTAAACTCTCACACATACACCCCGACGCTGCGGACAGGAATCCAACGCAGGCGATTTGCTCTTTTCTGTAAGAGTGGTACGTCCTTTTCTTACTAATTGTTGAATTGTAGGCATTTTCTGCTTTCTTTTTTTTAACTTATTCTTGTTTTTTAATCATTTCCCGTAAAGGCGTTCACACACCATCTGCATATAATAATGGCTTGATTATCATTCAATAACCAATCAGTTGGAGTGAAAAACGGCACAAAATTACAAAGAATCAACAAGATATGCAAGTGTTTGAAGATGTTTTTTTCAAAACCTGCGCACGATTATAGGTTATTAGGTTTTTAACGTTATTACGTTATTACGTTATTAGGTTGGTTGATTTATGGTTTGATGTGCTTGGTTCATTTTTCTTAGTTCATGCTTTTATGTTCGATATTCTCGGTTTGCTGTCCGTGCGCGGATATAGTTCCAAGACCTCAGCTTGTTGTCGGGGCACCCGTTCGCTGCAACAAGCGCAACCTGACAAGCTGTTTAAGCGTAGCGAGTTCTTGTCAGGTAGCTTGTAAAAAACAACTATTTTTGCATCAAGCTGTAACTTTTCCCCACTTCATCCGTCATTATAAAATGAAAGTTGATTCTTTTCACACCCTCATCCTGCCGCTCAGGGAGAAGTTGTTCCGTCATGCGCTCGGCATCGTAAGGGACCGCGCAGAGGCGGAAGACATTCTGCAGGACCTGCTGTTGAAGCTCTGGAGCCGGCGTGAGGAATGGGAAGAGATCGACAATCCGGAGGCATACTGCTACAGGGCAATCCGAAACATGTCGCTCGATCGTCTGGCAGTGGCATCGAACAGGAAGAGTGCATGGTCCCCTGTCGAGGAGGAGGAAAAAAACCTGATCGACAGCGAATCACCCCACAGCAGGCTAGTGAGAAAAGAGCAACAGGCGCTGATTGCGCAATGTATCGCACAACTTCCGGAAAGGCAACAAACCCTGTTCCGCCTGCGTGAGATCGAGGAGATGAGTTACCGGCAAATCGCCGACACCCTACAGATCAGCGAGGAGCTGGTGAAGGTAACGCTCTTCAGGGCCAGGAAGAAGCTGCAGGAGCTTTTGTCGGGTGAGGCGTTGAAGGAGAAGAGTCGGATGGGAACCTCACGGGATCAGAACGAAAGATAAAAAAAAGAGCACAAACTGCTGAATCGTCACACAATGGATAAAGAGATGAAAAGGGATCGGATCATCGAGCTGCTCAACAAATATTGGAACTGCGAGACCAACCTGGCTGAGGAGCAGGAACTGCGCCGCCTCTTTGCGGAAGAGGAGCTGCCGGAGGAGCTGCAGCGCTACGCTCCCCTGTTCAGCTACATCGAAGAGGAGCAAGCCCCACGGTTAAGCGCCAATTTCGAGCAGAGGCTGCAGGAATCGCTCCGCAAAGCAGATACTGCGGTCATTCCACAGCATATGCCTCGCCGCACAAGGCTGATGCGCATTGCCGCCTCCATCTTGTTACTGGTGGGCATGGGGGTCAGTCTCTATTTCATCACCCGCCAACAGAACAACCCTCAGTACGCTGAAAAAGGTGTCGAGGAAACAGAGGTGTTGGAGCAAGCCACCGATGCACTGGAGAAACTGGCCGACGCCCTCCGGTTGAGCGAAGAGGCCTCTCGCGAAACCCTTCGCCAGTTAAACGCAATGGAGATCGACTGGGAGATGATAGACTCGCTCAACAGCGAAACAGCAGCGGCAGACAGGGACCCCGATGTTGAGACGGAGGATGCCGGGGAGCTCTTCCCTTCCGGTGACACCATTCAGGAGGGAGTGACGTCAGGATACCCTGAATCGATTAACGAAGAAGAGAAGATATGAAGAAAACAATATTGATTGCCTGGCTCATTGCCCTGCCCACCCTGCTCTCTGCATCCGATTTCGTGACGCTCTTCATGGAACAGTGCGCCGAGGAGAAACGTCCCCTCAACAATGTCAACATTGGCGAAACCATGTTGGAGAAGATGGCTGAGAACGCCCTTGATGAGGAGCTGAAAGAGACCTTCAGCAAGCTCAACAGCATCCGTATCGTCAGCAGCGACAACAGGCGCGACTCGCGTCATTATTTCCGCAAGGCAGACGAGCTGATCAGGGATTCTTTTGCCGATTACCGTGAGGTGGTATCTGTCAACGAAGAGGAGTCACGCATCTCCGTATGGATGAAGGAGGTCAGTGAAAAGGAACAGGATCTGATTCTGCTCTCGCTCGATGAAGAGGGGTTATTCACAGTCATCAACGTCAACGGCGAGATCGACTTCAACTCAATATCCAGGCTTTCCGGCACACTGAAGAATGAACCGGAGCTGTTGAAACAAAATGAAACCGAATAAAGATGAGATAACTGCAAATAACTTTTTTCTTTTTTATATTTAAACGATAAATAGGCAGCCGAACGTGAGTTTAGCTGCCTATTGCCTTTGTATCCGGTTGATCTCCCGTCAGCCCTTATTATCCATGCGGCTGCGGAAGCGATGCGCCAGAAGGATGGTGTTCTTGAGGTATTCAAACTCCAGCTCGAAACACTCCGAGAAGAGGCCTGTTCCCATGTTGTCCTCAATCTGCGCCTCAGTCCACAGCTTCCCGCCGCTGAGACGAAGGCTGTTGAAGAGCTCCTCATCCTCTATATCTGAGACATAGAGGAAGATAAGCCGCTTGGTGCTCTCGTTCTCGAAGGTGTACTTCAGCAGGAACCGCAGGGGGACATGCTTGGTGCCGCACTCACTGCTGATGCTGTTGTGCACGCTCTCATCGATCTCATGGTCGTACTGCATGTACTTCTCGAAGGGATAATCAAGTAAGCCGGGATTAAGCAGTCGCGATTCATCCCGCTCCTTCAGGTAAATCGTCCCCTTGTATATCAGTGCCACCCGCACCACGGGATGCATGAAGCGATTCTTCAGATCCTTGGTGATCGACTTGGCTACCTTTCCTGTCACGTCGCCGCTCTCGTTCACCACCGGCAACCACTCCTCCTTGTGAAGTTTTTTTGTGAGCAGATGCAGCCGTGCGCTCTCCAGCAGTATCACCGCCAGCAGCACCCCCTGTGCGGTGAAGAGGATCCAGCGTTGGTGCAGCCCCTGCGGACCGGCAGCACCCAGCAGGAGCAGCAACATCACCACAAGGAGATGTATGGAGAGCCCGTATTGGGTCTGGAAAGCCACGCGCAGCGTCTCTTTCATGTAATTGCGCGTCAGTACGTTCTCCTTCTTTGCCGAACGTGAGACGATGCGGCTGCGCGAGAGGCGCGCGATGATGAGCGAGAGCAGGAAGATGATCTCCACGATCACGAAGCTGTTCACATGTGTCTGCAAGGTGAAGAAGAGGGAGAGGATGAAGGCGATGAAAAAGGTGATGAGCGATATCTGATAGATGAGCCCCACAGGCTTCTTCACCCAGAGAAATCCCGCGAGCGACAACAACAGGACAGCCCCCGTTGCCAGGGACATCTCCAGGATGCCGGCAAGGAACGAAAAGAGGAGCAACGGTATCAAACCGAACGCCGGATTCCTGCTTATTTTTTGTATGAAGGACAACTCTCCCATATTGATGTGTGGTACACCTTTCATTTATTCCCCTATCATAACAACAAAACCGGTTTTTTGTTTAGCGTAGAAACAACTGATGCCGCCCGGATCATCTCCGAACGGCATCAGCCTGAATCATACCGGGGGCCTCTCCTACCCGCTCAAAGCTCCTCGCTGAAGAAGCGGATCACCTTCTCATAAAGGTACTCCCGCGCGTTGCCTCCCACAATGGAGTGGTCGAAGTCGGGGAAGTAAAACATCTCAAAATGTTTGTTGGCACGGATCAGCGCGCGACTGTACTCAATGGAGTTTTGCAGGTGCACATTGTCGTCGGCGGTACCGTGCACCAGCAGCAGCTTCCCCTCCAGCTGCGGGGCCAGCGCCAGGGCCGATCCCTGCGCGTAGCCGTCATGGTTCTGCCCGGGGGTGCGCATGAAACGCTCGCTGTAAACGGTGTCGTAAAAGCGCCAGTCGGTCACCGGTGCAATGGCCACACCTGCCTTGAACACTCCGTTGCCGCGGCTCATGCTCATCAGCACGTTGTAGCCGCCGTAGCTCCAGCCCCAGATGCCGATGCGGCTGCCATCCACATAGGGCAGGTTCCCCAGGGAACGGGCTGCTGCCACCTGGTCGTCCGACTCCAGGATGCCCAGCTTCAGGTAAGTTCCCTTGCGGAAAGCCTCCCCGCGCGCGGCGGTGCCGCGCCCGTCCACCGCGGCCACCAGGATCCCCTCGCGGAGGAGGGCGTGGTACCAGGAGACGTTGTACTTGTCCTGCACCTCCTGTGAGTTGGGGCCGCTGTACTGCACCATCACAACAGGGTACTGTTTCGCCGGGTTGAAGTCCGCCGGCTTCAGGATCCAGCCGTTGAGCTGTGTGGTCCCATCCGCCGCCGGCAGGGTGATGAACTCACGCTGCGGAATGTTGACAGAAGCAAGGGTGCTGCGCAGGGCACCATTCTCTTCCAGCAGGCGCAGCTGCTTCCCGGTGCCGTCGTGCAGCGTGATCACCGTGGGTGTGCTGGCATCGCTGTGCCGCAGCACGAAGTAGCGACCATTCTTACTGAAGGAGGCGGTGTTGAATCCCGGCTGCGGGGAGAGCTTCTGCGGCTCCCCCTTGTTGATGTTGAGGCGGTAGATGTTGCGACGCAGGGGACTCTCGTCCGCCGCCTGATACCAGACGGTCTGTGAGGCCTCATCCACGGCCAGCAGGTCGGTCACGTCGTAGCTTCCCCGCGTGAGCTGCTTCTGCAGGGTACCGCTCAGCCCGTAGAGATAGATGTGGCTGTAGCCGTCCCGCTCCGAGACCCAAGTGAACGTGTCGCCCATGAAGCGGATGGAGCTGAGCCACTCCGAGTCGACATAGCTGTCGCTCTCCTCGCGGAGGATCAGCTTGGCGACCGTAGAGCGGGGGTTCACGAAGTACATGTCGAACCGGTTCTGGTTCCTGTTGAGGGTCATCACCGCCAGCTGTTCCTCGCTGGGCGTAAAGGCAATGCGGGGGATATAGCCATCCGCGTCGAGCGGCACCTCCATGGTGCGGGTGGTGCGGGCGGCGATGTCGAACACGCGGCACTCCACCGTGGCGTTGGCCTCACCCGGCTTGGGGTACTTGAAGCGGCGGAAGCCGGGGTAGAGCTCCTCGTTGTAGGTCTGGAAGGAGAACTCCTTCACGGCGGTCTCGTCGGTACGCACGAAGGCGAGCAGCTTGCTGTCGGGCGAGAACTCCATCAGCCGCGTCACGGCGAACTCCTCCTCGTATACCCAGTCGGTGGCACCGTTGATCACGCTGTTGAGCGCTCCGTCGTCGGTCACCTGCGACTCGGTGTCGAAGTCGAACTTGGTGAGGAAGATGTTGTTCTCCACCACGTAGGCCACCATCCTGCTGTCGGGCGAGAAGACCGGCACCATCTGCTTTGCCGGCTGATCGCTCAGCCGCCGCACCATGTTGCGCCGCACGTCGTGGTAGTAGTAGTCCGCCCGGAACGAGTGGCGGAAGATCTGCTCCTTGTCACGGTATACCAGCACCCTGTTCTCGTCGGGACTCACCAGGAAGCCCTGGAACGTCTCGAAGGTGCAGTTGCGCGCCGTGCGGGTGTCGAACAGTGTGTCCACTGCCTCGCCGGAGGCGTAGGCAACCTTCACCACCGCCTTGCGCTCCCCGTCGGCCTTGTAGTAATGGTTCCCGTCGTGCGACGAGGTGAAGGTGGCCACGCCACGCTCACTGAACTTACCCCCCACAATATCCTGCAGGGTGTAATCCTGGGCCTGCGTCCTGCCATCCAGCGACTGGAACAAACACATTGCCGCTGCTGTCAGCAGGACAAAAAGAGATCTGCTTATCTTCATATTTTTATTATTTTCCTGAGTGACTCCTTTCAATAGCCGGGGCACCCCATCCGTCTGCCGGGAAGGCTCTCTGTTCCTTCTTTTACGAACATCCCCAATCCGTCATTTTCACGCAAAGTTAACAAAAACGGCTTTCCATATCGGCTTTTTTTTGTATTTTCGTCAAAATTTGAAAACGTTAGCACTGAATATCATTTCAACTGACAACTGATCACTATGCAACCAAACGAAGTAGAAAAGAAAGCAATGGAACTGCCCGGCAACGCGTACAGCGAGCTGCAGCCGGGAGAGGAGTACAAGCCGGTGCTGCCGGAAGACAAACCGGTACAAGAGGTCACCTCCTGGTCGGTGGGCATGGGACTGCTCATGGCGGTGATCTTCTCCGCCGCGGCCGCCTACTCGGGACTCAAAATCGGGCAGGTGTTCGAGGCAGCCATCCCCATCTCCATCATCGCCGTGGGGGCCTCCGCAGCCTTCCGCCGCAAGAATGCACTGGGACAGAATGTCATTATCCAGTCCATCGGCGCCTCCTCGGGCGTCATCGTGGCGGGTGCCATCTTCACCATCCCGGGGCTTTACATCCTGCAGGCCAAATACCCGGAGATACAGATCAACTTCTGGCAGATCTTCTTCTCCTCCCTCTTTGGCGGCTTCCTGGGGATCCTCTTCCTCATCCCCTTCCGCAAGTACTTCGTCAAGGATATGCACGGCAAGCTCCCCTTCCCCGAGGCAACCGCCACCACCGAGATCCTGATGACCGGTGAGAAGGGGGGCAACCAGGCCAGGCTGCTGATCACCAGCGGACTCATCGGCGGGCTGTTCGACTTCTGCTTCTCCGCCTTCCGTCTCTGGAGCGAGGAGATCACCACACGCATCATCCCCGCCGGGGCGGTGCTGGCCGACAAGTTCAAGATGGTGTTCAAGTTCAACGTCAGCGCCCTCATCTTCAGCTTCGGCTACCTCGTGGGACTCCGCTTCGCGGTGATCATCACCGTGGGGTCGCTGCTCTCCTGGCTGGTGCTGATCCCGCTGGTGAATGAGATCGGTGCGCTGGCAGCTGCCAATGGCGGCATGAACCCCTTCGCCGCCCTCTCGGCAGAGGAGATCTTCGCCACCTACGTGCGCCCCATCGGCATCGGCGCCATCGCCATGGCCGGCATCATCGGCATCATCAAGTCCTCCGGCGTCATCGGCAGCGCCTTCAAGCTGGCCGTCAGCAAGAAAGGGGTGGCCGGTGGTGTCAAGGAGCAAGGGAAACGGACGCAGCGCGACCTGGCAATGTCGTTCGTGATGCTCTTCCTCTTCCTCACGCTCATCGCCGTCTTCATCTTCCTCCTCTTCGGCGTGGAGATCACACTGGTGCAGGCCATCGTGGCACTGCTCACCGTCACCATCATCTCCTTCCTCTTCACCACCGTGGCGGCCAACGCCATCGCCATCGTCGGCTCCAACCCGGTGTCGGGCATGACGCTCATGACACTGATCCTCTCCTCCGTCATCCTGGTGGCTGTAGGCCTCGAGGGATGGCAGGGCATGGTGAGCGGTCTGATCATCGGTGGCATCGTCTGCACCGCCCTCTCCATGGCGGGCGGCTTCGTCACCGACCTCAAGATCGGGTACTGGATCGGCACCACACCCGCCAAACAGGAGTCCTGGAAGTTCCTCGGTACCCTGGTGTCGGCAGCCACCGTGGGAGCGGTCATCTTCATCCTGAACGAGGCCTACGGCTTCGTCGCGACCCCCGAGCACCCCAACCCGATGGTGGCCCCGCAGGCCAACGCCATGGCAGCCATCATCGAACCGCTCATGGCCGGCAGCGGTGTCAGCTGGATGCTCCTCGGCATCGGCGCCATCATCGCCATCCTGGTCAACTGGCTCGGCATCTCACCCCTCGCCTTCGCCCTCGGCATGTTCATCCCGCTGCCGCTCAACACACCCCTGGTGGTGGGGGGACTGCTCAACCACTGGATCAACAAGAGCAGCAAGGACAAGGCGCTCAACAACGCCCGTCACCAGCGCGCCATCCTCATCTCCTCCGGCTTCATCGCCGGGGCGGCGCTCTTCGGCGTACTGGGTGCCCTGATCATCTTCCTCACCGGCAACGGCGAAGTGCTCAACCTCAACCTGTGGGCAGACCCACACGGCACCGGTGCACAGGTAGTGGCCCTCTTTGCCTTCATCGGCCTCCTCGCCTACTTCGTCTGGGAAACCAAACGGGCGAAGAAAGAGGATTAGAACGGTAGAACGTTAGAACGTTGGTAAGTTAATACGTTAATATGAAAAAAAATATACTCCTTTTCACTACCCTTCTGCTGGCACTGGCCTGCACGAAGAAGAGCAGCAATTCGACCCAAAATGACGAGGGCGACCTGACGCAATATGTGAACCCCTTTATCGGGACTGCCTTCACGGGACATACCTTCCCGGGTGCCACCTACCCGCTGGGCATGATGCAACCGGGACCGGAGACGGGCAACTTCTCCTGGGAGTATTGCTCCGGTTACTTCTACGACGATGAGCGGATCAACGGCTTCTCGCAGAACCGACTCAACGGCACCGGCTGTGTCGACCTGGGGGACCTGCTCATGCAGCCCTTCGCCGGCGAGAAACGGGCCGACCTGAGCAGCCGCTTCGACAAGTCCACCGAGAAGGCCTCTCCCGGCTACTATGCCGTGGAGCTGCCCGAGAACGACGTGAAGGTGGAGATCACCACCACCCCGCACGTGGCGTTCCACCGCTACACCTTCGCGGAGGGGAAGCCGGCCAACGTGCTGGCCGACTTCCAGAGCGGACTGGTGTGGCAGAAGGAACGGCTCTACACCCATGTACTGGACAACGAGGTGACCATCGAGGGTGACCGCACCCTCACCGGCCACACCCGCCGCACCGAGTGGGTGGAACGCACATACTACTTCGTCATCGAGTTCGACAAGCCGATCCTCACCTCCGAGAAGCTCGACCCGCAGGACCCGCGCGAGAAGGCACCGCGTTACATCCTCACCTTCGACATGGGCGACGACACCACGCTCAACATGAAAATCGCCATGTCCACCACCGGCGTCGAGGGGGCCAAAGCCAACCTGGCTGCCGAGGTGAGCGGATGGGATTTCAATGCGGTACACCAACAGGCAAAGGATGAGTGGAACAGAATCCTCAGCCGCGTGCAGGTGGAAGGGACACACGATGAGAAGACCAACTTCTACACCTCGCTCTACCACCTCTACATCCAGCCCAACAACATCGCCGACGTGGACGGTCGCTACGTGGGACCGAACGAAGAGATCACCCAGTCGCCCACCGGCACCTACTACTCCACCCTCTCGCAGTGGGACACCTTCCGCGCTGCCTTCCCCATGTACACCATCCTCTCACCCGAGATCATCTCCGAACTTGTGAACGCGATGACCGACTACAGCGGACAACAGGGTCACCTCCCCATCTGGGCACTGATGGGCAAGGAGACCTTCACCATGATCGGCAACCACTCCATCCCGATGATTGTCGATGCCTTTCTCAAAGGGTTCACCGGCTTCGACGCGGAGAGGGTCTACGGCGAGATCAAAAAAACACTTACCGGGAGCACACACCACAAAACCAACTGGGATCTCTACGACAAACATGGCTACTACCCCTACGACCTGATTCCGCTGGAGTCGGTATCCCGCACGCTGGAGTGCAGCTTCGACGACTACTGCGCCGCGCTGATGGCCCAAAAGCTGGGGCATGAGGATGATTACGCATTTTTCATGAAACGCGCCGGGTACTACAAAAACCTGTTCGACAAGGAGAGCAACAGCATGCGGCCCAAAGATGCCAACGGCAATTGGCTCTCCCCGTTCGACCCCTATGAGCTGGCACATGCCGACTCCAGCGTGGGCGGCCACTACACCGAGGGGAACGCCCTGCAGTACACCTGGCACGTGATGCAGGATATCCCCGGCCTCATCGAACTGATGGGAGGGAAAGAAAAGACCGGTGAGCAACTCGACTACCTCTTCAACACCACGCAGGCCACCACCGGCAAGCTCTCCGACGTGACCGGCCTCATCGGGCAGTACGCCCACGGCAACGAACCGAGCCACCACGTGGCCTACCTCTACAACTGGCTCGACCGTCCCGAAGAGACACAACGACTGGTACGGCAGATCACCACCGACTTCTACAAGAACAAACCCGACGGGCTGATCGGCAACGACGACTGCGGGCAGATGTCCGCCTGGTACATGTTCTCCGCCATGGGCTTCTACCCTGTGAACCCGGTCAGCGGCGAGCTGGTGTTCGGTGCACCGCAGCTGCCCAAGGTCTCCATCACGGTGGGTGAAGGAAAGAGCTTCACCATGGAAGCGCTGAACCTCTCCGCGGAGAATATGTATGTCGATAAAATCGAGTGGAACGGGGCGCCCTACAAAAAGAATTTCATCACCTACGAACAGATTATGGACGGAGGCACCCTCCTGTTTCATATGACCGACACGCCAAAAGATCGGTAGGCTTGTAAAAAAACAGCAACTTTTGCAGGAGGAGAGAGATTGGATTCGGCAAGGACTGGACTGGTGCCCCTCCAAGCCCACTCCCAGCCCACTCCCAAGCCCCTCCAATAGAAATTGGAGGGGCAGAGGCCGAATCCTTTCCCATGTCTAGCCAAATTGGTAAACAGTTTTATCAGAAACAAAAATCTACATGGGCAATCCAGGTGCACATATCTCCAACACAGGACAGCTTTTTACAGAGCTGCCTCAGTCCGCTTATCGTTCGAAACCCTACAACCCCATCGAGCTGAGTGAATAAGCGTTAAACAAGTCAATATGAATAAAATAGAGTTAACAACAAGAGCTCAACCAGCGTTAAATCCACTTCATTTATTTCTTTGATATTTTGATGCTTAGACATTAATCTCCCGTTAAATTTCAGATGACCTCTTGTGGATTACATTTGGGAAGAATATATTTGTATCACAATATATGTGTGTATGTATTTATTATTTAAGTTTTGCAAGTCGTATGATTTCAACTAGAGCGTTCGTCTGACGATGTTTCGTGACCCATTATAGCTCTCGTTAGCTAAAAGAGAAGAACTCGCTTCGCTCGGACAACTCCTCTTTTTTAACGCTGACTTCGAGCCATGGGTCCCCACGAAACATCCAAATGCCTTCGCTTTAGTTGAATACATATTAAAATTAACATGCGAAACTTGAGCTTGTTACTATCAGATTGCGCAGAATAAAGGATAGGGAGGAGTAAAGATGTAATAAATTTGTTAGAATATATTTTTTGTATTATTTGCGTTGCCTCATTAGATCATAGATATTATTTAGAGTCTGCTGAATAATAGATATTTATTCTGAAAATCAGCAAATTAAACGATATAAAATATGCATAACTGTAAGAAATTGAGTATTTTTACTTCATAAACCTTGCATTTTATGATACGATACAAGAGCTCCAGACAGCTTTCAATATCCGAGTTCAAGATGCCCTTCGAGGCAAAACTGGATGAGAATAACCGATGGGTTGTTCTTTCAAAAATAGTACCCTGGGAAGAGTTTGCCCGGCTTTATTACAAGAACTTCAAGAGCAAGCGTGGTGCCCCCACCAAGGATGCCAGGCTTGTGCTGGGAGTGATCATCATCAAACACATCATGAAGACTGACGACCGTGGAGTGATCGAGATGATACAGGAGAATCCATACATGCAGTATTTTCTTGGACTCGAAACTTTCACTTATGAACAGGTAATGACGCCCTCGCTGCTGGTTTCCATCAGGAAGCGCATTGATCTGGATGTCTTTGAATCATTGACAGATGATTTGATAAGGAAGGGGTTGAAGCTGAAATATTTTTTTGTTATCCAGCATCTGCTGGAACAACAGGAGAGCATGTACAAGAAGAAGAGCCATCAAGTAGAAGATCGCATCGTGAGCATTCATCAGCCGCATGTTCGCCCCATCGTCCGTGGCAAAGCCAAGGCAAAAACAGAGTTCGGGGCGAAGATAAACATCAGCCTGTTGGAAGGAATCCGCTACACCGGGGAGCCACTGGAGCGAAAACCGGTAAAAGAGATCAAGAGCAGATGCCAGAAACGTAAAGAGCGACGAGAAGCGGCTGAACGCAATCAGGTTGAAGGGAAGTTTGGTCAGGGCAAGCGCGGATATGGTTTAAATGATATCCGCGCCAGACTCTCCTCGACGTCAAACAGTTGGATAGGGGCAATCATATTTGTGATGAACCTGATCCGGCACATGAGGGATATTCCCCTTCCTTATTTTGTCTCGTTACTATTGAAACTGATGAAAGTGAGAAATATAAACATTTATCCACTCGGGCCACAAATGAAATTGTGTGCCTGATTGGGATTTAATAAGCAGACCCTATTTAAAATTGAAATATTACATTAACTTTACCGAGTAGTAAGTAAGTTAATTTTTGATCTGATTTGATCAGATATTTAGTCTGTCATTTTTAATTTAAATCGAATTAGCATGAAAAATTTATGTAAGTTATTCATTGTTTTTTTTATTGCTCACTTTATCGCATGTAGCAATGATGAAGTTGATGAAAAGAGTTTCTTTACAGAAGACAGCACTGTCGCAAACGTGTTTAAAGTTTCAGAAGATGAAGCTAAGGAAACGTTAATGTCCTTTTTGGATCAATTTGATTCCAATTCTTCAAATGTGGTGCGAAGCACATCCAAAAGAACAATTAAGGATATTCAGGCTTACAATGTCAATCCAACTACAAGGTCTTCATCAGATTATGATTACGAAATACCTGATGATGTGGAGACATTATTCTACCTGATTAATTTTGATAATGATCAAGGATTCGGGATTGTGTCCGGCGATAAGCGGACTACGCCTGTCCTTGCTGTTGTCGATGAAGGTTCTTTGTCATTAGACACTCTTTCGAGAGTTAAGAATACTGGTTTTTTAATGTTTTTAGACCAAGCAGTAGAAATGCAAATGCAAGAAATAGTAATGATTGAAGACGATGGCGGCGGTGGCGGTAGCGGCGGTTCATCCAATTCTACTCCTACTGTCATTTTGGATCTTCCTATTAGATTGAAAACAAAATGGAGCCAGCATTCACCTTATAATAAGTTTGCTCCTAATGGCGTTAACGGGTGTGTGATGACAGCTGCTGCGCAGGCATTAAGTTTCTTTCAAACAGTAGGGTATGTTCAATGGCAAGACAATAATTCATACGGATCAAGTGTATTAAATTGGAGTCAAATTATTGCAGACTGTGAAGATCTTGATGGATGGTATAGTGGTTATAGTGGTTATGGAAAACTTATAGATTCACGTCATTTTCAATCTGCATTACAAGTTTCTCATTTGATGCGCTTTTTGGGTGTAGTCTTAAATGCTGATTACAAAAGTAATGGACAAACAGGTGCGGATACCGGAGATGCTGTAAAATATTTAAAAAATTGGTGCGACCTTTCATCATCAACTGTTTTATATAACTACGATGCTACTGGAGTTCGCAATGCACTCATACAAAATTCAAATTGTCTTATAATGGCAAGAAGCCATGCCAATAGGACGAATAGATTCTTAGGTATAATATATACATACGAAGACGGGCATGCCTGGATCATTGATGGATTAAGAAGAATACGGTATGGCAGTAGTAGTAGTAGTAGTATAACGGACTACGTGCATTGTAACTGGGGATGGGGCGGCATATGTGACGGATACTTTGTAAGCGGAAGCTTTAACACACAAGTAAACCCTAATTTTTTAGGTCCAAACGACGAAAATATGGGAACTGGAAATTATAATTTTAGATATAATAAGGAGTATGCTGTCCTTTCCAGATAACTTTTAAAAAATGAAACTATGAAATTTAGTAATAAATTTATTAATGGAATATTATTAGCCGGATTACTCCCTTTCTTGTTCGGATGTGACAAGAATGAATCCGTATTTGCGTACGCAAAAGGAATAGGAATTCAATATGTTGATAAGGAAGGGAATATTTTATATTTCGATAAGGATGGAAGTATCTCATATTTTGACAAAGCTGATTATTATTCGCAGAATTTGAACGAAGAAGACTTTTTAAAGACCTGCCCGATGGAGATTATATCATTTACGAACGAAAGTGGTATCCCTATAGAATATAAATTTAGTTATAAAGTAGGTCATTTGTTCGGATTTGGCATTATAGAAAATGAGGGACGGAAAAGAGAATACAGTTATATCGTTAAATATAAAATTCCGCCTATTAGCGGAGAGTCTATCGAAGAATTAAGGGTCACCCTCAAAGAGACCGAATACGGTATTCCGGACGGATGGTTTAACTGCCAATATAATGGTAAAAATATTCGCATTATTACGACAGAAGAACTTTTCCCAGATTATCATAATCCCCAACAAGTTATTGATGAAGAAGAACATACTCACAGATTGATAGAAATGCTGAATAACGGAGATTTGGTGGCGCATGAAGCAGATGGATCTATTCTTATAATAATACCTGTTGATATTGTACAGTAAAAACATTTGTAATGTAGTTAAGAGGGAGCATGAGTTTCTTATAAAAGTGATAAGAAATGCTGGTACACACTATAGATTAATAGTAGATTTGAGTTTTTGATTATAAAGTGGTTTAATTCGGGTCTGCTGAATAATAGATATTTATGCTGAATATCAGCAAATTAAACGATATATAATATGCATAACTGCAAGAAATTGAGTATTTTTACTTCATAAACCTTGCATTTTATGATACGATTCAAGAGCTTCAGGCAGCTTTCAATTTCTGAATTCACGATGCCCTTCGAGGCAAAACTGGATGAGAATAACCGGTGGGTTGTTCTTTCAAAAATAGTTCCCTGGGAAGAGTTCGCCCGGCTTTACTACAAGAACTTCAAGAGCAACCGTGGTGCCCCCACCAAGGATGCCAGGCTTGTGCTGGGAGTGATCATCATCAAGCACATCATGAAGACGGACGATCGCGGTGTGATAGAGATGATCCAGGAGAATCCCTACATGCAGTATTTTCTTGGACTCGAAGCTTTCACTTATGAATAGGTAATGACGCCCTCGCTGCTGGTTTCCATCAGGAAGCGAATCGACCTTGATGTCTTTGAATCATTGACGGACGATTTGATAAGAAAAGGGTTGAAGCTGAAATATTTTTTTGTTATCCGGCACCTGCTGGAACAACAGGAGAGCATGTACAAGAAGAAGAGTCATCAAGTAGAAGATCGCATCGTGAGCATTCATCTGCCACATGTTCGCCCCATCGTGCGTGGCAAGGCCAAGGCAAAAACAGAGTTCGGGGCGAAGATCAACATCAGCCTGCTGGATGGATATGCCAGGGTGGATCATTTCCACTGGGATGCCTTTAACGAGGGGCAGGATCTTCAGGCACAGGTCGAACGCTTTAGGGAGCTGACAGGGAAATACCCGGAGCTGGTTCAGGTGGATAAGATTTATCTCACCCGGGAGAACAGACGGTTTTTGAAAGAGAAAAGAATCCGCTACACCGGGGAACCACTGGGGCGAAAAGCGGTAAAAGAGATCAAGAGCAGATACCAAAAACGTAAAGAGCGACGAGAGGCGGCGGAACGCAATCAGGTTGAAGGAAAGTTTGGTCAGGGGAAACGTGGATATGGTTTAAATGATATCCGCGCCAGACTGTCCTCGACATCAAACAGTTGGATAGGGGCTATCATTTTTGTGATGAACCTGATCAGGTACATGAGGGATATTCCCTTGCCTTATTTTGTCTCGTTACTATTGAAACTGATGAAAGTGAGAAATATAAACATTTATCCAGTCAAGCCACAAATGAAATTTTGTGCCTGATTGGGATTTAATAAGCAGACCCTAATTAAATGAATAAGAAAACAATTTACTTCTTTTTAGTTTTTACAGTAGCAACAACAAAGATTAATGCCCAGTCGCCGGTCGCAGAGGCACAACTGGTGCTGGCTCCCTCTAATCCTTATACCCGACTCGATCACTCCACCATGAGATGTCAATACAGGCAGACAATTGTGAACGACCCCCGGAATCCGGAGAAGTCCACTCGGGAAAATATCATGTTACTGCAGATCGGAAAGGATGTTTCCAGGTATTCCGATATAAAGAAAATAATGGGCGACTCACTGATGCTTGCCTTGGAGAAACAGGGAGCAGACAACAACACCATCATCCGTAAATTACTTCCGCTCGAACGAGGACGTTCTTCCGAGGTGATCCTCAAAAACTACCCGAATGGAAAAATCACTTTTACCAATTACCTGATGGCATCCTACCTCTACGAAGAGGTGTATAAGTCCCCCAATTGGAAATTGGGCCAAGACACCACTACCATACTCGGGTACCCCTGCAGGTTGGCCACCACCAATTTCAGGGGAAGGAACTACAGGGCTTGGTTTGCACCGGATATTCCAGTAGATGACGGACCCTGGAAACTCAGGGGACTTCCGGGATTGATCCTGAAAGCAACGGACGACAAGAACGAAGTTTCTTTCGAATGTATATCCATTGAAAAAGTTAGTTGGCAAGATGATATCTATCTCTCAAATCCGAACCTGGGATATATCAGAACCGCTAAATCGGCCTATGAAAAGCTGGTGCGTGATTTTCAAGAGAACCCGGCCGGATACATCCAGCCTGTTCTGCAAACTGAACTACCGGCAAGTGCAAAGCGAAAAAGGGCCTACAACCCCATTGAGTTGAGTGAATAAGCGTTAAACAAGTCTACATGCGTATAATAGAATTAATAAGAAGAGATCAACCAGCGTTAAATCCACTTCATTTATTTCTTTGATATTTTGATACTTAGATATTAATCTGCCGTTAAATATCAGATGACCTCTTGTGGATTACATTTGGGGAGAATATATTTGTATCACAATATATATGCGCATATATTTATTATTTTACAGACTCAGACTCAGAACCTGTACAATAATCGAAAAGGTGAAATCACTGAGTAGAAAAATGCCTTCCCTTGCCAGGAAAGCGAACAATCAAATTGAGACCAATCAATCCGGGAGTAACACTAAACCAACAAAGAAAGGCACTGCAAAAATAACATAAAAATTGTACCGTTCAACAGATAAAGTATCTGATTTGAATATGAAATGAAAAATGCAATATGGATTATAGCAATATTGAATTGCGTATTCATGCATCCATTACCCTGAATAAATTATTAATTTTATTGTAAAAGCCTTTTTTGATTAAAAATAGAAATGATAAAAAAAAAGATTTCTATTATTTTATTGATCCTTCTTGTTTCTGCACAACTTGGATTTACTGCAACTTATAGAACTGAATGTGGTGTCGTTGTACAAACAATTAGTCGAGTAGAAGCTTATATTGATGGTTGGTCAATGGACGAATTTGAAGAATATCTATTAGATTTGGATGAAATTTTCTGTCCATAAATAATTTTTTACGACACATGTTGAATTAATTTCAACATGTGTTGTTCATAATATATTATAAGTTATGAAACGATTCATTATTTCTATTTGCATTGTCATCACCATCAAAACTGTATCTGCTCAATACAGTGACAATGATCCGATCGTACAACTGAAGAGTAATGAAACCGAAATACTGGGTGAAATAAGCTATCGATTTCTTTATGAACAGACTGAAACACCGGACATATTGGCGCCGGATGAAAAAAACAGGTATGCGATGTATCTTGAGGTGAGCGATGAATCCTCTAAATATGTGGATCAAAGGCGGGTAATGGTCGATTCAATCAGGTATGAACATGCACAGCAGAAGATACATCCCGATAAGACGAGTTCCCTCACGATCCCTCTTCTTAGAAATAGCAATAAAGAGATTATCCATAAGAACTACCCCAAAGGAAAAATCACAACCATCAACCGGATTCCGTTCAATTTCTATATCTTCGACGAGGAGTTCATCACACCGGAATGGAAACTGATAGCTGGTGACACCACCGTTTGCGGTTACAGATGTCGAAAAGCTTCCACCAAGTTCCGGGGTAGGAACTTCACTGCCTGGTATGCTCCCGATATTCCAATCAGTGACGGACCCTGGAAGTTTGCAGGGTTGCCCGGACTCATCATGAAAATTTCCGATAAAAAAAATCATTACTCATTTGTCTGCATTGGAATCGAGAAGTTTAACAAACCCACCAACCTCTACATCAGTATAAGTCCCAACATGATAAAAGTCACAAAGCAACAGTTTTATCAGAAACAAAAAATCTACATGGGCAATCCAGGTGCACATATCTCCAACACAGGACAGCTTTTTACAGAGCTGCCTCAGTCCGCATATCGTTCGAAACCGTACAATCCCATCGAACTGAGTGAATAGCATCTCGCTGCTTAAACAAAATAGTATGAAACGATTATCCACCCTACTATTGCTGCTAACCCTGATTGGTGCCTCAATCGAGGCACAGTCTGTCCGTTTCCCCTATGACCCGCGTCCGGCGAAAGAGATTGTGTTCCCGGTGCTGGATACCACCTTGTTGCGGCTACGGTATCAGATGACCTGGGTGCCCGACACCCTTAAACCTGATGAAACACGGGAGAATATCATGATGCTGCAAATCGGTCACACCATCTCAAAGTGGTCTGATTATCATATTTTTATAGGGGATTCCACATGGAATGCGATGGTGCGCACAAAAAGTGCCCGTTCGGAAGTGTTGACACGCGTCACGTCGATAGAGGCACGTGCTATTCCAATCAAGATATTTAGGAACTTACCAAAAGGAAGAACAACAACGCTCGACAGGATACCATTCAACACCTACCGTTATGAGGAAGATATCCTCGAGCCTGTCTGGCAGTTGAACAGCGGAACAGAGATGGTATGTGGTTATCACTGTAACTTGGCCACCACAACATTTTTGGGTCGGAATTATACAGTCTGGTACACTCCTGAAATTCCCGTTGGTCAGGGTCCCTGGAAGCTGGGCGGACTCCCCGGCATGATCCTGAAGGCTGTGGATGACAAGGGACACTACACTTTCGAATGCATTGCCATCGAACAACCCTCCTGGATCGATCCTATCTACACCATCGACTATACTCCCTTCGACATCCGGAAAGAACAGTTTTTCAGGTTGCAAAAAAGGTATTACGACAACCCTGCCGCACAGGTTGAGAACACGGGCATGATCAAAAGCGAGCTGCCTGCCTCTGCACGCAAAGCACGCCCCTACAACCCCATCGAGCTGGGTGAGTAATTAATCATTGCCACTTGGTTCAAGTAAAACAACGCGAGGAGAGACAAAGCACGGTTAATAGGAAAGCATGATTAGATTCCGATACATACTCCTGCTCTTGCTGATTGCATCCGGTGGGGTGAACGCCCAGACGGTGATCGGCGGCAAGATAGTCGACAAGGAGAACAGAGAGCCGATCAAAGGGGTGGTGATCACCCTTCTCGACGGTGCGGGTGAGATCATCACCTACGACATATCCAAACAGGATGGCTCCTTCAACCTCCGGGTGAAGAGCGACCTTGCCCGCCTCACACTCCATGCACGGCTGTTGGGTTACAACGACGAGAAACGGGAGATTGAGAACAGGGAACAGCAGCTCACCATCGCGATGTCGTTCGGGGAGACGGTGCTGCGTGAGGTGGTGGTCAAATCGGATGCCATATGGAACAGGAACGACACCCTGGTCTACAGCGTGAAGGCCTTCCGCAATACCGGCGACAGGAGCATAGGTGACCTGCTCCGCCGACTGCCGGGTGTGGAGGTGAGCGAGAGCGGCGGCATCAAGTACCAGGGAGAGTCGATCAACCGCTTTTATATCGAGGGGCTCGATCTGCTGGAGAACCGCTACGGCATCGCCACCAACAATGTACCGGTAGATGCGGTGCAGAACGTGGAGGTGCTGGAGAACCACCAGCCGCTCAACGCCCTGCGCGACCTGGTGCCGAGCGAAAAGGCAGCCATCAACCTGCGCCTGAAGAAAGAGCGGATGTCGCGCCCGGCAGGCACTGTCACCCTTGGAACGGGTGATGCTGACGGACTGCTCTGGCTGGCCGAAGCGTTTGCCCTCAGCGCGGGGCGGAACAGGCAGTACATCGTCATGTACAAGGGCAACAATGCTGCCATGGATATAGGCCGGGAGCTGACAGAGCAGTCACTCACCGGTGGTGACGCAGCTGATGCGGCCTCCGGCTACTCACCGGTCACGCTCCTCTCGGCAAGATCGTTCAGTCCTCCTCCGCTGGAGCGGAAACGGTACCTCTTCAACAAATCGCACACTGCCTCCATCAACAACCTCCACAAGACGGGTGAACACAGCCAGCTGCGTCTCAACATCCAGTACCTGCACGATGAACGGGAGGAGAGCATCTTGCGTAACAGCGAATACTACCTCCCCGGTGGCAACCTGCTGATCAGCGAGAGCAGCGCCCTCACCCACCGAACCCACAAGATCGATGCCGCGCTGACATACAGCGACAACAGCCCCGGCCATTACCTCAACAACGCCCTCCGCTGGAGCGGCGGCAGCGACCGATCCGCCTCTGCGATCAACCTGAACGGTATGGGCGTGACGCAGGATTACCGGCTGCCGGCACAGCTGATACGCAACAACCTGCAGTATGTGAAACGATGGGGAGAGCGTCTCTGGGACTTCAGCTCGTTCATGGCCTACTCATCGCAACCGCAACAGCTCACGGTAGAGATTGACACCACAGAGACAGCGCAGCAGCAGGATGTAACCCTCTCCGGCTTTTACACGCGTAACAGCACCTACTACAGCCTGGGCTGGGGCAGCTCCAGCGTCACCCTCACGGGAGTAGCAGAGGCCTCCCTCGACAGGTATGAATCAGCAATTATCCACCCCCTGCTCAGTGACAGCACCGTGGGGGAAATACGATCGTCGCATCTCCTCCTGGAGCTGGCTCCCTCCTACCTCTACCGCGGGGAGAAGCTCACCATTCAGGCCGATCTCCCCCTGCGCAGGCAGGTAATGCAATTTGGTGAGGAGCAGCTCACCTACCTGCATGCCGACCCCTCACTGCGTTTCAACTACCGCTTCAACCCGATGTTGAGAGCACACCTCGCCTACCGGTCGTCACACTCCCTCGGTGATTTCACCGACATGACAGGCCTCTGGCTGTTGTCGGGATATCGAAGCCTCAGCAAGCGGGGCGGGTTGTTGCCGGAGTCGCGACGCTCCTCCTACAGCACGGGATTCCAATACCGCAATCCCATCAGCAGCTTCTTCCTCAACTCCACTCTTGCCTATGCCCCCTCACAACGGAACAGCCTCACCAGTCAACGCTTCATCGGCAACGAGTCGGTCACCGGCATCACCGCCCACTCCACCCGCACCGAACAGTTGCTCTGGTCATTGTACGCCGGCAAGTACATCCCCGCAATCAGGACCAACCTGTCACTCAACATCAGTTACAACAGCATGCAGGGCGAGCGGCTGCAGCAGGGAGTGCTCTACCCCTTTCGTGCAGCAGGATGGGTGCTGATGCCCAAGCTGAGCATCAAACTCTCTGACGATGCCTCCCTCACTTACCAGGAGGCGGCAACCCTTCACACTACCGAGATTGGGACAAAGGAGGAGTCGCTCCGTTCCTCCCTCTGGCAGGTGGTACGACAGCTCTCCGCCTTCTGGCAGGTCGACAAGCGGTGGCAGCTCAACGGGCGACTGGAACACTCCATGAACGAGATACGAGAGGGTGAAAAGGTGAAGCGCTTCTTCGCCGACGCCGGCATCAGCTACCGCCATTCGCGGCTGGAGCTAAGCCTCACCGCCACCAACCTCTTCAACCAGTCCGACTATTCCTACACCCTCTTCAACGGACTCGACCGCTTCGAAACACGCTACACCCTACGGCCCCGCATGTTGCTGCTCAGCCTCAGCTATCACTATTGAAAAACTACAATCAGGAATGTTACAGAGACAACAAGGTGAGATTTGACAATCGATTCTGTTTTTTTGGAAAGTCAATTTTGCTATTTTTGTGCTTGATTGATATTTCACAAAAAACAACACATGAAAGAAGCAGCCACCAACGTACCGCGATATCCCGATCTGTTCGGACACCCGAGGGGACTCTCCCTCCTGTTTTTAACCGAGATGTGGGAGCGGTTCTGCTACTTCGGCATGCGGGGACTGCTGGTGCTCTACCTCACCAAGGCACTCTTCCAGGGCGACGACCAGGCGTTCGCCATCTACGGCGCCTACACGGCGCTGGTATACATGGCACCCGTGCTGGGGGGCCGCCTGGCCGACAGCATCCTGGGTTACCGCATCGCGGTGATACTGGGCGCCGTGATGATGGCCATCGGTGAGTTCCTGATCCTGGGCGGCAGCCAGACATGGCTCTACGTGGGCATGGCGGCCATCATCGTGGGAAACGGTTACTTCAAGGCCAACATCTCCAGCCTGGTGGGCAAGCTTTACGCTGCCGACGACCCGCGTCGCGACTCCGGCTTCACCATCTTCTACATCGGTGTCAACGTGGGGGCCCTGCTGGCCACCCTGGTCGTCGTCTGGGTGGGTGAACGCTTCGGCTTCCAATATGGCTTCGGACTGGCCGGCGTCGGCATGCTGCTGGGACTGCTGATCTTCGCCGCGGGACAGAAGTACTACAAGGAGGAGGGGCGTCCGCCACGACCGGAGAAGCTGCACTCAAAAGTGCTCGGGCCACTCACGCAGCTGCAGCTCACCGTGCTGCTCTCCTTCCTGGCCATCCCGCTGCTCTACCTCCTCATCATCTACAACGGTGTCATGGGCATCCTGCTCATCCTCACCTTCCTCTACGTGGGATATACCCTCATGCGCGAGGGGATCCGCGGTGGCCGCATCCTGCGCGACCGGATGATCATCTTCATCATCCTCTGCCTCTTCAACATCCTGTTCTGGGCGCTCTTCGAACAGGCGGGCTCCTCGCTCACCCTGTTTGCCGACCGCAACGTGAACCGAAACGTCTTCGGCATCTTCGAGATGACTGCCGGGCAGACGCAGTTCTTCAACCCCTTCTTCATCATCGTCATGGGATCGCTCATTTCCATGCTCTGGGTGAAGCTGTCGGAGCGTAACCTCAACCCCAACATCCCCGCCAAGTTCGGCTACGGCATCATGCTGCTCGGCATCGGTTACCTCATCACCCGCTTCGGCCTCTACACCTATAACGAAGCATTCCTGGTACCGCTCTGGATCATCGTCGGCATCTACTTCTTCCACACCGTGGGCGAGCTCTTCATCTCCCCCATCGGCCTCTCCATGGTGACCAAGCTGGCACCCGAGAAGCTATCCGGTACGCTGATGGGTGCCTGGTTCCTCTCTTTCTCCGGCTCCAACTTCCTCGCGGGGCAGCTTGCCAGGCTCACCGGCAGCAGCAAGGAGGTAGTCGAAGCAACTGCAAGCGTAGAGACAGCCGTGGGCACTGCAGGTCCCTCCGCTTTGGAGTCTCTCAGCCGCTATATCGATGTCTACACCAGCTTCGGCCTGATTGCCGTCGCCACCGGCCTCCTGGTGCTGATCCTTTCACCCCGGCTCAACAAGCTGATGCACGGGATAAAATAGCGGTAAGGTATAAGCTTAAAGCTTAAAGCTAAAAGCTTAAAGCTAAAAGCTTAAAGCTGATCCCTTCTCAATGCAGATGCTCCCCCGCCTCATGCGTGATCTCAACCTCGCGGGCGATGAAGGACTCCTGCCCGGAGCTGTCGGTACAGTAGACCGTGAAGTGGTAATGCCCTTCCTTCACCGGGCGGCCCTCAATGCTGTCGGGGATCACCATCAGCCGGTGATTGATGATGACCTGCTGCTTGCCGGCGATCGGCTCCTCACCCTGTGCGATGAACTCACTCTCCATCCAGGTACGCTCAAAGGGGTGTGGCTCCGCATCGGTTGCCCGGGTTAAAGAGGGTTGCACTGCACTGTGCGTATGCCCGTCGAACGCGCCGTGGATGTTCACCTTGTAGGATGCCAGCGCCACGTTGTCAGAGAGGGTCACCACGAAATGAATCGCACTCCCCGGGGCATATGCCTCCTCCTCTGCCGGCTCGCTCAGCAGGATCTGTGGCTTCGCGGTATCAATCTCGTTACTGTCGCACCCGCTGAATGCGGTCACTGCCGCCAGCATCAGCAGTACAATGATATGGTTTGTTTTCATTCTTATTATGTTATTACGTTATTAAGTTAGTATGTTAGTATGTTTACAGGTTTGTTGTTTAAACTGATCACTCACCCAATCGGCACCCGCACGATCAACTGCACATTGCGTCCCGGCTCCGGAATGTTCAACCGCCGGTAGAAGCTCAGGTGGTTGAGGAAGGGCCTGTCGAAGATGTTCTGCACCTGCAGGTCGGTGATCACCCGCCGCCGGCCGATTCGCCATTGCAGGTGCGCAGAGAAGTCCCACAGCGATGTCCCCGCCGTCGCTTCCTCGTTCTTCGCCACCCGTTGCTGATCCCACACATGCCGGTACTGCAGCCGCAGTCGGTATTGTGCCATCGTTCCAGGGCTGAACCCCCTGTAGGAGAGGTCGCCCGTCGCCATGTCGGGCGGAGAGAAGGGAAGGGCGTAGCCATCCTCCAGGTTGCGGTTGCGCACCACCTCCAGGTCGCCCCCCAGCTGCCAGTGCGCGTCGAGACGATAGGTTACGGCCAGCTCACCGCCCCCCGTCACCGCCCTCGCCTGGCGGTAGCGGTAGATCTGCCCCGTGTGGGGCAGCATGGACCAGATACCCGACGGCTCCAGAAAGATATAGTTGCCGAAGTGCGACAGGAAGGGGCTCACGGTCACCTCCCAGCGGTGGTCATGGTAGCGGTACTCCCCGTCCCACTGGATGCCCCGCTCAGGGTTGAGCGTGTTGTTTCCCTGCTCGTGGCGGAAAGCACCATGGTGCACCCCGTTGGATGCCAGCTCGGCGGCCGTGGGGTAGCGGAAGCTCTTGCCGACATTCATCCTGAAGGCATGCCTCTCCGAGGGTCTGTAAACGATTCCCAGGGCTCCGGACCAGTCGCCGAAGCGGCGCTGCAGCGCCTCCGCCCGTTGTGCGTATTGAGCCGCCTCGGCGGCGCTCAGCTGCTGCGAGAGCAGGTAAGCCTCCAGCAGCGGATCATGGAAGCCCTCCACCGTGAGTGAGCCGATATCGTATCGAAGGCCTCCCGACAAGGTGAGCCGATCGTTCACCACAAATTCGTTCATCCACCAGGCGCCCCCCGTGATACGGTCGTATGCCGGCAGCAGGAAGGAGTAGCCCCCCACCCTGTTGTGTTGCAGCTCCGCGGCGATGCCCGCCTGCTTGCGCCACCGCTTCTCCTGGTCCCACAGAATGCTGCTGTTCAGCGTGTAGGTGTTGAGCAGGAACTGCAGCTCCAGATCCGGGTCTACTGCCGGCGGCGGTTGGCTGCCGTAGTGCGTGTGGAAGGGCGACCGCTCGGCGCGGCGGTTCTGCTGCACCCCCAGGTCGGCCTGCAGCGTCGCCCCTTTCAGTTTGATCCTGTTGTTCGATATCAGCTTGAGGTGTCCCGAGCTACTGTAGGGCATATCCAGGTTGCGTACCGATCCGTCCGGCAGCAGGCGATCGAGAGAGGGTATGCCGTGTGCCCCCGGGAAGAAACCGTTTCTGCCGGAGACGTATGAGGCATGCAGCCAGCTCTCCAGGCTGTCTCCCCCGTAGTTGACCGAGAAGGAGAGGTTCTGCTCCCTGCCGGCGGTGTTCTTCATCCGCCGCCCATGCAGCGGCAGCTGGCGCGTGAGGTAGGTCACCGTGTCTGCCGGCACCCGGTAGTCGCCGTAGTGCTGCAGTGTTGCCCGTCCCCGCAGGTACCAGCGTCCGCTCTTGGCGGCAACCGCCGCCGAGACGCCCATCAGGTCGTTGTTGCTCTTGGCGGTCAGCGTCAGGTCGCCCCGCACCCCCTCCTGCTGCGGCACCTGTGGCGGGAGGATCTCGATCACGCCCCCCATGGCGTCGGAGCCGTGGTGGAGCGACATAGGCCCCTTGTAGACCCGCACGTTGTCCACGTCGTACTGGTCGATCTCCAGCCCATGGTCGGCCCCCCACTGCTGGCTCTGCTGCACGATCCCCCTGTCCGACACCGCCACACGGTTGAAGCCCAGCCCCCTGATCACCGGCTTCGAGAAGCCTGCACCGATGTCCATCGAGGCTACCCCCGGCAGCGTGGCCAGCGTCTTGGCGAAGCTCTCACTGTGCTCCTGCATCAGGAAGTGGCGCCCCAGCTCCTCCACCGCCAGCGCGGGCGCCAGCGAAGGTTCTTTCGGCTGCTCTCCCTCAATCATCACCTCCTTCAGGAGCAATGCCGAAGGATGCAGGTGGATGTGCAGCAGGGTGTCCTGTTGCAGCGACAGGGAGAGGGTAAGCGGCTCGTAGCCGATGTATTGCACCGTGAGCAGGTAGTTGCCCCGCGCCAGCTCATCCAGCGCGAAGAAACCATTCTCATCGCTCTGCAGGTGCCGCTCTCCCGGCTGCAGCAGGATGGAGGCCGCCGGCAGGTAATGATCGTGCTCGGCGCAATGCACATACCCCTTCATCGAGACTCCCTGCCCGTTGATACCTAAAACAACTGCCGTCAGCAACAGCAGCAATATC
The DNA here is from genome assembly GCA_016916535.1 of Dysgonomonadaceae bacterium zrk40. NCBI lineage: Bacteria > Pseudomonadati > Bacteroidota > Bacteroidia > Bacteroidales > Dysgonomonadaceae > Dysgonomonadaceae bacterium zrk40. The sequence continues at coordinate 549,849 of CP070276.1, forward strand.
ATTTTTTTCATCTGTTCATCGTTATTCCAAAGTGCCCGAAACAGGCTGCTCCTCACCAGGTGTGAGAAGCAATCAGGCATTCACACTGCAACCGGCACAGATCCCTTCAATTACCACGAACACCTCCCGTTGGCTGTACCCTTCCGGCAGCTCCGCCTCAAAGCGGGTCTTGCCGCGCAGGCAGAGCACCTCGTCGCACCGCTCGCAGTGGAAGTGCGAATGGATGTGGGCTTCTCCCTGCTTCTGCCGCGTGAGGGCATACTTCACCGTGTTGTCGTTCAGCACGATGCGGTGAATCACCCCATGCTCCTCCAGCGTTTTGAGGGTCCGGTAGAAGGTAACCCGGTCGAACAGGTCTGAACTCCCCTTCAACTCCTGTTCCGACATCGCCGCCCGGCTCTGCAGCAGCTCTCCCACAATATATTTCCTGCAGGCGGTATTCTTCAACTCATTCTGTTGGAGGATCTCCTCTACGGATATCATAATATCAATTTTAATTGTTCGATATGCGTTTGCATTGAATTACAGTGTCTGGTAACTGCAACGTGCGATTTCATCCTTCAAGAGGAATCTACACACGCAACACACTTTCAAATGCAACAATGTTGCAAATATAAGGCAAAAAAAACAGCCTGCATCATGCAGACCGTTTTTTTAATCTTTTTTCAGTAGTTGCAGTTAGTTGTTATCTAAAAGCTAACAGCTAATAGCTAATAACTACTTCAAATACCACTCGTACATGCGGCGCACCCCCTCGTCAATCTCTACCTGGTGCTGCCACCCAAGGGCGTTCAGCTTAGAGGGATCGGTCAGTTTGCGCATAGTGCCGTCAGGTTTCGAGCTGTCGAAATCGATCCTGCCCTTGTAGCCGACGGTGCCGGCAATCAGCATCGCCAGGTCGCGTATCGAGATCTCGTGTCCTGTGCCGATGTTGATGTGGCAGTTGCGCACCTCCTCTTTGCCGGCTGCGAGGTCGGCGAACTCCACCCGCTCCATGATGTAGACGCAGGCATCCGCCATCTCCTCGCTCCAGAGGAACTCACGCAGCGGCTGCCCCGTACCCCAGAGCGTCACACCCTCAGGTGTCACGCCATATTTCTTTAACAGCTCCAGTATCTGCCGGTCGGTCACCGGTTCAGGCAGATCGGCATGAGTTACCCCTTCGAGCGGACTTATGTCTATAACCGGGCCCTTCAAGCGGGCACCAATGCCTTCAACCGGACGTCGGCGCAGATCCTCCCGTATCGCCTCCATGTCGCCCTCCATGAGGCACTTCGCCAGGTGGATCTTGCGGATCATTGCCGGCAGCACGTGGCTCCGTTCCAGGTCGAAGTTGTCATTCGGACCGTAGAGGTTGGTCGGCATCACCGCGATGAAGTTGGTGCCGTACTGTATGTTGAAGCTCTCGCACATCTTCAGGCCCGCGATCTTGGCGATTGCGTAGGGCTCGTTGGTGTACTCCAGCGGTCCTGTCAGCAGCGTATCCTCCCCCATCGGTTGCGGCGCCTCTTTCGGGTAGATGCAGGTGCTCCCCAGGAAGAGCAGCTTTTTCACGCCTTGGCGCCAGCTCTCGCCAATCACATTGTTCTGTATCTGCAGGTTGCGGTAGATGAAGTCCGCCCGGTAGGTGTTGTTGGCCATGATGCCCCCCACGTGCGCCGCAGCGAGGAAGACATACTCCGGCTGCTCCTCCTCGAAGAAGCGTGCCACCGCTGCCCCGTCGGTCAGGTCCAGCTCCCGCTGCCTGCGTCCCACCAGGTTGGTGTATCCCTTCGCTTTGAGGTTCTCCCAGATCGCCGATCCCACCAGTCCCCCGTGGCCGGCAACGTAAATTTTTGAATCTTTGTTCATGTTATGGTTGATCACTGATAACTTTTCAAATCATGTCGCACCATCTGCCTCACCAGCTCCTCGAAAGTCGTCTGCCGCGGGTTCCAGCCCAGCAGCGTGCGCGCCTTGGTAGGATCGCCCAGCAGCTGTTCCACTTCGGCGGGACGGAAATATTTCCGGTCCACCTCCACCAGCACGCGTCCCGTGGCACTGTCGATTCCCTTCTCGTCGATGCCGGCACCCTCCCAGCGGAGGGTCATTCCCGCCTCGGCGAAGGCCAGCGTGCAGAACTCGCGCACCGTGTGCATCTCACCGGTAGCAATCACGAAGTCCTCCGGGGTCTCGTGCTGCAGCATCCGCCACATGCACTCCACATAGTCGCGCGCGTGTCCCCAGTCGCGCCGGGCATCCATGTTACCCAGGTAAAGCTTGTCCTGCAGTCCGTGGGCAATGCGTGCCGCCGCCAGGGTGATCTTACGGGTGACGAAGGTCTCACCGCGCCGCTCACTCTCGTGGTTGAAGAGGATGCCGTTGACGGCGAACATGCCGTACGACTCGCGGTAGTTCTTGGTGATCCAGAAGCCGTAGAGCTTGGCCACGCCATAGGGGCTGCGCGGGTAGAAGGGTGTCGTCTCCCGCTGCGGCACCTCCTGCACCAGTCCGAACAGCTCGGAGGTCGATGCCTGGTAGATGCGTGTCTTCTTCTCCAGACCGAGGATACGCACCGCCTCCAGCAGTCGCAGCGTCCCCACCGCGTCGGTCTCGGCAGTGTACTCCGGCACGTCGAAGCTCACCTTCACGTGGCTTTGTGCCGCCAGGTTGTAGATCTCATCCGGCTGAATGGTCTGGATGATGCGGATCAGCGAGCTGGAGTCGGTCATGTCCGCATAATGCAGGTTGATGAGCCGGCGCTGTTTCATGTCGCGCACCCACTCGTCGAAGTAGAGGTGCTCGATGCGTCCCGTGTTGAAGGAGGAGGAGCGACGGAGCGTGCCGTGCACGGTATAACCCTTCTCCAGCAAGAGCTCTGCGAGGTAGGAGCCGTCCTGACCGGTGATCCCGGTGATGAGTGCCACTTTGTCCATAATCCAATGTATTACATGTTGTAAAAGAATAGGATGCAGGAAACGATTCAGCTCCAACCAATTGTCTGCTGAGACAGGTCCGGCATCACATAAAAAGAAAAGTTAAAGATAGCACAAAATATTTTCAATCAAGGTGCGTGCGGCAGAAAAAGTGCGACAGCAACGCTTCCGCTATTCAATCCTCACATCCACCCGGCGGCCGTAGCTCTTCATCTCCGACTGCCGATCCACCCCCTCGGGTATCACCCGGATGCGGTCAGTCGCAATGCCTTGCTCACGAAGGAATGCCGCTGCAGCCGCGGCCCGTTGTTTCGAGAGGCGCCGGTTGTAGTCGCGGTTCCCCTCCGGACTGGCATAACCGGTGAGGGAGACCTTCAATGCCGGTTGCTGCTTCAGCAGCGCTGCCACCTCCTCCAGTGCGCCTTCCGCCTCTGTGGAGAGTTTGTCTGAGGCGACCGGAAAGAAGAGCTGCCGCTGATAGAGGGCAGCCAGCATGTCGCTGAAACCTTCCTCATCGCTTTGTGTCTCTTCGGATAACACTGTGGGGGTTGCACCACCCGCTGCGGGCTCACCTGAGGCAGCGACCTGCTCCTCCGCCAGGAAAGCCCGGAAGAGGCTGTCCGCCCGTTGGTTCTCCACCGCGAGGATGCGCGACTGTTCGGCACGCACCTGTTGCAGTCGTTGCATCTCATCGCGCAGCGACTGCAGGCGCAGGGCATTGTGCTCCGTAGCGGTTGTTTCGGGACTTCCACCCTCACCTGCATCCGCAATCTGTTGCTCCAGCAAGACGATCTGCTGCTGCAGCAGCTCCACCTGCCGCTGCAAGAGAGGATCCTCCGCCGGCTGTGCTGCCACTGCCGGATAGACCGGGTAAGGCACCACACTGCTTCCGTCAGGCATCACAATCAGGTTGCGCCGCTCCGTCACTGAAGGCGTGTAACCCAGTCGCCCCGCCATGCCGTAGAGCAGCCGTTCCAGCCTGTCGAACCGCTCCTCGTAGCGCCGTTCTGCAGCGGGCGCACCCAGCTGCTGCTGTGCCGCCATCTCCGCCACCATTCGCTGCAGCTCATTCAGCTGCACCGCGCGGGCGATCTCCTGCAACGCCGCCTGCAGCTCCCGCTCGCTCACCTCAATCGAGTCGCCTGCCGGCGTCCCAATCTCATCCTGCGTCATCCTCTCATCCTGCTGCGCCCGCAACCCCGCAAAGGGAAGCAGCATCAGCAGGGAGGTTAATATCAGCGTTCTCATCGTCATCCCTTAAAATACAAATCGGTAACCCAGTGCCAGCTGGTTCTGTTTGAAGAAGCTGCGAATGGAGTAGTCCGCAAAGAGGGCGCCACTGCCCAGGTTGAGGGTGCTGCCCACGATGATGTTGGTGCCTGTGTGTGTCTCCTCACCGTGGAAGATGCCGAGACCCAACCCCAGGTAGGGTGTGAAGCGTGTGGAGATGCTCTCTAGGTTCCACACCACGTTGCCCGAGATGCCAATGCCGCTCTTGCTGCCCATCGCCGCATAGAACTCCGGCATGAAGTCGAGCGCTGTATTGCTGATCTGCATGTGACCGCGCACCCCGATGTTCCAGGCCGAGAGGTCACCGAAGCCGGGACCGGTATAGAAGGAGAGGCGGTTCCACTTAAAGGTGCGGTTGTCGTTTGCCGACCTGCGACTGCCGGTGTAGCCCGTGACGGGTGATACCACGGGTGTCGCCGTACTGCTCCCCCTGTCGGTGATGACGATGGTCTCACTGGAAGATCCCCCCCTGCGTGAAGCCTCATCAAGACGGATGGTCAACTCATCGAGGCGACGGGCCAGCTCACTGTTCTGCTGCTCCAGGCGGCGCATCTCTTCTCTGCGGAGCTGTTCCTGACGACTCTCCTCCTGCGTGGGCAGAGCCTGCTGACGTGCATCGGCCACCGGCTGCACCCCGTAGTAAGGCACATGGCGGGTCTCGCTCCGCACCTCATCCACCACACGCTCCACAAGCTGTGCCAGATCGTCGCTGCTCATCCGCAGGACCCTGTCACCCCTGTTCGCGTGCAGCTGCATCTGCAGCTCCTCGTCCAGCCGCTCCTCATCGATTGTGAGGTCGCCCACCATGCGGTCGCGTGGCACCTGCCCCTCGTTCTCCAGTACCCGGAGCGCCTGCTCCATGCGGTTCTTCTGCTGCACGGTGCGACTCTGTTCCGCCAGCAGAGCCCTGGCCCTGAGGCTGTCGCCCTGTGCCTCCGCCAGCTGTCGCTCCTCATCGAGAGCCGCCAGCTGCATCTCATATTCCTCACGCATCGCGTTGATCTCCTCGTTCCGGGCCACACGCTCCTCCTCCATTGCGGCGTCGAGACGCGAAGAGAAGAGTTCGTCGGCGCCATTGCGTGCCGAACGACCCAGGTTGAAGCGCAGGCCTGCATTGTAGAGCATGCTCGTCTTCACCTGTGAGGGATGGTTCAGGTCAACCGCCTCCACCCCGTTCTCTGAGGTGAACATGGCGCTGGCGTTCCCGAAGAGCGCCACGTAACGCGACAGCGGGATCTCCAGTCCCACGCCGCCAAAGGCGAACGCCTGGCTCTCTGCGGGGGCGAAGCCCAGTCGCACCGTATAGTCGTCCGCCACCTTCATGTATCCGGCGCCCAGCAGCAGGTAGGGGTTCACCCCGCGCGGCTGGTTGAGACGGGCAATAAGGTTGGCGCCGTAGAGCGATAGCTGGTCTCCCAGGCTGAGCGACATCTTGTTTGCCTCCTCGGTGGAGCGATAGTAGAAACCACGGATCCCCACCAGTGAGGTGAAGTCGATCCCTGCGTTAAGACCCAGCAGGTAATGGTTGTAGAGGGGCGATTCATCGTGGAAGTTCACGTAGGCAGCCGCCGGTTCCAGCACGAACTTCAACCCGCGGAAGCCGTCCGTCAACAGATGCTGATAGGCCTCCGCCACCGATCCCTTGTCGGGGTTGCTACCCCCCAGGTAGAAGTCGAGCGTGGCAGCTGCCGACCAGTTGTTGAGCCTTCCTTCCTCGCCATTCTCACGGTAAGCCGCCGTGAGCAGCGGTGAGTTGTCGTTCATGCCGAAGAAGCTGTTCCTGGCCTCCAGCGAGAGGGCTACCCTGTCGGAGAGGTGGAACTTGGTGCCCACACCCAGGGTGCCGAAGAGCTGCTCTTCCTCAATGGTGAGTATTCTACTCCCCACTTGTCAGACCATAGGATCTCGTTTTTAAGTTTAGTTCGTTTCCATTGTAAACCACTCTCTGTGCCTGGAACGGGTTCTGTCAAGGCCGACCTTTAGGTCGCTTGTCACAGCCTTGACAGGTTCCGGGACAGGCATTACCTTTGTTTGCAATGGAAACGAATCAGGCTGCATACTCATACCAGGAAAAGGGCGTTTTTCTATCAAGGCTTTGATGCTGTCGCCGGTTGTTGTAATAGGTGATAAACTTAATCAACCCCTTTCGCAGTATGTTGCCGTTCCCGGCCGGACAAATATAGACATATTCTTGTTTGAGTGTATGCCAGAAGCGTTCTATCCAGACGTTGTCAAGTGCCCTGCCTTTCCCGTCCATGCTGATGGTGATCTCTTGGCTTTCAAGATACGCTATCCATCCTGGACACGTAAATTGAGATCCCTGGTCAGAGTTTACAATCTCCGGCTTGCCATGCACGGCGATTGCTTTACGAAGCACATTCAGGCTGTTTTCGGCATCCAGCGTATTGTGAATGTCCCAGCCAACAATATACCGGCTATATACATCAATGATAGCCGTCAAGTAAAGGAATCCTTTTGCCATTGGTATGTACGTGATATCGATACACCATACATGATTCGAGTGCGTGACCTCAAGACCTCTAAGTCTGTACGGCTGAATGTATTTGGCCAACCCCAGCTTACTCAGGTTCCGTTTCGGATAAATGGCCATGATGCCCATTTTACGAAGCAATCGGCGGACACGCTTCGGACCTGCCGGGATACCCATTGCACGCAGAAAATCAACCATCCCCAAAACACCTTTTGTTGGATGTTCCATGTATTCTTCGTCCATCAGACGCATCAGTTCGAGGTTTGCAGGATCCTCTACGGCAGGCTTGTAATACTGCATGCTGCGATTCAATCCGAGAAGCTCACACTGGCGTCGTTGGCTCAAATCATCTCTCGGGGATACTATTTTTTTGAGGACTTCAGTATCCCCAATTGCTCTGAGGCCCTCCTGCAAAAATCCACTTCTACCTCCAAACGGCCTATTTTCTCATACAATTCCTTCTCCCGTTTGGCAACCTCCTCGTCTGGGGCCTTGGTTGAGAATATCTCTGCTCCTCGGGCCAGGAACTCCCGTTTCCAGTTGGAGATCATTTGTGGATGCACATCGAACCGCTTGGCCAGCTCGCTAAGTGTTTCAGCTTCCTTGATTGCCTCTATCGCAACCTGGGCCTTGAAAGCTGCACTGTGTTTCTTTCTTCTTGTTGACATAATGAGCAAATTTAATCGTTTTTTATTAAACTTACCCTGTGGTCTGAATTATTGGGAGTATTATAGAGAGCCTCCGGTTCGTCCAGGGCAGGAGGCAGGAGGTGATCCATCTGCTGCACACCACCACCCAGCGTGATGTAGGGAGCGAGGAAGCCCCCCTGCGCAAGGTTCACCCTCATCTCCCCGCCATAGCGGATGAGGTCGCTCTGTCCGGTCGCCGCCGCGGGAAGGATCGACTCCACCGTAGGCATGAAGAGCTGGCTCTCCACGTTGCTGACCCTTTGGTAGAAACCGCGCAGCTCAAAGAGGGGTCCGAAGCCGAAGCCTGCCTTAAGACCCATCCAGCTGTTGTTCTCCAGCGAGAGGTTTTCATTCCACCAGGTGTATTCTGCCACCGGCGACACGGTAAAGGTGATGTCTCTCACCTGTGAGGCTGCCTTTCCGCCCATCAGGGCCAGCAGCAGGGTAATCAGCAATAATCGTCTGTTCATTGTAAGGGTTATGGTTATGGTTTTGATATATTCTGTTTAGGTCGATAAAACAGCTTTGGCCGCTCAACGACACAACAATTCGCGTCGGGTGAGAAATCGGCATCCCCCCGACAGCGCTGTACCGGTAATCGAAAAACAATCCTGACTGTGATTTATCAATAATGATTCTGATTTACAGGTCAAATATACTAAAATTATTTCAACCATGATCCATCCCTGCCCAATCATTCCACAATGTCGTAAGGTTGGGGGGATGATACCGACCACTGAAAGAAAAAACGTCCGGATTGCTCCGGACGTTTCAATCGATGTCGCTTTAAGCCCATCATGTTCTTCTTACAGCTTACAACTCTTCCCTTATCGGATCATCGTACTGCAGCTGAAGCCGTTCCAGCTCCTCGTGCAGCTCGGCGGTGATCTCCTCATACCCCTCCTTGCCGTAGAGGTTCTGCATCTCCGTCGGATCCGTCTCCAGGTCGTAGAGCTCCCACACGTCAATGTCGTCATAAAAGTGGATCAGCTTGTAGCGATCCGTTTTCACGCCGTAGTGTCGCTTCACCGCATGCTCGCCAGGGTACTCGTAGTAGTGGTAGTAGAGCGACTTGCGCCAATCCTTCGGCTCCTGTTGTGCTTCCAGCAGAGGCAGCAGCGACACCCCCTGCATCTCTTCGGGCACCTCAAGACCCGCCAGCTCCAGCATGGTGGGTGCGAAGTCGATGTTCTGCACCAGTCCCTCAATTGCTCCTCTTTTCTTGAAACCCTCCGGCAGCTGCATCACCAGGGGTGTGCTGAAGGACTCCTCATACATGAAGCGCTTGTCGAACCAGCCATGTTCACCCATGTAGAAACCCTGGTCGGAGGTGTAAATGATCACCGTATTCTCCGTCAACCCTTCCGCCTCAAGGTAATCGAGCACGCGCCCCACGTTCTCGTCGAGTGAGCGGATCGTCTTGGCGTAGTCACGCATGTAGCGCTGGTACTTCCACTCTGCCAGCTCGTCGCCCTGCAGGTTCGCCTCGTAGAAGGCATCGATGATCGGCTGGTAGTGGGCATCCCATGCCGCTTTCTGGGCTGAGTCGAGACGGGCGTACTCACCATGGATGTAGGTGTTGGAGAGGCGCGTCTCCACCCCCTCGCGCAGCATCTTCAGGTCGTTCACGATATCCATGTCGTGGTCGCTGGCGATGCTCAACTCCTGTTGTGCCGCCGCGGGGCGACCTGCATAGTCGTCGTAAAAGTTCTCCGGCAGCTCGAACGTCTTCTCCTCATAAAGCGACAGGTGGGGCGTGTCGGCCATCCAATTGCGGTGAGCCACCTTGTGGTGGAGGAAAAGCACAAAGGGCTTCGTGTTGTCGCGACCGTTCTCCAGCCACTCCAGGCTCAGGTCGGTGATGATGTTGGTGGCATATCCCTTGTAGTGAGTCCTTCCCTCTTTGGTGATGAAGTCGGGGTTGTAGTAACTCCCCTGCCCCGGGAGAATCTCCCAATGATCGAAGTGTGTAGGCTCGCAGTCGAGGTGCCACTTGCCAATCATGGCGGTTTGGTAGCCACCCTCTTGCAGCAGCTGCTGTACCGTCAACTGAGCACTGTCGAAGGTGGTATGATTGTCCAGCTTGCCGTTCTTGTGGCTGTGCTTGCCGGTGAGCAGGCAAGCGCGGCTCGGTCCCGAGATGGAGTTTGCCACGTAAGCGTTCCGAAAGATCACCCCATTGTCGGCAATCCGGTCCAGGTTGGGTGTCTCGATGTGGCGGTTGTCGTAGCAACTCATCATCTGCCGCGTATGGTCGTCGGTCATGATGTAGACGATGTTGAGAGGTCTCTCAACCTCTGCCTTTCCTCCACCGGTGCAGGAGGCCAGCAGTGCCGTTCCCGCCAGGGGATAAATAATATTTGAATGAAGTGAAGCTTTATTCATACAGATTTTGAATTAGAATTCAAAAGTACACAAAGAACTTAATATATGCAAAGAGGAAAATGATGAACCGGTTACCACGACTCATCACTCAGTGATGAAAAAAGCGGGGCAAATGTTTCAAACATTTACCCCGCTTCCATCTTAACACTTTCAGCTGATCACTGACAACTGATCAATAGGCAAACTGCAGCCCCTGCACCTTGTTCCAGGCACCACGGGTGAAGTCGGGTATCTCTACCGGCATGCTGCCGTTGTCGAGCGAGATCTCTGTGAGCGGCACCAGGCTGCACCACTCTGCCAGGTCATAGACATCCATATCGAGCGGTAGTCCGTTCTGCAGGCAGTATACCAGGCGATAGTCCATGATGAAGTCCATGCCGCCGTGGCCACCCACCTCCTTGGCTTTCTCCTCCAGCTCCTGGTGGATGGGGTGCTTGTACTGCTCCATGAGCGCCTTCCTCACATCATCGGGAACTAAGCTGTGTGCGTTGAGATCCTCATGATTGGGCGCAGCCTCGGCGGTGAGGTCGGACGACTCAAGCGCGTAACCCTGTACCGGGTACTTGTTGGCGAAACCCTTTGTGCCCGTGAGCTGGTACATCCGAGAGTATGGACGGGGAGTCATCACGTTGTGCTGGATCTGCATCGTCTTCCCTTTCTCGGTGCGGATCATGGTCATGGTGTGGTCGCCATTGCGGAAGTCGGGGGCCTCGCGGCCGGTGAGCTCCTTCACGATCTGGGGACCCATCACCGGCTTGGTGTCAACCGAGACCAGATAGTTCATCTTGTCGCCCCGGTGAATGTTGAGCAGCTGGCAGGCCCGGCCGATGCCGTGCGTGGGATAGACATCCCCGCGGTGATGCTCGTTGAAGTCGAGGCGCCAATTGTCCCAGTAGCTATCCCAGAAGTCGGACAGCTGGTGAATGTACGATCCCTCGGCATGGAGCACCTCGCCAAAGAGACCCTGCTGCGCCATGTGGAGCGTGGTAAGCTCAAAATAGTCATAAACACAGTTCTCCAGCTGCATGCAATGCTTGCGCGTGCGCTCGGAGGTATCAACGAGGCGCCAGATATCCTCCATGGTCATGGCTGCCGGCACCTCAATGGCCACGTGCTTACCCTGCTCCATGGCATAGACCCCCATGTCGGCATGGCTCTTCCAGTCGGTCACCACGTATACCAGGTCCAGGTCGTCGCGCTCCACCAGCTCCTTCCAGGCATCAGCGCTACCGGAGTAGGCGGCCGCCTCGGGTAGGCCTGCCTCACGCAGGATCTCCTGCGCCACCTCCACCCGCTCGGGGCGGATGTCGCAGAGCGCCTTGATCTCCACACCGGGGATGTGGGTGAATCGTTGTACGGCACCGGGACCGCGCATACCGAGGCCGATGAAGCCTACCCGTACCACGGGGATGGGATCGGCTGCATACTGTACCATGTCGGTCTGGCCGGCCGGACGTGCCGGCGCGGGGGTCTGAATCATGCCACTCTCCTGCTGCGGTGAAGCGCAGCCAAAAAGGAGTAGCAGCAGACTGAATAACATCAGTTGAAATGTTTTGGTGTTCATGTTCTCTTCTTTTGTTCTAGTGAATGTATATGTGAATATTCTTGTGTCTGTTCTTTATGCAGACAAAATTAGTAAAAAATATACACGGAACATATTGAATATTTTTATTTTCCTACTGCATTTATCGCATACAAAGGTAAATTGATCAACCAGGATTCCACTTTATAATCAGCCAGGGAGGCACGAATAGCTTTTCCGGGACTGTTTTTCTGACAGAAAAGCCTAAAGCTGTTAGACTTCACATTTACACCCGATTTCACTTCGATTGGGATCACATCATCGTTGGCAGTTTGAATGAGGAAATCAAGCTCATACTTACTGTTACCGAATGTATGATAATAGAGTGACAATTCGCTATCTTGAATCAGTTGCTGGAATACAAATTGTTCTGTCAATGCACCTTTGAACTCCGAGAAAATTGCCTTTCCATCTGCAACCGTTTTGGCATTGAGCTTCGACATCGCCCCCAGGAGTCCCACATCGTTGTGAAATAGTTTGAAGGCGGATAACTCCTGATATGCAACCAAAGGCAAAGCAGATTTGCTTGTGTTGTAAATTTTATGCAGTAGACCAGCATCAGTAAGCCATTGGATGGCTAACTCAAAATCTTTGGCTCTGGCACCCTCTTTTATCACACCGTAGATGAATTTTTTGTTTTCTTTCGATAGTTGCGATGGAATACTATCCCACACCATGTTGATTCTCGGCAAAAGTTCCTTTGGTGCATGTTTTGAAAAGTCGTTCCGATAGGAGTCTATGATTTGATTCTGGATGATGCGCACCTGTTGCCAATCCCGGTTTTCTACAAAATCGCCAACAGCCTCAGGCATTCCACCTATATAGAGATAATAGCGCAGGTAATTGATTAGTTTATTTTTAAAAAAGGAGAGATTTTCAAGATCATTTTTTTCCAGGAGATCAGTGATGCCCGGTTCATCCATAGCCAGCAAGAACTCGTAAAATGACATGGGATACAATTTCATCAACTCCACTTTTCCAACCGGAAATGACTCTTCGGGGTGTATACCCACCCCAAGTAGAGAGCCAGCAGCGATAATGTGATATTGGGGTGCATCTTCATAGAGATACTTCAATGAGGTGATGCCTTTACGTGCCACCTGAATCTCATCGAAGATGATCAAGGTATCCGCTGCATTGATCCTGAGATTACAATATGCGTTCAGCACCGTTACAATCCTGTCAGCATCAAAATCAACTTCAAAAAGATGAACCGGTGCACCCGGTCTTTCAAAATTGATGTAAGCCACCTGCCTGTAATGCTTTTTGCCAAATTCCTGCAGTAGCCAGGTCTTTCCCACCTGCCTGGCACCAAGAAAAACAAGTGGCTTCCGTCTTTTAGAGGTCTTCCACTTAACCAACTCTTCAACCTTTGTTCGATACATATTTACCGGATTAAACAATGTAATTGAACACTTTTCTCCTTAAATAATCCGATAAAAATACACTTTTCTCTCAATATATCAAAGAAAAACTACATTTTTCTCCCATTTTCTGCAGGCACAACCACACTTTTCTCTCACGACACTACAAACCGCTTAAAAAACTCCCTCGCCCGCTCCAGTCGTTCGGGCGACAGCTCCGGGGTGCCCTCCAGGCGATATTTCAACCCCAGCTGTTCATACTTGTGCGCCCCCATGCGGTGGTACGGCAGCAGCTCCACCTTCTCGATACAGCTGTAGGGCCTCAGGAAGTCCGCCAGCTGCTGCAGTCGCCCGTCGTCGTCCGTCCACCCGGGCACCACCACGTGGCGTATCCAGGTGGCAATCTGCTTCTCCTCCAGGTAGTCCAGGCAGCGCAGCGTGTTGGTGATCTTAGCCCCCGTCAGCTCCTTGTGCTGCTGCGGGTCTGCCGTCTTCACATCCAGCAGCACCAGGTCCGCCGCCTCCAGCGCCTCGCGCACCGCAGGCGACCAGAGTGCGCCCGAGGTATCCAGCGCCGTGTGGATCCCCTTCTCGCGACAGAGCACGAAGAAGTCGCGCACAAACTCCGCCTGCATCAGCGGCTCGCCCCCCGTCACGGTCACGCCCCCCTTTGCGATGAAGCTCTTGTAGCGCATCACCTCCTCCAGCAGCTCCTGCGGCGTCATCTGGTAGCTGCCGCTCCCCTTCTCCCAGGTGTCGGGATTGTGGCAATAGAGGCAGCGCAGCGGGCATCCCTGCAGGAACACTACGAAGCGTATCCCAGGCCCGTCGACCGTGCCGAAGCTCTCGAGAGAATGTATATTACCTGTCATACTCTTTATTGTTTGTGGGCGCAATATCCCTTCGGTTATTGCTGATGCATATTTCTGCATCTAGAAATACTATATCAGCTGTGAAGAGGGGATATTTTCTTGCTCCTCAGTTATTCGCTGGGAACCTGTCCGACGAAGGTTATGTGAAAAAGAGAAGTTGCTTGAGCGAAGCGAGTTCTTCTCTTTTCATAACCGAGTCGCTGACAGGTCAGGGAATAAGTGCAGACAAGAAAACATCCCCTTTCTAAAAGCGATAAGCTATAAGCTATAAGCTAAAAGCTATAAGCTTACAGCTAAAGACTCAAAGCTTCTGATTGATCGTCCTCGAGATCACATCCAGCTGCTGTTCACGCGTCAGCTTCACGAAGTTCACCGCGTAGCCGGAGACACGAATCGTCAGCTGCGGATAGTTCTCCGGGTGCGCCATGGCATCCAGCAGCAGCTCCTTGTCGAAGACGTTCACGTTCAGGTGCTGCCCACCGTCGGCGGTGAAGTAGCCATCCAGCAGCCCCACCATGTTCGAGACACGCGTATCACGCTCCTTGCCCAGCGAACCCGGGGAAACAGCGAAGGTGTAGGAGATGCCGTCGTGCGCATGCTGGAACGGCAGCTTCGCCACCGATGCCAGGGCCGCCACGGCCCCCTTCTTGTCGCGCCCGTTCATCGGGTTGGCCCCCGGAGCGAAAGGCTCGCCTGCCGGGCGACCGTCTGGAGTGGCACCCGTCTTCTTGCCGTAGACCACGTTCGAGGTGATCGTCAGGATCGACTGAGTCGGCTTCGCGTTGCGATACGTCTCGTGCTGACGGAGGTACCCCATGAACTTGCGGGTGATCTCCACCGCGATCTGATCCGTGCGGTCGTCGTTGTTGCCGAAGGGCACGTACTCCCCTTCCCGCTCGAAGTCCACGGCGATGCCCCGCTCGTCGCGGATCACCTTCACCCGTGCGTCACGAATCGCCGCCAGCGAGTCCGCAACGATCGAGAGACCCGCGATACCGGTCGCCCTGATGCGCTCCACATCCCCGTCGTGCAGCGCCATCTCGAACGCCTCGTAGGCATACTTGTCGTGCATGTAGTGGATGATCTTGAGCGCATTCACATAGACTTTCGCCAGCCAGCGCATCGAATGGTCGAACTTCTCCATCACCTCCTCATAATCCAGATACTCCGATGTGATCGCCTCATACCTGGGTGCCACCTGCACGCCCGACTTCTCGTCGCGGCCGCCGTTGATGGCATAGAGCAGACACTTCGCCAGGTTGGCGCGCGCCCCGAAGAGCTGCATCTGCTTACCGATCTTCATCGGCGACACGCAGCAGGCAATGCCGTAGTCGTCGCCATAGTCCGGCCGCATCAGGTCGTCGTTCTCATATTGAATCGCCGAAGTGTCCACCGACACCTTCGAGCAGAAGCGCTTCCAGTTCTCAGGGCTCTGCTGCGACCAGAGCACCGTCAGGTTGGGCTCCGGTGCAGGCCCCAGGTTGTAAAGCGTATGCAGGTAGCGGAACGAGGTGCGTGTCACCAGCGTGCGGCCATCCAGCGTCTGTCCCCCCAGCGCCTCGGTCACCCACACCGGGTCGCCCGAGAAGAGCTCGTTGTAGTCCGGTGTGCGGAGGAAGCGCACGATGCGAAGCTTGATGATCAGCTGGTCCACCATCTCCTGCGCCTCGCTCTCGGTGATCAGGCCCGCCTGCAGGTCCTTCTCGATGTAGATGTCGAGGAAGGTCGAAGTACGTCCGATCGACATCGCCGCACCATCCTGGTCCTTCACGGCCGCCAGGTAGGCGAAGTAGAGGAACTGCACCGCCTCGCGGCTGTCGCGTGCCGGCTGGCTCACGTCGAATCCGTAGCCCGCGCACATCTTCTCAAACACCTTGAGCGCCTTGATCTGCTCGCTCACCTCCTCGCGGTTGCGGATGCTGTTCTCGGTGAACTCCTGGATGTCGAGCCGCAGCATGAAATCCTTGCGCTCCTCGATCAGGGCCGTGGTACCGTATAGTGGCACGCGGCGGTAGTCGCCGATGATGCGCCCGCGTCCGTAGGCGTCCGGCAGACCGGTGATGATACCCGACTTGCGTGCCGCCAGCATCTCATCGTTGTATGCCGAGAAGACACCCTCGTTGTGCGTCTTGCGGTAGCGCGTGTAGATCTCCTTCGTCATCGGGTCCAGCTCAAAGCCGTAGGCGTTGAGAGCGTTCTCCACCATGCGGATGCCCCCCTTGGGGAAGATCCCCCTCTTGAGTGGTGCATCGGTCTGCAGCCCCACAATCACCTCGTTCTCCTGGTCAATGTAACCCGGCCCGTAAGTATCTATCTGCTGCGGCAGCTTCGTCTCCGCGTCGTAGACCCCCTTCGCCTGCTCCTCCTTGAACATCTCCGTCAGTCTGTCCCACACCTTCTGCGTCCGCTCGGTGGAGGGTGCCAGGAAAGTGTCGTCCCCCTCGTAGGGCGTATAGTTGTTCATGATGAAGTCCCTCACGTTGATCTCTTTCTTCCAGAGCTCCCCGCGGAACCCTTCCCATGCGTTTTGATTCTTTACCATAATTCTTTATGTTAGTACGTTAGTATGTTATTTCGTTATTACGTTAGTATGTTGATACGTTAGTATGTTAGTATGTTAGTATGTTTGTATGTTAATACGTTTGTAAATTCAATATGCTTGGTTTGATTGTTGATTTGTTAGAGACCTCAGCTTGTTGTCGGGGCACCCGTTCGCTGCAACAAGCGCAACCTGACAAGCTGTTTGAGCGAAGCGAGTTCTTGTCAGGTAGCTTGTAAAGCCTAAAACGGGTCGACAAGAAGCAGCAGTTGAGAAAAAATCAACTTTCAGCAAGATACAACCAGCCGTACACCATCCCTACCAGACCCATGCCGCCGACGATGTTGCCCAGCGTGGCAGGGATCAGGTTCTGCAGGATGAAGGCACCCCAGGAGATCTCCGCACCTGTGTAGATCGCTGCCGGGATGAAAAACATGTTGGCGATGGAGTGCTCGTATCCCAGTGTCACGAAGAGCATGATCGGGATCCAGATGGCGATGCTCTTGCCCGCGATATCCTTTCCCGCGAAGCCCATCAGCATGCCGAGGCATACCAACCAGTTGGCACCGATACCCTTCACGAATACCGGCCAGAACGCCTGGTCCACCTTCGCCCCTGCAAGGTTGTGCAGGTAAGAGTGCCAGGGCTCCTTGTCCAGCATTCCCACGTGTGCGGAGAGCAGCCATGCCACCAGTTGTGCACCAATGAAGTTGAAAAGGTAGGATATCAGCAGCAGCGCAGCCACGCGGCGCAGTGTCAGCTCCTTGCGCAGTAGCGGGAAGCCGAAGCCGGCGCAGTCGCTCGTGAAGAGATCCGCACCGGTGACCGACACCATGATCAGTCCTATGGGGAACAGCGCCCCTGCCATGAACTTCACCAGCCCCGGGTTGGCTACCGCCACGCCCGGCATGCCACCCGCCACCATCACCGTCAGCAGACCGCCGAACGCGATAAAGGCCCCACCCAGCACCGCCATCAGGGCGAACTGCGGGAAAGGCCGCTTCTCTTTCTCAATGGCTGCCCGTCTGAATGCGTCGGCAGCCTCCGTAGGAGTCAAATAGTTCATGCTTGTAACAACCTAAAACAGAGCCGGGGGAACATCCTAAAACCAATCAATCCGAATCACTGATCCGGAACCTCCACCGTGATCTTGTTAAACAGGCTGCAAAGATACGAAACTCTCCCCAATTAAAGAAATATTTCCATAATAAATATCAGGAAATTTGATTCGTTGATTCGTTGATTCGTTGATTCGTTGATTCGTTGATTCGTTGATCCGTTTGTAAGTAATTTTTACCCTCATCATGCAAACGAGAGTAATTTTTTTGTATTTTTGCCCTTGTATTAACAACGAGAGTAATACTTACACTTGAAAGTTATGAGCAAATTTGATCGTAAGCAACCCTATAATAACTTGCCATTGCTACCGCCAAAGGCAGATATTGAAACGAAAGAAATACTTCGCAAAACCATTTCCGCCGGTAGGGCACTGGCACAACTCAACGGTACTTTGTTGAATTTGCCCAATCCCACCCTGTTTCTGGACACGATCTACCTGCAGGAAGCAAAGGCGAGTTCCGAAGTGGAAAATATCATCACAACCAATGACGAACTTTACAAATCTTTTGTAGCAGACAAGAAAGTGGAGAATTCTGCTACGAAAGAGGTGCTGGGTTACAAAGAAGCACTTTGGTCAGGGTTAGAACAGCTCAAGACCAAGCCTTTTATCACCACCAACCTATGCATACGAATTGTGCAGTGTATCAAACAAAACAACGCCTCAATCCGGGTTACTCCGGGTACAACGTTGAGCAATACACAAGGCGAAGTGATTTATACCCCGCCAAGTGGAGAAACCGTTATCCGGGAGAAATTGGCAAATCTGGAAAAGTTTATCAATGGAGATGAAGGTATAGACCCCCTCATCAAAATGGCGTTGATGCACTATCAATTTGAAGCCATTCACCCATTTGCCGACGGTAATGGACGAACAGGCCGTATTTTATTACTGCTCTACCTCAAACTTTCGGAGTTATTAGACACCCCGGCCATTTATTTGAGTGAGTACATCATCAAAAATAAAACGGAATATTACCAAAGATTACGTGGTGTAACTGAAAATAATGAGTGGGAAGAATACATCCTTTTCATGTTGGATATGATAGAACAGACCTCTGCAAAAGGTCTGGAACGGCTAAACAAAATAACAAAATCAATCGATATAACCGCTGAAGAAATAAAAACAAGATTGCCAAAAATCTATTCCAAAGATTTGGTTGAGATATTATTCCGGTTGCCATACACCAAAAGGCAGCACCTGATTGATGAAAATATTGGAAACGCCAAAACAGTCGGAAATTATTTAGCAACGTTAGAAGAAAATGGATTTTTGAAATCGGTTAAAGTAGGAAAAGAAAAATTGTACTTGAATGAAAGGCTGTTGAAGATTCTAGAAGAAAAATAATTACATTTGTGCAAGTAAAAAACACATGCAATCCATCTATTTAGCCACAATCTTTGCCGGAGCGCTGGTATGCCTGCTTTCCTCGTTGTTGTTGATAGCCCGCCGCAAGTCGGGAGAGCGCTCACGCCTCATACTGGCCATCATCGTTTTCTTCTCCGTGTTGAATTACATACCACGATTCATTGCCGTGAGCAAAGGACTGGATCCGGAGCTTGTTGTCTCCACGAAGATGTTGCTGATTGGGAACTTCATGGTCATCTCCTACATCATGTATCCCATCGAAGTGGTCCGTCCCGGGTGGCTCAACTTCACACGCATCGTACAACTATATGCCATTTGGCTGCTGCTGCTCATGCTCTATCTGACCACCCAACTTGCAGGAGTCAACTATGCCTCCTATTCATCGCTTCCGGAGATGATGCTCAATGTGAATCAATTTGATATGTGGTTTACTCTCATTCTTTGCCTGCTACTCTTCGCACCTGTCGTGCTGGTCATCTTCATCAAGCGCATCGAACACAACAGCAACACCGACACTGCCTGGTTGAAGAAATATGCTTTCACTTTCATTATCAACATCTTCGCCTACCTCATGTTGCTCACGTTCAACCATCCACTGGTCCATATCCTTTACTACTATGTCAGTGTCGGATGCAGCCTTTACATCGTCTACATGGAGCTGTTCGACCGGTTGCTGGCAACAACAGTTAAAAAGAAGACTCCTGATGAACCTCTCTTGCAGGATGCATTTTTGAAGCCCACCACTCCCTATGCAACAGCCATCCCGGCATCCAGGAATGTAGTGCTGGCAGAACGGCTCGATGCCTATATGAGGGACAACAGCACCTGGCGCGATCCCGATATCTCCCTTACCCTATTGGCATCCGCGCTCAATACGAACCGCACCACCCTGTCACAAACAATACAGGAGTGCGGGTATGAGAACTACACCCATTACATCAACAAGTTGCCCATCCAGGATTTCATACAGCAGACAAGATCCGGATTATCGTCCAACTACCTTGACACCTTCTTTCTTGTCGGTTTCCGTTCACACAACACGGCCCTCCGCAACTTCAAGCAGATCACCGGCACAACCCTGTCAGAATATTTCTCGACAGCTCATAGCTGACTACCGGAAGGCAGAGCTCGTTCTAATTTCAACCTGCATCCATACCGCTGCATCCGTTGAATCGGTGAAAGTCATTGTATACTTTGTCCACCCTTTCGTGGTTGTTCCCGTAAGAACGCTCCCCTTGTCATCTTTCGGTGTCAGTGTAAGCAGAGGCCAGGAAAAACTATACGCATAACTGGCCGTAGTATCCTTCCTGGCAACATAATCATATCCGGTAAACAAGCAATCAGATTTGTTAAATTCAACCCACAGCGAATACTCATCCGATACACCCTTCCAGGTCGATCCCGAGAGGTTGTTCGTCTGTGGCAGCTCATCGCTACCGTCACCCATGTAATTCGGCCGGGAAGCATCCAGCAGCTCCTCCTCATCACCCGTCTCATCATCCACATCGTCGCAACCGCTCATCAGCAATCCCCCCGTCAACAGGAGCAGCATCAACCAAAACCACTTCTCTTTTTTCATGGTAACTCAGATTTTTCTATTTCACTCATTTCCCCATGCTGATCACCTGACTGGCAACATTTCCCAGGTTGTGAGAAACGAGCACCAATCAACTTTATATGCAAGCATACATCTTCCCCTGCCATTCTTTTCCCATTGGAAATTGATTTTTTAATTAACTATTTATTCTTTCTGTATTAAATTCTCCAAATCATTATTCCATTTCTCTAGCAACAATTGCTTTATCCCTTGGTCTAAGTTATTAAAATCAGACAATTCGTCCCCTAAATAATTCAAAGCTTGTTTAAGAAACAGTGGTTTACTGATGGGCATCTTACATCCATTATTCTCATACAAAATATCTACTTGCTCCGCGAGTTTCAATTTATCTTCAGAAAAATTGAATAGCTTGTTATCAGCCAAATCCTTTAAGAAAAGATTACACTTTGGATCAAACACAGATTTTTCCAATACTTCCTTCATTTCATCTTTAGCGTTTTCCCTGTTACAAAAGTTAATTGAATTGTGTAGATATGGAGTGATCAAACAATTGAAGACCTTCGAAAAATAGGGCTTTGCTGCAGGAAAACCATGTCTTTGAATGAAAATACAAAGATCGAGATCTTTATTGAGTTCTATGATGACATCAGAATATAGCTTCGCCGAAGTAAAGCAATTTACGATGTGTTTTTTATTTCGGATATAAAGTATCAAAAGATATGTACCAGTTTCATCAAAAAAATCATCGTTTTCACATATATATGATGTTTCTCCCGATTTTAATGTTGGAACAAGACATGATTTATTGAAAATATCCATTCTGCGAATTGCGATATTTAATATCGGCTGAAAATCTTCAATCGCATCTGTTCGCACCCACCTTTCTCCTTGACCGTAGGGATTAATGTATTCAGGCTCTGGATTATCATTAATCTTATGCAGAAAGCTGCCATCTTTATGGTATGACATTTCTGCATGACTCACAATTCTCGATTCTTCCAATTCTTCCACGGTATAGTATCCTTTGTCATCCAACGTGCTTTTTGCTATCTCAACAAAATTATTATAAAAACCCGTGATCTTTAAATCCACCTCACCATCTTTACCCAACTGTATTACATTGAATAATTTATAGCATCTACCGTCTCTTTTAAAGTAAATTTTTACCTTTTCTCCTCTTTTCATACTTCGTAAAGAAATATTATTTACTTTCTTTGATTGCTGAGCCTCTCACGTGTCATGTCTAAATCATTGGATAGGCGGTGAAACATTGGATCATCAGGTGGATCGCCAATTAAATTGATATCAAAACTTTGCTAACCTTAACCTTTTCAACCGATTCACAGAGCATGATGTTCTGATCGAAAATAACCATATTGTTTCCTTCTGAATGAAGTGAACTTCTGAATTTTATACCCTGTGCCCCGGAAAAGTTCTTGATGAACTCACAAATAAACTGTGTTGGGATATAGTCAATCTCAGAATCGTACCTCCTCATTGGTTTCGATAAATCGCTACTTATCAAGTCCTTCAATAACTTCTCTTTTATAATATTTGCCACCTCATCAAAATTCTCACCTTGACTGAATATTGAAGGATTTTCAGTGAAGTCAGCAATATCAATTTCATTGCAGACCGATGGATTGACACCAAATGTGCCGATCGAAATTTCATCCAGGTAAGAAGCCCTTATTTCTTACAATACGGTTTCTTTATTATCACATGAATAAAGGAAGGGAATTCCGGCCGGATTGGCTCTACCCGCAGTAGCATTCAATGGCTTTGGTCCATACATTTCTTCTGGAGAGTATGGATCCAAACTTTCCCTATGATGCAAGCGGGCTCTGTAAAACTTCTTTTTGTTGTCTATAGTATTTGTTCTGCTTAGAAGCCTGTCCCATCCTAAATCATCAGTTAAATAGTTGATGTTATGTACATATCTCTTCTCCCATTTTATTATCTCTTTCAGCCTATCCCAGTAATAGACAACTTCTAAAATTTCAGGTGAAAAGTACACTAACTCATAGGCATTATGAAGAGTTGTATCCAGCTGTCGAACAATAAAATTCACCACTGAAGCTCCAACCTCCTCAGTGCTAAAAATGTTCCAATGATATTGAATCAATTTTATAAAGGGTTCTCCTTTTGTTGTGGGCTGGAAATTATTAGTGAGTCCTTTGAAAAAGTCATACAGTTCTGAGATATCTGTTATACCTACATCTGTAGAACCACAAAAATCACATTGCCCCACAGTGGTTGAACGTGAAGTCAGAAAACCTATGATCTCTTTGTCAGAAAAACAGGAACTACAAACCTTCATTACCCAACAATATTCAGATAATCACTTACAATAATCAAATGATTTTTGATTGAAATTTTCTTTACGGTGCCCAATCCGGGGTACTTCTCCATTCCAAAATAGCTCTTCAGCTCAGAAATGGCAGCATTATCACGTCCCTGATTAGTTACGAATCGAATTGCTTTTGATGCCGCTTCAGCAAACTTTAGTTGTACATTAACGATAGAATCGTTCGTGTTGGAGGTGAAATGTCTAACCCAAATTTCATCGTTGGAATCCTCGTTGATATAACTCAAGTGAATGACCACTGCTCTTGGTGTACTTCCTCCATCAACAAATTCACCGGGTAGTACCGTGAAGTCAGAAAAACCGGCAAATCCCTCCTCTTTATAGAAAAGATGCTCTTCAGTAAATTTGTGTGCTTCTATATCAAGATAATCAGCATTTTTCTCTTTTTTATCAAACACATCATCGAGTCGGATATAAAATTTACCAAGTCCTTTTATAAACCTGTCCAGATGTCGGTTTTTATGAGGATTCAGAACCATTATATGACTGATTCGTGAATTCTCACATAGATCACGCAGCTTCCCATCATCCACAAAATCTTCAAGGCAAATAAGCATCACATCACATAAGGAATAATTTGTAATGCAATTTAAAATATAATCAGCATTATTGGTAAAGATCAATGCAGCTCGAAAACAGTTCCCTTCGATGTTACGGATAAAATCCAAAAAATAATTGGTATCGCCCGCCATTTCACCTTCCAACGGATTTAGAATAAGAAAAGGGTTGAAATTATTTTCGTGAAAGATTTTGTTTGCCAGAACTAAACCATTCACACTTTCACGTACCGGTTCAAGAACAGGTACAACATTGTTTTTGAATGTTGGCTCAACAGATAATTCTCTCAAGGCAATCAATTCAAATTGTCGTGCTCTTAAATAAGGGAAATACATGGTTATGAAATTATTTGTCGGTTTAGATTGGTAATCAACAATTCTCGATCTTTTTTATTAAGATTCAATGAAAGGCACACCTGGTTTATCTCACTATTTCTCTTGTTAAAGAAAAGGTTGTGCACCATTCTTAACTTAATCCTGCTTACAAACAACTTATTTAAATCCTCAAGAGGAATCCTTCTAATGTATTGAGAACAAATATCAAATTGGGTGAAATCGGTCATTTTCGGGAGGAAGCCATAATAAGACAAAACAATTTCCTTGTATTCATGGGTATAAAGAACTTCCATGAGAGCCGATACCTCAATTTTGAGAAGAGAATTCGCATTCCTAATCATTTGGAAACTGTTTTCCTGTGAATCGAATGAGATGATTCCCACATCTTTGTCACAATCCAGATAGTTGTTGAGATATTCTGTAGGGACAATCAAGTAAATTTCATTGAAGACCCTCCTGTATGCCTCCAATTGGCCTGATAAGCGATCCATCTTATCCAGCGCTGTTTTAATCTCAAACACCCTGGATGAACCGTTGAACATGGCTAGGTCGGCGATTGCTTTCCCAATTCTGAATTCACTGAAAATTACGGAGTCACTCTTGCCCAGCTCACTCTTGAGCCATTTATTTAAAAACTCGTTCTTAAAGTAGTATTCGTTCTGATAGTGTTTTCCCAGGACTTTATAGAGGTATTTTAAATACTGAAGGTATGTAACATCCTTTTCATAAAGGTTCTTATCATACCTTTCAATCTTCAGATTGATGGAGCTATGATCATTATTCAACAAGCGAAATATCTCACTCCTCATAAAAAGAGTAGAGTAATCTCTCAGCTGATTGGCAGGATATGTTTTTTTAACACGCATATGAGTCAACTTCTTGAAGTGCTCCTTTACAGTGGTAAAATTACTCAATTTGTGGCAAAGACACAACAATGTCACACATCAACTTAAAAATTTAACACCCAAAGCTGATAGCTGATATTTGATTTTAAAATTAGCTGATTCGCAGATTTGTTTACCGCTAACAGCTTATCAGTTACCGCTTACCACTGATTCATTAATCGACTGATGGAAATTCATTTCCCAATCGATGAAAACCTTCAATATTTCTCTGGCGCTGTTTGGCACGAGGCTTCCTATGCTCTGTGGCATAATGGTCCAATTGGTGTTCATTGATACCCGTGATATGAATGAGTGCCGGACGGGTAAGAATACCATCATAATACTTCAGTAGTGCCGAAACTTCCATCTTACAGGTTACATCATACCCGTTTTTCACCCAACCAGGTATTGGATTGCCACTTTCCAGGTGAGCTTCTTTTGAAAATTCCAATGAATCATTTATGGCTGCCTTAGTACCCTCGAATATTTTGGATTTTACCACGATTACTTCGTATGGCAGTTCAACCACTGCGCAGTAATTGTGATCTGCATATCCAATTCTTGCGATTAACTTTTCCATAATTTTGCACCCGGTTGCTTTTTTCTATTTCCACCCTGCCTGTTTCCAGATACTGTTTAAACAAATTGATCAAATACATCGCTGTTCTTGTCAATTACTGTTACAAGACCCTATTTGGCAGGATACTTAAACTGACGATGGCTTCCACTTTGTCTATTGCACCCTGACAACTAATCTCTGACAACTTATTTCCCCATGCTGATCACTTGGCTGGCAACATTCCCCAGGTTGTGAGAAACAAGCGCCAGTAAGATGCTCCCGCTTTTAAGCGTCATCCAAGCCCAGGCGAGACCCAGCAGAGCCGTAATCAACAGGGAAGAGATATTGTATGACAGTTCAAAAGAATCATTCAGATAAAGACCGTGCGCCATACCAAACAGCAGGGCAGTCACATAGATTGCCGGATGAAACAGAGTGCGTCTTGCCGGTTTCAGAATCTTCGTCAACAAACCCAGCATGATCCCCCTGAAAGCGATTTCCTCATACAGACCGGGCATCGTAGCCTGAAACAGCAGCGATTCCAGGTCCCATTCCGTTGGAGAGAGATACAGAAAGTTGAACACCACCTTCACGATTAAGATGATGAGAATGGCAATCAGATTAGAGATAGAAATTTACTCCACAAAAGATCCGTTGCAAAGATAAAAAAAATCATTACATTGATGAGCGTTTACATGCAACATATTGGCACTTACACCATCTCAGTCAAATGATTCCCAACAACCATTTGTATGCCGGCACCAGCGTCACACCCGGCGGCAACACCTCGGGCGATTGGGAATCGCGTTGTCCACGGCATACACTTTGCGTGAGTTCGTGAGTTGTTTTTTGAGAGAATAGTCAAACTTGGTCACATAATAGAACAGGTAACTCGCCTCATAATAGTGCAGGTAGTTTTTCACTGAACTGCTGCTTTTCAGTCCCGATATCGCCTGCAGGGTCGCGTATGAAAAGATCTTACCGATGTTCGATGCCAGGTAGAGAGCCATCTGTTTCAGTTCAGCAACAGCGACCGCTTACTCACCGAGAGAATCATTTTACTTTTTATTCTTTATAAATGAACAGTATCAGACAACTAACAGCTAAAAACGGATTACTGATTTGAGGATGTGCAAATTAGCTTAATGTTAACAGCTGACCGCTGTCAAAAAACCCGATCCAGTTCTTTCATCATGTAGGGCCGTCGTTTATAGGTCTCCCGGAACTGGTTGATCAGTTGTCTGACCACTGCTGTTCCTCCCTCAAACGATTTCATCCAAATCAGTGTCTGGCCGACCCGCTTGTAGGCCTCTTTGTCGGTGATCGTAGCCTGTTGTTGCACATATTGCAGATAGATGGAAAAAAGCTCCTTTCGCCACTCATTCACCGTACCCATCGTCTTCTTTTCCTTTGCAATCTCTATTCCTTCCTGCAGCAACCGGATGGCATCATCATACCGCTCCAGTTGCTCCAATGAGTTATTCAATCCCATGTACTGGTGTTTTTTATCACCGTTCACCTTCTCGTACCAGCTGAATATCAGCTCCATCTGTTCAGTAGTGGGTTCATCGTTCAGGATATCTTCAAGCAGGTCAATTGCTTCATCGTATATCACCTGTACATCCCCCTCGTAGTCGAAATTCTCATCCCAGTAGTCGGGAATGGTATCGATCAGGTTCTGCGCGATGTGTATGGCCTCCTCCCTGTTGTCGTGGCGTAGATAATAGCGCGCTTTTTCGAGCAACGGTTCCAGTTTATTGCTCACGGCTTCGGCTTTGGCTTCGGAGAGAATTTCTCCAGGAAAACGTCTCGAAAATCCGCATGATCGTTTGCGTACTCGTTGACAAACTGTTTCAGTTTGCCGGTGTCGGTGTGTATCAAGATATCTCTCAGTAAGTCGTTGCTTTCCATTGTCATATGCTGGTCTTCGATATAGTGAATGATTCAATTCAAGGATGATTCCTTATTAGCTGATCGCAAAAAGCTGATTATCTGATCACCACCCCCATTTTTCCCTGTTCTTCCTCTCCTTCTCCATCTTTTTGCGAAATGCTTCCATCTCTTTTACCTCTCGCTGCAAGGCATGCTCCCTGAGCTCAACCACTGAGAGGTCACGATGGTTGAAGATATCGACTACGGAGACCCAATTCCCGTCGATCAGGATCGAGAGATCAGGATTCAACTGATAATTCCCCCTGCTGATCCGTTTGAAGATCTTCTTGTTGTAAGGGTTGTTGCTCTCAATCTCATGTTTGGCAAGCAATGCAAGCATGTAGGTGCGTTTCTTGCGATGAGGAGGCAGCACTGCGTCGGAGAAATGTTGCAAGTTCTCAATCAGGTCATCGATCTTCACCGCCATCTCCTCATAAAACGATTTCTTCTGCAGTATCATCGGTTGCACAACCAGGAAGAGGTTAATCAGCAGGTATTCCACCTTGTGAGGGTCAATTTTGATGAGGAACCCATCCGTCTGGATCTTCAAGGCATCGGTAAGCAGCAGGGGATAGATCTCACCCAGTCTGTTCCTAGCATAATCGGACGACAGGAAAGCCTGTTCCAGTGTAATCTGAAGGGGTGTCCTCCTGAAAGTATCCAGGGAGGAGGGACTGGCACCGTGACTGAGCAGTGTTTTGGCAATCTTCACCGCCCCGGCAAAAGCCGCCGCGTGCAATGGGGTGAAGTTATGCTGGTCCCGGTAATCGACCCCGTACCTGTTCAGTAGTGGGAGAATCATCTGCAGGTTATCCTCCTTGTAATGATGGTAATATTTTCTAAAGAGCGATGAACGTTCCGTTTCGAAACGTTCGGCACGTTTGTATTTCAGCTCGGCCAGCTGCCGGATCACCACCTCCTGGTTGTGGAGCAAGGCAAAATCGAAAAGCCTGTCCTTCGCTTTTTTATTGAAGCTTTCCGGGTTCAGCGCTTCCTCTTTTGTGATCCGGTACTGTTCTCTTGTCATCGGTTCCCAGTCGGGCTTCACAGTAGCCAGCATTCCTTTCCTGATGGCATCCACCTGTTCTGTTTTCCCCTGCATCTCCAGGCGGCGTGCTTCCATCTTCCAGTCGTCGGCCGATGAGATCTCCTCTTTCATGATACGTTTCGGTGCATCTTCGGCTATCTCCAGCAGGCGGAGGAGCTTGTGTCCCCCGGTCTTCTCAACGATGAATACATTTTTTACGGCACGCGTCAATGCCACGTACAACGCGTTAATGTAAAACTTGTAGATCTCATGCGATTTGTCGGTTTTGTCCTTACCCCGTGCATAGGTCAGCTCGTCAACCAGCAGGTTGTCGCGGGTCACCCCCTCACACACCGCGTTATATTCGGCAGCGTTATCGGAGATAAAGTTGTAGAGGATCACATTCTCATACTCAAGTCCCTTCAGCTCCTGCACGGAGAAGAGCAGCGGTGTCTTAAACAACTCCCGTGCCTTTGCCTTATCTTCGTTTCGCAGCACCAGCACGGCATATTTGACCGACTGGCGGGTCTTTTGTCCCAGGTCGGCCACCGCATTCCCCACCTGTTCAATGAAAACGGCATCCCCTTTCACCGCCGTATCGGTAGTGAGCAGGTAATTGCTCTCCTTATCGATGGAGCCGAATCGGGCATTCTTGATTTTGAGCAACCTGTTGGCCAGGGTGGTGATGGTTTGACTGTTGCGGTAATTGGCACGAAGTATCTTCACTTCGTTCTCTATCAGGTCGCTCCGGTAAAACATGCTCTTCAGGTGCGACCAGGAAAAGAAATTGGGGTACACCACCTGGTTCGAATCACCACAGAGGATGAAGTTGGTAGGATTATTCAGTGATTTCAGGATGATGTGCAGCTGGATGTTGGTGAAGTCCTGCACTTCATCCACCACGATGTAATCATATACCGGCTTACAGTAAGACAACCACTGGTGTGTGAGGATGTTGACGTCATAGAAGTCATTCTCTTTCAGGAAAAGCAGGTATTTTTCAAAGAGCCGGTACACGGTTTCACGTTCCCGGTCAGGAAAAATCGACTGTTTCACGCCGAGCGCGAGGTATTCATCGAACGAAAGGTATTCTTTGGTGATATCCTGACCGGTGATCACCCCACGATACTCCTCGAAGGTCTTGTGAGCGTCACGCAACCGTGTAGCCTGCCGATGTCGGGCAAACCATGACTCGAAAGTCCTGAAATCGACCTCTTTCCCATCGGGAATCTTCAGTGTCTCCAGGAACTCACGGTATGAAAGGAAATCGATTTCCAGCTTGTCGTTCTCGTAGTTGAACGAATAAAACAGGCGAGCCGAGTTTTCCGCGAGAAAGGGTGAAAGGGTGATGTAGAGTACCCTTCCCGTCAGCGACTTCATCTTTTCAAGCGTGAGAGCCGTTTTACCACTCCCGGCAGAACCAATCACAATGTGTGGCAGGGGCAGGGATAGTACCTCCTCCTGTCTGTCGTCGAACGACAACACCTTATCGAGCAAGTGAAAACGACTGTTCCGGGGGTTCAGGAATGTCAGAGGCACCAGGTCACCCTCAGGTACCTCCTGTTGACTCCTTACCGGGAGCAGCTTAGAATGATCCACCCCGCTCCCACGCAAGAAACGCGATTTATCGTAAGCGTGATTCATGATGATCTCCAGGATCAGCAGACAGGTCTGATCATTGTATCGGCCAAAACGAAACAACAAGCGGTTTTCATAATCCAGCCGTGCACGGTATAAGCCCGTGCCTCTCATTTTTTTCACCTCGGCCGACGCAAAATCACCACGGGAAAGTTGTTCTACCGTTTTATCAAACTGCTTCCGCAGTTTACCCGGCTTAATGTCATTGTATATGAATAGATCAAACATGCTCAGGCAGATTTTGTCATAACAAAAAAAGAAGCGTTATCTCTCAATTGATTGGCAAGTCAACATCTTGAAATAACCACATTCTTTTTTTGACTGGTAAAAATACGCAATTTGTGGAAAGGGCGCAACAAGATCACGTTAGAAATCAAATTTCCGCTTATCAAAAGGAATCGCTCTTACCCTCCCGATATTCTCAAGTATATTTGTGCAAGTACGTTGAAATTTCTTTTTATCGGGCAGATTTCCCCAAAACAGATCTTCCAGTTCCGCATCGTCAGCTTGCATGATCTCCCGGGTCATTTGTTCAGCTTTATCGATGTATTCATCCTCGTTCTTGCAGTCGATGGATAACAACCCATAATGCAGCGTCAGATCATGACTCAGCTTCTCCGCCTCGATGATGATCGCCTTGTAACATTCTCTTGATAAATAATCTGTATCCATTTGATTTGCTGATTTGTCCCGCGAAATCATACAACCCGCCAAACAGGTAGGCGTGAATCTGTTGCAATCCGTACGAACCATTGCGGAAATGGATCACAGCATCGCATTCCAATCCACTACTGTCCCGGTAATGGTAAACCTCACCGCCGAGCGCTTCCGCATAGACCCTGAGATCTCGCATGCATAAAGTTTCAAACAGGAGTCCCATGGTTGCCAGGTCGTTGATTAAATCATTCGGACCTGCTCCCAAAGCGGCTGTAGCTATTGACGGATCCACGAACAACTCTTGAAATATCATTGTTTACGACAGCATCATAATAGTTACCCGCAACTGAAACCGCAATCTCTTTTCGCATCTTCACCGCTTGAGGCCAACCTCTGTGTATTTCGGTCTGATAGTGCCACTCTTTTCGGTCAAACCGTGCCACTATAATTCATAGTTTTTACCTATTTGAAAGATCATTGGCAAAGTTAATAATTTTATTCAGTTGTACTTATTTTTCCTTTCCTAAGGGACTCACCTTTAAGTATTATTCTGTGTGATGAGTTTACTATCCTGTCCAGGACAGCATCTGCTATTGTTTGCTCCCCAATCAGATCATACCAGGCTGATACCGGTATTTGTGAGGATAATATAGTTGATGCCTGATTATGCCTCTCGTCAATAATATCCAGTAATATCTCCCTGGATTGATTGTCAAAGGCATGCAGCCCAAAGTCGTCTAAGATAAGTATATCTGCTTTTATTAGTTTTGACAGCTCCTTCAGGTAAGTGCCGTCTATTTTACTGAGTTTGAGTCTGCCGATAAGTTTGGCGGTGTTTGCATATAACACTTTGTATTCCATTAAACAGGACTGATATCCCAAAGCTTGAGCAAGATAGCTTTTGCCCGTACCGGATGCTCCAGTTATTATGATGTTTTCTTTTCGTTTAATAAAGTCCAGAGTGGCCAGACGGGTAAACATGTTTTTATCCAGATTGCGTTGCTGATTGTATTCAACATCCGCTACACTGGCCTGTTCTCTGAAGCCGGCCTGTTTGATAAGACGCTCTATTTTATTATTCAATCGTTCTTCCCATTGATGATCTGTAAGCAATGCAAGGTATTCATCAGCTGTGACATTCTCTATCCTGTTGTCCTTGATATGCTGATAATGCAATGAAGCCATCGCTCCGAGCCTCATTTGTTTTAATCTTTCGACTGTTTGATTGTTGTTCATTATTATAGGTTTATAATTAACTAATTTGCTTAACTGTAGGATGATGCTCCCCTTATATTGTGATGCAGCGGTATATGCGACTGTGCATTATCGGATTCATCATAAATGATTGATGCCTTATCCATGTTATTCTTCAGGATGTTTTTGATTCGGGTATATGATGGTATCCCTGCATTTAAAGCCATTTTACAGGCTCTATCCAATCTGCCCGAACCATAAGCCTTGTGGAGCTGCAAAAGACCGGTTACACGCTTGTAGCCTATCTCAGGGTAATCTACAGATGCAAGTATATGTTCTACACAACTGACAACATGCTCACCATGCGCTGCAGCTTTATTCTTAAAGTAATCCGGATTCCAACCCAGGTATGATTGATGCGTACTGCTCAGGTGATCCGAGTTGGTGTTATAGCTGCCTGTAGTGTGATTCCTCTGATGTATGGCTATGCGCTGATGATTGTAGTAAACCTCTATATGTTTCCGTGTATAATGTATTTGTGTTTGTTTGCCTATATGGCGGTATGGTACACTATAATAACTCTTATCGGGTGAAAAATATACATATCCCATTTTCTGAACCTTTGCCCTGCGGTACTCTTTTATCTCGTACTGCTCGGCGGGTAATGGCTTCAGATAGCCTCGCTCTATTGTCTGAAACAGTTCCAGTCTACTGGCCTCTTTACGCTTAAAGAGCAGTTTGTTGTATTCTGTAAGCAATCGCCTGATCTCCCTGTTGAGCTCTTCTATCGAGAAGAATGTCATTTCTCGAAGAGGGTAATAGATTCTTTGATAAGTAAGGTGTACAGCATTTTCTACTAATGCTTTATCCTGTGGAGCATACACTCTTGTGGGGTTAATAACACAACCGTAATAACTGGCAAAGTCTTTGAAGCAGCGGTTAATAACTGCTTCATGTTTGCTGGCTCTTGTAACGGCAGACTTTAGATTGTCAGATACGATTGCCTTTGGAACACCGCCATAAAAGTGTAATGCGTTTTTACAGCAACTTATAAAATCATTACGGTTCTGTGTGGCACAGGCTTCAACATAAGTATATTGACTACAGGGTAAAATTGATACGAAGACTTCAATCTGTTTGATCTCACCCGTATCTTTATCTACTATCTCAAGCCTTTTACCGGCAAAGTCAACGAACATCTCATGGCCTGCAATATGCTCAAGCTTCATTGAACCTTTTACTTTACTGTTTTTACGGTGGAAGTGCTCCAAGAACTGAGTGTAGCTGTAGGGGTTGCTTACATTATTTACATACTCATTATAATGGTACTGAAAAGTAAAACCGGGATGACTCCGGGCTGCTTTGATGCGCTCAATATAGCACATTAAATCATCATGCCGGGAAGTGTCGATAGTAGTTTTACCGGTGAAGAGTTCGTTTAAACGAGTCTCTTCAAAGTTTAAAAGCTCGCCAATGCTGTAACCACTTGATTTAAACTGTTGTACATAGCTGTTAACGGTATTACGAGATATACCAAGTGTAGCACCAATCTTGCGGTTACTAAAACCGTCTTTGATTAAGACTAAAATTTGTTTTATATCCATAGGATCAAGTTTATTTGCCATACCGCATCCCTTTTTTAGGGACAAGATAACTTGATCTTTTCAAAGTGGCACAAATCGAACCGTAAAAAGTGGCACGGTTTGAACCGAAAAAGGTGGCACACATAGACCGAAATCACTGGCACATATCAAACCGTTTTATCCAACCTCCCCGACAAATCAAGAATGCAATATCATCGATGTTAAGATGGTTCTCTCCCTCAATCTGGTCAGGAGAGGCGAATAGATTTTCCAAACTAACCTCTCCTGTCGATTCACCGGACTCAAAGAGCGACATAGGTCGCATTCTGAGCCACGAGAAGCGCCCTGTCCCGCTATGGTGTATTTTTGAACGATCAGCAGGAATGGCAGAGCCGGTGAGAATGAATGGAAACTTTAATCTGTCACTTATGGATATTTTATTCGGCTATTTGTGGAATTGATATAAAAGGCATGCTGCTCCCGATCTTCTATAACAGCTGATAACGACGAACGCCCGGATCACTCCGGACGTTCAAAGCTATAAGCGGTAAGCTATAAGCGATAAGTTATAAGCGGTAAGCTATAAGCGGTAAGCTATAAGCTATAAGTCATAAGCGATAAGCGGTAAGCTAACAGCTAAAAGCTTAAAGCTTACAGCTTACAGCTAAAAACTAAACGTAGCCCCGATGGCGCCGGCCATGCTCTTGCGCTCGTACTCCTCCTGCACGCCGATGCCGTTGTAGTTGGCCATTTTCGAATAATCGTCAAAGTTGGTCCACAGCACCCCCAGGTTAAACGCCAGGTTCTCTGAAGCGCTGTACTTCAGACCGCCCCCCAGCGAGTAGCTGCTGATGATGAACCCCGTGTTGCTGTTGTAGTCGTCCGTCACGTCGTAGTTGGTAAGCTGCCCACCCGCGCTCACCGTCCATTTGTCCGTCAGCGCATACTCCGCACCCAGCAGATACTCGGTGGTGTTGCTGTTGATCTCGTTCTCCAGTCCGTTGTAGTCGGCACTCTTGTCGAAGAAGTAGTGAAAGCCCGCCGAAACCTGCAAGACCGATGTCACATCATAGGCAGCGCCCGCCGTCAACAGGGCAGGTTGTCCCATCTGGCTCTTCTCGCCATCCTGGAACCGCGCCAGCGACGGCACACCGCTGAACTGCGCCGGAAACTCGGTCGTCGTGTTCTCCACCTCCACCTTCGACTCGAACTCATACTTGAGCGCCAGGTTCAGCCGCTCCAGCTTGTAATCGAGACCCAGGATGGGCGCCACGCCGAAGCCTTTCTGCTCGGTGTTCAGTCCCAGTACTGTAGGATCACCCCCCAGCGAGTAGCTCACCTCACCCACATACTTCGCCTTGGCCATGAGCAAGCGCGCGCCCGCATAGGCCGAAAGGTTGTCAGTCAGCTTGTAGGAACCCCCCAGCTGCCATCCAAAGAGGAATGTCTGTCCGGTGAAGGAAGAGCCCACCGCAGCCTCGCCCGCCATCGTGTAAGCCGCTGCAGCTGCTGATGCAGGAGGAGCCCCGTTACCCGACATGGTAGCAAACACGCTGCCGTACACCATCTGCCGCACCATCACGTCGAACATCGGCAAGCCGTTCGCATAATCCAGCTTACCGCCGCCGCCCGGCACGCCGAAGTGCGAGCTGATGCTCCATCTGTCGGCCACGTAGGCGAAATGAGCCGAAGGAATCACCGGCGAAGCAATCTTCCCCTCATACAATTTGTTCTCCATCAAAGCGGTCGGCACGAAGTTGTTTGGCTGCAATGTCGCCGTGATGTTCCTGCTTTGAAACGCGCTCTGGTTGTTCAGTCCAAAGTGAAACCCCTTCTTGAGGAACGCCACGCCCGCCGGGTTGTAGTACACCGCATCCAGCTCAATAGTCGCATTGCGCGCCGGGTTCCTGAGGAACGCCGCACTCTGGTTGGTGTTCGTCACAAGACCACCGGCCAGCACGGCCGAAAAAGAGGTTGCCAGCACAACGCAGCACAAGAGTAGTTTCTTCATAATTATTGTTTGGGATGTTAGAATGTTGTTAAGTTTTTGGTTCAATGTTTGAAGCTCGATGTTTGAGGTTCTTGGTTTGATGTTCAATGTGCGATATGCGATGTCTGTGTGTGGATATAATTCCAAGACCTCACCTTGTGGCATGGGGCAAGCAATTGTTGATTCTTTTTTCAAGTACTCTGCTTATGACAGGGGCACCCGCTTGTTAAAACAGGCGTAATATGATAAGCTGTTTGAGCGCAGCGAGTTCTTATCATATAGCCTGTAAAACAGTAGCGGGTCTGTCAGAAGCAGTAAGACGTCGAAAAAAGAATCACACAACTTAAAGCTAAAAGCTAACAGCTAAAAGCTTAAAGCTATTTCTTCTTCTTCTTTTGTTTCCCGTACCCGTAGCCATAACCGCGACCGTAGCCATAGCCATAGGCATGGTGGAACTCATCCACATCGTTCACCACCAGCACCATGTTCTTGAGGCGGTTCTGCGCCATCATGTCGTTGGCAAAGCGCAGGTTCCCCTTGCTCGAGTAATTGGCGCGGCAAACGTAAACCGTGGCATCCGACACGCGGTTCAGGATCAGCGTGTCGGTCACCTGGCTCACCGGAGCCGAGTCGATGATGATGTAGTCAAACTCCTCACGCAGCTTCGCGAAGGCCGCATCCAGCGAGGGACGCGACAGCAGCTCCGCCGGGTTGGGAGGTATCGCACCCGAAGGCAGTGCGAAGAGGTTCTCCGTGATGCCCGAAGGCACGATCAAGCTGTCCAGATCCTTCTCGAAGCCCGAGAGATAACCCGTGATGCCGTCGCGCGTCTCCAGGTTCATGTACTCCCGCAGTCGCGGAATGCGCAGGTCCAGTCCCACCAGCAGCACCCGCTTGTTCAGCAGCGAGAGACTGATGGCAGTGTTCAGAGCCACGAAGCTCTTCCCCTCGCCCGATACGGTAGAGGTGAAGGTCACCACCTTGTTCTCGGCACCCAGTGTCAGCAGGAGGTTTGTGCGCAGCATGCGGAACGCCTCGTCTATGGGGCGTGTCTCGTTCTCCATCACCGCGATGTTCTCCTGCTCCTCGTGCTTCGGCACCTCCGATAGGATCGGCACCTTCGTCACACGGTCCACGTCGCCGCGGGTGCGTATGCGGTACTGCAGCATGTCCATCAGGTAGATGATACCCATGGGGATCAGCAGCCCCAGCATCAGCGCAGCAAGGAGGATGATCATGCGGCGTGGCGCCACCATCCCCTCGCTCGCCGCCTCATCCAGCACCTTCGCCTTGTTGGCGTAAGCCGCCAGCGCCAGCGCGTTCTCCTCCCGCTTCTGCAGGAGCATCAGGAAGAGGCTCGCCTTGATCTGCTGCTCGCGCGACAGCTCCATGAACTCCCGCTCCTGTGTCGGCACCGCGCTCACGCGCCCCCCGAAGAGGTTCGCCTGGTTGCGTGCCTCACGCCGTTGAATCTGCAGCCCCTGCTGCACGCTGTTGATCGAAGCGCCGATGCTCTCGCGCAGGCCGCTAATCTGCTCGTTCAGCCGCTTCATGGCAGGGTTGTCGTCCGTCATGCTCTGCGAGAGGCGCTCCCGCTCCAGCAGCAGGCGGTTGTATTCCGATGTGGTGGCCGACAGCGTGGGATCCTGCACCCCGATGTTGCTCGGTATCGTCTTGTTGCTGTTGGCCGGGTTGTCCAGGTAACTGTTCAGCGAACTCACCACGTTCAGCTGCGTCTCCACCTCCACGAGGCGCTGTTCGTACTGGCTCCCCATCTGCATGTCGCGTTGCAGGTCCGTCTGCAGGTCGGTCAATCCCTCCTCCCGCTTGTACTCCTCCACGTTCTGCTCCGCGGTGCTCAGCTCGTTGTCGATGATGGCGATACGCTCCTCAATGAAGAGCTGCGTGTTGCGTGCCTCCTGGTTCTTGTCCTCAATCGCCTCGTTGTTGTATACCTCAATCAGCGTGTTGATGAAATCGCGCCCCTTCTCCCGGTAGGGCGTGTTGAGCGCCAGGTTGATCACCGTGGCCTGGCGCGATGCCTGTGTCACCTCCAGGTTGCCCCGATAGGTGCCGATCACCGCGTCTGGATGCTGTATGGAAATGTAAAGCAGCCTGTTGTCAGGCTTGATCTCATGGCGACGGGTGAAGCTGATCGCCCCCACGTCGGTCAATATCACCGCCGGCAGCTGGGTGAAGATGGTGTCCAGCGCGTTGCCCGCCACCGTGCCTCTTATGTGCACCCGCTCCTCGCTCTCCATCTGCATCTCGAAGTGGATGGTCTCGCGCAGTCGGTCCAGGTCGCTCTGCGCCATGTCCACGATCACCGGGCTCTGCGTGTAGAGGTCGACACTCTTGATCCTACCCTCCACGATGTAGGAGGTATGCAGGTCCAGGCGGTTGATCACCGAGCGGATCATGGAGCGCGATTTCAGGATGTAAAGCTCGTTCTCCACGTTGCTCACCGAACTCATCATGGCAATCTCCTCCAGCGTGCCCGGCATGGCCGAGGGTCCACTCCGCCCCTCCTCCTTCAGCACCACGCTGCTGGCCACTTTGTAGACCGGGGTGGTGTAGCGCAGGTAGACGAACGCTGCCGCCAGTGCCACCAGCAGCCCCAGCACGATCCACTTCCAGTGCTTGATGAACAGCGTCGCGATCTCCATCACGGAAATCAAATCCTCTTTCTCCTCCCCCTGCATTCCCTGCAATTGTGTATTGTTGTCAGTCATATCATTTAAGTATGTTGATGAGCAGTGTCGCCACTGAAATCATGATCGAGGTCGCCGAGAGCCAGATGCCCGTTGCCGAGCCAATCTCCGAGTTCTTCGCCTTCACCTTGTTCGGCTCCACGTATACCACGTCGTTCTGCTGCAGGTAGAAGTCCGGGTGAAAGATCACGTACGGATCGTTCAGGTTCATCATGATCACCCGCTTGTTGCCATCCGCATCCTCGCGCAGAATCTTCACGTTGTCGCGCCGTCCCCATATCGTCATGTCGCCCGCCATTGCCAGTGCCTCCATCACGTTCACCTTCTCGTTCTGGATGGTGAAGGTGTTGGGACGCGCCACCTCGCCGATCACCGATATCTTGTAGTTCACGAAGCGCACCGTCACCACCGGCTCCTCTTTGAGGTAGGTCATCAGCAAACCCTTTATTTTATTCTCCGCTTCGCTCTTGGTCAATCCCTTCACGGTGATCATCCCCACCACGGGAAACTCCACCTGGCCGTTGTTGTCGACCAGGTAGGTCTGAAGCTGACCGGAATAGGTAGAAGCAGTTACTGATGTCCCTCTTGAAATCGTTGGCGTCACCAGGTTAAAAGGCCTGGAAGCCTCCGGGTCTGTGGTGCTCACAATAATCGTCAGCAAGTCCTTCGGCATGATGCGCGCGTCGTAAAGGGTGGTCGCTACGGCAAACTCCTCGGCACTCATCCGTTCGGTACCCTGCAGATAAGCAATCTTCTCGCTCGATCCGCAACTCGCAAAAAAAGCAGTGATCAGCAAAGCTGCAATCCAGTATAAAGTCTGTTGTTTCCTCATAAAAATCGTTGTTACGTTTTCAGCCCGTAAAGGTAGGCATAAATCTACTTTATAACGTTATCAGAAACGCTTTGTTTAATGAGTGTGAAAATATTCCATCACCTCATCCAGCTTGTTTAACCCGATCACCCCTTTCGGATAAAAGGCGGTAACCATGATCCGTTCAATAATGTTAGGAAATCTATTCCGCATATTATTTGGACAAATCAGCGTTATTTCATAGTTTTGTGAACTGAACATTGAAATTAATCCAATGAATAGTTCTCGAAATAAGGACTTAATTTTGTCTGTTTTCAGCGATACACGAACTGTGTTCTCGCTGAACGATGTTTCCATGCTCATCGGAGAGAGCGAATTTAAGAAGCTGAATGAGCGATTGAATTATTATGTCCGCAAAGGGAAGCTGCTTCGTCCGCGAAAGGGCATTTATGCCAAACACGGATATAAACCCGAAGAGTTGGCCTGTACGCTTTACACTCCATCTTATATCTCGCTTGAATATGTACTGCAAAAGGCCGGCGTTGTCTTTCAATATGATGAACGGATAACCGTGGTCAGCTATTTGAGCCGGAGTGTAGATATCGAAGGCCGCATTTATGCCTATCGAAAAATCAAGGGAGAGATCCTGATTGTCACGCAGGGTATCATCCAAACCGGTAATGTGAACATTGCTATACCTGAACGTGCCTTTCTGGACATTTTGTATTTGAATAAGGAATACTATTTCGACAACCTGACTCCCCTGGACAAAAATTTAATAACCAAACTTTTGCCGGAATATAATTCCAAAACACTTACGACAAAAGTAAAAAAACTGTTCGCCAATGGTTCATATCAACAAACATAAATTTTTTCTGATGCAGATACTCAAAGATATCTACTCCGATTATCGTATTGGATTATGGCATCGGCGAACGGAAATTGAAAGTGGAAATATCCAACCGGCAGTGGAACAACCGGTACGAAATAAAGAACTTGCTGGGTATCAACATGCAGGTAATGGTCGCTTCAGACATGTTTGCCCATAAACTCTGCGCCATGCTTGACCGTGGAGAAGTGACGAATCGCGATATCTTCGACAGTTGGTTTTTCATGCAGAAACAAACACCGATAAACAAAGATATTGTTGAGACACGTATGGCAATGCCACTGGCCGACTATATACAGAAATGTATCGGGCATCTCGAAAGCATGAGTGACCGGGGTATGTTGAATGGCTTAGGGGAATTAATGGATGAGGATATAAAGAAATTCGTTCGTTCCAAACTACGGACTGAAACTATATCCCTGCTTCAATTCTATAAAGAATTTCCGATTCTCGCATAGTGTGAATGAACATTCCTATAACAGGATGATATCCTCCGGCCCCAGCGGCATATAGGGCCCATCCTTCACATCATCCAGTAAATGATCATCAATCAGCATCAGCAATCCTTTTAGCGTCCATCATCCTAAATTTAAACAAGTAGAGTCCCATCAAGAGCAACAACAATATCACGAAGATACCCCACCCCATCAGCGGGTACAGCTGGATAATCAACGCCGAACAGAGCAGCTGCAGCCCGAAGTAGATCACCGACACCACCCTGTGCGGCATCTTTTTCTCGTTCACCAATATCTGGTAAAAATGAAGCCGGTGCGCCTCCATGATATTCTGTTTCATATAGAGGCGATGCACGATGGTCATCACCGCATCCACCCCATACACCATCAGGAAGCCCAGCCATATCAGGTTCTCCGTCTTCACGATCAGCAATAACAACAGCGTCACAATCCAGAAGGCGATGGCCACGCTCCCCACGTCGCCCGCGAAGCACCTCGCCCTCTTCCTGAAGTTGAAGAAGAGGAACACCACCGACGCCAGCATCGGATACCATATCAGGTCCGGATGCACGAAGTTGCCGTAGGTCATATTCACAACCTGCAGCGATGCCAGCACCGCGATGCTGTATAGGCCCGTTATCCCGTTGATGCCATCCATGAAGTTATAGGCGTTCACGATGCCGATGAAGACGATGTAACCAATCACGATGGCCCACCAGGGATAGATGCCGAACACCCCCGCCAGGTAAAAAGCGCAGCTCATGGCCAGCAGATGAAACAACAACCGTACCCGCTGCCCCAGGGACACGATATCATCCACGAAGCTCACCCCCGCGATCAGTGTGATGCCCGCGAAGAACCACAACCCCAGGGAAGAGAAATGAAACAGCAGGAACAGCAGCGCCGCCACCCACCAGATGATCCCCCCACCCCTTATGGTAATGTAATTGTGCGAACTCCGCTCGTTCGGTTTGTCAATGATGTTAAACCGATCAGCGATCCTGAAATAAAAAAGTTCTGCTGCAAGCAGCAAAACCAGAACAATCACATACGATAATAATGTACCCATACTTTGTTTTTACCTGAAACTATCCCTCATTCATAAATATATTTCAGATAGTTATTTCACTTCTTTTTAAAATCCGAAGGATTGATTATTGGTAAAATTGCACTATGTAAAAATGTGCCTCTAAATAACATAAATAGAATTCCTCTACTTGTTGACAACGACAATGAATTTATGGTAGTAATAAATTCACCCGGTATTGTGATGTCATTACCGTCAATATACTTACTCATCTCTAATATATTGAAAATGCAACTTACACTTGCCCTTCCAACATCACCTTCTATACCTTCAATGAAAATCTTAAAGTTCGAAATTGCAATAATACGGTTGTTTTGTATGTCAAATCGATGTTCAATGTTGATGTCAAAATTAAAAACAGCTTCGCTAGGAATCTCTTTATCCTTTCCAGATAAAGAATAATCAAGCAATTCTATTGTATCTATTTTGAAAGAAATTTTGTTATTATCCATTATCTGGTTTACTTTGATGCACTAAGAATATAAGGGATTTACAATCTCGTTATGGAATGGATTTTTATATCCGATAGATGATGCACTTTTCACGGTAATGTGATAGACATGTGTAACCGGTTCCTGTATTTGTTCTGCTACATTTAATAGCTCAATTCCCAACACAGAGCTTAAATCAGAAAGTAAATCTAAAGTGAAGTTATGGGTACCACTAAGCCAACGGGAAATTTCAGATGCATTCTTTTTTCCCATTGCGTTCATCAAATCTTTTTTCTTCCATCCCTTCTCTTTTAAGGCTCTGGATATTTTAGAAGCAATCATCATTCTCGTCTCAACTCTTTTTGCCTCAAGAGGGGAAACTGAACTTAATACTTTGCTAATAATGTCCACATTTTCTTTCATTGCCATTTTATATAATTTCCAATAGATTACAGTAATAGTGATGGTAATAGTTATTTTTTAATAGTAAATTCCAGTTCTCCTTCGAATTCTAATCCATCATCAGAATAGCAAATATTTTTATCAATTATGTTTTTAGTGATGGCTCTGGATATTTCTCTCATCAAATAGTTTTCTTTTGTGAGCTTAGGACTATCCTGAAATGCCCTTGTTTGTTTTGTTTTTATACCACCGCCTCCAATAATAATTATTTGCGAACCGTAGCGGATACAATAAACCCTTAATTTTGAATTTGGCACATCATATAAAGCACATACACCATCTCCATACCTACCCTCGTGAATTTTTAAGAAATCATCTATAATGCCGACTTTCTGTCCCATAGTTTTTATTCTTAATAAGATATTTGTCAGTTCATTCAGGTGTAGCTCCACATGTTCTTTTATAAACAATTCAAAAAGAGTGTCTTGACATTGATCTATTATAACAGAATAAACAGATGCTTTATTTCCGCTTAGGTGAGGTATCTTTTTAAGCCTGCATTTCATATTTTAATTCATCGTACAAAGATAACTAATTTCACTTATAAGCAAAATATTAATGTGTGAAATATTTATCCCTACCTAAATTTCGCTTATTAGCGAAACATCGCAAAAGATCTTGCAGTCTGAGTAAAAACGTCAGTATGTTTACTTAAAACTATCCAGTGTTATTCTCATCCCCTCCTTAGCCGATACCGGCATCTTGTCGATACCCAGCGCCTTCTTTATCTTGGCATTGCTCACCACATAGTTCTCCGTGAGCTTCCGCAACCGCTCTTTGTTCAGCGGCAGCTTCAAAGCCCCGCCAATGGCAGCAGCAGCATTCATCAACCCTTTCGGCAATTGCCAGATATGTGACTTTCTACCCACCGATTCACCAATCAATCGGATCAGTTCATTGGTCGACAACGACTCATCATCACCCACGTGATAGATCCCGCTCTCAATGTTCTCCTTCACAATCAGCTGCTCCACCACATAGGAGATGTTATCGATGGAACAGAAGGAACGACGGTTCTCATAGGCACCCAATGGCCATGGAATCCCCTTCTTCACCACGCTGTACAGCAGGTTCAGGTTCCCCTTGTTCCCCGGCCCATGAATCATACAGGGCCTCAAAATATATACTCTTTTAGCTAATAGCTGATCGCTAACAGCTGAAAGCTTGTTTAAGATATACTCCTCCGCCCTGATCTTCGATTCACCGTAGGGACCCACCGGCGCCGGTACAACCTCCTCCGTCAGCACATCACCCGGCACACTGTCCGCAGCTGCTTTCACCGAGCTGAAGAAGATAAACGTCCGCGCATCCGATTGCAGGAAGTAGTCGAATATCTTTTGCGTAAGGGCGGTATTCACATCAAAGTAAACCTGAGCCTCGCTCCTGTTCTTCGTGTCATGCGCTTTACCCGCCAGGTGCACAATTGCATCCACCGGAGGCACCTTACCCAGTTCATCCCAACCGAATATGCGTTTCACACCCTCCTTTTCAGGCTGATGAATATCCAGACCAAATATAGTATGGTTCCTGAACCAGCTGTTTGTGAAGTTGGTACCCACGAATCCGTTAATACCAGTGATGAGAATTGATTTCATATCATGTTATCAACTGATTGAAAAACTAAATCCATTTCTTGTTTGTATATGGTGTTGTAATTTTATAGATTACTCAAGCCCTAGTAGTTCGTGATATAATGTTAACGCATATGTATCAGTCATGCCACTTATATAATCAGTCACAAGCATAAGTCTGTTATATATATCTTTAGAGTATTTAGATTGGTTGTATCTATACTTATAATAACCAGAAATTAAATTAAATAATTTTCCATTCTTTGTTCCACTATCAAAACGATCTTCAGATAATACTGCACTTACAAAGATTTCTAATAAATAAGTCAAAACATTTTCACCCAATAGTTCCATTTTGGCTACACTCTTACTATTGAAATTATATTTAGCGATTTCTTTAGTAAAGCATCTTAACAAATGTGAGTCTGACTTTTCTAATAGTTCGTTTGTAAATTCTCCATTCAATATTTTTTCATGATTATCCATAAATACCTTGATAATATCTGGTATCATCTGTATTTGTATTTTAATCCTACATTCTTGTGCAATCAATAACAATTTTGAGGGAAATTTGCTGTTCGTTAATTCTTTATTTATTTCTTCTAATTCAGATGCTAATTTTTTGCATTTATGATCCGACTCATATTGTTTGGATTTCAATGTATCCATAAGAATTTCCCATGTGATTGTGCCTTTTTTACAACCATCTTCGATATCAGAAACCGAATATGCTATATCATCTGCGGCTTCTAATAAAAATACCAATGGATGCCTTTTTCCATCAAGTTCTAATTTGATATTGATATCATTAAATCTATCTTTATCAGATTGAAAATAACCATACTTTGTATTTGAATTTGAACCATCTATATTGGTTGAAGCATAAGGATATTTTATAATGGACGATAATGTTGGAAAAGTAAGGTTATATGAGTATTCATCTTTGGTTAAGCCAAGACGTAACAGTATTCTTAATCCTTGAACATTCCCATCAAATTTTTCAAAATCTGCTCTTTCTTGTGGGGTCAATTTGTCATGAAAATCTATAGGTGCATTATTTTTGAACAAATTCTTAAAGAACAATTTTATTGTATCCTCACCAAAATGACCAAATGGAGGATTGCCAATATCATGTATCAAACCAGCTACTGATAAAATTGAAGGTATATGTCCAATTTTGTCAGAAACGATATAATCCTTTTTATGAAGAATATTTTCAACACTAACTCCTATGCTTCTGGCTAGTCCTGATACTTCAACAGAATGTGTCAGTCTCGTCCTAGCAAAGTCGTTCTTTTCTAAAGGAAAAACTTGAGCTTTGTCTTGGAGTCTTCTAAAAGGAGAAGATAATGTAATTCAAGTTTCGCAAGTTGCTAACTTGCCAATTTTAGTTCATAAAAGTTGATAAAGTGAG
This sequence comes from Dysgonomonadaceae bacterium zrk40, assembly GCA_016916535.1. Taxonomy (NCBI): domain Bacteria; kingdom Pseudomonadati; phylum Bacteroidota; class Bacteroidia; order Bacteroidales; family Dysgonomonadaceae; species Dysgonomonadaceae bacterium zrk40. Next base: position 594,575 of record CP070276.1, read on the forward strand.
CCAGATTATCCGATTTGTTAATGATTGCATCGAAGATCTCTTCCTCTTCAATGGAGAAGATCCCGGTCATGATTTTCACCATTTCGAGGATAATACCCCATATCCTCTCCGTTACAGAGAGCTCCATGCCAGAGTGTTGCACATCCCTGAAGATTCCGCCAATGGTCTCATAACTGGTAAACCTTTTGGCCAGGGAAAGCAAATTGTATTGCAAGGCCGTGATCGTGGTTGCGGCAAGCTGCGCTGCGAAGTTCCGGGACTGGCACTTGCCCATACCCAGCAATCCCTTGGTTTCCTTGAAGAAGACCTCGAGGGACCAGCGCATGGCATAAATCCGATAGGCTTCCAGGAACTCCAGGGAGAGGTTGGTCGTCATTATTCCATTCCAGGACTCCTTTTTTCTCTTCACAAAATAGATACGTACATCTGTGCCCGCAAAGCGAACGTCAGCGGTAATATACTGACAACCAAGCTTGCGGCTCCTTCTGGCTTCACCCCTGGCTTCAAGCAGATTGATCAGTGCCCGGGCGGTGAGTTCCTTCCCTTCAAAACCGTATTTTGTAACTCCCTTCTTCCCGATCTTGATCATACCCAGGTAATGGCACTTGATGTGCCGGGCACGTATGAAGCGAATCACCTCCGAGCAGGTGAACCAGCTGTCGGCAAGCAGGTAGTCAAAGCGGATGCCCTTTCTAATGGCTCGCTTTATCATGGTTATCATCAACTGGATCTTGCTCTCCCCGTACTCTTTTGCCCGCGTTACAACGGGGGAGGCTTCATCTCTATCCCTGGAAAACCGCGATTCGAGCTCCTTGTCGCTCATGCTGAAGTTGTTCTTCTTGCCCTTCTCCCCGAGGATGGCGAAGTCGAGGATGAACTGGCTCTTGCCATCCGTGATGCCCAGAAAGAGAGATTTGAAACCAAGGATCGTCTTGTGTCCCAGGTGGGAATAGACCCTGCCGATGTTTTCAATACGCCTTCCCGTCTTGGGAAAGTCGGTATCGTCCACCATCAGGCAAACAGTTTGATGCTTGTGGTCACTTCTCACGCGAACCTTGTTCCATATTTGAATGGTGAAGTGGTAGAGTATCTTGCGCCAATCATAAATTTCGTTGTTCACAAAACGGTAGAAAACATCCTTTTCGCAGCCAAAGAAGCCGCTTAAGGATGATCGACAATAATTGTAAGGATTCTTGATCATGAAACAGGGGAACATAATCAGCAACTCGAGCACCTGCAGCAGGGAATACTTGCTGTTGCATTTGCTCCTGCTCCCGAAGAGGACCTTCTCCGACATGTTGAAACCTTTTAGCATATCCGTCAGGGTAAAAAGGGCACTGTTTGAATCATCTTTCTTGAAAAAAACGCTGATTTCTGATAAAATGGAGTTACTTTTGTATATCGGCATAGGGCTGTTAGTATTTTTGGTTTTGACGCTTAAATATACTAATAATCTGTGAATTACAGAAGCCTCTATGCCGTTTTTTTATGCGATTATTTTTACTGAATTTTTACTTGCGAAACTTGAATAATGTAATTCTTGAAAAATCACTATCAAACGGATTTCGAGGATATTTATCTTCCTTATAATCTACAGTTTTATTACCTTTTGAATCTCTGAAACGTTCGGGATACAATAAAGTCTCCCATCTTTCCCGAATTTCTCTGTCAGTCATGATTTAGTTTATGAATTAAATGTGGAAGGATATTATGCTTATATCCAATTCTTAATGATGATGATTTTTCCAAAAGTTGATGTGCAATCCAAGCTCTATCTATTATGGGTGAAAATAATAGCGATCGAGAAAGAAGATTTAATAATTCCTCATCGCCTATAAGATAATCCCCGATAAAATGATAAGATTCTCCACTCTCCAAAATATATCCACTAGTAAAGCCCAGATGTTTAAGGACTTTAATTACAATTTTTACATTTGTCAATCCAATAGGAATGTGGAAATCTAATAATGGTAAATGCTTAATCTGTCCATTAATCAACTTCACCTTCGAATTTAAGGCTACATTTCTGGATGGGAAATTTTCATGAGAGAAATCATTGAGTTGGTACAAATTTTTAATCCAAAACTCATCCACTGCTTTATTATGATCCAACGCACTCCCTAAAATTTTATTAGATACTATTTCTCTTCCAAAATACGTAAGCATAATAGAGTCCCAAAAAGGCAATTTATATTTACTCCTAATAGCCATTGCCTCTTTGTATTGGATATTTTCAATGGCACCAAAATTTATCCTATCTTGTAATAATATTTGCTTTGGAAAATAATGAAATAACACTTCATTAATTTCAGGTATATTAGAGTAAATTTCTTGTAAAACTTCAATTGTGTTCATAAAACTAATTAAACTTCCCTCTCTCTTTAAAACAACTTTTATTCAAAAATAAATCAGTTTCTTGAGATCGGCGAATTGACTGAATTCAAGAAACAAAGCGGCCGCCTGTTATATTTCCCACTGGTCTTTTGTATTATAGTCCTTGGCTACCAGGATCCTGAATCATACAGGGTCTAAGAATAAATACGCTCTTTGCTGAATGCCGATCTCCCAACGTTGAAAGCGATCATCCTGTTTTTTTTTATAGACCTTGGCATGAAGCTTCGACCATGGATAATGTATTGTATCAAGATCTGTAACTTTATGTTTAACTGAGAGTAAGATCTATCCATAGATGCTTTAAATTGATATTATCTCCATTCAGCCTGCTAGAAACAGAATTGTAGCACGTTAATTTTCTCTTTGTATAATCCTTAACAAGTAAATCTTCATTTTTCCATATCAGCTTGCTATCACTGGCCAATTTTATCTGTTCTTTTATCCATTCGTTCACTTTTCTGAACCAGTATGCAGAAGAGTCAGTCTGTATGTATCCAATCAATCCTGCATATTTTACGTCCCTACCGTGACGTCCATTTTTAAAACGTTCAATTCCTCCAGAATTACTAATACATATTGTCTCTTGATACTCACCGTGAACATACTCTTTTTTCCTTTTCTTCGGCAGCTTTGAATTTAGTCTCTTTGCCTCAAATTTAACTAACGCCGGATAATCATCGCTCCAGATATCATGATCCTGTGCATAAGCAGAAGTTCCGAAGACTGCAAAGTCCGTAGATGTTTCTTCTTTTGTACTTTCTTTATTTTGATGATGAAAGTAAAACGGATACTCACAAGGTTTGTGGAAATTCAGACATTTACAAAGACTGTTTGTGATTGTGTTTTCATTTTCATCTATTTTAGCATCAAAGGAAGATAGAGTTATAACAATATATTCAAAAATCTTATTGACGATAGTATGATCCTGTGCACTGGAAAGTTTTCCAAAAGTGTTATCAAAGGTTTTCTCCATTACTTCCCCTGTTTATATAAATCCAAAAAAGTTTCATCGGCATCCCTTATAGCGATGGAACGGAGCCAGTATCTTTTTTGGTTCGGTTTATAAATGAATATCACATTCTTATGGTAAACCTTTACGATTCTTCTCACCCAAATATTATATCCCTGCCTGCTTTCCATCAGATTTCCCAATTTGACCTCTATTTCTTCAATACTTGCGGGAATATCCGTCTCCGGTTTATCTCCCAGAACAAACGGGTAAGCGACAAACTCATTTCCAACGATGGGCTTAAACGGTTTAAAAGCGTCATAAACTGAATTCAGAATGCTGCAGAAAAGAACACCATACGCTTCCAAATCATATTTATCCGGACGGTTTAGCACGACACTTTTTTCTCCAAGTTTTCTGAATTCAGAATAATAAACCGATATATCGGAAAGTAATATTTTTTCAATCGCATCAAATTCTATTTCTTCTTTGGGGTAAGGAAGTGAGAGGATATCATTTTTTAATGGAACACCTTCTCTTGTCGTGATAATTTTACCGCTTAACAGCCATAACAACGCAGCATAAGATTGATTATTCTTGTACCTTTCTTCAATTTTCTTTAAAAATAACTTGTCCGATACCGGTGCGTGAATACCAAAAATCCCGTCTTTGAAAGTTAAATAATCGTCCCTGTATTCAAGAGGAATAGAATTTACCCCAACTTGCTCTTTAATTAACAGATGTGGAGGTTGAAATATCTCTTTATTCTCCACTCTGGGCCACAAAAAATACTTGCTTTCACACGTCGTTACTGATCTAATTCCTTTTTCAGTGAAACGACCTGTTTCTACATAATTAAACCCGGTAATCCAATCTGCTTTATGTTTTTCTTCAAGAAGTATAAACTCCCTTTCTTCGTTATCTGTTCTGTTCCCTTTCAGAGATAATTGCTTAACACGTCTTACGCGTTCTGAATCAGAGGATTCCTGCCATCCCTCTCCTGTTTTCCAACCATGATTCTGTTCCTTCTCATCGAGGTATTCTCTCAAAGTCCTCTCCTTGCCAATTTTATCCAATAAATTATGCAATCTTCCACCACCCATGAAATTGGCCTGCCATACGCTTGCATTGTTAATGGCAGAGACATGTGACACCTTATGAATATCATAGCGATCTATCTCGAAGTAAATTTTTTCTCCTGATACTTTTGTTCGTCTAAAGATATAGTGAAAACAAGGCCTGTTTTCAGGTTCACTCTTCTCAGCAAAAAAAGCAACAACAGGGGGTTTTGCTGCCGAACTGCTTCCAATGAATAACTTCGCTCTAAGGGGGGAAAAATCGAATATGCGCTTCACGTGGTATCGTTCCATTAAAAACCGTCTGAAATCATGAGAACCAACATTATACAATGTGGGGCCGGAAGGTAGAATCAGACAACAATTACCCCCATTTACAAGTAATTTAAATGATTGTTCCAGAAACAACAACGCTAGTTGATTATCCGGTATGATGGGACGCCCTGGAGAGTTCTCTCTCTCACTTTTATCAACTTTGTCAGCCCAATATGTTAGTTTAGATTCAAAAGGAGGATTACCAATAACAAGTTGAAAATCAATCTTTAAATTCCCTTCACCTAAGGATTTAAAGAAATCTCCTTTGAGCAGGTTCGTACCCACAAGATTATCAAAATGCACATTCCCCCATATCTCTTTTGGTGATAAAGAATCCAATAACGCCAGGCTCAGGCTGAAGTAAGTCAGCGTAACTGCCTCATCCTCTATATCACATCCATAAATATTATTCTGTAAAAGCTGTTTTAATTCTTCGACATCCTCTTTCCCTGGTTTCTTCCAATTGTTTTCCAGACGCCACCACTGGATTATTCTTTTGTAGGCACCCACCAGAAAAATTCCAGATCCGCAAGCAGGATCCAATATTGTAAAATGTTCTTTCGGAACATCCAACGGCATGCATTGGTCAATCAATAATTGAACAAGGTATGGTGGTGTATAGACAACTCCTTTTTTCTTTTGTCCGTTCTCATCAGCCAGAAAATCTTCATAAATATGACTGATCAGCTCAATAGGAAGATAGTTAAACTGATACAGTTTCCAAAGGCTCATCTGCCCCACACTCTGACTTTTTTTTGAGAAAATTTCCATATCACCCATCACAAAATGCTGTAAAAGGGTGAGATCAATTCTCTTTTTGAGTGTTTGTTGTTCTGTGTCACTCAACTGAAAAATTTGTCCGTTAAAATTCTCTTTCTTAGAAAGCTCATTCAATACAGCCAGGAAAGTATCAGGGTTGTCTAAGACCCCCTCCAGGGTAGGATTTTCAGGGTTAAAAGTCCGATAGAATTCAGCCGGATTTAATGCCCCTTTCCCCTCATCATCCACTCTCTCTTCCAGATATTTGATGAGGATCAACATCATTAACAATCTCTTCACCAGAGAGGCATGCTCCTTTCCCACATGAGAAATAATAATTGATTTTACATTACTTAACTGCTTCAACAACTGTTGATATGCACTATCCTGATAATTAAATTTCTTTCCTTGCTCAGACTCCCAAAATAATCCCGAATCAAATTTCCGTGCGTTGTAAAGATCTAATTTCTGTTGTGCATCACTCAGTAAGTTTATCAGATCATGGTGTGATGTAGTAAAATTATTTGAATCGTTTGAAGAGGGCTTCTTACTACAATTAAAGACCAGCACCTGAGACGCTCTGAAAATAAAACAAAAAGGCACTACTCCGGCATTCCAAAGTTGATGATGAATATCTGCATCAGAATCATTATTCCGTTCCACGCCGGATTTATCGTAGAGATAGATTTGCGGTTTTGGAGGTCTGTTGTCCTCATAAAACCGAAAATAAACAGCAGTAGCCCCAAACTCATCAGCCTGTTCTAACGCTAGAAAAAGATCCGGATTTTTCTCCTCTTTCCTTTTAGAGACAAAACGCAAGCCAATGGATTCATTGTCCATTCCTAATTTAGACAAAGCATCGTTGAAAGTTAGTTTCTCTTTGGCACTCATTTTACGCTTCTATTTGTTTTATCACATCACCTGCATTTTCGTTGTAAACTTAATACTTTGCTAACTAAAATCCAATTATTTATCTAATATTTATCCTTATTAATAAAACATACTCAGAGTCTTTTTCTATGTAATAGCTGAAAGCGACATTACGACCTCGACACCTGGAAACCTTTGTGGGAAAGTTGCATCTCCACAAAACGGGCTTTATCGTTCGGCCGGTTCTCCTCTAAAATCTTACGGATCCGCAACGCAGCGTCCGGATCTTTGGCAACCATATAGATGTAGCCCCCACCGCCGGCACCGGGTAGCTTGTACCCAAGGGTATAATCTTTGATCAGATCAATGATCTGTGCCACACCCGGGGGATTGGTCCCTTTGTCCAGCGCATTGTTCTGCTGCCAGCTCTTCAGGATCAGTTTACCGTAAAGGTCAAAATCCCCCCGTTGGATGCACTCCGCCATATCCAGGGCATGTGCTTTCATCTCATGCAGGATGGAGAGATGATACCCTTCGTTCAGGAACATGGACCGCACAATCTCACCCAGGATATTCTTTGCCACACGGGTGATGCCTGTATAGTACAACAGGTGACAGGGAGTCTGCAATGAATCCCTGAAGATGGATTCCGGCAACCAACTCACCTGTGGTTGTTGCAGAAAACCACTCTCCGATTCAAGTAACTTCACACCATGCAAGATGCCGCCATACTGATCCTGCCAGCCACCACCACTGGTGAGCAACTGTTCCAACACCAACGTGATCGTTGCAATCTCCTGTTTGTTCCATTGCAGGCCACAGAAGTCGTTCAGTGCACCCAACACCGTCGCCGCCAAAATAGAACTGGTGCCCAAACCCGACCCTGCAGGGATGGCTGAAAGCAGGGTAACCTCTATCCCTGCACCAAAAGCTTTCAGTTGTTGCTCCAGTGAATCATACCGTTCACCCGCGAACTCAGGCAGAAAGCCACAAAGTGCCAATGCTGCCCGGGGAATGGAGAAGGGTGAGCCCAGCTTGCGGTAGTCCCGCAACTCCTCAAAAGTCTTCACCACCTCCGTTGCACCCATATCAATGGAGCGCAACACGATGTGATGCTCGGCACAAGGCTTCACATAGACCTGCAATGGAGGCTGTCCGTTCAGTTCTATGGCCATGTTCACAACACTCCCACCCGCGTAGAGCGAAAAAGGAGGCGTATCGGTCCACCCTCCGGCAAGATCAATTCTCACCGGACTCCTGCCCCAGACAATCTGATCGGGAAGCGCTGCCAACTTCGGAACACGCTTCTCTCCCGTCACGGCGTTGATCAACCCGTTTCGCAGTAGCGAAAAAGCTTCTGACTCCTCCTTCTCCGCATTCAGGCTGTCGCCCCGCGACGAGAAAAGACGGGAACGGAGCATCCTGTTGTGAATCTTTTGCATGCTATCCGTCTCTTCGTGAAGAGCCCCGGGCACAGGCAACTGCAAACGCGCATAATCTTCCGCAACATCAGAAAGATCGAGCTGATAAAACACACTCTTCTCGTAGTTCTGATCCAACATCGGATAGTTCTTACGTCGGTATTCCGACCGTTGGGCATATAATCGGGACAGTGATGCCCTATCCATCAACGCATCGGCTGAAAAGCGTGTGGAGCGAAGCCAGATATCTTTACCTTCAGCGGATAAGGGTTCCATCCCGATCATCCACTTAAGCACTTGCTCCATTTCTTCTTTTGATTCCAAACAGGGGAAAAGCGGACATTGCTGGAGATCAATCCCGTCACCCCCCAGCAGGTCGGAAGTCAGTTCTCTTTCTTCCAACCACTGACCAATCGGGCGACCCATCCAGATCGTCTCCCTGCTACCGACACTCCCATTGAACGCATCATTGATTCCATAGGGACGAACCACATAACCTGTTTCATCCACCGGTACCATGTCGATGCAGATCCCCTCCGGAAGGTTCACCTGCCAGTCGTTCTCCGGCACCCCTGTAATCACATGATCGGCCGAAAGTCGCCAATGCTTCCCGACGCAAGCATTCTCAATCCATATGTTGCGATTGCTTTCCGTGAAGGAGATATCCACCAACGCGTTCTGGGTGAAGATGGCAGGGTTGGGCTTAATCTTACGGTGCATGATCAGTCGCTGGTCATACACCTTGTTCTGAAGCGCCAGGGTAGATGAGATCATCTCACGACTGGTGCCGTAATGGTAAAACTCACCGCCATTCAGGGGTAGAATCTTTACCGAAAGGTTGTTGATTGCTTCATCTTTGATGGAAGGACGATTACCCAATGCCAGTCCAAACTCGCTGTAAAGGTCATAGAACTGCATCTGCTCTCCATCCCTGTAAGAGCGTTCCCGCAAAAGCTGTACCGCCCGGTCGCTCAGCAACCAGAGGCCGATGTCCATCAGGAAAAAGTGGGAATGCGATAGATCCTCCAAATCACGCAAGGAGGGTTTCTGAAGCATGCAATCCAGTTCTTCAGGGGTCTCTCTTCGTGCAGCGAACACTCCGTGGCGTGTTGCCAGTGAAGCATCCACCCACAGACCATAACAGATCACATCCGCTTCCGGAATCTCCTGCAAGGGCTTCTCAACATGAATGTACACGTCACCGCTCACCACCAGCGTACGCAGTGAAGCGGGCGACTGCTGCATGATCTTCTCATAAAGCGGCAGTTGGAGACTCAGCAGGTCCTGCGACAATCGTTGCCCCCTTGCCCAACGAAATACCGGCACAGGGAGACTTATCTTCCCCGTCACCGCATAGGCAGGGAGGCGACGACTCAGACCACCGGCATGAATCAGGATACGCTTCTCTGCAGACAGCCAGTCGTTAAAATCTACACCCGGATTTTCATCCCGGTAACACTCTTCCAGCAACCAGGTCGTACCACTCCCCGATCCCAACCGTTTGTCCCGAGGGTCCGAGGTATAAAACCACTCCTTCCCACTTCGGTGGTGAAGTTGGTGATAATCCTTTACGGCATTGGGGGGAAGAGAAAGCAGTCGTCGCATCGCTGGTTCAACCAAATTTATTGTAAATCCTCGTCAATCTCCGCTTTCAGTTTCAGCTTACGCACGAAACGCATATCGTGTGCCACCATCTTCTGTACCAATTCGGGGAACGAGGTCTTGGTCGGGTTCCAACCCAACAAAGTTCTTGCCTTAGTTGGATCACCCAGCAGTTGCTCCACCTCGGCCGGGCGGAAGTACTTCTTGTCCACCTCTACCAGCACCTTACCGGAAGCTGCGTCAATCCCTTTCTCGTCCACCCCTTCACCTTCCCAACGCAGGGTGATGCCCGCTTCAGCGAAAGCTAGTGTACAAAACTCCCTGACCGAATGCATCTCGCCGGTCGCAATCACAAAGTCCTCCGGTTCGGGGTGCTGCAGAATCATCCACATGCACTCCACGTAATCCTTCGCATACCCCCAGTCACGCATTGCATCCAGGTTACCCAGGTAAAGCTTGTCCTGCATCCCCTGAGCAATTCTCGCAGCCGCGATGGATATCTTCCTGGTAACGAAAGTCTCACCCCGTCGCTCACTCTCGTGATTGAAGAGGATGCCATTCACAGCATACATGCCGTACGACTCACGGTAGTTCTTCGTAATCCAGAAACCGTATAATTTGGCCACACCGTATGGACTGCGCGGGTAAAAAGGAGTCGTCTCCTTCTGCGGTACCTCCTGCACCAGACCGAACAGTTCTGACGTGGAAGCTTGATAGATACGGGTACTTTTCTCCAGTCCCAGGATGCGCACCGCCTCCAGCAGACGCAGTGTACCCACCGCATCCGTTTCGGCCGTATATTCAGGCACATCAAAGCTCACTTTCACGTGACTCTGGGCAGCCAGGTTGTAAATCTCATCCGGTTGAATATTCTGTATTACCCTGATCAGAGAACTGGAGTCTGTCATATCCGCATAGTGCAGATTGATCAAACGTTTCTGATGCATATCCCGTACCCACTCATCCAGGTAAAGATGTTCAATCCTACCCGTATTAAACGAAGAAGACCGCCGCAGCAGTCCGTGAACTTCGTATCCTTTTTCCAGCAGGAATTCCGCCAAATAAGACCCATCCTGTCCGGTGATACCTGAGATCAATGCTTTTTTTGTCATAATATTATTGGATCAATTATCTTTTAAGTTCAAAAATTTTGTAGAGATACTTCAGGCTCAGCATAAATAGATTGGTATAGATACCATATTTCCTGCAAGCTCTTACAATCTCCTTGTTTAATGTAACGCGACTATTGAAATTCTCCGTGCTAACCCCACCGGTACGCATGGTCACGAAATCCTTTTTGATGTATTTATATTTTATCTTCTCCTTATACAAATAGCGAATCAATAAGTCGTAATCCGAAGCGATTTTGTAATCCAACGCATACAAACCATATTTGTCATAACACTCCTTTTTCATGTAGAAAGAGGGATGAGCCGGCATAAATCCAAATCTAAACAACGAAGGTTTGAATACCGATGAAGAGTAATAGCGTACGCTTTTAGATAGATTATCAGGAGAAACAAAATGCACATCTCCATAGAGGGCGTCAATATCGTTGTTCTTGAACGAATCTACAACTGTTTGAATTACATCATCTGAAGTAAAAAAATCATCTGAGTTCAATATCCCAATCACATCCCCGGTTGCAGCTTGAATCCCCTTGTTCATTGCATCGTAGATGCCTTTATCCGGTTCCGAGATAATTTTCTCTACTCTGTTTGGAATACCATTCACAATCTCGAGCGTATTATCCTTCGATGCCCCGTCAACGATGATATGCTCAATATCATGATAGGTCTGATTGTTTATAGACTTCACACAATCCGCAATATGTGCTGAACTATTGTAGGTTGTTGAAATGATGGAGATCTTCATGGATTTTGTTTTAACCATTCCAACGTTTTCTTTATTCCTTCTTTTCTTGTAAACGGGAGATTTGGTGCCAATTCCTTAGTATTGGATAAATCCAGTACATTATCAGTGGTCATATTTTTTAAACGAAATGATGTCATTGGAAAATTAACACCCACTTTTTTCAAAACATCTCCACCTAGTGCTGCTATTTTTATTAACGAATATGGGATTGTTTTAATTTTTATTCCCAATTCTGTCCCAATCTCATCGGCCCAGGTTCTAATGTTTGTGGGATCATAATCGCCTAAATAAAAAACTCCACTCTGAATATTTTCATAAGGTGCATTTAAAATTGAGTCGATTTGATAGACTATATTTTCAATGTATCCGTAAGTTTTTGTGCAAGCTGTATGGCCAATATGAAAATAACGTTTATCAATAACCATATCAAAGAAATTCCTATAAGGTACACCAAAACCAGGCCCCCATATTGATGTTGGCCGAACAATTGCCCATTCAAAGTTAAGTTTTTCTCTTCTAATAATATTTTCCATTTCAACCTTACTTTGACCATAAATGGTTGAGGGGTCATAATCGGTTGGATGATTTGGAGAGTACCCTGGTTTACATACCAACATAGAAGATGTGAGAATCACCCTTTGTATTTGTTTTAATGTGTTACAAGACTTTATTAAATTTAATGTTCCATATGTATTTGTTTTATATTCGTTTAAAGATTTCCCATTTAAATCAGTCCTTGCTGCCAGATGTAATACATAGTTTGGATTAAAATTTATTACTTCTCTCTCGAGTTTTATTCTATCTGTTATATCTATATTCTTCCAGTATATATTTTGATTTAAGATATTTGGAGCATTTAAATCAAGATTTAAAATATCGCAGTTTTTTTTTGCAAAATGTTCTATTAAGTTTGATCCAATAAAACCTGAACCACCTGTTATTAATATTTTATCTCTCATCATTAAATTTTTAATATTGCAAAATAATAGTTTTCATATTCAATAGCCATTTTTCTAGCATTAAAATGATTTTTAATTGTATCAATGCAATTTGACGAAAGTTTATTATAGTCACTATTTAATAGTTCTTTATATGAAAGAAAAAAATCATTATAATTGTTATTATCAAAGATTTTCCCTATTTCACAATTAGCCTTTTCAAATATTTCCTTATGTGAAGGAATATTAGACAATAAAACAGGAGTTCCAACTGCCATTGATTCTAAAACAGCATTTGGCATCCCCTCGTGTAGTGATGCAGAAATAAAAAAATTACTGGCTTGCAAATAATCTTTAAGGTTATTAATTTTTCCTACAATAATTATATTATCATATTTTGAACACTCTTGTACAATTACCGGATCAACAAAACCTGCAATTATTAAATAACTATTTAATAATGAATTTGCTTGAAATGATTTAATTAAGAACTCAATGTTTTTTCCTTTAAGTTGACTAGAAACAGTAATATTGATTGTTGCTATAATTGGAAGATTAAGCAATTTTCTTTTTTCAGTTATTAATTCAAAATTAAGTCTTTCAGAAATTATTTCTGTATCTAAACTATTTACGATAGTATACGATTTAATTAATAATTTTCTCAGATAATTATGCACTGCGGTTGAACATGCTATTATGCTATCAAACTTCTGGATATAATATCTATGAATATTACCAAAGATGGTACCAAGAAATGAACCCCAAACCATTTTCCAATTGAATAACAAGGTATTTCTAACGGTTGTAATTTTGAATACATTTATTAGTTTACTAGATATAATATCTGATCTAAAGCCAAAACTTTGAATTATATCTATATTATTATCTGTAATTATTTTTTGTATCTCAGTATGAGCAAAGAGGATGCTTTTAACTTCTTTAAGTTTTAAATCGAAAATTACTACCCCCAATTCGAGAAATTTAGAATGGAGTGATTTATCAAAAGAGGTCTGAGATATAGTAACGATATATGGCCTAATTTGTTCTTTGTTGATATATTTGCACAAATATAATAGTTGTCTCACTGGACCTTGAACATTTAGGTTAGAAATCACATATAATACCTTAATCATATAATAATAATTAAATGATATTATTAATAAGATCTTCGATCATCCAACCTTGTGGATTAAATTTTCCAACATGCCATTTGAGCTGATCATCCCAGTAACCAGGACAATAATCATATGCATCTTGAAAAAAACCATAACTAATTTCGGCTATAAGAGGCTCTTTCTTAATATCATATAAGAAATCGAAGGTCAAACAATTGGTATTAAGTTTACTTACTACATCAAATGCAATTCGAATACAGCGTTCATCTATTTGATTTTTTTCGTATATTATATTTCCACTACCAGATGCCCTGAAGTCGTTTGATCGGGACATACGTTTTATTCCAAATGCTTTTTGTCCTATTACAACGATACGAATATCAAAATCATTATTCGGAAGAAATTCTTGAAAATAAACATAACCATTATCTTTTCCTTTGACTTTTTCGTAAGTGGATTTTTTGAACATTTTTAAGAATGCTATTGATACATCTTTAGCTTTGCTTTTTTTTGCTTTCCATTTTTTCAACTCATATATAAATAGTTCTTTTCGATTAAACTGCCTAAACCCCGTATTAAATGATTTATTAATCAGTTTCCTTGCATGAGAGGAATTTTTTACTAGTTTCACATTAGCTGAGCCAGCTCCCCCTTTTAATTTAAAAACCTTTGGAAAAGATGTATTCCTCATCCATTGTAATGCCTCTTTTTCTGAATAAAAAACCCACGATTTTATTAAAGGAGCTTCAATAGCTTCTAGTAAATATTTTTGAGCAACCTTATCATCGAAATGCCAACATGAATTTAAATTAGGTACAACTTTTTTATTCGCTGCCTCCAGAGAAGCAATTAACTTTATACCTATTTGATAGTCTATATGATGAGCATGTGAAAAATGCCAAAGCAAACCATCACAGTCTTTAAGATTATCTACAATATCATTAGAATGGCAATTTACTATTTTGAATGGTATATTATTAATCTCACAATATTCAATCCATCGTTTGCTGAAATATCCCTTAGTATTTGTGTAATGTATTGCTAGCTTCATTATTTCGGATATTATTTTTATTAAAAATAGGATTACAACTAATTATAGCAAAATATGCCCATACTAATTTTGAATTTAATCCTCCACCAGCTTTAAACCAATGTAATAAAAGAATTATTAAAATAACTACAGGTAAAACTGTTCTCCAAATATTTCTGTTCTGAAAAACACTTCTAGTAAGTCTTATTAGTAATATGATAAATGGTATAAAAGCAACAATCCCGCCAGTTGCAAGAACATAAAGGTAAACATTGTGGGGTTCATTTGATCCTATAAATGGAGAAGGTAAATGCTCTAAGCCATTCTCTCCAACACCAATTATTGGAAAATTTCTGAATGTTTGTAAAGCAAAAAACCATCTTTCAGATCGTCCTGTCGTATTGCCTGTTTCAATAAATTCGTTCCATCTTGTAGATAAAACTTCATTTTGAAGAAGATATTGATAAATAAAAAAGAAAGCAATTAATCCTACAAAAAATAATGGAAATTTAAATTTGAATTTCTTTTTCATTATTAGTAAATAAGCCAAAAACCCTATCATTAACAAAAGAAGTGCACCTTTTGAACCCGTTTTAGCAATAGTTTGTAGAAGTAGCGGCAAAAATAATATCAAAAAAAATCTTTTATTAGAGTAACCTAGAGGATTATCAATTAATATTGCAACAATAATCAACATAGAAATAACAGCTGACAATCCTATTATGTTAGGATTGTTCCCTAATAAGGATTCCCTACCCATATATCCAATATCAATACCAATCTGAAAAAAAGACATAAGTGATAAAAATATGCCGTTAACAATGATAATTAAAACAAGCGTTTTTATCAGTTTAGGTTCCTTATATATATCATTATATATGAGCCAAAATGAAACAATACAAGCTAGCAATGTATAATTTAGTGAAAACTTTGCGTTTGGAAATTTGAATGAATATAAAATTGAAGAAAATGTTATAATTAGCCATAACGCAATTGAAGGATAGATAAATTTTTTGGTATATCGCAAACTAAAATTTCTTGTCAATCCAAAAAGAGAAAAAATAACATACAACATTGCAAAAATCAAAGCTGGTCTGAATAAATCAGTACCTCCACCCCACGGTGACCAGTTTTCAAAACTTAGACTAAATAAATATATATACAAAAAAATCAATCGCAAACGTTCCATTTGTTATTTTAATTTATTTCTCAATATTATCCTCATTGCATCTAAATGTGATTCGCATCTCATAAGATTTAATATATTTTTATTAAAACTCTTAGTAACCAGCATTCTACTAATACCCAGCTTATTAAAAACTCGCCTAACAATATTATTTCCAACAGCGACTGCAGGTGAACATGAATTTAAATATTGATCAGAATATTGTTCGAGAAAAGTTTTCCAACATTCGTGCAATTTATGATTTTCTTGTATTATATCATTAAACTCACTTATTGAACGAAGCATTTTGTCTATTTCATTACCCTCTGACATGGAAACACAAAAGTTATTATCATCCTGATTTACATGGTATAACTTAAATGATATTGGTTTGCTTTTTTCTATTTCTAATTGTATTAATAAACCAGTATACCATTCTTTTTTAGTTGAAGGCAATGTAAAAAGAAAATTCCCTAAACTATATATAATTGGTACTCCTTTAAACATTTCGTGTCCACTAATGCAATGGGTATGATGACCAACTATAATATCAGCACCTTGTTCTGCATAGAAACGATACTGCTTTTGCATACGTGGACTCGGTAAATTATAATATTCGTGACCCCCATGCACAATCACAATGACTTTATCGTGAGATGATTTAGCTTCTCTAATCTGATTCGTGTTATCTATAATATCCATCGGATTAGCACCGGGTGAATCCTCTTCTGCAATTGACCACTCACTTTCACAGAAATTGATAATGGCTATTTTCAAACCATCTTTTTCGATTGACAAGTTTTTTCTTGCTTCTGTTAAATTGTTGCCGGCGCCAACGTATCTAATATTTTGTTGGATCAATTCACTAAAAGTATCAGTAATACCTTTGGCTCCATAATCCAAGATATGGTTATTAGCCATAGTTAGAGCATCAATCTTCAATTGGTGCAAGTATGGAAAGACTGTATTAGAAGACATTCTCAGGTGAGGTCCTGTCTTTGTGATTTTATGATGCGGATTATTTGGAGTAATAGGTGCCTCCAGGTTTATAATCCGGAAATCAACTTCATCAAACAAATCTTTTACGGATTTATTGATAAGTTTATTATTTTGAAAACGCTCATCAATAAAGAAATCACCAGCTATTAAAATTCTCATTAACTATTACTTTTATGATAACTTTTAAA